>JAUXMV010000105.1 GCA_030683155.1 Bacteroidales bacterium
CTGATAGGTAAAATTCAAATTTCTGACTTGTATCATCTTTTAATCCTTCTTGTGATGGCAATAACCTGACTGTTGTTATTTAATTGGTTAACAATAATTCTATGCCCATCAAAGATAAAAGATTCATGAATTGGTTACAATGAAATGATGGTTTTTGAAAACATAAACGAAAAATTAAAGTTACACCCAATGATAACTGAAAACCCATCTGTAGTTCAAATGAAGAATAATTTCAGAAAACCAAAAAAAAATATGCTTCATGGCATTTACTTTTGCCAAAGAAGCATATTTATTTACAGTACAATTGTTGGTTGATAAAAAAGACTGTCGATAAAGCAGTCTTATCTGATTGTAAAGTTCAATAAAAAAACTAATCAATATTTTCCTTCAGACGATTCAGACTAATATCAAGGAATTCTTTCAGCATACGTGAAGTTTCATTTCTGAATAAATCAGGATTGCAAGTTAGATAATGCGATGCACTCATGTTATTATGGTTTACAAAAACAACAGTCGCGTAATTTGGTATTGGTTTACTTGCTGCCGCCGCACTCTCCCTGAATTTGGTGTCTTTATCAAAAACAGGCTCAGAACTCCAGACGCCCTTTTTCAGTGTGGTATTAATTGCTGCTTCGGTTGCTGTAAGGTTTTTTCCGAATGCATAATTAACACCCGATAAAACTTGATTATTAACATCGCCAAGTAGTCGTGCAAAATGGAAATTCGGTTTTCCGCTAACCTGAGAATAGCCTAAAAACTCATTGCTGAAGGTTTTCATCTCCACAAAGTAGAAGGTCATGTTCACATCTGCTATTACGGCATCATTCAAATCCTTTGACAGGACGCCCGTATTGGCAAAAATTCCCTTCTTTTCTTTACCCTTTTGTGTTTCTCTTTTAATGAAATAGGTATATCTCTCTGGTGTAACTTTAACGAAACCAACGGATTGAGCGCTGTTCAATTCGCCACCTTCTTTCTTCACCCAGCCATTGAATGCACTTGCTTTTTCGGCTTCATCGGCAGAAATTATTTCGTAACCCATGTTTTTTAATTTTTCAACATAGTCGTTGTAGGCATTTGTAGTGATTTCCAGAAAATCTTTACTGTCGACGCCATCGAGAAATACGCCCATTGCCACATTGGTATTTCCCCTGAGTGTGCCAAGCATTTCTCCCCCTGTGGTTGATGCCCGCGCACTTCCAAATACCTGGAAGTAAACATTAAAGCTGTTGATGAAAATGCGTTTGGGTGCATTCTTGAATTGCTTGGTTTTAAAAGATCCATGGCTGACCACATCTTTATCAGTGATCTGAGCCTGCATTCCGGCCCAAAGTAAAACTGCTGAGCAAAGTAAAAGTATCTTTTTCATGATTTAATTTTTTCGCAAATCTAAAGCGGCAGATAGGTTAAATCCATACGCAGTTCTGCGTATTTTGATGGGTCTGCGAAAGTATTGGATTCATTTCAAACCGTATAAGGCTTGAAATCAGTTTTATTGCGACTTCACTCTTAACGGTTTAGCTTTACCAACGTCAGGTAAGTCGATTGTCGGAGGCTTTGTTTATTGCTTCAACTTTGTTGTTTACCTGCAACTTGCGGTAGATGTTTTCGATGTGTTTGCGCACTGTATGGTAACTGATCTGCAGATTGGAAGCTATTTCATCGTAGGTAAGTCCGTTTTTGAGTTGCGTCAAAAGTTCTAATTCGCGGATTGTAAGTCCGAAATCACGCTTTTCCTGTTGGTCAGCAGCGAAAGGTTGCCGGATGAGTTTGAGTGTTTTCAAAGCAATTGTCGGACTCATTGCCGCTCCGCCGGTAAGGGTATCCATGATGGCTTCATGAATTTGTGTGGAGTCATCCTCTTTTAGAATGTATCCTGAAGCGCCTGCCATGATTGCATTGAACAAATTCTCTTCATCATCAAACATGGTAAGTATGAGCACTTTAATGTGTGGGTAGTTTTTCTTTATTTCCGCTGTTGCCGTCACTCCGTCCATTTCGGGCATCTGAAGATCCATTAGCACAAGGTCGATGTTGGATTTTGACTTTATCTTTTTCAACAACTCCCTGCCATTCTCAGCAGTATATTTAATGACTAATTCAGGATATTTTGTCAACCTGTCTTTCAGCGCCTGAAGCGCAAAACTGTTATCTTCTGCTATGGCTATGTGTATTGGCATCGAAAATGTTTTTAGCAAAGTTCGCAAACTATTATGAATGTGATTGATAATTCAAAGACTTTCTGGCTTTTCTATTCTCAGTAACTTACAGCAGGTAAATTTCTATTCACTTGAAGGTGCTTCCTAAAAATCTGAGCCTTATTTAAATATTAAAAACCCCAAGGATAACTGTTCCCGTTTCAGATGAAGAGGATATTTTCAGCTCCCCTTTCAGTTCATCCATACGTGATTTCAGATTGGTCAGCCCAAAGCCTTCCCCTACTGTTGATTCATCAAACCCTTTGCCATCATCGGAAATTGAAAAATGAAGCCTCTTATTTTCGTCAGCTTCAATCTTTACATTGATCTTGCTGCAAGCGGCATATTTGCAGGCATTATTAACGCTTTCCTGAATAATTCTGAACAGATGCGTGCTTTGAATATCGCTTATGGTTTGGTCTGTATTTCCGGAGGTCTGCACCGAAATTTTTATACCGCTCTGATTCAATGGCTTAAAAAAATCTCTTAACTGAAGTGCCAGTTCATCTACCGAAACAGCTGATTTATTGAGCATCCAAACCGTTCGCCTTAACTCACGCATGCCGGTAGAAATGACATTGCGCAAGGAGGGAACTTTTTGCTGAAATGTATTTTGTTCTGTTTCCGACAGATGCTCGAGCGATGCACTGATGAGGGTAAGGTAGGAGCCGATATTATCATGCAGCTCTCTTGAAATGCGCAAACGTTCGTTTTGAAGTCGCGTTAATTCCTTTTGTTCGGCCAGTTTTAGCTCCAGATTTGCTTCCCTCACCAAGGCTTCCTTTCGCTTGAACAGAGAAAACATCAAACCTGAAACAAGCAAAATGACGCCAATCGTTAGAATGAGCCAGTTGTTGCGCTTTTGTATGTCAAGCTGTTTTTGTTTGATGATTTGCTGCTGCTCTAAAATGGATTTGTCCTTTTCGACTGTCTCAAACTTAAGCATCAGGTCTGCCACCTGCTGTACTCGCTCACGTTTTTGAATACTGTCATTAATTGTTGTGTGCTGAACCTGAATTTGATATGCTTTGTCAAACTCTTTGAGGCCATTGTATGCAAAGGCTTTTTGGCTCAGCAGATCGGACAGGTCAATCAGATTGTTCGTTTCCTGCAAGAGGTTTTCTGCGATGAGTATCTGCTCGAGGGCCTTTTTGAAATCTTCCTTTTTGTTGTATAATATTCCCAGGCTCGTATGCAAAGTTATTCGTTGTTGCACGCTCATAAAGTCTTTCAGCTCCGACACTTTATTATAGGTTTTGATGGCCTCAACAAAATTGTTTTGATTTTTGTACAGATTGGCAATATTAATTAGTGGATTACAAGCCGCGGAAGGATCGTTGCTGATCTCGGCATGGTACAAAGCCTGATTATAGTAATACATGGCGCTGTCAGCGTTGCCAAGGTTTTTGTGAGAAATGCCAATATTGTTGTAGGCTGCAGTCAATGATTTCAGGCTGGCAGATTTCTGTTTCAGCTGTAGACTTATATGGTAATATTCAAGGGCTTTTTCCTCATTCTTCAGGTCGTCGGCCCAAATATTTCCCAATTGATTATACACAATGGCTTTCAGCGGGTCATCCTTGTCGCTGACTATCTCGATGGCTTTTGTGTAGATATCTATCGATTTTTGAATATCTCCCGCATGGTAATGATACAGCGCCAGATCATTCAGATTGCGCGCCATCAGGAGGCTGTCGTTCTGCGCCTCAAAATGGCTCACTGCCTTTTCGCTGATCGCAATGGCCTTTGAATAGTTACCTTTTTCGTCAGCGATATCGGCCAGTTTCGATTGGGCTACGAAATGATTCTCCCATAACTCAAGTTCGCTGAAAATAGCTGCAGATTTCCCATAAAAAGATTCAGCTTCGTCCAGTCTGCCCGTGTATTCATAGCACCTGCCCAGCCTGAAAGCGATGATTCCGGTTTCGCGGGAATATTCTTTCTCCTTCTGGAAAATATCGTTGTAAACATTGGCAGCATCACTATACATTCCAAGCTGATAGAGAGAATCTGCCTTTTGCATCAATTGTGCATTGGGTTGCGCACGCAGAGATGCAAACAAAATTATTTGCCAAAAGACTGCTGCCGTGAGCACAAAAAGCGGATTTCGATGCATATGTATTGAATCTTAGCACACGAAAATAGTAATTACTGTGAAATATAGGTGGATTGTGTTTATTTGTCAGACTGTAAAACTACTTGTTTAACGGTTACATATATGAAATGTTGGGGATTGCAGGCTTCGTCCCTGTCTGCCGACACAAACGCCGATGCGGGGCAGAATGCTTGATTTAACCACTTAAACCCCAATGTTTTATACACGATTTTGGCTGCTGGCCTTTATTTACCATTGTTTTTCAATTCTCTTTAATGTGTCATTTTCAAATATAAGAATCACTCTTTCTAATCCAATCGAATCTTTTGTGAAATCCATCATGTCATAGAATCTATGTGATTTCAAATTTTCTCTAATCGACTCTTTTTTAAAATCTTTTGCATTTGTGATTAAAATAAATGAATTCAAGTCATTTTCTGTGTTTTCATATCCATCTCTCATGTAGGTTATAGTAATACCTTGGTCAATAATACTATAAATGCTAAATCCGCTTATCATAAGCAAGATAATTAAGCAAATCCAAAATGCCAATCTCCATTTATTTCTTATCATCTGCAATAATTATATAATCAAATCCAATCAGACTGCGATAAAAACACAATTCGACTTCTTGTCCTATAGCTGTCTTATACCAAAAATTGCGACTACAAATCAATCTTTGTGATTTACCTTTTATTGTAAAAATCAAAGAATTTATTTCAGGACTTCGAGAACGATATTCCTTTCTGTATTTATCATTTAATTCAAAACTATCACATTTATCAAGCGTTGAAATACTTTGGTTAATCAGTGAACCAATTACTATAGAAAACCCAATAAGTCCAATGGAAATAAACATTCTAGGAATCCAAAAACTTTTCTCAATCTCTCGGTTTACCGCAATAACTTTCTTTAGTTTATTAGTAAGATAAATTCCTAAGAGAAGCCCAATTCCACCAAAAATAAATCCAAAAATATATGGATTATTATAGTTCTCAATACGATTTATTCCAATCGCTCCTGTAATCAATCCTACAATTACAACTATTGTTAAAGCAAGTCCTATCAATACAGGCTTCTGATTATTATTTTTTATTTTTGTCATATCATAATTTGGTGTCGTAGCGGTTTCTCAGGCTTGCAGCCAACGAGCAAATACCCGCACTACTGCATCCATTTTCACTTTGTGTTTACATCCCATTTTCATGGAATTATTTTTCTTCAAGGCATAAAGATAACAAACATACCCATCAACCTTCCAGGCCTGCTTGATTTTTATGGCATTGAAATCGAAATCAAGGAAAGTCAGTTCAATTCTTTCTTAAAACCATCAGAAACCATAAAAAAGTACATAACGCCTCTCTGGACTCTGGTGGGGATATAGGTCAATCCAGAAAATTCGGGAACTCATTGCTTGGTTTCAGGCTTGCCGGAACAGATCGCTCAGAGGTCTATTTGTTAGCAGTTTGTTGCTTTCTCATTCCTTATTCTCAATCAGTTCTTTCAATTTTTCCTTACTTGGTAAGACTGTTTGATATTTACTTGCAAAAATCTGCTCATTATTCTCAGGAAGCGTATATTGTACAACTGATTCGCTTTTGTTCTGACACAGTATTAGACCTATTGTTTTATTTTCGTCTTTTAGTCGAATTTCCCGGTCATAGTAATTCACATACATTTGCATTTGTCCTATGTCCTGATGTTTTAATTCTCCAATTTTCAAGTCTATAAGAACAAATGACTTTAAAATCCTATTGTAGAAAACTAAGTCAATGCGGAAATGCTTGTCATCAAACGATATTCTTTTCTGTCTGGCAACAAAAGTAAAACCGGTTCCTAATTCCAATAAGAAATGTTCAAGTTTATCAATTAATTTTTGCTCTAAATCACTTTCAGAATAAACGGATTTTTCAGGAAGTCCTAAAAATTCAAGTATAAAAGGGTCTTTAATTGCGTCTTTTGGTTTTTCAATAACAAGTCCCTTTGCAGATAATTCTAAAACTTCACTTTTATTTCTGCTTAATGATAATCTTGTGTACAAGGCGCTATCGAGTTGTCTTTGCAACTCACTATTACTCCAATTGTTTTTAATTGACTCAATTTCATAGAATTTTCTCTCATTCTCATCATCTATACGCATGAGCTTTAAATAATGAGACCAGCTTAATCTGAATTCGTCAGACACTGTCTGACCTTTTGAGTAAGTCAGATAAAAACTTCTCATTTGTTTTAAGTTAGTTGCAGAAAATCCCTTTCCAAACTCATCAGATAGCCTTTTAGATAATGCATTAATCAGATTCTGACCATATTTTGCTTTTTCTTTACCTTGCTGTTCTTCATCCACGATTAATCTACCTATTTTATAATAAGTTTGAACCATAGTCGAATTAACTGATTGGTAAACTGTCTTATGGGCAGATTTTAATAAATCTAATATTTTCGAATAAAACGTATCTATCTGTCGATTTAAGTCATTCATAAAATCAGTTTTTATTTCAAAGATAAATTTATATCTCGAATTGCCCTGAGTGGGGGTCTTGCAATAACCGCTAACGAATATATTCCTGCAATACTGCGTCTAATTCCACCTTGTGTTTAAGCCCCATTTCGAATTGTTTTTTTTCAAGGCATAAAGATAAAAAACATAACCATCAACCTTGCTTGCCTGCTGGATTTATATGGCAGTAAAATTGAAATCAAGGAATGTCAGTTCAACTTTTTTTTAAAACCAGCAAAAACCGGCTATATGTGCATAGCGCCTTTCTAATCTCTGGTGGGGATGCGCTGTATCAGGCTTGTTATGATGTAGTTGAAAGTGAAGTCATCACTGGGTTTTTAAAATCTGAGACAACCCGTGAACCTGAAATTTTTCTTGCTCAGATCCTTATGGATGGAAATATCTTCCTGCCAGTTTTTTGGAAACCACAATCAATTTGTTTGGACCAAAAATCAAACTGCTTTCATCATATCAAAGCGGTTTTCACTGCTTCACAAACTTTGCTGTCTTCACCCTTGTGTCATCCGTAATTTTTATGAAATAAATGCCTTTTGGAAAAGCACTGACATCAACAACTGCTGTTGGATCAGTTATTTGGCACTGAAATAGCTGCTGGCCATTAAGATTAATTATTGCAAGATTTATGCGCTTTCCATCTGCACATTTTGTTTCGATGGCAATAATGTCAGTTGTTGGATTGGGATAAAGACTAAAAGAAGACTGGTCTGCTGTAATTTCGTTTGTATTAATTATAAGCTGATTTATTGGACGTCCCCAGATGCCACCATATCCTTTTACGGCAAAGAACATCTCATTATTGAAAGCCAAGGCATATGTCCAGGAACCTAAACCTGTATGGTCCCAAAACCAGCTATTTTCAGATAATTTATAAACACCTGTTTCACCGCAAAGGAATAAATTATTTCCAATTCGAAGAAACATTTCAAATTCCCCAAAATAATCCCAACCATAAGGAGTCCATAACTCAATCAAGCCGGTACTTACATTGCTTATATTACCGTTGGAGATGCGCTTTCTGTAAACTCCACCCTTGGAAGCTGCAATAATTGTGTCTCCCTTTATGCTCACTGCATTCCATTCAAAAACATATGCAGGAGGCCAAAGTGTCCAGCTTAAACCCATATCAACGCTTTCTGCAATCCCGTTTCCCGCCACAACGATCCGGTTACCGTCAAAGTCAAAATCATATATTCCACCTACGGGACTACTTTCACATAGTGTTGTCCATGTATTGTCGCCTGCAAGTCTTTTGTAAATACTGCTATTGCCGGCTGCCAGAATAACACTGTCTTTCAAACAGATTTTCCTGATTTGACCATTCGGTAAACCTTCGTTGTAGGCCGACCAGTTCAGATTGTCTTTTGCTGACCTGTAAACTCCATTTGGGGTGGAGGCATAAATCAGAGAATCTCCTGTGATTAAATGTACGATGCCATTAGATTGGAAAAGATTACTTCCGGCCCATGAAACCCCATTGTTATAAGAAACGGTCAGATCAAAAGGGCCAAAGGATGTAGCGCCTGAAATAACAGTAGAATCGAAGGCAGTAACTGAAATATTTGGCTTAAAATTGCCGCTCAGTAACGTCCACTGAGGATATGCCTTCAAAACCGCTGCACAGATGAAAAAAAGTATAATTATCTTTCTCATTGTCTGGAAGTTGATAGCATCAAAAGTACAGTTTTTTGCGCCTGTAGTCAAGCCCTTAAGCAAAAATAAAAGACTCAGCTACAGTCTTAAAGCATCCGGATAATCCGAAAGCGACTATGCGTTTTTTTGCGGAATATTTCCATCTCCTGTTGGAAAATCTGGCAATAGGCAATGCCAGAATCACAAAAGAGACCAAGCTGAAAAAGAGATTCTGCCTTTTGCATCATCTGTGTCTTGAGCTGCAATGTCAGACGTGCATACAATATCATTTGCGATAACAATATTACAATGAGCACAAAAATGGTTTGGCTGTTTAGCAATCTCCTTTCAGCAGATGAAAAATAGTAAATTCGGTAAAAGATGTCGGATATTTGATCTTTTCCAAACTTGCAATCGTTTATTGGTCAGACTCCAAATTATTGCTCATCTTCAAGAGGCATCATATTTATAAGTCGATTAAGAAGCCAGATGATTTTTTCGGTGATTATGGTCAGATCAAGCATACTTCCCTTGTCAATTGCTGAATTCAACGTATCGCTGTTAACATACATTTTACGGACTTGTTCCATTGAAGGGCTGTTTGTGGAACAAAGATTTTTGAACATGGTTATATCTTCGATGTCATTTGATTTCTGAGTATCAAGGGCGAGATTCAGGAAGAAGTCTAACGACTCCATACAGGAAGTTGATAGTCCTTCGAGTGCAGTGTTTTTTCTGGTATTAATGATAATTGTCACTCCTTCAGCAACACTTTCAGCAATTTGAACAAGCAGTGTCTGCCGCGACTGACAGTATGCATGATCTTTGGCTGTCATGCGGTGCATTGGCATAGAAGCAAGTGTTGCTATTGCATCTGTTACTTCCCGTGAAAGCGTTTTAAAGGCCTCATAACGTGTTGCCGGGTCTGGCCCTTCATAGTTTTCTCGTGAACTTGAAAACAAAGCAGTTATATGTTCAAACTCACGGTTTTGCTCCAAATGGATCAATTCAAGAGCAGAATCAGGATCTTCAGGTTGGAAATCCAACAGATATTTTGGTTGAGCAAGGCCTTCTTCCTCTGATGGAGGCGACTTCCTTGCCAGCCGGCCTGTCAATGGTTTGTTGATGATGATGAAAAAAGTTGCTGAGGTCAGATTGAAAAGAAGAAATACGATAGAAGCCTGATTTTGTAAATTGGGGGTAATGTAATTCAGTAGTGCCATCACCAAAGGAACATGAAGATAAACCTCGATATAGTATAGGAGGATAAAAACTGTAGCCCCGAATATATTGAACATATTTACAAACCTGACGAGCTGCTGTGATGTACCACGGAAACCCTGTCCAAGCATGGCTTTAAACAGTGTAGAACCGATAGCCGCGCCATACATGAACAGAAAAGTTTGAGGGCCTGTCAGGATATTTGCCTTTGCCAATCCTATTGCCACAAGTGCTACCGCTGTAGAAGATTGGGCGATGAAACCCAGCAGTGCGCCTGCAAAGATTGAAAGAAACGGATAACTGATACTAAAGGTCATCGCTGAAGTAAACCATTCTTCATGTCTTAGTGGCTTTACTCCGGCAGTCATTATTTCAATTCCGAAAAAAATCAATCCCAACCCCATTCCGATAAGGAAGGTATTCCGGTATTTATCAATTTTTGAAAAATAAAGCGCTATTCCACTTATACCGACTACAAAGGTCACAGCAGTTTCGATTGGAAGAGTAACAAAGAATAACAGTATTGTGTTGCCGACACTGAATCCGGTTAGAATTGCGATAGCTTGAGAAACATTGAGGAGTCCGGCGGTGATCAGGCTGGCCAGTATCATCAAGGCAGCTGAAGTGCTTTGCATTACCACTCCTGATCCAAGTCCAAACAGGAGAGCTTTTAAACGGGAGGATACAAAGCGGGCGGCAACTTTACGAAAGCTTCTGCTGCTCAATTGTTTAAGCCCTGTTGATAGTAGCTGAACTCCAGAAAACATTAATCCCAGACCCAAGAGGATTTTACCTATTATCTCAAACATATTTATTCAATAGAAAATTAAAGACCTTAATAATGTAAAACCCAAACTAATTCTACCGCTCAAATGTCGTTACTTTCCTGTATACTCGCAAGAACTTTCGTTTTTATCAGTCGTTGAGGTAAAAGCCTGACCAGCTCATTTTGTTATTTTTTAATAGGGCAAGGTTACCAACTTATTCTGCTGAAAGGTACTCCGATTGGTCGGCTTTTCCACAATAGGCTTAAAAAGCAGAAAAGAGGACGAAATCGTCCTCTTTTCTGCTTTTGCTCCCCCTGCTGGACTTGAACCAGCGACCCTCTGATTAACAGTCAGATGCTCTAACCAACTGAGCTAAGGAGGAGTGTTTCTCTGTTTGAGGGTGCAAAATTACACGTTTTTTCAAAGTGGCCAAATTTTTTTTCAAAAAACCTGCATCATATTTGCACAAACCCTCAGGCACAAAAAAAAAGCAGGGTTAACCCCTGCTTAAAAGATGTATGAAATATGATTCTACAATTTAAATGCTACACCTAAATTGAAATATGCAATCCCGGTGCCAAGCTCGACCATACCAGCAAGCTTATCGGTGAAATAATATCTTCCGCCTACATAACCTGAAAAAAGCACTCCACTGGATGATCCGCTATAATTTCCACCCAATGAGTTTCCAATTTCTTTACTGGTTACAACATTATAGCCAAGTAAAACACCTGCATAAGTATCAAGTTTATCCACCAAAGGATAGTGAAATGATCCACGAGCTCCAATGATAAAGTTGGAAATCTTCCATCCATAACCAAGATATTCCCACTTGGCTGAAGTGTAACCTAAATATCCTCCTACGCCTATTGAACCAACATCAAGGACGCCATCCTTAATGCCTTGCTCATAAGAAATGGAGATTGGAGGTGTTTTGCTTGTGTAATAGGAGCCTGAGTAAAATCCAGATAAAAGTCCAATACCCAGATTAACTACTTTGTCACCTTCTTTAAAAAGGTTTTCCTGCGCTTTAAGCGTTGTTGTCATTGTGAGCAATGCCACAAAAATTGTAATGATTTTTCTCATAAGAAAGTTGGTTTATTAAAGGTTGTAATTAAAATATGATTAACAATTCAGGGCAAAAATAAATATTTAAATGAATTAAACAATCCACGAAAAGGGGGATTTCATATTTCTGACTATTGATTTATTTTTGAAGTGTTATTAACAACTGCAAAATTATTAAAACCCAACACTTATGAAAAGTAAGTTTCTGATGCTTCTGTCAGCTATTTTAGTCGTCTCCATAGCTTTGGCGTCAGAGACTGAGATCCAAAGAAAATCAGACTCTTGTATGCTTTTTTTACGCAACTCACAAAATGATAGGGCGGCAATATTAGTAAATGATATAAAACGGCTGATTGTTATAAGAAACGAAAGTTTTGAAACGGGAGATGCACTGCGCATTATCGCCAGTTTTTTTCTCGAAAAACCTGATTATGATTCCGCGGTTTACTATTTTGACCTTTCAAATGCTATTGCATCCCGACTGCTTCCACCTGAAAACGACCTCCTTAAAGCACGGATTTTGTTTTCATATTCGCTTATGTATTATCGCAACGGTGATTTTGAAAAAGCAATTATGATGCTTCTTGAGGCAGAATATATTTTTACTGAACTGAACGACAAAGACTGGATTGCTGAAACATGCAACAGACTGGGAGGCATTTATCTGGTGTTTGGAAATGCTGAAAAGGCTAAATACTATAATCTGAAAGCATACAATTTTGTGCAGGAATCCCACAATGTTTCATTGAAGAGCAAGGTGCTGAATGCCTATGGAAATTATTTGCTGGAGTCAGGAAAAGTGGATAGTGCTATGATGCAATACGACCTTGCTATTTCAATTGCAATGCAAAGCGGTAACAAAAAAATTGTTTCTGATGCCTTATACAACAAGGCTTTTGCATTTTCAAAACAGGAAGAATATGAAAAGGCACTTCATTATTACAATGAGGCGCTTGAAGTAGCGCGATCAGGCAATCTCGACTACGATATTGTTGATGCATTGTATAAATATGGACTCACTTTGTACTATATGGAACGTTTTGATCCGGCCCGCGACACCTTGCAAAAGGCCCTGAAAGCAGCCAAAGAAATGAAGGCAAGTACACTTCAGCGAAATATTTATGATGCGTTGAACTTTCTTGAATACGAGGCAGGAAACTTTAGGCAGGCATACGAATACCTCAGCAGTTATGTGGATTTGGCACATGAAATCTTTACAGCGGATGAACAGAAACACATCAATTTTTTGGAGGCAAAATTTGAAAGCCAGAAAAAAGAAAGTCAGCTAATCATTCAAAAGCAAAAAATTCACCAACGCAACCTGGTAATTTTTATCAGCCTGACATTGCTGATTTCGCTTTCGATAATCATCTTGCTTATGGTAGGTCGTCACCGTAAAAAGAGGACCATTGCCATGCAGCAAATTGCACTGGCCGAGGAGCAACTCTCAAGGCTAAAACAAGAACAGGCTTTGCTTGCGGCACAAGCATCCATTAAAGGTGAAGAAAATGAGCGCAGTCGCATTGCCCGCGACCTTCATGATGGTCTGGGCGGAATGCTATCAGGCGTCAAGCTTACTTTAAATCACGCCATTGGCCGGCAGGTTTTTGAGGAGCAACAGGCCAATCAGTTTTACCATGTGCTCAACATGATCGACAGCAGTGTGACGGAACTTCGCAGAATTGCACACAATATGATGCCCGAAATACTTATCCGTTGTGGTCTTCGCAGTGCTTTGGAACATTTCTGTCAGGCTGTTTCCCCTCATGAAAAACCGAAAATCAGTTTTTCTTTCTTTGGAGATTTCTTCAGGCTTGAGAAGAGTTTTGAGCTGATGATCTATCGTATTGTGCAGGAAATGACCACCAATGCTATCAGGCATGCAGAAGCTTCGGAGATAAAAGTTGAGCTGATACAAAACGAAGAATATTTAAGTATAAGGGTTATTGACAACGGAATAGGCTTTGATCTAGAAAGTATAAAAGATAAAAAAGGAAATGGTTTAAGAAATCTTCAATCCAGAGTTGCAAGTTTTGGTGGAATGTTCGACCTTAGCGCTGAAATTGGCGGAGGCACAGAAGTGATGGCTTCGTTCGATAATATCTACCAATTTAAACAAAATGATCAGGATATTGATTGTTGAGGACCATCCTGCGATGGTTGAAGGGCTTAGAAAAATTTTATCCGAATCTGATGAGATTACTACGCTTGACGTTGCAACAAACGCTTCAAAATGTATGGCTCATGTAAAAGGCTATACGTATGATGTTATTTTGCTCGACATTATGTTGCCCGGAAGCAATGGCCTTGATCTTTGTTCCGAAATCATCAAGGTGAATCCTGAAGCTAAAATCCTGGCATTGTCCACCTACAACCAGCGCTATTACATCGAAACGATGCTTCAAAACGGTGCAAAAGGCTATTTGCTCAAAAACAACAGCAAGGAGGTTATTTTACACGCTATAAAAACTGTACATGCCGGAAACACCTTTCTCTGCGAAGAAGTTAAGCGTATTCTCCGGCAACATTCAGATCATTCCCTTGCACTTTCACGTCGGGAAATAGAGGTTTTAAGGCTTATAGCTGATGGCTTGACCAACAAAGAAATTGCTGACAAACTTTTTATCAGTCCGCTCACAGTCGATTCTCACCGAAAAAACCTGATCATAAAACTTGGGGCAAAAAACACAGCTTCTCTGATCAAAATTGCTATGTCTGAAGGGTTTGTGAGTGTATAAAAAATAAATCAATCCAAAATCAAAATGATAGAGAACGCATCTTCTGCAAAAAATTCGCATCTGCAAAAAATCATTTCCGGCCTCATCGCTGTAAGTGATTATACGAGTGCCGATGACCTGATAGAGTCGGGTTTTGTTGTACAATCATCTCAGGAATTTCTTTCGGATGACGGGCGAAAAATATTTGTTTCCGAGTACATAAAACACACACAAAAGGTTGTTTTCATTCAAATGACGGAGGATGCTTCTTCTGGGATACTGGCTCCGGAAATTCATGTGCTTGCGACTGCACCCTGGGAAAAACTTATGGAATAATGCTTAATATTTTGTTTCTTTTTGCACAGTGTAAATGGATCTTCTGATAAAAAAATCGTCTATTTCCTCTATTTAGGCCTTTGATTGAATCCTATTCCTTACTTTTATGCTTTCAAACAGATAAAATTTGGCATGAAAAGACTTTACGACATTGCTTTAATCCTCGGTTTTTTAATGTTTTATACCAATTTTGCTGCTTCTCAGCAACAAATTGGTGCTGTTGAGGATTTCAGTATTGTAATAACTTTTGCCCAACCTCAGGTCAATCCGCCAATAGTGAAAAAAGCACCTTTGAAATATAACAAAGCTTTTGCGCTTATTCTACATATGGATGATGGAAATCCGGCTGTGCATGATCAGGTCATGCCATTTTTCAAAGGACAAAGTGGAAATCCGGGTCTTTTTTTTACTGAAGGAAACATACAAAATAACCAGCCATTTAAGATGGATGCCGTTCAATTTTCATTTACGGCCTCAGGTGTTGATGTGCACAATTATATCCCGGGCTTTCTGCATTGGGATAATCTAATCAATCTTTGGGCAGGTGAGTTTGGGATTGTCAACCATGGTTTAACAAACCCACCTCAAAGCAATTCAGAGCTCGAAGTACGCCGCAATGCAAGCTATACCAAACGCAAAACTGCCAGCGGAACCATTCCCGGTGGCTACGATATGAATGTACACGTGATTCCAAACAATGATGTTGCTCAGATTCCATTTGCCAAGCAACACAATTTAGTTGTGTATCATGATGGTATCAATTCGTTGCAGAATCCACTCAGGGTTGAGTCCTTGCCTTCTATTACAGGCATTGAAATTTCAAGAGGAAGTATTACCAACAATTTATTTCAGCAGGTGCAGTCCATTGCCAATCAATGCGATGAAAACAATCATTTTATAGCAACGTTTTTCAACCATGGTTTTGGTGGGGTCGACATCACTTTTGATCAGTTTAAAGTACAGATGAATCAGATTGCCGCCACTTATGGCCGGGCAGGTCTCAACAATATCTGGTCTGCTACTTCAGCCGAAGTGTTCGAGTATCTCAGGTTGAAAGAGCTTATTACAGTTAATACAGAAATCAATGAAAACGTTTTGACAATAACGTTTTCAGGAAATAATATTCCGGATAATTTTAGATACTATGCCCTCAGTATCGTTGTGGAAGGTGAGTCGAACATCGTTAATATGGTAGTGCAGCAGCCCAATGATTTCTCATCATATCTATATTCTCAGAACAGGGCTTTGATCAATATGAAGTGGAATGGAAGAGCTATTCCGGATATCCCGCAGATTGCCGAAAATGCCGTAGTTGCTGCGGAATCTCAGGTCACTGAAGCCAACGCACTTGTAGCCATGGATTATGTGCAGATGCTGCCCGATGGAGATTTAAAGGAGTTGTTAAGAGAGCGGCTTTGTGCTTTGCCCGGGATAATCTATGAGTCCGGATTTTGCAGAAAGCTTGATTTTCTTGGGCCTGACACAGCACTTTGCCTGAACGACAGCATAATATTCACTGCACCAGAATCAGCTTCTTATCTTTGGAGTACTGGCGCCACAACGCGATCTATTACTATTGTGGCAGAAGAACCTATTGAAATTTGGGCGCGTGTAACTGACAATTTTGGATTTGTTATCGGTGACACCGTAAATATTTCTGTGTTGCCATTGCCTGAAGTGATGATTGTTCCGGATCAGGCAACTATTGGTCCGGATACTGAAATACAATTGGTGGCATCAGGCGCCCAAAGTTATTTGTGGTCTAATGGAAGTGTTACGCCCATAATTATAGTAAGTCCCGTTCAGACAACACTTTACAGCGTTACAGGAACAGCTTTGAATGGATGTAAAGCCATCGCTGAGGCACAAGTTGAAGTAGTTTACACAACAAACATCGATTTCATGTACAATGATGTTTGCTTTGGCGACACAACTGTTTTTATTGCCCTCATCGAATCAAATGATCCTGTGGTATCGGTAGAGTGGGATTTGACCGGTAACGGGCTTTTTAATGACGAATCAGGTGATACGCTTCAATTGATTTTCAGTGAGGTGGGAGAAAAACTTATTGGTTTGCGCGTGAAAACGCAAAGCGGAGGATTGCAAACGATTTATCACAGCATTGTAGTTGCAGATATACCGGTAGCTAATTTTGAGGTGTCATTGCCATGTCTGGGAAAACAGACGCTTTTCACTGATAAATCAACGGTAGCTATTGGCAATGTGACGGATTGGAGATGGTCAACCGGTGATGGTAATCTTTTCGGTGAAAAATCATTCGGTTATGAATACAATGTTATCGGGCTTTATGAAATTGAGCTTATAGTAACTTCGAATTATGGCTGCAGGGATACAGTTACTTCTGTTCTGGAGATAAAGCCCCTGCCTCAGATTGATCTCAGGCTTCTGGATGGCACAACAGTAAATAACAACCAAACATTAACGATGCCGCGTGGAGGGAATTTAACCTTTAGAGTAAACAGTCCTTACGACAGCATTTTCTGGATTACTACAGTGATAACCGAAACTTTCAAAGTTATCAATGAGGGAAACTTTTATGTGGACGTTTTTCTTGATGGATGCAGCGACAGGCGCAATTTCAGTGTCGTTGAAACCGGTGATCCTGTGAAGCCTGTTGTTGGAATTCTTAATCTTATTACACCCAATGGCGACGGGTACAACGACGTTTGGCTCATACAGGATTTAGATAAAATTTCACCTGCACGTGTTGCTGTTTATACCAGAAGCGGTGCAATGGTTTACCAGAATAATGATTACAAGAATGACTGGAACGGATATTATAATGGCAATCCGCTTCCGGAAGGAACATATTACTATGTGATTGAAGGCACGGGCGGTGCGGTTTACAAAGGCCCATTAAGTATTTTAAGATGAAAAAGGGGTTAAAAAATATTTTCATTGTTTTTTTGATGTTCTGGGCATTCGATACCCAAGGGCAACAGTTTCCGATTTCGTCGCATTATACTGTCAACCCTTATTCACTCAATCCGGCTTTTGCAGGCGCTTCCAACAGGTCGGAGTTTTTCATGAATTACCGCAGAGACTGGTCATCCATTCCCGGTAGTCCGCAAACTTACCGGATTAATGGCAACCGCCGCGTTTACAAAAACATGTACTTAGGCGGCGAGCTTTTGGGTGATCAGGCGGATATATTTTATCGCCTCAAGGCCGGACTTAGCTTCACCTATCGCTTGCAGATTGCTCACGAACAATACCTTAGCTTTGGACTGGCAGGGCATCTATACCAAAGCCTTATTCGCATCGACCAAACCAACGCAGATTTGGATGACCCCATTCTGAGAAATCTTGACCGGCTGTTAAATACCAGCTACAATACCGCTTTTGGATTGGTCTATAATCGAAATAAGCTATTCCTTGGTTTTGGAATGCCAATCATGATGCGTACAAAAGAAGCTTACCTAAGTAGCTATGAAAGTGTTTTCACGTTTGAAAGGGCATTTGATTTTTATGCGGGAAACAAATTTGATATCGATAATCGATGGGAATTTCAACCTTCATTTGTGCTCAGAAAGACATTGAATCAACCCCTTGTGGCGGACTTTTCCGGCTTATTTATTTATGAAAAGCAACTTTGGCTTGGCGTACTCTACCGAAGCACTGTGCTTTTTGGCCTTACTGCCGGTGCAAGTCTGCAAAACGGAATGCTCATTAATTATACTTATGAAGTGGGAGCCGGCGGTATTCACAACCGTTCGGGAGGAACGCACGAAATCACGCTTGGCATCCGCAAACCTGAAAGTGATGCACGCTACAACAAAAGCAGAACAAAACGCAAAGACTCATCCCCAAGCTATCAATCAAAAACACCAAGCACAGGAAAATCAACAGTGCGTCAAAATGAAACAAGAGAGAAGCAAAGGGTTTCGAAGACAAAAACAAAAAAACAAAAAGTTGACCGTAACAGACGCAGCCCATCAAAAATGCCTAAATATGCTCCATATGAAAAGTTTTAATTTGATCGCTATGGGTTCTTAACGAGATGATTTATGCGTTTTTGAATTAATTTTTTAAAGAAAGGTGCTAAAAAGCAATGAAATATAATTATGACATACAACTGGAATTTAATCTCAAGCTACTGACTGCCTTAATGGTTTTCATGCAGTTATTTTTTCCCTTGCCAGAAAAGGTTTTGCATGCTCAGGGAACTGCTGAACCGGGGATTCAGTTCATTATGGTTAGCTTCAATCAGCCTCCATCCAATGTGACGGTGCAAAAGGCTCCGCTTCGTTACAACAAAAAGTTTGCTTTAAGCTTTCATACGGACGATGGAATTGCAGATGTTTTTACCGTTGGTTTTCCTTTTTTTACTGGCATAAATACCTCTGGCACAAATCATCCCGGACTTTTTTATACTGATGGCTGTGGAAATGATATTTCTTTCAAACTGAGTTCAGCCTTGTTTTCGTGGAGCCGGTTCAACAATGAAGATATGCACCAGCCGGGCAATGGATATGGCACTGTGACGTGGCCGCAACTCGAACTGATGTACCTGAATGGCTGCGGAATATATAATCATGGATTCACTTCAGATGCTTTTACAGATCTTCCCTTTATGCGGTATTCGATTCAACGGAATGAGAGTTTTATTCGCAGAAGGTTGCAAAATACTACTCCCGAAGGTGTCAGAACAAGGGTTTTTGTGAATCCAAACGGTGCTACAGATTATACACCGGTTGCATTTAATGAAGGTTACCGTGCCACTTTTCGCATGGGTGCATCAGGTGTGATTCCAAATGATGGCGTTAATGTAAATGCATTTTCAAACTGGGGTGGTGATCTGGAACTCAATCGTCAGCTTGCCGAAAGCGTAAATGTGCAGCAACTGGCCAATCAGCTTGCCGCAGCCAGCAACGACGGTGCCAATATGTGGATGCCGGTATTTACACACCGTATCATCGAAGACTATCCACAGAACGCTTTTTTCAGTGATTTCAATTATATCGCTTCCACTTATGGTAAAAATGGATTGGATAATATCTGGATGACAACCGAGGAAGAAATCCTGAATTACATGCATATACGCGATGCCACAACAGTTAGTCATATTGTCAGCGGAACAACAATGCTCATTACTTTCTCAGGGCAGATTCCAACCGACATGCGTTATTATCCACTCAGCCTCGTTATACAGGCTGAGGGCGCCAATATAACTACCATTAATATTGTTGGCGGCACAAACAACACACATTCCGGTATCGGACAGAACAATGCACTTATCAATCTCAGCTGGGACGGAAAAGCCAGTGTCAATCTATTTGAACTGGCTGAATCGTATGTGGTGGCTGCAGAACAAAATCCAACAGAATACAATGGGCTTGTTGCGATGGATTATGTTTTTATGCTACCGGAAGGGCCACAGCGTGAAGGACTTAAAAACAGGCTTTGTGCTTTAACAGGTATAAACTATGATCCCGGATTTTGTACAACATGCGATTTTGATCTGGGGTTTGATATCACTATCTGTAGCGGCACCTGCATCACCCTTGAAGCACCGGATGAACCCGGCTCAACTTATTTATGGAACTCTGGCCAAACCACATCATCAATTACTGTTTGTCCGACAAATACTACAACCTATATTCTTCAACTTATGACCTCAGATGGTTGTGAGGCTTCAGATACTTTAATAGTAACGGTAATGCCCTCACCTCTTTTTGATCTGGGTGTTGATTTATCTGCTTGTCAGGGTGAAACCATCGTTGTCACCGGCCCAACGGGTTCAGGATATGGCTATGAGTGGTTTGCCAATGGTGTTCTTCTTCCCGAAACCAGTTCCACACTTACTTTGGAGCTTTCAGAAACAAGTTTAATCCGGCTTAATGTTACAGCAGTAAATGGATGTGTTGGCTCTGATTCACTTACAGCAACAGTTTTACCCTCGCCGATATTTGACCTTGGTTCCGATCGAACAGGCTGTTTGGGAGAAACAATCCTTATCGAAGGACCTGTGAGTGCCGTTTACACTTATCAGTGGTTTGCAAATGGCGTACTATTGCCCACAACAACATCATTTTTGCAACTCAATCTGACCGATACACTGCTGATTCGTCTTGAGGTAACCAATTTTAATGGGTGTTTTGGGTCAGATTCATTGTGGGTATATGTTTGGGATAAACCTGAAGTAACTGTCACTCCGGCATCCTTATCACTTTGCGCCGGGTCTTCTCCTGTGAATCTTACGGCTTCAGCTATGTTTGCCGAAAGTTTGCTCTGGTGGAATGGTGAGACACTGACTGAAACTACGTTTATACCGGATACACCTGGTATTTATGAATTGTGGGTGCAGGCTATCAACGGTTTTGGATGCACTTCAACAGACACATCCTACATTACAGTATTTGAAAATCCGGTTATTGCATTACAGATTGCTGAAGGCTCCTCAAATATTTGTGCCGGCGATACTATACGCCTCATTGTTAGCGCAGTAGGTGACCCTTCTCTTTTTAAAGTTGTCTGGAACGATACTGATACCATTCAGATGAATGGGCAATCGAGTGTATTCCATGATTTTATTTTGAGTCAATCAGCGACAATCAAAGCAACCGGAATCACTGCGCAAGGATGTTCAGACAGCAAAACAATATCAATATCAGTTACATCGCTACCTGTAGTTTCGGTGAATCCAGATACAGATATATGTCTGGGAGATTCATTTACGCTGCAAGCACAAGGAGGATCACAATGTGTCTGGTATGAAAACGGGATTCCAATAGCAAACGGATATATAACCACTGTTTCACCTCTGGAAACAACTACCTATGTTGCTGTTGTCAATGGAGCCGGACCAACTTTTTGTTCAGTATCCAAATCAGTAACCATTACTGTTCGTCCCATTCCGGATGTTTCTATTGGTGCTTCTTCGTTGCTTGTTTGCAGCGGAACCCAGGTTACGCTTACCGCAACAGGGGCAACCACCTATCTTTGGTCAGGTGGTCAGACAGGAAGCCAGATTGCTGTAAGTCCTTTGCAAACAACACTTTTTGAGGTTGAAGGCACATCGCTTTATGGCTGCATTTCAATCGATACCCTGACGATAAAAGTAAATCCATCGCCCACAACAACTTTCACAGGCCTTTTGCCCGTTTATTGTCAGAACGACCCGCCGGCTATGCTTGCAGGTATTCCAACGGGTGGGTTTTTCACTGGTTCTGGCATGGATGGAGCAGGGTTTAATCCTACTATCGCAGGTCCGGGATTCCATGATATCATCTATCATTTCACCAATGAATTTGGATGTACAGGCACTGACACTATTACTACCAGAGTGCTGGCTTTTAATCTCACAATCGACATCGGGCCAGATACTTCAATTTGTCCGAACGATTCCATTACACTCGATGCCGGCGAGGGTTTTGCATATTATTTCTGGTCCACAGGTCAGTTAACCCAACAGATAATTATCCGTGGGAGCAGCTTTCTGCCCGGAACGAGCCGCGAAATACAGGTAGCAGGTATTCTCAATGGTTGTACTGCTAATGGAAGCATAAACCTTACGATACGTGATGACTGCTTTATCGGACTGAATGAAAATGAAAATTTGGCATTCTTCACAGTAACACCCAATCCAAATAGTGGTAGTTTCTCATTGATATGGCACAGAAGTTCAGATAATATTTCCATGGTTCTGTACAATTCACAGGGGAGCAAAATGTGGCATTTAGATAGTATCGTTGTCAACGGTAAAGGTGAAAGAACTCAAATTGATATCCCAAAAGTGGCCGAAGGAGTTTACTTCCTAATCGTTTTTGAAAACCAGCGCCAGTACACAACAAAGATTGTAGTTGGCTGATTTTATGCAAGTTTGCAAAATGCTAAAAAATTGAACGCATAACAAGCTCATTATCAATTACGACAAACTAATCAAAGAGTCTTTACTAGAAATAGTCATCAAACTAGCCAACATCAATTATCTGAAATCAGAAACCTCATTCTTGACACATCAAAACATTTTCCGCAAAAAAAAATAACGTTTGACACACAAAACCACAACAAATTTCTGAGATATTCCATTTATATTCAGCAATATCCAGATATGTTTTTCTGAGATAACTCAACTCTGAATGATTCATCAAACTGATGCGAAAAATGTTTGTCTTTATATCAAAAGTTAAGTATCAGTATTTTTGCATAATCCAATCTCCCTTGAAAAGCAAAAGATTCTATCATAAAGCATTAAAAAATCCAGTCAAAAAACTTGTCTAAACTTATGCTTTAAGTAACTTTGCCAAATAAAACAACCAAAACATCAAAAGAACCCCCTGTAACAATAATCTCTTTATGGAAATCAAAAATATCGCTATTATCGGTCTTGGTTACGTTGGCCTGCCACTTGCCGTAGAATTTGCCAAACACCGCCCCGTCATTGGCTTCGACATCTCTGCAAAACGCATCAAAGAACTCAATCAAGGTCACGATCCAACCCTCGAAGTATCTGATGAAGACCTTCAGGCTGTCCTGATCAAGCAATCATTGAATGAAAAAAAGGGCCTTTACATCACCGACAGTCTCATGAATATCGCTGATTGTCAAATCTATATTATTGCCGTTCCAACACCTACTGACAAAAACAATCGTCCCGATCTCACACCACTCGTGAAAGCCTCCGAGACGGTTGGTAAAGTGCTCAAAGACGGCGATATTGTCATTTATGAATCCACTGTTTACCCCGGAGCCACCGAAGATGACTGTGTTCCTGTGCTGGAAAGCATCTCCGGCAAAAAGATGAACGAGCACTTTTATGTAGGGTACTCACCCGAACGCATCAATCCGGGCGACAAAGTGCATACCCTCACTACAATCAAGAAAGTCACTTCAGGAAGCACACCCGCAATCGGAAAGGAAGTTGATGCGCTATATAAAGAAATAATCACTGCAGGAACGCACCTCGCTCCAAGCATCAAAGTGGCGGAAGCTGCCAAGGTCATCGAAAACTCGCAGCGCGACATCAACATTGCCTTCGTTAATGAACTCAGTAAAATTTTTAACAGAATGGGAATTGACACCCTTGAAGTGCTCGAAGCTGCCGGCACCAAATGGAATTTCCTTCCCTTCCGTCCCGGCCTCGTTGGTGGACATTGCATCGGTGTCGACCCATACTACCTCGCCCAGAAAGCTCAGGAAGTGGGCTACCATCCCGAAATCATCCTCGCCGGAAGAAGACTCAATGATGGCATGGGTGCATACGTTGCCGGCGAAGTTGTCAAGCTCCTCCTGAAAGCAGGTAAACCAGTAAAAGGAGCCAAAGCCCTCATGCTTGGAATCACCTTCAAAGAAAACTGCCCCGATATCCGCAATACACGGGCTATCGACATCAGCAACGAACTTCAAACATATGGAATGCAGGTAGATATCTACGACCCCTGGGCAAACACAGAAGAAGTGAAGCACGAATATGGTATCGAAATTCTAACCCAATATCCTGAAAAGGATGGTTACCAAGCCATCATCCTTGCCGTTGCCCATAACGAATTCCGGGAGATCAATATGAAAATCCACAAACAAAATGGAGTCATCATCTATGATGTAAAAGGAATCCTGCCAAAAGAAATGGTTGACTCCAGATTATAATACAATTAGACGAATTATCAAATTTACTATTTGATTTTTAAGGTTTTAAACCCTTATCTGTAGCGATAGATTTTTCAGGAAATAAGCTTGATGCCGTCTTCAAGAATGGCGATAAGGCGTTTTTTGTATAAGGCCCCAATAGATTTTTTGAAGTTTTTCTTACTCATTTTGAAGATGCTGTAAATCTCAGTGGCATTGCTTTTATCGGTCACAGGTAGAAAACCATCACGTTTCTTTAGTATTTCGATGATGCTTTGAGAGAATTCATCGATTTTTTCGTAGCCTGCCTTTTGAAGTGTGAGATCAATTTTTCCGTCTTCACGAATGTTATTGATGTAACCTTTGATGTGTTGTCCCGGGCGGAGGCTTTGAAACACTTCATTTTTATATAAGAGGCCTTCATGCTTGTGATCTATGATGGCTTTAAATCCGATTTCGGTAATAGCCCATATAATGAGATCAACTTCCTGGCCAACTTTATAGTCATGTTCTGTTAAATCCAGAAATTGTTCAATTTTTGCGGAGGCAGCAATGCGGTTGGATTCTTCGTCGAGATAAACAAAAACCAGATAGTGTTTTCCCACTTCCATGCGCATTTTCTGTTCACGGTAGGGTACAAGAAGATCTTTGTCAAGTCCCATATCAAGAAAGGCACCAACATTATTTACATCGACAACACGCAGCATTCCAAACTGATTGACAGTGATGGCTGGTTTTGTTGTGGTAGCAATAATGCGATCGTTTGAGTCGAAATAGAGAAAAACTTCAAGTTTGTCGCCAGGCTGACAGTTTTTGGGCAACCATTTGGAGGGCAACAGAATTTCGCCCAGATTTTCTCCGTCGAGATAGACGCCAAAATCGACTATTTTAACTACTTCAAGGGTGTTGAGTTGTCCTGCCAGTGCCATGCTATTGAATTTTAAATTTTTTGGTAAAGGTAATAAAAGCAAAATTGGGCTTCACTTTTACTTCACATTAAAGATATTGCTCCAACGATGGCGACTATTCCACCTTTGGCCAGTCGCCGGATAAGGCATTTTTGCGGGGGTCGCAGGTTTCGGTTTCAGGCGTTAGCGTAAGCTTCGTATCAGAAACAAGAAACTGGTATGTTGATTCAGAATTGCAGTCGGGATCGTCGAAGATTTTGATTTTATTATCAGAAACGAGACTATACTTTACAGATGAACTTGTGTGGCCGGGAATTGTCTCAACAGGTTTCCATAAAAGAATTCCATCTTTGGTAAAGGAAAGCTGAACCTGGTAGGCTTGGCCGCCAACTAAATATGGCCTTTGGTAAGTGCCTGTTATATCGTTCTTTTCTTCATCTTTTTTACAACTGTAGAATGAAGTGAACGCTGCCAAAAAGAATAAAAGGATTGTAATCTTTTTCATTTAATACAAGGGTTTTTGAACATTTAGATATACTGCTGCTGCAACATGGCGGCAACTGACTCATCAAATAATTCTCTTTTCTGCACTCTGTTAAAAGTTTCGATAAGATCTGGAACACGGACGCGTTTCTTCATTTCGTCACGGTAATCTTCCACAATCTGACCGCGGTGCATCATGACGATTCGATCGGGCAGGTCGACTGCTTGCTGCATTGAGTGTGTAACCATTAAGGCTGTAAGGTTTTCCTTTTCGATGATATGCTTGGTAAGTTCGGCTACTTTGGCAGCGCTTTTCGGGTCGAGGGCAGCAGTGTGTTCGTCAAGTAAAAGGAGTTTAGGTTTCAGCCATGTAGCCATAAGCAAGGTGAGCGCCTGTCGCTGTCCGCCCGAGAGTGTCCCGATTGGATTATCGAGCCTGTCTTCGAGACCCATTTTAAGCATACGTACTTTTTCGGCAATTTCTTCTTTTACCGCTGCGTTGACAGCCAGACGCAAAGGCCTGCTCTGACCGCGTCTCATGGCCATTATGATGTTTTCGGCAATTGTCATTTCGGCAGCTGAACCCGCAAAAGGGTTCTGAAACACCCGGCCAATAAGGCTTGCCCTCTTATATTCCGGCCATGCGCTTATTTCCGTTTCATTTAAAAGAATAGAGCCCTGATCGGGTATAAAAGTGCCGGCAATAGCATTGAGGAGTGTGCTTTTCCCAGACCCATTTGTGCCTATGATGGCAGTAAAACAACCTTCCTTTATTGTTAAGCTTACATTGTTCAAAGCCCCGACTTCATTCACGGTGTTGGGAAAGAAAGTCTTACTGATAGCATTGATTTTAAGCATGACGCGATCCTCCGAAAAATTTACTGCTTAATGATTTGAACATATAGGGCGCAACAAGGGCAAAGAAAACAAATACAGCCGTAACGAGTTTCAGGTCGTTTGGATTTAAGCCCCAGCGTAGCGCAATGGCAATGAGCAGCCGAAATAAAATTGTTCCCAGAATTGCACCTGTGATGGTGATTCCCAGACTGGATTTTCCAACCAGTGCCTCACCAATAATGATGCTTGCCAAACCCCAAACCATCATGCCGATGCCCATCTGTACATCTGCGAAACCTTGATACTGAGCTAGTAGCGCGCCCGACAATGCAACCAATCCATTAGAAAGCGCAAGGCTGAAGACAACCATTGTATTGTTGTTTACTCCCTGTGCGCGAACCATTTGTGGATTGTTGCCCGTGGCTCTAAGGACGGTACCAAAGTGTGTTTTCAGGAAGCGGTTGAGTAAAATGCCTGTGATAATGCAAATGATGGCAATGGTAATAAAAACAGCCATATCTGTGAGAGGTACAGGCCAGCCAAAGACATTCATTTTACTGGTGCCACCGGTGAACTGCTGCAATAGCTTTTCCGTACCACCGGAGATGGTCTCGGTGTCAAGCAAAGGAATATTGCTTCGGCCCATGATGCGCAGGTTGACAGAATAAAGAGCCGTCATAACAAGAATGCCGGCCAGAATTTCCTGAATTTTAAATCGGGTATGCAGAATTCCAGTTACCATTCCTGCAACTGCTCCAGCGGAGAAAGCCATTAAGGTGGCAAGCCATGGCGACCATCCTGCCATGATGAGCACTGCTGAAAGGGAAGCGCCGAGGGTGATTGATCCGTCGACAGTGATATCAGTGAATTTGATCATGCGAAAGCTGATCAACATACCAAGTGAAAGCAGCGACAGGATAAGACCCATCGTAAAAGCGCCAATGATTAAATTCATAAAATACCCTCCATGTTTTGAATGGGAGCACACCAGCAAGCTCCACGAATGAGTGAACTTTGTCCAAGACCTATTGCAGGCCTGTTGTCGTCAGCCAAATGCATTAAAGCCTGTGGCGGTGGTCCGGAAAGTAACTTTTGAACGTTTTGAATAAGGTCAATTTTTCCGTTTTGCAATGGTTGATAAGGAAAAACAGCTGCATGAAAATGTCCGGACAATTCGGGGTTGGACGGCAGTGATGCAAGAAGTGGCATTTTCTCAAAAGCCCCATTTCTGGTCACGACACCAAAAACCATTGCCTGATAACCGGAAAACACCCTTTCGCCGCAGAAAGAAAGCCATTCGCGGATTTCGGGAAATGGAATAATACCATTATTTTTTAAAAGACCTGGCGACTGTATGAGGTTGGCGCCAACGAGTCCATCCACCTCGGCAAGAACCACAAATGCAGCGGCATTGCACTTTGTGATTGAAAGTGCTTTCTCCGAAATATCAGACAATCCGAAAAATGCATTTTTTTCGTCAGGCGAAAAACGGAACAAATGCGACATTTCACCATTGCAATATAACGCCTGTATTGCTTGCATCTGAGGGATAAAGTCTTTTTCAGCCAAAAGATAGTCGGGGCGCGATTTAGCTTCAGGTGCCTGAAAAATGACATGGCCTCCAACGGCAACAAACTCACCAAAATGGGATCGGGCTTCCTCAGGAGAATCTGCTGCACTGCCTATACCTAGCGCAAAAACTGAAGCAGGAAAATGAAGCTTTGAAATATTTTCTGCTTTTACTGTATTCCATGGCTGCCAGTCAGCAACAACCGATAGCGTGAGGCTGCCTGATGGATTAAGCACAAAAGACCCTTCATCAACCTGAGCAGATGAAAATGAATGATCAGATTTCAATGCCAACAGTTCTTTGGGAAAATCCTTGGAAATCCAATGTTTGAAGCCCGTCATTTCGATTGTTTTAACCACAAAATCCTGAGCATGTACGATCAGAAAGCTTCCTTTCACTGAGTGAAGCTCTTTGTTGATTCGCAACAATGACCTTATGCCCGCTGAACTTAGAAAATTCAATTCATCGGCATCAATAATCAGATTGTGGTGGCCATTGCGGATAAGGTCAAGACAAGTTTCAGCAAAATAATCGGCCCAGGAAGCATCAAGCTTACCAATGGCTTTGATTACAAAATACTTTCCAAGCTGTTCTTGTATGAGTTGCATAATCAGTTTTTTTCGTTGGTAAAAACAATTGCTTTCTGTAAAAATCCTTCACTCAGCCGGAGCTTGAAAAGTTTAGCCAATTCAGGATTATACAAAAGCTTTTCGGATTGGGTATTGCTGAAAGCAATGTCAGCAGGATTCTCGCCTCGTAAAATGCGCACTGCTTTTTCAGCAGCTTCCAGACCAGCATCATAATAATCGCGTGCAAGGCATAAAACGCCCCCATCATGCATTTGATCACTGTCGAAGACAAAGACAGGGATTTTATTTTCAGCAGCTTTACGCGCAATAAGTGCAAAGCCCGGGCGTGTCATATTGTCGACAATCTGGCAGACCACCTGCACATCTTTTCTGCACAGTTCGGAGGCAGCTTGTGTAAGGTCGGCACTCGAAGTAACGGGGATGGTTATAAGGCCTATCCCCTCTTTTTCGAGTGCCTCGGCAAACCAATCTTTGTATAACACGCTGTTGATTTCGGCAGGTGTAAACAAGGTGCCAACATTTTTAACTCCGGGCAAAGTTTCCTTAATGAGTTTCGCCATTCCGGAGAACGGAGAACGGGTAGTGATACCTGTGACATTGGGCAGATGATCAGTTTCGCTTTTACCCGCTCCGGCTTTCACTGCATCACCAACGCCGGTGAAGACAATTTTTGTTTCATTGCCAGCCTGCCTTAAAGCAGCTTGCAGCGTGGGCGTTGAAATAACCATCAGTAAATCAGGTCGGTCAGATTTTATGGTCGTCATTATACTGGATAGCGTTGACATATCGCCTTGAGCATTAAAGACGCGCAATTCATAATCTTGTCCTTCGATATAGCCTGCTTTCCGAATGCCATCTATCAGCCCTTCATGGCAACGCTCGGCAAATTCGGTATCGCTGTAATGCACGATTCTCAGTTTGAATTTTTTTTGGCTGACAGCAACTGGCTTCCCTTTTGGTTCTATTTTCAGCTGAACTTCTGTTTCAGATAACGGCAGAAGAGATGCCGGAACACCAGCAATAACTTTGGCAGCCATTTTCCCGGATTGCTTACCCCACTCAAAAAAACTATCGCCATAAGCGCCGGTAGCACCCTCAGCAACAAGCTGCGGTTCGGTAGCAAATATGGGTATTCCACTGCCATCAGCAACACGGCGGATAGAAGCAAAGCCTGTGGTAACAAGGTTGTCGGCAGAAACAATGATTGCCCCTGCCCCTCTTTGAATCAGTGCCTGTGTTGCCATGCTGAGTTCAGTGACGTTGGAAGCTGTGACTTCGACCACCTTCATTTTTTTGTTTTTTCCTGCAACACGCAATTTCTCGACAGATAAAACAGAGTTCATCTGCGATGCGTCATATACAATGCCTACAGCCTTGAGCTTCGGATTGTATGCCATAGCCATTCCAAGCAGCGCCTCCACCGGAGGGTTATCATGAACCCCACAAACATTTTCAGGTCGTCCTTCAGGGAACATATTTAGTTTGTTGGGGTCGCTGGTAACGCATAAAACAACTGGTATTTCGGTTACTCTTTTCACAACCGCCATCATCACAGGTGTCGTAATAGTTACAATCACATCTGGTTTTTCGCGTACAACAGCATCAATGATGGTCATCAACTGGCTTATTTCACCTTGTGCGCTATAGGTTTTGAAGCTGTAATCAATGTCGGGCTGCAGACCACTCCACTTCAGACCCTCTTCAACTCCCTGAATGGCCTCCTCAAGTGATTTGTTTTCAACCAGTGTAATTACAGCAAGCTTTGCAGGTCTTCCGTTTTTGAGAGCCACATTACGGAACAGATTTGCTGAATTTATTGTTTCTATATCCAGCTCGCTACCCTGATTTTTCATTTTGGCAAAATCAAGCTCAATACGTTCAACCTCTTTTTCATTGTCAGACAAAGTAATGAGCGCCTGCAATTCAGGGCTTATGCTCCATGCATTGCCAAGAGAGGCAAGCACCTCAGTGTTGATACGAAGCTCTTCAGGCACAACGTTTTCAATGCGAAATTCAGAAGGGCTTTTACCTTCCAGAATAGCTATTGCGACATCGGCGGTGTATTGTCCGACAGTGAAATAGTTTGCTCCAAGTCCAAAAAGTGCTCCTGTTTTCACGTCGATCGGGTCGTTTGTAAAGACAGGAATTCCCGCCTGCTTTGCCAGATTAACGATCATCCCCAAAGAAGCAATTGCAACGGTATCCCCGCCAATCCAAATGGCTTCAATGCCTTTTGAGAGCAATGAACGTGCGGCTTCTGACACCTCTGAAGTGTTTGTAGCAATGGCTTCAACCAGTTCTATTCCCAGTTCTTTGCAAATCATTCTGGCTTCATACAAACAAGCTTCAGAGCACTGTTCGCCGGGATTCCAAACAACGCCAACCCGTTTGATGTGAGGATTAAGTTTTTTAAGCGTCTGGAAAGCTGTTTTCACAGGTTGAAAAGTTCCGATGCCGGCCATATAGGGAGGATGCTGATCAGGCGCGGGACCGGTGATGCCGACGCCTGTGCCGTAAGGATAGGTGACGGCACCAAAAACATGCAGTTTTCCAACATTTTGGTTTGCTTTTGAAAACACCTGTAGTGCAACCGTGCTTGAAGTTATCACAATTTTGTAGGGGCCGTTTGCAATTTCGCGTGCGATTGTATTGGCAGTGCTGAAATCACCCTGAGGGTTAAATTGACGAATGTTAGCATTTCCGGGAGCCACATATCCTTTTTCCATCAAGCGGTCAATGATACCGGCAACATGGGTGTCAAGCAATGGCGTTGACGAAATTTGCATGATAGCTATAGGTGGGTATTCGCGGAGTTTGTCAGGCTTGCTGCTGCTGCGCTGTTCCATGTCAGAAAAAAGTAAAACAGCAGAAGCACCGATAATTAACGTAACCGCGAGCCATAAATCCTTGAAGAGGTTTTTCATAATTCAACTTTCTTTACAACTGTTCAAACCTGGTCTTTCAATGCATGTTTTATCAGCTGCCAAAAGTCAGCTTTTTAGTCATCATCAGTATGTTTTTATTGTCAGCACGCTGATAGGTTACCTCATCCATCATTTTCCTGATAAGAAAAATTCCAAGTCCGCCGATTGATCTTTCCTCTGCTGAGAGTGTTACGTCAGGATCGGCATTTTGCGTGGGGTCGTAAGCTTTGCCATCGTCGATAATTTTTATCGACAAAATATTGCCTGTTTTTTCAAAATCAATCCCGATGCTATGCAAGTCCTGATCGGTATAGGCATAGTTAACCACATTTGTAAAAGCTTCTTCGAGCACAAGGTTCAAAGACATCGTCAAAGCCAACGGAATATCCCAGATTTCGGCAAGTTCTTCAAGGAAAACACTGATGGTTTCGAGCTCCTCCAATTTATTTTGAAGCTTCAGGGATTTGATGTTTTCTTCTTTCTCCATTGTATTTTATTGTAATCATGATAAACACAACTGCTTCATCTGTTTGGCCTAAAAGGCAAAATTCACAAAGGTTTTTGCCTTTCGGCCTTTCATGATGTCTTGAAATTCATATTCAAAACCTAGTTCCGTTTGTTTTGGTTATGATTCCTAAGCAGAAATAACCATTAAAAATACAAAAAATTAGTTTCCTAATAATTTTACTGAAAACATCCATTGCTCAGCAGGACCAAAACTATTCTCTAACTTTCTTGCATAGCCCGCAGACCATGTTGTTTTAAGATAGGAAAACAGCACTAGTTCGAGGTCTATCTGTGCGCCGGCATTGAATACATTACGTCGGCTGATATCCTTATCAGGGTTGAGCATTATATGCGTTCCAAACAATGATGTTTTTATAAAAGTAGGATAAAGCCAGGTGGTGCCGACATTGCGAAGACGAATAGGTTTGAGATTCAGTTCACCCATTGTTTTAATAAAATTGTGGGCACTGAGTTCGTCAATTTCCGCTCCGGGGAAGGCAAGGATTTTTCGGTATTGCGAAGAGGGCTGCCAATCGACATAGTTATTTCTGAATCCGCCGAAATAAAAAGTGGAAAATGAAGAACCTCTTTTACCAAACGACTGACCGACGCTGTTGCGAATCCAAAAGCTTGTGTTGCGGATACCTGGGACCAACATTCCGATGTGCTGTTCAGAAATAATTGAAGGATAGAGATTTCCATTGGCATAGTAGCTGTAACCTGTGAGGTTCCATGTATAACCCTTTTCATCTTCTATGCCTCCAAGGGTGCGTCTGAGTTTTGATGTTCCGATATCAGCAGATATGCTTTGGAAATTTTTGATGGGTGAAGCTATGTTTTGAAACTGCGGCAACACTTCCAAATCGCCATAGTGTGTCAAGCTAAAACCATAATTCCAACGAAAAGGGGCTTTTATTGCAAAGTTTTTTTTATAATTGAAACCAACAGAATATCCCGCCCTGCTTCTTTTGGTCGGGCCAAAAAGGTCATAGAAATCTGTTTTGTTGTAGGTGGCGTGAACGCTCCAATTCCAATAATCCCATTGAATGTCGCCATGGATTTTTTGCTTATCCGGATTTGTGCTCCATGGAGATGTGCCGAGGAAGACACTTAGATTGGACAACCCAACCCTGTCGCGCCAGTTTAGTCTGTATCCAACTGCAGCTGTTTCCTTGAAACCGGCAATATCGGGATGAGCGCCTGTGAGTGACATGTTTTTTAATGGAAAATAAGGTGCTTCACCGGTTTTTAGTGAATCGATATTAACTTTGGAAATTGAAGGAAGAGAATAATCTCCAATATGAGGGCTTGTTTCATAGGCGAGATTTCCAAGATAGTTGATGGAGTTGGCTTCTGTAATTACGCGCATAGGGATTATGCCGGGCTGCATGCCGTTACGGTTAAATTTAACGACAAAAATAGAATCGTCATTAATCTGCTGTGGAGAGAAAAGTCCACTTTCGTCATTTGAAAGCAGTTCGAAGGATTTATCTTCAAGGTTAATGCGCCAGATATTCGAAACGCCTGTAAAGTATGATGTGCCAATCAGGTAGCGGTCATCATTGGAGAAACGAAACTGTGTAAGTGTATTGTCTTCAGATTTATAAACTGTTTTAAATTCCTTAACGCCAATTTCAAGATCTTTCAGGTTGAATAATATCACCGACTGTTCACCTCTGATTCCTGTCAGAGTGGCGCTGAGGCTATTTCCTTCGTTTGAAACAGAAAGATCTAAAAGTGAGCGGCCAAATTCAGTCGTATACATTGGAGCTATCTCAGTATATGGTTCAACAATCTTTACAAGCGTTGCATAGCCATTGTCGTTTCGAACACCCCAAAGACTCCGGTCAGCAGGATTGAAAACCAGGTTAGATGTTCTTGAAAACTTTATCAGGGTTTCTTTTTTTCCTGAGGCAACATCAATCTTTACCAGACTTCGATATTTTGAATTTTGCTCAGTGATGAAAATCTGTTTCTTCTGAGGGTCGTAAGCAAGAAAAGTCACTGAATAAAGCATGGGCGAATCGAGCGTGGCAATTTTCTTTACTTTTCCTGTTTTGATATCAAGTTCGGCAATTTGAGAAATATCACCGGGATGGTTGATTGCAGCGTATATTTTTTGTTCTTCCTTGTCATAGCCTACTGTTGAGACGCTTCCCAACGGCTTATCCGTGATAGGTTTGAAATCTGTAAGAGTATATTCTTTTACGGCTTCTATATTTTTGGTTTGAAATTCTTTTTCAAATTCAATCCATTTGGTCCATTCTTTCTGCACAGAAGTGCCATAAACTTTTTTGAACTGTGCGGCATAAAACGCCTTGCTATCGTCTGTGCGGTTGTAAAGATCCTTCACTTTATCATCACCATATTTATGAGCCAGATAGGTGATGAAACGTGTTCCGTACAAATACGCATTGGCACCAACCTGAAAATCGATCGTTGTGCCTTCGGTTTCCAGACCAACAACTGAATAAAGCGGATAGTTTTCGTTTATGATGCTGCGGAAATACATTTCATCGTATGGGCCTAGCGCCCTGCCCAAACCTCCGGATGTCCATGTTTCCAAATAACAGGCAATGCCTTCGTGATACCAGCGTGGGGCATACCAACGCGGTGTTGTGAGGTAGCTCCAAAAGGCGGTGAGAGGCATTTTTTCGTCTCTACGTACTTTTCCAAACAAAGCTTTTCGCCAAAATTCATCTGTTTTGTTTGGTTTATCAGCAAGGGTGATGTGTGTGAGCTCATGCGCAAAAAGCCACTGAAAACGTTCGCTTGAAGGCGTGATGCTAAAGGCAAAGTTGAAGGGAGAAATGCCCAGAATAATCATGTTGTAGGGCATTACGATTGCACCTCCATGACCATCATCCTCAAAATCAGTGAGTAACACATAGGTCATTTTATGATCATAGTCCCAATGCTTTTTATGAAAGTCAAGTGCATTGTGATAAGTCCGTGCCACATGCGGCATGAGATAGGAGTATCTTTTCCCGAAATAAATCAGTTCCATCTCATCCGTCTTGAAACGGTTTATTTTCTGACTGAAAAGCATTGTTGCTGTCCCGCTTAAAAGGAACAGCAACAACAAATAGCGATTGAAAATCAGTTTCATAACATTTGTTTTAGTTTAAGCCATATCTTGTTTATTTGCTTCCTTAGGAGTGAATTATGCTCAATCCTTTTTTAAATGATTAACACAGACTCATATTATAATGGGAAAATCAATACTCAATAAATCTGTAGCACCAATGGCGTTCAGCAGATCATTGTTGCTATTGTAAAGTTGGAGTTGATCCAAACTCTTCAATTCTGACATATCGCTGTAAACAATACTGCTCAGATTTTCTATTGCTGAAATCGAAGTCTGTAAATGAATCAGGTCGTTACTTCTGATATTGCCAATTATTTGTGAATCCAAAGTAAGCTGATTCTGGATATATGATTTCAACTGTGTTTCAGCAACAACTTCTTTTATTCCTTCCTTATCATTAAGAAGTTTCTTTTTCCCCAGATAACTCAACACTGGTTTGTTTTGGGTGAAAAGCGCAGAATGCATAACATTCAGGGCAAGAATATCATGCGCATCAATGAATCTATATAGATACGCTTCTGGATGTGACTCGATGTAAGTGGCCATGGCATTCATGTAGTTTAACAGCACCTGATCATTGTTTCGGATGCGTGCAATGGCATTTTGTGCCTGATTGAGATAAGTCACAACAGGCACATCCTGATTTTGATCAATTGAAATGATGATATTCAAAGCTGTCAGAATATCTGTACGAGCCGTTTCAAGATAGGTTTTGAAATTGGTAAGGGCATTCGAATACAAAAAATTAATTTTTTCAAATTCGTATTCAGCAGTAGCTATAGCCAAAACGTGCTCCACATCGGATGACGTTCTCAAGGCCTGATAGTAGTAATAAAGCAGATATTGTTCATATTGAGCACGTTTTGTAGTGTCTTCAACAAGTTCATTGCGAAGAAGAATGTCTTGTTCAGTCATCTGAACATTTCTGAAACGGTCAACTTTTCCGATTGAGCCAGTCAGTTCATCTTTTCCCGGTTTTGGAAAATCCATAACCAAGCCGAATAAAAATCCAACGACCAATGCTGCTATCGCTATTAGCACTGTTTGATTTATAACGTTCTTTTTCATTTTATAAAACTTTTTTGTTTACTACTCAAGCATTAATTTTGGACATAAGAGTCATTAAGTTCTATTTTTCGCGTTTTCTTTAAGTTATAAAAACTGAATGGCAAAGTTTATGAGAGAAAAATCAAGTGAATCCCGTGAATAATATTTCAATGTTGGAAATCTGCTCAAAACACGTAAGGTTTTCCATGCTGTTGAAAATGAGCTTCTGAAGGAATTGCTGGCTGCCCAAGTCGGAAACACTATTTAAAGCATTTGAGCAAAGTCTAAAATTAAGTGTTATAACATTGTCCAAAACAGCACTCTGAAGATTTTCCATACTCGTTACTTTAAGTTTCTCTGTATCAAAAGCAATAATCCCCTGAACCTTTTCAAAATCCATTATGATGTTATCATTCATGTATAATTTCAACTGTGCCTCAGCTACAACCTCTTTCATCCCTTCTTTGTCATTGAGAAGCTTCTTTTTCTCCAGATAACTCAGAACTGGCTTGTTTTGGGTGAGGACTGCTGAATGCATGACGTTCAATGCAAGAATATCATGGGCATCATTCAAATCATTCAGGTAAGATTCAGGATTTGATTCGATATAGGTAGCCATGGCATTCATATAGTTCATCAAAACTGCATCGTGGTTGCGGATGCGTGCGATGGCGTTTTGTGCCTGATTGAGATAGGCGACAACAGGTACATCCTGGTTTTGATCTATTGAAATAATCATGTTCAGAGCCGAAAGAATATCTACGCGGGCAGATTCAAGATAGGTTTTAAAATTCGTGAGCGCATTTGAATAGGGATAATACACCTTTTCAAAATCTATTTCTTCTGTGGCAATAGCCAAAACACGTTCCACATCTGAAGAAGTTTTCAAAGCCTGATAATAATTATATAGCAGGTATTTCTCATATTGCGAACGTTTTGCTGTGTCTTCGACAAATTCATTGCGCAGAAGAATATCGTCTTCGGTGATTTGAACATTTCTGAAACGGTCGACTTTTCCTATGGAACCGGCAAGCTCATCGCTCTTGGTTTTTGGCAGATCAATAAACAATCCCATCAAGACCCCAATGGTCAAGGTTAAAACTGCGATTATTCCAGCTTGTAAATAAGTGATCTTTTTCATGCTATTATTCCTTGATGTCGAATTTCTGAATTATCCTGTTAAATTTCGCTTTGATTGTTTCATATCCCGTCTTTAAACCTAATAAATCTCAATTACTTTGGTTAGCGGATATAGTTCAAGGATTCAATATCTGAAAGTTTCGTGATTCCCTGAATATTTTCCATACTACTAACCATATCCTGAAGAAGTTGCTGATTTTCTAATCCTGAATGACTATTTAAATCATTAGACAGACTATTTATATATTGAGAAATACTATTTATATATTGAGAGATACTATTTAAAGCAAGTGAGCTAAGAGCCGAATTAATCGCTTCAATATCACTCAGAACAACACTCTGAAGGTTTTCAATGTCTGTAATAACAATTCCTTGAAGTACATTCACTGAATTTATTGCATTTAAGCTTTCGACATCAGAAATGAAATGATCCTGCATAAAAGATTTCATACTGGCTTCGGCAACAAGTTCTGTCATGCCTTCTTTTTCGTTCATCAGCTTCTTTTTTTCGAGATAGGTAAGAACGGGTTTGTTTTGAGTCAACAGGGCTGAATGCATAACGTTCATTGCAAGAATATCATGAGCGTCATTCAAATCATCCAAATTGGATTCAGGGTTTGATTCGATATAGGTAGCCATAGCATTCATATAGTTTATCAGCACCTGATCGTGATTGCGGATGCGGGCAATGGCATTTTGTGCTTGATTTAGATAAGTCACAACAGGCACTTTCTGGTTTTCATCTATTGTTAGGATTAAGTTTAAAGCCGACAAAATATCTACACGGGCAGATTCAAGATAGGTTTTAAAATTGGTGAGGGCGTTTGAATAAGGATAATACACCTTATCAAAATCAATTTCTGCTGTAGCAATAGCCAAAACACGTTCAACGTCGGAAGAAGTTTTCAAAGCCTGATAATAATTAAAAAGCAGGTACTTTTCATATTGCGTGCGTTTTGCTGTGTCTTCAACAAGTTCGTTGCGCAGAAGAATGTCGTCTTCGGTGATTTGAACATTTCTGAAACGATCAACTTTTCCTATTGAGCCTGCAAGCTCATCGTTTTTGGTTTTTGGGAGATCTATAAACAATCCCATCAAAACACCAATGGTCAATGTTAAAACTGCTATTATTCCTGCCTGTAAGTAAGTAATCTTTTTCATGCTATTATTCTTTGATGTTAATTTTTTTGATAATCATATTTAATTCTCATTTATCGCTTCTGTACTTGCCAAACTGAATAAATCTCATTGCATTTGGTGCGCTGTTGGATGCGGCGAAAAGCGATGAAGCACACATGGATGTCGGCGGGAAAATGATGATTACCCTTGCCGGGGCAATGATTACAGCCGAATTGAGTATTTCTCTGGCCGAAATGATCCGTCGGATTAAAGTGCAAATAATCTCCTGCACCGGCGCCAACCTTGAGAAAGAACTCATGAATCACCTTGGGTACAGCCATTATAGGCGCGAGAGGGATCCAACTAATTCAATATCTGAAAGTTGCTCGATTCCCTGAATATTTTCCATACTACCAATCAAAAACTGTAGAAGTTGCTGATTTCCTAATTCAGAGATACTATTTAAAACAGTTGAGTTAAGTGCTGAATTAATCGCTTCAATATTATTAAGGAGTGAACGCTGAAGTTGTTCCATGCTTGCAATTTCTATTCCCTTAAGTGTTTCTGTACTTGCCGCTGCATTTATACTTTCAACATCCATGATGAAGTGATCGTTCATGTATGATTTCAACTGTGCTTCAGCAACAACTTCTTTCATTCCTTCCTTGTCATTAAGGAGTTTCTTTTTCTCCAGATAACTCAGAACAGGTTTGTTTTGGGTAAGGACTGCAGAATGCATAACA
>JAUXMV010000109.1 GCA_030683155.1 Bacteroidales bacterium
TCAGCGCTGATTTCTTCTGTGGCTGTGTTTAAACATCATCCCGCAGCGAGAAGAGTTTCTTTTTTATGCGGTATTATAATTTTAATCTGGATTGCTGTTCAGGTTGCCATTATTGGATACGTTTCATGGATGCAGCCTGCCACAACAATTGCTTCATTAATTATTTTGTTTTTGACATACCTGCTTCCCAGGCACAAAGCCTTCATTTGATCCGGAGCGGTCAATTGTGTTTTTTCCGTCTGATGATAATTGATTATCTTTGATAAAATATCTTATTTTTTAAAACAGATATTTTTATTAAATTATTATATATGAGCGATATAGAAAATATTGAATTATCGTTTTTGAGCCTTGATGACTATCAGGAGCTGAAAAAGGCAATGATCGAATCTTATGCAAATATGCCTGATTCTTACTGGAGTGAAAACAATATAAAGGCTTTGCTTGATCGGTTTCCTGAAGGACAAGTTATTATTAAAATCAACAACCAGATTGCAGGATGTGCATTATCAATTATTGTTGATTATGAGAAATTTGGTGATAACCATACATTCAAGGAAATTACCGGAAATTACACTTTTTCTACACATACCATAAAGGGTGATGTTCTCTATGGAATAGAGCTTTTTATTAGGCCGGAATTTAGAGGATTGCGCATTGGCAGACGTTTATATGACTATAGAAAAGAGTTGTGTGAAAGACTGAATCTGAAAAGCATTGCGTTTGGCGGAAGAATACCCAATTATCACAAGTATGCAAATAAAATAACCCCAAAAGAATACATAGCAAAAGTAAGAAGAAAAGAAGTTGTTGATCCAGTTCTTAATTTTCAGGTATCCAATGACTTTCATCCATCAAAGATTCTTAAAAATTACCTTGAAGGTGATGAGGCATCGGGTGAGTTTGCGGTGTTGTTGAAATGGGATAACATTTATTATGAGAAACAGACGAAGAAGGCAAGTACAAAAAAAAGTCTTGTTCGGCTTGGATTGATTCAATGGCAAATGCGCCCTTACAAAGATTTGGAGGAGCTGCTGCAGCAAGCTGAATTTTTTGTTGACGCCGTCTCAGGCTACAGGTCTGACTTTGCCTTGTTTCCTGAATTCTTTAGTGCGCCTTTAATGGCTGAAAACAACCATCTTTCAGAACCTGAGGCCATTAGAGAACTGGCCAAACACACTTCCAGCATTATCTACAAGTTTTCAGAACTGGCTATTTCGTACAACATCAATATAATTTCCGGCAGTTTTCCGGAAATTCAAAATGACAGACTTTACAATGTTGGCTATCTCTGCCGAAGAGATGGATCAGTGGAAAGATATGAAAAATTGCATGTGACTCCCGATGAAGTCAAAGTCTGGGGTATGGAAAGAGGAAACAAACTTAAAGTTTTCGATACCGATTGTGGAAAAATAGGCATTCTCATTTGCTATGACGTTGAGTTTCCTGAATTGAGCAGGCTGCTTGCCGACGATGGTATGGATATCTTGTTTGTACCTTTTTTAACGGATACTCAAAATGGATATTCGAGAGTAAGACATTGTGCCCAGGCAAGAGCAATAGAAAATGAATGCTACGTAGCAATTGCCGGTTGTGTTGGAAATTTACCAAAAGTGCATAATATGGATATTCAATATGCTCAATCTATGGTCTTTACGCCTTGTGATTTCGCTTTCCCTGCAAATGGAATTAAAGCAGAGGCTACGCCAAACAACGAGATGATTCTGATCGTTGACCTTGATATCGACTTGCTGAGAGAATTACATCAGTTTGGTAGCGTACGAAACTTAAAGGACAGACGAAAAGATATTTACCAACTGAAAAGGGTTTAAATGGCGAATTATTTTAAAATACATTGCGTTTTATCATTGATGCATTGACATTAACTTCAGGAGAATGAAATACGTTTTTCTGTTAAGCCTTCTCTTTTTTATCCCTGTAAATTCACTTTCAGGGAGCAACAATTTTTTCAATACCGAAAAGCATAAGCTAGGGATTGTTGTTGGTTATGCGAACAACATGTTTTTTGATGTAAATTATCGATATAGAATTGTCATGATTCAACCACAGTTTTATTATTCTTTGTTTAAAAAAGACTTCCTTGAACTGGAAATGTTGTTTCAACCGCAGTTTAACACAACGATTTTTGGAGAGGAAAAAACAAATTTTAGTCAAAATGCAGGAATTGAATTCGGACTCAATTTCGGCCCCTTATTAAGATTAAAACCAAAGAATAGTGTTGTCAGCTATTATGCCAGCATCAGCGTTGGCCCGCATTATGTTTCAGGAGCCCCTTCGAGGCAGTCGAGCGGGTTTGTTTTTTTAGGGAATGCATTTGGAGGGATTAATGTTTTGCTTGGCGAGATTTTATCTCTCGATCTTCGGGCAGGTTACAGACATATCAGCAATGCCGGCATCAAGGAACCCAATGCCGGAGTTGAAAATGTTTTTTTTAATATTGGATTTGTTTTTGTTCCGTGATGCTACGATGTAACTTTGCAAATATTAAATCGACAAGCGTTAGTTTTATTTTTTAAACAAAACCAAATTACTTCAAAAATGAAACAATGGTATGAGTCTTTGTTCGAAAATTATGGACAGAAATACGACAAAGAAAGCTTTACTCAGGGAACGCAGGGTGAATGTGACTTCATAGAAAAAGAATTCGGTTTCGACAAAACACTGAAAGTTCTCGATATTGGCTGCGGCACCGGAAGGCACAGCATCGAGCTTAGCAAAAGAGGCTACAAAATGACAGGGATCGACCTTTCGGCATCGCAACTTGAAAAAGCAAGAGAAAAGGCTGAAGTTGCCGGATTAGTCATTGATTTCATGCAGCATGATGCGCGAAATCTGCCTTTCGAGAATGAATTTGATGTTGCATTAATGCTTTGTGAAGGCGGCTTTCCTCTCATGGAAACGGACGAAATGAATTTCGAGATTCTGAAAAATGCAGCAAAGTCCCTGAGCGAAAAAGGAAAAATTATTTTCACGACTTTAAATGGGCTTTTTCCGCTTTATCATTCTGTAGAAGAGTTTTGTGCCTCTAATTCCGCAGAAGGAACCGCAACCTACAGGAGCAATACATTCAACCTGATGACTTTCAGAGACCACAATATCACAACAGTGGAAGATGATGATGGCAATCTAAAGGAGCTTGATTGCAACGAAAGATATTATGTGCCAAGCGAGATTACATGGCTGCTGAAATCACTCGGATTCAAAAAGATTGACATCTATGGTGCTAAACTTGGCGCTTTTTCAAGAAGTGATCAACTCACAACCGGGGATTTTGAAATGCTGGTCATCGCTGAAAAGTAGCTTCTTCAAATTTCCTCAATAATTCCTTTATCAGATTCACGGAAATTCAGTCTGACTACTATTTTTTGTCTCAACAACTTTCATTTATAAAAAACGAGATGAGTCTATCATGGCATGGTTGTTGGAAAAAATTGATAGTTTTCAATCGATTGAACAGTTCTTGATGTTAAACCTTAAACTAACTTAAAATGAAAAAGCAATTTCGAGAAGCCTTACCATTGTTATTTTTAGTAAGTTTTATAACACTTACTTTTTTTTCAACTTATGGGCAGGGAAGTTTTAAACTTTCTGATTACAAAAACCCAGATTACACATACAGATTATTAGATTTTAATTTCGGATTAAATGGGAATAATTTTGTTTTAAACGAAAATTTAAACAGCACATCTGACAACAAAACCAGTCAGTCTGCATTGAATGCCAATTTGAATCCACGTTATACTGCAAAGAAAAACACAAAAGCGTATCAAGGGTTTCAACAAGCTTCAATCGGTGTCGAACCCAGTTGGTGGCGTTCGGAGCGTAAATATGAAAGCCCGTCGAATGAAATACTAAGGAAATCAGGAAGTCTTTTATTTGGATTTGATGTTTATTCATCCAATCGGTTTTATAACCCACGACTTCAGTTTATTGAGGTAAGGTTACAGTTTAAATCAGATAACCAATTGTCAGGTATGAGTGATGATTTAAATCCTAAAAACTACCCATTTAATTATAAATCGACATCGAACAGCTACAAATTTGATATAGCTATTCCGTTAATGGTTGGAAAAGGCAGAATCGAAGAAGTACAAGATGCTCGTCTGGCTGTTTATATTCTCGAAGACTTGGAAAAATCAGGCGATCTAGCAAAAAAACCAGATGCAAATGAGATACTTGAAGTAGCAAAATTCATTACAAAAATCAAGAACCAACGCCATTTTGATCATCGCCTGCGCCTTATAAGTGAAATCACTGCTGTGGACTCATTGCTTGATGCCATAGGTTTGAAAGGAAAATCCGGTGCTTCTTATTTCACCTTACTCAACGACAACTGGAGTTACTCAAATGGTCCGATACGTGAAGCCGGAAAAAGGTTTTCGATTGGACTGGTTCCATCAATCAGGCATTATTCCTTTAATAATCAGCATTATTATAACGATTCTGTTGCAAATCAATCTCAACTGCTTAATTATAAAAATGAATATGACCAAACACAAAATCATACAGGAATACAGCTATTGGCAGACTACAGAATTGAAAAGCCTGTAAACCTTTATTGGCAAAATTCATCCACAGTATCAGCCGGATACAGATTGATTAGCGAAAACCTGACCTATAGAATCATCGATAATGAAGTACTTGTGCAAGATATTGACAGAAAAAATTTAAATGGCAGCCTGCATCTATACGCTTCAAATACAATTGGATATTACCCCAACAGCAGAACAAGTTTATTATTGAATGCCTATGCATCCTTTATACATAGGTATTATAAAATACCAGAAGACAACAATTCTTCATACAGTTATTTACCTTCTGATTTCAATGCTGGTATAGGGTTTTCGGTCAATTATTATGTTTCACCTCAATTGCGTTTTTCAGCTAATTTGGGTAGCAACGCATCCATTCTGACAGAAAAAAGCAAAGCTGAAGGGGCTGTTGTGGAGAGGGATTTACAGAAAAACTATATTGCAACGAATTTATCTGCAGGATTCATCTACAGCATTTTCTAGTTACTCAGCCAAATAACAGAATTTTGGTGTACTATTGTTTGAGCTCAAAAACAAGTCTTTATTCTCATTTGAAACACTGAATACCGAATAAGTTTCAACAAATAACGGACAGTCTAAGTTTTAAGGAAAGTCCTTTTGTTCCAAATTCATTTAACGAACAAGAGGACTTTTCCTTTTCAAGCGATGGGTTTCATTATTTTTGTACTTTAGTCATTGATTATTTACAAAAATTCAATAAAATGTCAAATTATCCCATTCTAAACATGAAACCGTTAGGTTTTCAGTGGCCTGTGAGTAATCCATTTATTTTTTGCGCACATCACCATGATAAATATCCCCGCGGCAACGGCCAAATGGAGCCGGTGGCAAGTCTGAAAGGAAGAAATATCGGACAGGATTTTGATCCATCACTCGATTGGCGTATGTATCATGGGGATAAAGTTCCGGGATTTCCTGTTC
>JAUXMV010000110.1 GCA_030683155.1 Bacteroidales bacterium
TCATAAGCTTTTGATAGTGCTGATCTTCTCCAGTTTTGATATTTGCCAACGTATTAGCAGTAAACAAAAATAAAAGAAGATATGTGATAAAGCTTTCCTTGCCCAGATTGATTACCATTGATCTTTAAATTTCTGCACGAAGATAAAAAAAGGAAGGCATACGCCTTCCTTCAAGAACCGCTTTATTGAATAGTTTTTCCTATAGTTTCACAAGTCTCTGACTTAGAAGCACCTTATTTAAATTGTTTTCATAAACTACAACCTGATAAACGCCTGGTTTCAATTCGTCAATCGAAACAGTATAGTCAAAAATACCTGATTTGATCTGCATTTTTTCTATTCTTGCCATACGACCACTTTGATCTATAAACATAATTTCTGAAGTGCTGTTCGATTCTGAATGGATGGACAAAGTTAATTGTGAGGTTGCAGGATTAGGAAATATCGAATTGGTCTGTATTTGAACATTTTTAACTGGCTTGAGTGAAGGCATCCCAAAATCAACAACTCCTTCTTTTTTTCCTTTCTGACCGATTATATGGCTTTCGGATCCAATACTGAATGGGAAAAATTCATTCATTTGATCTTTTAATACTTTTATTTTAACCTGAGCCACCTGTCCGTTATAGTTGCTGAAAATACCGTTATCAATTGCCAAATTTCCAATTCTGACAGCGCCATTGTTTATGGTTGAAAAAGCATCTGACCCAAATGCCTCAACTTCCAAAACTTCAATAATTTCAGAATCAAACGCTAAAACCACACCATAACCACTCATTAAATTGCTTGGTGTGTTGGCATAAACCGGGACCATAATTTCTGTTCCGGCCAGTACCTCAAAAGTACCCATTTCAACAATCTGAAACTCATTAATTAGATCTCTGCCCGTTGGGACAAATACACCTTCAACATCACCGATTTTTGTGCCGCCAATGTTCGAGGGGCCACCTTCACGTGTGCCTGTGTTAACTTCAATTTCTTCAAATGCCCAGCTGCCAGCTGGAAAAGGCTGATTGAAAATCCAATGGTTTCTAATGATAAAAATAAAATCTGATTGATTAACAATGCCATTCCCATCAACATCAGCCGCCATAAACTGAACGGGTGTGAGCTGGTATAAACCATTTAAATACATCAGAATATATACAGCTTCCTGAACTGTTACTTGTGCTCCTGGCAGATTAACAGAGGCACTCAAGGTAAATGTACCATACCCTAAATCTTCAAAATTGTATACTCCATTTTCATCTGATATGGTTGAAGCTACTTGTACACCATTTTCATCAAATAGATTTACAACTGTACCCTCAATCGGGTATTCCGGGTTTTGATGATACAGAACTGTGCCAGATATCGTGTATTGTCCTAAAACACCGATTGAACTGAACACCATTAAGCTTAATAAAATTGCAATCCTTTTCATTTTTGTGAATTATTAGTTTCTGAATTCTATAGTTTTTCTGCTTTATACCTTATATTAATACCCTCAGTTACCAAAAACGCATAGCAAAAAACCACTTTTTTTCACTTTTTTTTAAAATAATTTATAACTAATTGATTTATAATTATTTAAATATTGCGAAAAATATCAGTAATTTTAACTAGCAGACAAAGTAGAGAATTACTTTTGAATGAATTTTGTTTTTCAACCTATATAAACCTTCAAAAACTGAAGATTCAACTGAAAGACTTCAAGCGTGAATATTTTTTTTGCCCTGACTTTATAAGTTTTTAACCTGTAATACGGTATGTTATTGCTTGTTAGAAGCATTATGTTATTTTTGCAGACTTAATCTAAAAAAACAACTTATGAACTACATTCACTTTTCTCCATATTTTCCGCCCAATTACATCCAATTCAGCAGGGCACTAAAAGAA
>JAUXMV010000111.1 GCA_030683155.1 Bacteroidales bacterium
CCAGGCTTTGGCTTCAAGCTTTCAAAGAACTTTCTTTCTCTTTCTGTATCCCCAACCTTCTCTCTCTCATTCTATCTTTCTCCGCGATTGGGAGTGCAAAAGTAATACCTTTTTCTTTCCATCCAAATGTTTTTTGAAAAATATTTTTAATTAAATCATATACGTACTGATAATCTGTTTATTAACTGAAAATAAAAAAATACAAATAGTATTTTCTTCTAATAAACTCTGGAAATTTTATCTTGTTTACAACTATAGCTTCACTGCTTTTAAATTACATTCCTGCAAAATGAAACGTTCCTAATGATGTAATATAGTTTCCAAATACTGTCAAAATTATTTTTATGACTACACAAACACTCCTTTTTGTAGGACTGAAGTAAAAAAACATTCTAAAAGCCAGTGTGAAAATCTTCGTATATTTATTGAATAATCCTATAAAAGGATTCACTAATAGCTTGCATTTCAAACTTTGATTTGTCTATGCTCTTATTAATATTTTACAATTATTTTCAATCTGGCATTTGGAAGGTTGAAAGGTATTGGAAAGAGCGTCGTAGGGTCAACGATCAACAACTCGAGATTTCGGAGTCTTTCCATCTCGACTGGAAGTGTTAACAAGGCCATGTTATTGCTTACATCAAGTTCCCTGAGATTGATTAAATCACCAATTGCAGCAGGTAGGTCAGTAAGATAGTTATTACTCAAGGTCAAAAATCGCAGTTCTCTCAACTGGCCTATTTCCTCTGGGATTCTTGTTAGCTGATTATAATCTAGATATAGTTCTTTCAGCTGGTGAAGATGTCCTATCTCGACAGGCAATGCAGCAATTCTATTGTTTCTGGCCGAAATGCGTGTAATAAACTCAAGTTCACCAATCTCAGGAGGCAAAGAAGTTAAATGATTTCCATCAAGGAATAAATCTTCCAGATTTTTCAATACGGTTACTACATCAGCCGGTAGCACCCTAAGACCCTTCCGGTGCAGAATTAGTCTTCTGCATTCATTCGGATTACTAAAAGCCGTTTCTATGTTTTTAAACTTCTTACCTCTTTGCCTCATCTTCAAATTGTGTGAGGCAAAACTTACCATGAACTGTAGGTTATTAAATTCAGAAAACGAAGTTGGGATAGCATAGCGGACTTGAAAAGTGACACCATCCTGAAGCTTAAATCCAAAACCCGCATTTATATTCAAGCCCGATTGATATTTGTCAATCCTCATAGACTGAACTCCACTTGAATTGAAACCATTCAATACTTTCAACCTTTGTCTGAGCAGCAGAGCGTACTGCAAATCAGCATCAACAAAGAAGTTCTCATTAAAATAATATCTTGGCCCCACAGTAAAGCCCAGGTATTGATTGCGATAGCGAAGTATAGGATGATCATTATCACCACCAATCGTTGCAAAGTTAACTGCTGTATTAATTGTATAATTTTGAAACAACTGCCATTGATGAGCAATGGTAAGAGCGGGATGAATGGTACTTTTAAGCGTTAAAGTGTCATGACTAAGTCTGGTAATTCCAGCTCCCAAAGCCACAGAAAAACCCTCATAGCTATTACTTTGCGCTCCCAGAAAGCGTGGTTGCATCAACACAATAACAAATATGAAAATCAGGCACCAACTTGTTTTGTATGTCATAAAAAAGAATCAGTCACAAAATTACAAAAGTTATTACACTTTCGAAGAATGATCTCGCGATTTGTTCACTGAAAACAGGCTGTAAACTCACTTAGTATAAGCGCAATTAATCTTAATCGAACCACCGACTTCACTTCAAATAATAAAACAGAAAAAAGCTCTATTCCACAATGCTTTGTCTTATGATCGAAGGTAATGTATTCAAAAAGGAAACAAACCTTTTTTTTTATCCTTTTTAAACGACACGAGTACTTTACTGGAATTTACAAAAAAAGTATCAAAAAAAATCCGGTTCAGGATACCCAAACCGGATTTATCATATGAAAGCAATAGCTTATTTTGCGTATTTAAATCCTTTACCAAGGTATCGTGCGTTGGCACCTAACATTTCTTCAATTCGAAGCAACTGATTGTACTTGGCAATCCTGTCGGTACGGCTTGCTGATCCGGTTTTAATAAGTCCTGTGTTTAAAGCAACGGCAAGGTCTGCAATTGTTGTATCTTCAGTTTCTCCAGAACGGTGGCTCATAACCGCTGTATAATTATTTTTATACGCCAGCTGAACAGCATTGATAGTTTCGGTAAGCGAACCTATCTGATTAACCTTGACTAAAATAGAGTTTGCAATACCTTGCTCAATACCCATTGATAGACGGTCAACATTGGTAACAAACAAATCATCACCAACGAGTTGAATCTTAGCCCCCATCTTTTCGGTCATCAATTTCCATCCACTCCAGTCATCTTCAGCCATACCATCCTCGATCGAAATAATTGGATACTTATTGATCCACTCATTCCAATAATCAACCATTTGGGCAGGAGTGAGTTTTTCGCCTGTAGATTTATGCAGGTGATACACATTTTCATCTGCAATAAAATATTCAGAAGAAGCAGGATCTAGTGAAATAAATATATCTTCACCAGGTATGTAGCCCGCTTTTTCAATGGCTTCCAAAATTACTTTTACAGCTTCTTCATTAGATTTCAAATTCGGAGCAAACCCTCCTTCATCACCAACATTGGTTGAATAGCCAAGTTTTTTAAGTACAGCTTTCAAGTGATGAAAAACCTCAGCTCCCATACGAATTGCCTGGCTGAATGATTCAGCTCCAACAGGCATGATCATAAATTCCTGGAAGTCAATTGAATTGTCAGCATGTGAACCACCATTGATGATGTTCATCATTGGAATTGGCAGTGTATTAGCACCAACACCACCCAAATAACGGAATAAAGGTTGATTCGTTTCCTGAGCAGCTGCGTGGGCAACGGCCAAGGAGACACCTAAAATCGCATTTGCTCCAAGTTTGGATTTATTCTTTGTGCCATCAAGTTCCAGAAGCTTGGCGTCGATCTCTGCCTGATCGGTAATATAAAAGCCATGGAGCTCATCGGCGATAATATCATTAACGTTATTTACAGCTTTAAGAACGCCTTTTCCAAGGTAAGCTCCTTTATCTCCGTCACGGAGTTCGACAGCTTCGTGGATCCCTGTGGAAGCTCCGGAAGGAACGGCAGCTCTTCCCATGACACCATTTTCGGTAATTACATCAACTTCGACTGTTGGATTCCCGCGAGAATCAAGTATCTGACGGGCATGAATGTTTACAATGTGACTCATACTAATATTTTTTTAATAAAAATGTTTCATGCAAAAGTAGTACTTAAATATGACAAAAAAGGATAAAGCTCTTTCGAACTTTATCCTTTTTGAATGCAAACGGTTGCTATAAATGCTAACGCTATTCTTTTGTATTTTCATCAGACTCCGAAGAAGTTTCTTCAGGTACTTCGACATCCTCAGCAGCAATTGGCTCAACCACTTCAGCCACTTTTGCTGGCTTTTCAGCAACGACTTCAGTTGCAGTTGCTGATTTTTTAGCACCACCTCTTCTGCGGGTTGTCTTGGCTTTCTTTGAAGCTTTTTCACCAAGAAGATTCTCATTAAAATCAACGAGTTCTATCATGGCCATTTCTGCGCTATCACCTAAACGGTTTCCAAGCTTTATGATTCTTGTATAACCACCTGGACGATCTGCAACTTTGGGAGCAACATCGCGGTAGAGTTCTGTAAGTGCATATTTATTTTGCAGCAAACTGAAAACCATCCTTCGTGAGTGGGTTGTATCATCTTTTGAACGGGTGATAATGGGCTCAATATAGGGCCTGAGTGCTTTTGCTTTTGCAACTGTTGTTGTAATCCTTTTATGCAGGATAAGCGACGCAGCCATATTCGAAAGCATTGCTTTCCTGTGAGCACTGGTTCGGCCCAGATGGTTGAATTTCTTATTGTGTCTCATTCCTGTTATTCTTTTTCTAATTTGTATTTACTGATATTCATTCCAAACTCAAGTCCTTTAGTTTTCACCAGCTCTTCAAGCTCGGTGAGGGACTTTTTACCAAAATTACGGAACTTGAGCAAATCATTTCTATTGAAAGCCACAAGATCGCCAAGAGATTCTACATCAGCCGCTTTCAAGCAATTCAATGCCCTAACCGAAAGATCCATGTCCACCAACTTAGTTTTTAGTAATTGGCGGATATGTAATGAGTTCTCATCAAACTCTTCTGTAACAGATTTCTCATCTGTATCCACGGTTATTTTTTCATCTGAGAAGAGCATAAAGTGCATAATCAAGATTTTTGCAGCTTCTTTAAGTGCTTCTTTTGGAAAAACAGAACCATCTGTAGTTACTTCGATCACCAGTTTTTCATAGTCAGTTTTCTGTTCAACACGATAGTTTTCAACATGGAACTTGACATTTCTGATAGGTGTATGAATAGAATCGACAGCTATTGTACCAATGTTTGCGTTGGGGATTTTATTCTCCTCGGCCGGGACATAGCCTCTGCCCTTGTTAATAGTAAGCTCGATACTTAGTTTAACAGAAGGATCTAAATTACAGACCACCATATCAGTATTGAGTACCTGAAAAACTGAAAGAAATTTATTGATATCGCCAGCTTTAAATTGCTCTTGATCACCGATAACAATATTTACTTTCTCGGATGTTTCGGATGCAATTTGCTGCTTAAATCGAATTTTTTTTAGGTTCAATACAATGTCTGCAACATCTTCAACGACACCTTCGATAGCAGAGAACTCATGCAATACGCCTTCGATTCTAACTGAAGTAATTGCATATCCTTCCAGAGAAGAGAGTAAAATGCGGCGAAGAGAATTGCCAATTGTGATGCCGAAACCTGGCTCCAGAGGACGAAATTCAAAGACACCTTTTTTGTTGTCCGATTCGACCATGATGACCTTTTCAGGTTTTTGAAACGCTAGAATTGCCATAATTAAGGTTTAGTGTTTGATAGAATAAGCTACCAGGTTATTAATAATCATTGCTTATTTCGAGTACAACTCGACGATAAGTTGTTCTTTAATTGTTTCGGGGATATCTTCACGAGTTGGATAGCTCATAAATTTACCTGCCATTTTTTCAGAGTCCCACTCCAGCCATGAATACTTATTGACACGGCCTTCAAGGGAACCAGTAATAGTTTCAAGACTCTTTGATCTTTCACGAACTCCAATAACGTCTCCAACTCTTAATAAGTAAGATGGTATATTTACGACCTCACCATTGACTGTTATGTGGCGGTGACCAACCAACTGTCTTGCAGCACTACGTGTTGGGGCTATACCCAGACGATAAACTGTATTATCAAGGCGTGACTCAATCAGTTGAAGTAAAACCTCACCGGTGATACCTTTTTTATGCACAGCCTTATCAAAAAGAATACGAAACTGTTTTTCGAGGATGCCATAAGTATATTTCGCCTTTTGCTTTTCCTGCAGCTGTATTCCATATTCAGACTGTTTTTTCCTACGCTTTGAACTTCCATGTTGTCCAGGAGGATAATTCTTTTTTTCGAATGCTCTGTCGGGGCCGAAGATGGGCTCACCAAATTTCCGAGCTATTTTTGATTTTGGACCAATGTACCTAGCCATAATAAATAGTGTTAAATTTTAAATCAATTTGTTCGTTTACACTCTTCTTCTTTTGGGAGGGCGACAGCCATTGTGTGGCAATGGTGTTACGTCATTGATCTCAGTCACTTCAATTCCGGAAGAATGGATCGAACGAATGGCTGATTCGCGGCCAGCGCCAGGTCCTTTTACGTAAACTTTTACTTTTCGCAACCCAAGGTCGTAGGCAGTTTTTGAGCATTCTTCTGCTGCCATCTGAGCTGCATATGGGGTGTTCTTTTTTGAACCTCTGAAACCCATTTTACCTGCTGAAGCCCAGGAAATAACCTGTCCGTTGCTGTTTGTCAAAGAAATGATAATGTTGTTAAAGGAAGCCTTAACGTAGGCCTTTCCAGTAGTTTCAACTTTAACAACACGTTTCTTTACTACTCGTGTGGTTTTTGCCATAATAGATGTTAATTACTTAAGCTGTGATATATGATCCGAATGCTACTTGGTAGCCTTCTTCTTATTTGCAACTGTTTTCTTGCGGCCCTTACGTGTACGGGCATTATTTTTGGTGCTTTGACCTCTCAATGGAAGGCCAAGACGGTGACGAATTCCACGATAACATCCAATATCCATCAATCGCTTAATGTTGATTTGGATTTCACTGCGTAATTCACCTTCCACCTTAAATTGACTGCCAATAACGGTACGAACATTGTTTTGATCGTCATCAGTCCAGTCCTGTACTTTTTTGTCAAAATCGACGCCGGCATCAGTAAGAATTTTTTTTGCAGCACTTCTGCCGATACCATAAATATATGTGAGTGATATTTCGCCCCTTTTGTTGTTTGGGATATCTACACCAGCAATTCTAGCCATATCTTTCTGTATTATTTATTATTGAAGCTTAACCTTGTCTTTGCTTGAACTTAGGGTTCTTTTTGTTTATTACATATAATCTGCCTTTACGACGCACTATTTTGCATTCGGCTGATCTTTTCTTAACTGATGCTCTGACTTTCATTTTTTTTAGTTTCGATGGCAGCCAAAAAAGCTGACCTGGTTTATTAATCTTTTGCCTTATTATTTGTATCTGAATGTAATTCTGCCTTTTGTCAGATCGTAAGGCGACAGCTCAAGCTTTACTCTGTCACCAGGGAGAATCTTTATATAATGCATTCTCATTTTTCCTGAAATATGCGCAATCAGCGTGTGCCCGTTTTCGAGTTCTACCCTGAACATAGCATTTCCCAGCGATTCTATTACTGTTCCGTCTTGTTCGATTGACAATTGTTTTGCCATACTTTTTTATCCATTCATTTTACTTAATACCTCTTCGATCCATTCGAAGCTTGACAATATATCTGCCTTGTTTTTCCTGATGGCTACAGTATGCTCATAATGAGCTGATGGCAATCTGTCAGCAGTTCGGATGGTCCATCCGTCAGCTTCCTGAGAAATATTTCTCGTTCCAAGATTTATCATCGGCTCGATAGCTATTACCATTCCAGAAAACAGTCTGACTCCAGAGCCTCTGCGACCATAATTTGGCACTTCAGGCTTTTCGTGCAGTTTTCTTCCAACTCCATGACCTACCAATTCGCGCACTATACCATAACCAAAAGGTTCAATATAGCTTTGAACAGCATATCCGATGTCACCTGTCCTCATTCCATCCACAGCCACTTCGATACCAGCATATAGTGCCGCTTTTGTGTGTTTCATCAGGTTTTTCACATCCTCCGCTATTTCTCCAACAGCAAAAGTATAGGCTGAATCGCCATAAAAACCATTTTTAAGAACACCACAGTCAATCGAGACTATATCACCCTCTTTCAAAACTGCTTTACCCGGTATGCCATGCACAACCTGATCATTCACAGAAATGCATAGTGTGCCCGGAAAACCTCCATAACCTTTGAAACCAGGTTCAGCCAGATGATCTCTGATAAAGGCTTCAGCTATTGTATCCAATTTTATGGTAGAAACACCAGGTTGAATATATTTAGCCACCTCGGCCAGAGTTTTGCCAACAAGCAAAGAACTTTCGCGTTGAAGTTCGATCTCATCCTCAGTTTTTTTGTATATCATACTGAAGCGAAATCAGGGATTAACCCATGTTCATAGCAGAACCACGACCTTTAATTCTGCCAGACTTTGTTAATCCATCATAATGACGCATCAACAAATAACTTTCTATCTGTTGGAGGGTATCGAGAACAACACCAACCAAAATTAACAATGAAGTACCACCATAAAATTGTGCGAATGACATACTGACTCCCATCTGGCCTACTATAGCAGGCATAATTGCCACAAAAGCAAGGAAGAAAGAACCAGGTAATGTTATGCGTGACATAATATTATCAAGATACTCAGCTGTTTTCTTTCCGGGTTTAACGCCTGGAATAAAACCACCATTTTTCTTCATGTCATCTGCCATCTGACTCGGATTTACAGTGATCGCAGTGTAAAAATAAGTAAAGAGGACGATTAAAATGAAGAAGACAAAATTATACCAGAACCCATGCATATCAGTGAAAGCAGCTGCCATTCCAGTCAGGCTTTCAGATGAAGTAAATCCAACGAGTGTAATCGGCAGGAACATTATTGCTTGTGCAAAAATGATAGGCATAACACCAGCAGCATTAACTTTTAAAGGAATATACTGACGAACTCCGCCGTACTGACGATTTCCAACAATGCGCTTTGCATACTGAACCGGAACCCTTCTCGTACCCTGAACAAGCAATATTGTAAGGAGTATAACAAAGACAAGAATTACGATCTCGATAAGGAAAAAGACCAAACCGCCACCTTTTTGTTCAAGACGAGAGAAAAACTCAGCAAATAATGCAAAAGGAAGATTCGCAATAATCCCAATCATAATGATGAGGGAGATACCGTTACCAATACCTTTATCAGTAATTCGTTCGCCTAGCCACATTACAAATAGCGTACCTGCAATAAGGATAATTGTATTTGAAATCCAAAAGAAAGCAGCGGGATTTGTAACAGAGGGGTCAAATGGTGAAATCGCTTCATTAGGCAACTGTGAGATTAGGTTCGCAATATATCCGGGAGCCTGAAGGGCTACAATTGCCACTGTTAAATAGCGTGTAATCTGATTGATTTTCCGTCGTCCACTTTCACCTTCACGCTGAAGACGTTGAAAGTAAGGGATAGCCATACCCAGCAACTGAATAACGATAGATGCTGAAATATACGGCATGATACCCAAAGCAAAAATAGAAGCATTAGAAAAAGCTCCACCTGAAAACATATTCAACAATCCCAACAGGCCACCGCTTGTTTGTGCCTGAAGGTTGGCAAGCATATTAGGATCCACGCCAGGAAGCACAACAAAGGAACCTAGTCTGTAGATAAGAATAATAGCCAGCGTATACAGGATGCGTTGACGCAGTTCCTGAATTTTGTTAATATTACGTAGTGTTTCGAATAGCTTTTTCATCAGAATCAGAGTTTTACTGCGTTACCACCAGCTGCTTCGATCGCACTGGTAGCCGAGGCAGAAAATCCATGTGCATGTACTTCGAGCTTTGCCTTAAGATCACCTTTTCCAAGGATTTTAATCAAGTCATTCTTGCCAGTAAGACCATGTTGTTTCAACACTTCAGGATTAAAAACCTGAATGTTGTGCACCTCTGCCAAGTTTTGCAGTGTTTCTATATTAATAGCCCTATATTCTTTACGGTTTATATTTTTAAACCCAAATTTAGGTACGCGTCTAACCAAAGGCATCTGACCACCTTCGAAACCAATCTTTTTTGATGTTCCTGAGCGCGATCCGGCACCTTTATGTCCACGTGTAGAAGTGCCACCACGACCTGATCCTTGTCCGCGACCAATACGCTTAACATTCTTTGTGGAACCTTTTGCCGGTTTTAGATTGCTTAAATCCATTTTATAAAGTATTTCCTAGTTTCTAAACTTTCTATAACTCTTCAATCTTGAGAAGATGTTTTACTGCATCAACCATACCGGCTACTGCAGGAGACATTTCTACTTCAAGTGATTGGTGCATGCGTTTGAAGCCAAGGGCAACAAGTGTAGCTTTTTGTCTTTTGTGCCGACCAATACCACTTTTTATCTGTGTGATTCTAACTTTCTTCATTTTGTGCCTTTTTTAACCGTTAAACACAGTATCAAGTTCTACACCTCTCACTTGCGCAACAGTGTATGCATCGCGCAGTTTTGACAGTGCATCAAATGTAGCCTTAACAACAGAGTGAGGATTTGAAGAACCCTTCGATTTGGCCAATACATCGTGAACTCCGACACTTTCAAGCACAGCTCTCATCGCACCACCGGCGATAACACCAGTACCAGCGGTAGCAGGTTTTATGAAAACCAAAGCCCCACTATATTTTCCAAGTTGCTCATGAGGTATGGTACCTTTACGAATAGGCACTTTAATGAGATTTTTCTTTGCATCATCAACACCTTTTGCAATAGCGGCAGTTACTTCTTTGGCTTTTCCAAGACCGTAACCAACAACACCATTTTCATTCCCTACAACAACGATTGCTGAGAAGCTGAAAGTGCGACCACCCTTGGTTACTTTTGTAACGCGCTGGATGCTTACCAATCGATCTTTAAATTCGATTTCGCTGGATTTTACTCTTTTTACGTTTACTTCTGACATAGTTTTTTAGAATTTTAATCCTCCTTCACGTGCAGCCTCAGCTAAAGACTTAACTCTTCCATGATATAAATAGCCGTTACGGTCAAAAACAACAGACTCGATACCGGCGGCCACAGCCTTTTCAGCAACAAGATTGCCGACCAGTTTAGCTTGTTCTATTTTGTTAACCTTTTGTTCGGCGATTCCTTTTTCGGCAGATGATGCAGCCACAAGCGTTTTGCCTGCTTTGTCATCAATAAGCTGTGCGTAAATCTGTTTATTGCTTCTGAATACAGTCAGGCGGGGACGTTCAGGAGTTCCGTTAACGATTTTCCTGATCCGTTTTTTGATGCTGACTCTTCTTTGTTCTTTCTTAGTATTAGTTGCCATTTTTTTGGTATTTAAAGCCTGATTTACAAGCAATGAATCACTACTTATTTACCTTTACCCGCTGTTTTGCCAGCTTTCCTTCTCAATACCTCACCCTGGAATTTGATACCTTTTCCTTTGTAAGGTTCAGGTTTACGCAAGGATCTGATTTTGGCAGCTACCTGTCCGAGCAATTGTCTATCGACACAACTCATCTTAATAATCGGGTTTTTACCTCTTTCAGTTACGGTTTCAATTTTGATTTCTTCAGGAATCTCAAAGAAAATATTATGTGAGTACCCTAAAGCCAATTCAAGCATCTGTCCTTTGGCATCGGCTTTATAACCAACACCAACAAGTTCTTGAACCGTAGACCAACCTTCAGAAACACCTTTAACCATATTATTGATCAGGGCACGATATAAACCGTGTTTTGCACGATGTGCAATTTCATCAGATTTTCTTTCAACGATCAGATCAGCTCCTTCAAATTTAATTGAAACAGAGTCATCTATCTTTTGGGTTAAGACACCCAATTTTCCTTTTACAGTAACGACCTGGTCGTCTGAAACCTTTACCTCAACGCCGGCAGGGAGGCTAATGGGAAGTTTTCCTATTCTTGACATGGATTCTTTCTCCTTTTCTTAACTGATGTAACACAACACTTCACCACCAATATTGAGCCTGCGTGCTTCCTTGTCGGTCATAATGCCATTGGAAGTTGAAACGATAGCAATGCCAAGTCCGTTGAGTACGCGAGGTAATTTTTCGGAATTAACATATTTCCTGAGTCCTGGACGGGAAACCCGTTCAAGTCTGGTCATTGCAGGCATCTTCGTAACTGGATGGTACTTTAATGCGATTTTTATAGTTCCCTGCTTATCATCGTCTTCGAATTTATAATTGAGGATATATCCTTTTTCGAACAATATTTTGGTCATTGCTTTCTTGACGTTTGATGCAGGTACTTCAACCACTCTGTGTTTAGCCATGACACCGTTTCTTATGCGGGTCAAATAATCTGCGATTGGGTCAGTATTCATTGTATGCTGCTGTATTAAATATTATTACCAACTTGCTTTTTTCACACCTGGGATAAGACCTTTTAGTGCCATTTCCCTGAAGTTGATACGGGAAACTCCAAACTGACGCATATACCCTTTAGGGCGACCGGTAAGCTGGCAACGGTTGTGCAAACGCACAGGAGAAGCGTTTTTCGGAATACGCTGTAATCCTTCATAATCACCCGCTTCTTTCAAGGCGGCACGTTTAGTGGCAAATTTCTCTACCATTTTTTGTCTTTTACGCTCGCGCGCTTTCATTGACTCTTTTGCCATGCTCTATGATTTTTTTTGGTTCTTAAATGGAAGGCCAAACTCTTTCAGCAAAGCCAATGCTTCCTGGTCGGTTCTGGCGGTTGTAACGAAGGTAATATCCATTCCATTGATTTTATTCAATTTATCGATATCGATTTCAGGAAAAATAATTTGCTCTGTTACACCAAAGCTATAGTTTCCGCGTCCATCAAAACCTTTGTCACTAATTCCTCTGAAATCTCGTACACGGGGTAATGCTACAGCGACCAAACGCTCTAGAAACTCGTACATTTTGTCACCTCTGAGTGTCACTCTAACACCAACAGGACTTCCTTTACGAAGTTTGAAGTTGGATACATCCCTTTTAGAAATAGTAGCAACTGCTTTCTGACCGGTGATGTTTGTCATTTCATCGACACCATAGTCAATCAGTTTTTTATCGGTCAGTGCGGCGCCGATACCCTGATTGAGCGAAATTTTCACAAGGCGTGGAACCTGCATCACAGTATGATAATTGAACTGTTTGATGAGAGCAGGCACGATTTCGCTCTTGTATTGTTCTTTTAGTCTGGGCTGATAACTCATTACTTAATAACCTCCCCTGTCTTTTTTGAATAACGGATTGATTTTCCTGTTTTTTCGTCAATTTTACGTCCTATTCTAGTGGCTTTACCTTTTCCATCCTTAATTTTCAGGTTGGAAACATGAATAGGAGCTTCTTTCTTTATAATACCACCTTTTGGGTTTTCGGTATTTGGGCGTGTATGCTTGGATACAAGGTTTACTCCTTCAACAATGGCTCTTTGTTTTTCAACGTTAACAATAAGCACTTTGCCTTCTTCTCCCCTGTGATCGCCTGAGGTAACAACAACGTTATCCCCTTTTTTGATATGCAACTTGATCATGATCTTCTTGGATTAAATATTATAACACTTCAGGTGCCAGTGAAACAATTTTCATAAACTGTTTTTCTCTTAGCTCTCTGGCTACAGGTCCGAAGATACGTGTTCCAACCATTTCACCGGCATTGTTAAGTAAAACAACAGCATTGTCATCAAATCGGATGTATGAACCGTCATTGCGGCGTGTTTCCTTTTTGGTGCGAACAACTACAGCTTTTACAACAGTACCTTTTTTGATTGTACCACTTGGAAGTGCACTTTTCACACTAACAACTATTTTATCGCCGATGCGTGCGTAACGTTTACCAGTGCCACCCAATACCCTGATGCAGAGTACTTCTTTAGCTCCGCTGTTATCTGCAACGGCACATCTTGATTCTTGCTGTATCATTTTACTTAGCCCTTTCGATTATTTGAACCAATCTCCAACATTTATTTTTACTCAAAGGACGGGTTTCCGAGATGCGTACTGTATCACCAATATTACATTCGTTATTTTCGTCATGTGCCATGAATCGGCTAGTTTTTTTCACAAACTTTCCGTAGATGGGATGTTTTACACGGCGCTCGATCTGTACAGTAATTGATTTATCCATCTTATTACTGGTAACGACACCTGTTCTTTCTTTACGTACTTTCCTTGTTTCCATCTTCTTACAAGTTGTTATTGTTTAATAGTGGCTTGATCCATCTGGCGTTTTCTTATCTCGGTAATAATCCTTGCAACAGTGCGACGATACGCTTTTATTTTGTTTGGATTTTCGAGAGGCGAGATGGCGTGGTTGAGCTTTAGGCGCACCAACTGCTTACGTTCCTCTTCGAGTCTCTCGATAAGGTCCGCCGTACTTAACTCTTTGATTACTTCTTGTTTCATAGCTATATTAATTTGCTTCTACGTAATCTCTACTGACTACAAACTTTGTTAAAATCGGCAACTTCTGAGCAGCCAGGCGCAAAGCTTCACGAGCTACTTCCAATGAAACACCCTCTGCCTCGAAGATGATACGTCCTGGAGTTATTGGAGCAACGAAATATTCAGGAGCTCCTTTACCTTTACCCATACGAACTTCAGCTGGTTTCTTGGTTACAGGTTTGTCGGGGAAAACGCGAATCCATATCTGACCTTCACGTTTCATATAACGGGTAACTGCCTGACGGGCTGCTTCTATTTGACGACCAGTAAGCCAGGCGTTTTCCAATGCTTTGATTCCAAAAGTGCCAAAAGCTAACTCGTGACCGCGATGAGCGAGTCCTTTCATTCTGCCTTTCTGGTGTCTTCTGAATTTAGTCTTTTTTGGCTGTAACATTGTTACTAAATATTAGGATTGAAAAATGATTATTTACGTCTTCCTCTTTGACGTGGTGCAGGAGCTCCCGGCTTCATGCCAGTAGTCTTCTTGGCTCCACCGCCTACAGTAGTGGGAACTAGTTCAGGTTTGCCGTAGATTTCTCCTTTGCATATCCAGACTTTGATACCAATACGTCCATAAGTAGTATGTGCTTCAACGAGCGCATAATCGATATCGGCTCTCAGGGTATGCAATGGAATACGACCTTCTTTATATGTCTCACGACGTGCCATTTCAGCTCCACCTACACGACCGGAAATCATTACTTTGATTCCTTCTGCACCAATACGCATACTGGATGTGATGGCAGTTTTGATGGCCCGGCGGAATGAAATACGTCCTTCAATCTGTTTAGCAATTGTTGAAGCAACAATATATGCATCAAGTTCCGGACGCTTGATTTCACTAATGTTGATCTGAACCTCTTTTCCAGTGAGCTTCTTCATCTCTTCCTTCAGCTTGTCAACTTCCTGACCTGCCTTACCGATAATCATACCAGGACGAGCTGTGGAAATAGTTACAGTAACTAGTTTAAGTGAGCGCTCGATATTGATTTTCGAAATCCCCGCTTTACCTAAACGTGCGTTGAGGTATTTACGGATTTTGTCGTCTTCAACAAGTTTATCTGCAAATTTACGTCCACCATACCAGTTAGAATCCCAACCTTTTATGATTCCTAACCTAAGTCCTATTGGATTCGTTTTTTGTCCCATTCAAATTATAACTTAAAGTATTGTTCAATGTATTTATTCCTGAGTACCCGGTTTGCTATCGAGAACCATTGTAACGTGATTCGAGCGTTTGCGAATTCTGTGTGCTCTTCCCTGTGGTGCAGGCAAAACACGTTTCAGAACACGACCACTATCAACAAAAACATCTTTTACGTACAACGTGCTGTAGTCTACACGTGCACCTTCGTTTTTGGCTTCCCAGTTTGCAATAGCTGAGCGTAACAATTTATAAAGGCGGTTTGATGCTTCTTTTGGTGAAAACTTGAGAGCATATAGTGCGATCTCAACATTTTTACCACGAATCATATCTGCTACAAGACGCATTTTTCTGGGCGAAGTTGGTACGTTTTGCAACGATGCCATGTACTGTGTTTTACGAGCTTCTTTTCTCTCTTCAGCTCTCGTATGTTTTCTAGCTCCCATTGTATATCTTTTCTTTATTTTTTACCTTTATCCTTTTTACCAGCATGGCCTCTGAAGATGCGCGTTGGAGCAAACTCTCCGAGTTTATGTCCTACCATGTTTTCTGTTACGTAAACAGGGATGAACTTATTTCCATTGTGCACAGCTATTGTCTGACCAACAAATTCCGGTGCTATCATGGAGGCTCTTGACCAGGTTTTGACAACAGTTTTCTTGTTGGATTCAACGTTTTCCATTACCTTCTTTTCAAGTTTATAATGGATGTATGGACCTTTTTTAAGCGAACGACTCATTGTATAATAATTGTTACCTGGTTATTCTATTTCTTTCTTCTTTCAAGGATATACTTATCAGAAGCATTTTTCTTACTTCTGGTTTTGTAACCTTTAGCTGGGATACCTTTTCTTGAGCGTGGATGACCTCCGGTAGCCCTACCTTCACCACCACCCATTGGGTGATCAACAGGGTTCATTGCTACACCTCTTACACGTGGTCGGCGACCAAGCCAGCGACTGCGACCTGCTTTACCCGACTTTTCGAGTTGATGGTCAATGTTGGAAACCATGCCAATAGTAGCTTTGCATGTTTGAAGGATCATTCTGGTTTCGCCAGAAGGCATCTTTAATACAGCGTACTTTCCATCGCGTGACATCAACTGAGCATAAGATCCTGCACTTCTTGCCATTTTGGCTCCCTGACCAGGTCTGAGTTCAATATTATGTATTACAGTACCAAAAGGTATGTCACTCAAAAACAGTGTGTTTCCTAAATTAGGTGCAATTCCTTTACCTGAAAGCACTTCTTGGCCAACTTTTAATCCGTGAGGAGCTACGATATAGCGTTTTTCACCATCAACATAGTTAACGAGAGCAATGCGTGCTGTCCGGTTTGGATCATACTCTATCGATTTAACAACGCCAGGAATATTTTCCTTATCACGTTTGAAATCGATTATTCTGTACTTCTGTTTATGACCACCACCTACGTTGCGTACTGTCATTTTACCATTATTGTTCCTTCCACCAGAATTTTTGGCAGGAGCCAGCAATGACTTCTCGGGTACATCGGTGGTAATTTCGTCAAACGCACTTATTATCTTAAAGCGTTGACCTGGGGTTGTGGGTTTAAATTTCCTTAGGGCCATTTATCTAAATGTTGCTGAAAAAATCAATAGTATCACCTTCAGCCAAAGTCACAACTGCTTTTTTGAAAGCAGGACCTTTTCCGGCTATTACACCTGTCTTGGTAAAGCGAGATTTACGCTTTCCCTTATAGTTCATAGTATTTACTGTCATAACTTCAACACCATAAACATCTTTGATAGCGTTTCTGATCTGAAGCTTATTGGCACGCCTTTCTACAATAAATCCATATTGCTGAAGCTTCTCGCTTATGGCTGTCATCTTTTCCGTTATAATCGGCTTTATAATAATATTCATCGTTTTAAGCGATTAATTGTTACTTTATTACGCGAGTAGTTCGTGCAGAGTATTTACAGAACTTTCAACAAAAAACACCTTATTGGCATTTAGGATATCGTATGTATTCAAACTTGAGGCCATTACAACCTTGGTTCTTTGGATGTTTCTTGACGAAAGTACAAGGTTACGCTCAACACCAGCCATTACAAAAAGATTCTTCTTTCCTTCTACATTAAATTTATTGAGAATCTCAATGAAATTTTTTGTTCTGGGCACATCAAAACTGAAATCTTCGATGATAACGATTTCCAGGTCTTTGGCTTTATATGAAAGTGCAGACTTACGCGCCAGTTGCTTAAGCTTTTTATTCAGCTTAAAGCTGTAATCGCGTGGTTTTGGTCCAAAAATACGACCGCCACCAACAAACAAAGGCGATTTTATGCTACCGGCACGAGCTGTACCAGTACCTTTTTGCTTTTTGATCTTTCTTGTGCTACCAGCTACTTCGTTGCGCTCTTTTGACTTATGAGTACCTTGACGTTGATTGGCAAGAAATTGCTTTACATCAAGATAAATAGCATGATCATTTGGTTCTATGCCAAACACTGCATCGTCTAACTGAATCTTTTTGTCAGTTACCTCTCCGTTAATCTTGTGAACTACTAATTCCATCTCTCAATTTTTAAAAATCCATTTTTAGGACCCGGAACAGCGCCTTTAACCAGTAACAGGTTCTTTTCAGGGATTATTTTGATTATCTGCAGATTGATGAGCTTAACCCTGTCATTACCCATTCGGCCGGCCATACGCATTCCTTTAAAAACACGCGCTGGGTAGGATGAAGCACCAACTGAACCAGGAGCTCTGAGTCGGTTGTGCTGACCGTGGGTAGCATCGCCAACACCTTTAAATCCATGTCTCTTCACAACACCCTGAAAGCCTTTACCTTTTGAAATGCCAACGACATCAATAAATTCACCTTCCATAAAAACCTCAACAGTAATGATTTCACCAAAAGATTTTTTCTTTTCAAAACGTGTGAACTCAGCTACTTTACGCTTTGGTGTTGCACCTGCTTTCGCAAAATGACCTATTAAAGCTTTACTGGTATTCTTTTCTTTTTTATCAGCAAATGCCATCTGCACTGCTTCATAACCATCCTTTTCAATGGTTCTGATTTGGGTAACAACACACGGTCCAGCTTCAATTACCGTCACCGGCAAGTTCTTTCCGTTCGCATCAAAGATGCTTGTCATCCCTATTTTCTTTCCTAATAATCCTGACATGATCTACGTCTTTTAATATGTCCCTTTTAACCTTTTAAAAAAGGTCAAACTTTAATCTCAACTTCAACACCACTAGGCAATTCAAGCTTCATAAGCGCATCAATTGTTTGCGAAGTAGAGCTATAAATGTCAAGCAGTCTCTTATAGGATGACAACTCGAATTGCTCTCTTGACTTTTTGTGCACAAAAGTTGAACGCAATACGGTATAAATTTTCTTGTCGGTTGGAAGTGGTATTGGACCGCTTACAACAGCTCCAGTCGTTTTTACCGTTTTAACGATCTTTTCAGCTGATTTATCAACCAGATTGTGATCGTACGATTTCAGTTTAATTCTTATTCTTTGGCTCACGTTGTGGAATAATTATGATTGTTATCTATTTAATGATCCCTTTTGCTTTATTAATAACAGCTTCGGCAATATTTTCAGGTGCCTGCTGATAATGGCTAAATTCCATGCTCGATGTCGCACGTCCTGAACTAAGTGTTCTTAGTGCTGTAACATATCCAAACATTTCGGAGAGTGGCACATCAGCCTTTATAACCTGTGCACTTATTTTGGCAGTTACTTCACGCAGTACTGCACGTCGTTTGTTCAAATCACCGGTTACATCACCCAGATAATCATCCGGAGTATTAACCTCTATCTTCATCACAGGCTCGAGGATTACAGACTTAGCTTTACGACTGGCAGCCTTAAAGCCCATTCTGGCAGCCATTTCAAATGACAAGGAATCTGAATCAACAGGGTGAAAAGAACCGTCAATCAAACGCACTTTCATGCTGTCTAATGTATATCCGGCCAATACACCGTTTGTCATTGCTTCTCTAAAACCTTTTTGAATTGCTGGAATATACTCACGAGGAATGTTTCCGCCTTTTACTTCATCAACAAACTGTAATCCAACGAAACTATCATCTGCTGGTCCGATTTCAAATTGAATATCAGCAAATTTACCACGTCCACCAGTTTGTTTCTTATATACTTCTCTATGGCTGGCCTTGCCAGTAAGTGCCTCTTTATAAGCCACCTGTGGACGACCTTGATTACACTCAACTTTAAATTCTCTTTTGAGTCGATCAACAAGAATCTCAAGATGCAATTCGCCCATACCTGAAATAACAGTTTGGCCTGAATCTTCATCTGTATGCACCTTGAAAGTAGGATCTTCTTCAGCGAGTTTTGCAAGAGCCATTCCCATTTTATCCATATCGGCCTGTGTTTTAGGCTCAATTGACACATGGATAACAGGCTCAGGAAATGTCATTGACTCGAGGATTATTGGTTTCTTCTCATCACAGAGTGTATCACCTGTGCGGATTGTTTTAAAACCAACTGCAGCAGCTATATCTCCTGCCTCAATACGATCAAGAGGATTTTGCTTATTTGCATGCATCTGCATGATACGCGAAATGCGTTCCTTTTTCCCGGTTGCAGAATTAAAAACATATGATCCTGCTTCAAGGGTACCTGAATAAACACGGAAGAAAGCAATACGACCAACAAATGGATCAGTTGCGATCTTAAATGCCAGAGCTGCAAAAGGCTCTTTTGCATCAACTCTGCGGTATTCTTCTTCTTCAGTATCAGGATTGATTCCAGTAACTCCGTCAATATCCAGCGGACTTGGCAGGTATTGTGCAACACCATCAAGAAGCATTTGAACGCCCTTATTTTTGAAAGAAGCTCCACAAAGTACAGGTGAGATTCGCATCTCAACGGTAGCTTTACGAATCTGCGCAATCATTTCTTCCTGTGTAATTGAATCAGGATCGTCCATAAACTTTTCCAGAAGCTCATCACTGTCTTCAGCAACACTTTCTATCAGTTTTAAACGATATTCTTCAACAACATCAACAAGATCTGCAGGAATTTCAGTTTCAACCATCACTACACCTTTGGAGCTATCATCCCAAACAAAAGCTTTGTTTGTAATCAAATCGACGACACCTCTGAAAGTTTCCTCTTCTCCAATAGGTATTTGGAGTGGAATTGGATTCGCACCCAATCTCTCCTTTATTTGTGTTAAAACGCTAAAAAAATCTGCCCCATTGCGATCCATCTTATTGACGAAACACAAACGAGGCACTTTATATTTATCTGCCTGACGCCATACTGTCTCTGACTGGGGCTCTACACCGCCAACAGCACAGAACAACGCCACCGCACCATCTAATACTCTTAAGGAACGTTCAACTTCAACTGTGAAGTCAACGTGTCCGGGAGTATCAATGATATTTATTTTATACTTTTCGTTGTTATAATCCCAGAAAACGGTAGTAGCAGCTGAAGTGATAGTGATTCCGCGTTCCTGCTCCTGAACCATCCAGTCCATAGTAGCAGAACCTTCATGCACTTCTCCAAGCTTATGACTACGCCCTGTATAATAAAGAATACGTTCAGTAGTTGTTGTTTTACCAGCGTCAATATGGGCCATAATACCAATATTGCGGGTAAATAGAAGTTTATTAGTTATGTTTGGGTCTGATGCCATTATTGTTACTTCCTTCTTTGATAGACTAGAATCTGAAATGCGAGAAAGCTTTGTTCGCTTCAGCCATTCTATGGGTATCTTCTTTCTTTTTGAAAGCAGCACCTTCTTCTTTATACGCAGCTACAATTTCACCAGCAAGTTTCTGACCCATTGTTTTTTCATGTCTTTTGCGTGAATAACCAATAAGGTTTTTCATGCCGATAGACATTTTACGATTTGGTCTGATTTCTGAAGGAATCTGAAATGTTGCACCACCGATACGGCGACTACGAACCTCAACGGCCGGAGTCACATTGGAAAGTGCCTTTTTCCAGACCTCGATACTATCTTCGTTGGTCTTTTGTGTTACGATATCCATTGCTTCATAAAAAATCTTGTATGCAAGATTCTTTTTTCCCTCGTACATCATGTTGTTTACGAATTTCGTAACCAGAACATCACTGAACTTGGGGTCTGGAAGAATAATTTTTTTCTTTGGTTTAGCTTTTCTCATTGCTAACAGTTCTTAGTCTGAAATGAATAAAATTGACTACTTCTTAACTTTAGGACGTTTTGTTCCATATTTGGATCTCCTTTGCTTTCTGCCTTCAACACCTGAAGTATCGAGTGCACCGCGGATAATATGGTATCTAACGCCGGGGAGGTCTTTAACACGACCACCGCGAATCATTACGATTGAGTGTTCCTGCAAATTGTGTCCTTCACCAGGAATGTAAGCATTCACCTCTTTACCATTGGTAAGGCGAACCCTGGCAACTTTACGCATTGCAGAATTAGGTTTTTTAGGGGTGGTGGTGTAGACACGTACACACACACCACGTCTTTGTGGGCATGAATCGAGAGCAGGTGATTTGCTCTTATCTACCAGTTTCTGGCGTCCCTTGCGCACTAATTGTTGAATAGTAGGCATTTTGTACTGTTTAATTTTTTTTGTTTGAACCCCTTTTTTGGGAGCGCAAAAGTATTACAATTTATTGAACGAACAATGCGTTGTCAAAATAATTTTAAATTTTGGGAGATAGCTCAAAGGATGGGAAAAGCCTGACTTACTCTGGCTCAAAACCCCACAAAAACCGTAACAGAACGTTGCTTAATGGCTTTTGTGTAAGGAACCTATATCGGTTTAACTTTTCAGATTCCTTTTAACTATATCGTTTCCAACATTTTCCCATTCATACTGAATTGGGGCTGCAAAATTATAAATATTTTTTTATTCAGCAAGCTTTTCTTTTCTTTTTTTTCGGAATTTATCAAATCGCCTTAAAATTGTTACTGAAAGGCTCTGTCAGAGGGCTTTAAAAGAAAAATATAATCCGCTTCATCTAACTAATGAAAAGCTTACTTGCCGGAAAATGAAGAAAACAGTCTGAGCCAATTTAAATTTATCAGCAAGTTGTTTGACAAGTTAAATTAAGTTTTCGACGAGTTGTTTTAGGCTTCATTGGCACCTACTAAGCTAAATAGACTAATTTTGCAAACCAAATTTTTTGAAATCGTGACAGATTTACTCATACAACTCAACGAGCCACAGCGTGAAGCTGTTGTTAATACAAACGGGCCAACAATGATAATTGCTGGTGCCGGATCAGGTAAAACACGAGCTCTTACTTATAGGATAGCCTATCTTTTGCAACAAGGTGTTGACCCATTTTCGATTCTTGCTTTGACTTTTACGAATAAAGCGGCCAGGGAAATGAAAGAAAGGGTGATGCAGCTAATTGGTGACAGCAATGGCAGAAGTGTCTGGATGGGAACTTTCCATTCAGTCTTTGCAAGGATTCTAAGGGCTGAAGGGCATCATCTCGGTTACCCCCAAAATTTCACAATCTATGACACAGACGACAGCAAACGTTTGATCAAATCAATCCTTTCAGAACTTAATCTTGATCCTAAGGTTTATAATGTTTCCTTTGTTCTTCATCGAATTTCAAATGCAAAGTCCAATCTTTTCTCACCAATAGACTATCTTAACAGTCTAGAAATTCAAACTGCAGATGCTGCAGCCAATAAACCGCTTACCGGAGAAATTTTCAGAACTTACAATGCACGGCTTAAAAGATCAGACGCAATGGATTTTGATGACCTGCTCTATAACACCAATCTGCTTTTTCGGGATTTTCCAGAGGTACTTTATAAATATCAGCATCGCTTCAGATATATATTGGTGGATGAGTATCAGGATACGAATCATGCGCAATATTTCATCATAAAACGCATGGCAGCCTTGCATGAAAACATTACAGTAGTCGGCGACGATGCTCAAAGCATTTATGCATTCAGAGGTGCCAACATTCAGAATATTTTAAATTTCAAAGTTGACTATCCTGATCACAATCTTTACAGACTAGAGCAAAATTACCGCTCTACCAAAACAATTGTGAATGCGGCCAATGGAATTATCGAAAACAACAAGGACCAAATTAAAAAAACTGTCTGGACAGAAAATGAGGAAGGACAGTTAATAGGCTTACTTCGAGCTACTTCTGATAGTGAGGAGGGCACTCTTGTTGCCAATTCGATTTTTGGCCACAAGATGTCGAAGCAGCTTCCAAATAAAAGTTTTGCTATTCTTTACCGCACCAATTCTCAGTCACGTTCGATTGAAGAAGCACTGCGCAGACAAAGCATACCTTATAAGATATATGGAGGTTTATCTTTTTACAGCAGAAAAGAAGTAAAAGATTTGCTTTCATATTTCCGGCTCGTCATTAACCCAAATGACGAGGAAGCCCTCTTACGCGTAATCAATTATCCTGTCAGGGGAATCGGAAAAACGACAATTGAGAAGTTGCAAGTTGTTAGCAATGAGTCAAATTCCAGTATTATGGAAATTATCAGCAATCAGGATCACAAGCTCAAGGATATCAACAGAGGAACATTGAACAAACTCGCTGAATTTGCAACAATGTTAAAAAGCTTTTCGGTGCAAATGGAAAGTAAAAATGCTTTTGAGCTTGCACAACATATCACTAATTCCATAGGAATTATTGCAGCTCTAAAAGAGGAAGACTCAGTCGAGTCTGTTAACAGAATTGAGAATATTGAAGAGTTGCTCAATGCAATCATGGAATTTTCGGAAAGGGAACCTGTTGCTTCTGAACTAGGAGAGGAAGGCGTCCCAGGAAGATCACTTGCACATTTTATGCAAGAGGTTGCTTTGCTGACAGATGCGGATAAGAAAGATGATGATGAAAACGCAGATTATGTAAGTTTGATGACAATTCACGCTTCCAAAGGCCTGGAGTTTCCATATGTTTTTATTGTAGGTTTGGAAGAAAACCTATTTCCTTCCATTCAATCGCTTGGTACAAGGGCTGAACTTGAAGAAGAGCGACGCTTGTTTTATGTTGCACTTACAAGGGCTCAGCAAAAAGTTACAATAAGCTATGCGGAAAGCCGTTATCGCTGGGGCAGTCTTACAATGTCGGAACCAAGCAGATTTATTGAAGAAATTGACACGAAATACCTTGATATGCCAAGGCGTGTTGTTCCTCATAAAAAAACTGTAATGAGCCAGCTTCCGTTTACCAATTCAGCACAAAAAGGAGTAGAAAATAAATTTTCAGGCAATGCAGGCAGTTCACAAGAACCCTTTGAATCATCTGACATTGATTCTTTTCAGGCTGGAATGGTTGTAGAACATCAAAAATTTGGCAAAGGCAAAATAATTCAGATGGAAGGGGCAGGAGCAAACAGAAAAGCCACGGTTTTTTTTAATGGAATCGGTCAAAAACAATTGCTGCTAAAGTTCGCTAAACTGAAAATCATTGGAGATTAGGATTTATATTATCTTTGCAAATGATAACCCTTTAAGATTTCTCCCATCCTTCTTGATAGAAAAGCACAGGCGTTAATAAAATCTATAACAAATCATGAAATACAACACATTAAGAAGTCCACTGATTATACCGGAATACGGCAGAAATATCCAAAACATGATCGAGCATTTGTTTAAGATCGAGGATAAAGACAAGCGCACAGATAATGCCTATTTCATTGTCAATGTTATGGCTCAGATGCATCCGCAAGTGAAAGAATCGGCTGATTATTTGCACAAGCTTTGGGATCATCTGCATATAATCAGCAACTACAAGCTCGATATCGATGGCCCATTTCCAAAACCAGAAAAGGAAATATTTACAAAAAAACCTGCCAAGATCGTCTATAATTCAAGCAATATCAGGTATGGGCATTATGGACGGCATATTGTGAACATCATCAAAAAAGCCAACGAATACGAAGATGGGCAAGAGAAGGACGCATTGATTCATTCCATTGCCAACCAAATGAAAAAGCTTTATTTGAGCTGGAACCGTGATTCGGTAAGCGACCTTACAATAGCTGAGAACTTAAGCGAACTTTCCGGTGGTCAATTGACTATTCCCGAAGAATCAAGATTGATTTCAACAAATGAAATTCTTGCTAAAAATGGTGCAGGATCTCCTTCAAGCTTGCAAAAGAAAAAGAAATTTGTTCCAAGACGCGACAATCAGAATTTCCAACGGAAGAAATCCAGGTAAGAGATAATGAAAATTTTAAAAGGCAAAAAATCTCAAGGTTTTTTGCCTTTTGTATTTATGGTAGTATCAAATTTATCATTAGAAAAACCGTTGCTTTCTAAAACAAGATAAATGATTAATTTCGAAAAAAAATTCAAATGGGATCATTCATAATCAAAGGGGGCAAAGCCTTACATGGAGAAATACATCCTCAAGGCGCTAAAAATGAAGCACTTCAAATATTGTGCACCTGTATTTTGACAGAAGAGAAGGTTGTTGTGCATAACCTTCCAAATATCGTTGATGTAAACAACCTGATTTTTTTACTTGCATCAATGGGGGTTGAAGTTGATCGTATATCTGCTTCAAAGGTCGTTTTACAGGCCAAAGAAATCAACATGGATTATCTTCGAAGCGATGATTTTATGAAAAAATCATCCCAGCTTCGGGGCAGCATTATGTTGGCCGGACCGCTGCTAGCACGTTACGGAAAGGCATTTATCCCACAACCAGGCGGCGATAAAATCGGAAGACGTCGGCTTGACACCCATTTCATTGGTCTGCAGAAATTAGGTGCTACTTTCGATGATATTTCGTCAGATAAAATTTGTGAAATCCAGACAAAAGGCAAATTAAAAGGAACTTATATGTTGCTTGATGAAGCCTCTGTTACCGGCACGGCAAATATCGTTATGGCAGCATGCATGGCCGAAGGTACCACTACAATTTTTAATGCTGCATGCGAACCATATCTTGTTCAGCTTTGCAATATGCTCGTAAGAATGGGCGCCAAAATCACTGGAATAGGATCAAATTTGCTTACTATTGAAGGAGTTATGCGCTTATCAGGCACCGAACATACGCTACTTGCTGACATGATCGAAGTCGGCAGTTTTATTGGGATGGCGGCTATGACTGCGGCTGACTTAACAATAAAAAATGCTGGCGTTCAACATCTTGGATTAATCCCTGAGGTTTTCAGACGTATGGGAATCAGACTTGAAATAATCGGAGACGATATTCATGTGCCTCCACACGACCACTATGAGGTAGAAACATTTATGGACGGAAGTATCATGACTGTTGCAGATGCTCCATGGCCAGGTTTCACACCTGACCTGATCAGTATTGTGCTTGTTGTTGCCACACAGGCAAAAGGTAGTGTTTTGATTCATCAAAAAATGTTTGAAAGCAGACTTTTCTTTGTTGATAAACTCATTGATATGGGCGCACAGATAATCCTTTGCGATCCGCACCGGGCCAATGTTATCGGACTCGACAGAAAATATCCTTTACGAGGTATCCGCATGAGTTCACCTGATATCAGAGCAGGTGTGGCACTCCTAATCGCTGCCTTGTCTGCGAAGGGAACAAGTATCATTGATAATATAGATCAGATTGACCGCGGATATCAGTTTATTGAGCAGCGATTACAAAATATAGGTGCTGATATTAAAAGAATATGAAAGGAATCCTGTCAAATTGTCAAGCTAAGTGATGGATGGCAGGCTATTTGATTAGTAGAGAAAAAAATATATTATAATGGACGAAACGAAGAAAACAGATCCAAAAGATCAGATGGAGGATTTTGAAGATATCCATATCGAAGAAAATGAAGCATTTTTGGAAGAAAAACCAATCGAAGAGACAGATATGAAATTAAAGCAAGACAAGAAAAAAGTCAAAAAAGACAAAGCCAGCGAAGAACTTGAAAATCTACAGTTGAAATACGATGAATTAAACGAAAAGTATCTGCGTCTTTTTTCTGAGTTTGATAACTTCAGAAAAAGAACTTTGAAAGAAAAGATAGAATTAAGCAAGACAGCTTCTGAAGATATTATCACCAATTTGCTACCCATCATTGATGATTTTGAGAGAGCACTGCAACTCATGCCTCAAACAGAAGAAAACAGAAAGCAGTTTGAAGGTATAAATTTAATTTACAATAAATTATCTAAAACGCTTCAGCAGAAAGGCTTAGAAGAATTAACTGCCCTTGGCGAAGCTTTTGATACTGATTATCATGAAGCCCTTACCAACATTCCGGCAGCTGATGAGTCGATGAAAGGAAAAGTTGTTGATGTGATTCAGAAAGGCTACAATCTCAATGGCAAGATAATTCGTTTTGCCAAAGTTGTTGTTGGTAATTAAAGGTTGAACGAACCGAAAGCTCCAAAATAATATGGCAAAAAGAGACTACTACGAAATTCTTGAAATTGATCGCAACGCTGCTGAAAGTGACATTAAGAAAGCCTACCGTAAGATGGCTTTGAAATACCATCCGGATAAAAATCCTGATGATCATGAATCGGAGGAAAAATTCAAAGAAGCCGCAGAAGCCTATGAGGTTTTGAGTAACGCAGATAAAAAAGCCAGGTATGACAGATATGGCCATGCCGGAGTCGGAGGAAATTCCGGTGGCGGAGGTTTTGGAGGCGGAATGTCGATGGATGACATTTTCAGTCAGTTTGGTGATATTTTTGGAGGTGCATTTGGTGGATCATTTGGAGGGTCTTCCAATCGTGGAAGGCGCGTAAACAAGGGGTCAAACCTCAGGGTAAAGGTGAAGATGAACCTTCAGGAAATTGCAACAGGCGTAGAAAAAAAGATTAAAGTAAGCAAATATGTTTCCTGTAAGCAGTGCTCAGGTTCAGGCGCTGAACATGGCAGTTCTTATGCTACTTGCTCCACATGTCACGGAAATGGCCATATCAGACAAGTAACAAATACATTTCTGGGTCAGATGCAAACGACCTCCACATGTCCAACCTGTGGAGGCGAAGGCCGCATTATTACCAAGAAATGCAATCAGTGTCAGGGCAATGGTGTAATGCGTGACGAGGAGATAATATCGATCAACATCCCTGCCGGCGTTGGTGAAGGCATGCAGCTTTCGCTTAGTGGTAAAGGAAATGCAGGAGCCCGCGGTGGAATACCGGGTGATCTGATTGTTTTGATCGAAGAAGAAAAACATCCAGAACTGGAACGTGATGGCAACAACTTAATTCATAATTTATTTATCAGCGTATCAGATGCTGCACTGGGATCACAGATTGAGGTTCCAACAGTGGACGGAAAAGCAAGAATGAAAATTGCGCCCGGTACACAACCCGGAAAAGTCCTGAGACTAAAAGGAAAAGGTCTGCCAAGCGTAAACCAATACGGGAACGGTGATTTGTTGATTAATATAAATGTTTGGATACCCAAGGAAGTTACAAAAGAAGAAAGAAAAATACTGGAAGATTTGCAACAATCTGAGAATTTCAAACCCAATCCAACAGCAAACGAAAAACGTTTCTTCGACAGAATGCGTGAATTCTTTGGCTAAAACAAACATGAAGACCAGATGCATTTTATAGAAGCCAGAGACATCGTTAAACGCTATTCAAACCATGTGGCATTAAAAGGTGTCAGCATAAGCGTACCGAAACAAAGTATTTTTGGATTGTTAGGTCCAAACGGAGCAGGCAAAACCTCACTCATACGAATCATCAATCAGATCACAGCCCCGGATGAAGGATATATTCTGATTGATGGGAAACCACTTATAGCCGAACATTCACAAAGAATCGGGTATCTTCCGGAGGAAAGAGGCCTTTATAAAAAAATGAAGGTAGGCGAACAGGCACTGTATCTTGCGCAATTAAAAGGTGTTGACAAAAATACAGCACAAATCAGATTAAAAAAATGGTTTGAGAAATTTGAAATTGAATCGTGGTGGAACCGCAAAGTGGAGGAACTTAGCAAGGGGATGCAACAAAAAATTCAATTCATTGTAACTATAATACACAATCCTGAAATTTTGATTTTTGATGAACCCTTCAGTGGATTTGATCCAATCAATGTGAATATCATCAAAGAGGAAATACTTCGACTGAGAGATGAAGGAGCTACAATTTTATTTTCGACGCACAATATGGCTTCAGTTGAAGAACTTTGCGACAACATTGCGCTTATCAATTCAAGCGAAAAAATTCTTGATGGCCGTGTTGATGAAATAAAACGTCAATATCGTTCCCATACTTTCGAGTTGAAACTGCAAGATCTAAAGAGTCCGGCCAGATCATTTATCCCTGCCAATTTCAATTTACTGACAGAAAGCACCAATAATTTTGGTGAAACGATATTGCGCATTCAAAGCAAGGAAGCTGAAGATGCAAACAAACTTATCCAAACTCTCCTACCCCACGCAGGGATTGTGGCCTTCAGCGAAATCCTTCCGACGATGAATGAGATATTTATTGAAAAAGTTCAGGCGAGCCAGAATTTGAGCGCTAAATCTTAAAAAATACGATATGAATAAAACCTGGCTGATACTGCAAAGAGAATATCTTACCCGCGTTAAAAAAACAAGTTTTATCGTTATGACTTTTTTAGGGCCATTGCTGATGGCTGCCTTGATGATTGTACCCATCGTACTGGCTTCGCTGGAGGATGTTGGAAAAAAAACAATCGCTGTCATAGACGAAACACAATGGTTTACAGGCAAATTCGAATCGGGCGACAACATGGAATTTATTCATGTATTTGAAGATCTTGAGACTGAAAAATTGAAAGTTCTTAATAATGAATATGATGGATTGCTGTATATTCCTTTGCCACAGTTAAATGTGCCGGCTAATGCAGAATTCTTTAGCCGTAAACAGGCTTCGCTTACCGTAAGGGCTTATGTGCGCAATGTGATGAAAACCGAAGTTGAAAACCGGAAGCTAATGGCTTCAGGCATTGATCCCAATCTGATAAAAGAAGCGAAAACCACCATCAACATTGTAACAATCAAACTTGAAAAGGATGGCAGTGAATCAAAAAGTTTCACAGAAGTCCAGCTTGGATTGGGCATTTTTTCTGCATTTCTGATTTATTTTTTCATTTTCCTTTTTGGTTCTCAGGTGATGCGTGGGGTCATAGAAGAGAAAACAAGCCGTATCATAGAAGTCATCGTCTCATCTGTTAAACCTTTTCAGCTGATGATGGGAAAGATTACAGGAATTGCGCTTGTCGGGCTTACCCAATTTTTGCTTTGGGTTGTGCTCACACTTGGCATTTATGGCGCATTCATATTATTCTTTGGCCCGGAGGTCAATCCACAGCAGATGTCATCAATGAGTGGCATGCTTAATCAAGGGACAATTGAACAGCCTGAATTAACAAATCAAAGTGTTGCCCAGATTTTTGAGGTTATTCAGTCAATCGATTTTGGGGTAATCATTTTCAGTTTCATCGTTTATTTCCTTGGAGGATACCTTCTTTATGCAGCACTTTTTGCAGCAATAGGTTCAGCGGTTGACAATGAAGCCGATACACAGCAGTTTATGTTGCCGGTGTCGTTGCCACTGATTTTTGGTATTGTCATTGCAAATTTTATAGTCAATAATCCAGATGGTTCATTGGCGTTTTGGCTTTCAATTTTTCCGCTGACTTCTCCTGTAATTATGATGGTTCGGATTCCGTTTGGAGTTCCCTATTGGGAGCTTGGTTTATCGATGACACTTCTGGCAGCAGGATTCATTTTTACAACATGGCTTGCAGCAAAAATTTACCGCACAGGAATACTGATGTACGGTAAGAAAGTGAATTACAAAGAAATCTGGAAGTGGCTGAGTTATTAAACCTTATCAAAGGTCCTACTTAAAGTCCTTTATTTCAGTCTGATGTGTATCAATAGGTTTTGAAGGAGAGCAGCATGCACCTTCAACTTTGACTTCCTTCTCGGGAGTAAGCATTTTCGTTTTTGGACTTATAAAAGGTATCCCAAGCGACATTCCTCTGAGAATAAAAATTATTCCAAGCATCACAATAAAAACCGGAACAACTTTACTTAGTTTTTGTCTTAATCCACCACTGATTATATTCCCAACCAGCGAAACACCCAGCATCACAGGTATTGTTCCCAGTCCAAAAACAATCATAAAAAGTGTCCCCATCAGCACATCATTCGTATTGATGGCTCCGGCCACAGCCACATAGACCAACCCACAAGGCAATAACCCGTTGAGTAATCCAATGAGAAAAAGGTTGCTTTTCGATTGTTTTCCAAACATTTTCCTGAAATGACTGATCAACCGTGTGGCATACCCTGAAGTTATGCTTTCAATATTTATTTTACCTCTGAAAAGAAATGGAAAGAGTACAGAAGCAATCATTATTACACCCATAATAATGGAGGCCCATTGCTGAATTCCTGCCATGTGAATGCCTTTGCCAAGCAAGCCAAAAAGTGCTCCCAAAACTCCATAGGTAAGCGCCCGTCCGATATTGTAGAGCAAGCCTCCTGCAGTTCTGTCGAGCCAGCTTTTGTGTCCCAATGGTAATGCGACAGCAATCGGACCACACATTCCGATGCAATGCAAACTTCCTACCAGCCCAATGGTAAGCGCTGTATACAACTCAATCATAATCAAGGCAAATCAACTGATTTTTCAACATAATAATCAGTACCTTCATAAGACCAGTCAATTTTTGCAATGTATCGTCCGCTTAGTCCGGCTACAGAAATATCAAAAACTCCATCACTATTTGAGGCTAATTCTGTAAACAGATCCATAGTATCATCAATACGATGGTACATATGAACTGTACCTGAAATTAATGCCGGATTAAATATTTCAGGAAAAACAAGCAACAGCTTACCGTCTTTTTTCACTAAATCAATCGCATTGCCTATACTGCCGGCATTACTTTTTTTATCAATTAACGCTTGATGTGTCTGACCTTTTGGGTAATAGTCTCTTTCCACCAGACTAACGCTTTCGCGCATCATCATTACAACAAAGATGATTACCATGACCATAAATGCGGCCATAGCAATCATCAGTTTTGTCCCCCAGTTCCATTTCATATTTAAAGTTTTAAATTTTTAATCATCAAGAATATTTGGAGCTATAAAAGTAGCTTTTGTTTTATCAATCAATAAATCTCCTGCGTAAATTCCAATTTCAACAGGCGTTGAGCTCGAAGTAAGAATGTTTTTTGGCATAACAATCAGAAAGTTTGCCTCACTCATTTTCCCACCATCCACAACAATCGGATCTCCCATGATAATAATTTTACCCTCATGCGAAACCATCCGCAACTCAACAGGAAGTGCTGCCCTCGTTTTATTTACAAGTTGAACTTTGTAAACGTTTGAGAAACTATCATTGCCATATTGCTGAAACAAGGTCCCTGGAACACGCAAAATCGTTGATTCTATATCAGTTCTTAATATGAAAACACTTACAACAATCGAAAGAAGTATAGTAAGAAAAACTGAGTAGGCAATAGAGCGGGCATTGAATATTTTACCTATGCCTTCAGCAATACTTTTTTCAGAAGCATATCGAATCAACCCTTTAGGTAGTTTTACCTTTTCCATAATTGTATCACAAGCATCCATACAAGCGGTGCAGTTGATGCATTCGAGCTGTGTACCATTGCGGATATCGATCCCTGTTGGACAAACTGTAACACAACTATTGCAGTCTATACAGTCTCCTTTACCTGAGGTCTGTCTGTTTTCAAGGGGATTGTGTTTTCCCTTTGGCTCACCTCTTAAATAGTCATAGGCAACAACGATGGATTTATTATCGAGTAAAACACCTTGCAAGCGGCCATACGGACAAGCAATGATGCAAACTTGTTCACGGAAAAAAGCGAAAATAAAATAGAATGCGCCAGAAAAAAGCAGTAAAGCAATAAAGCTTCCTAAATGAGCCAAAGGACCATCTGTCACCAGTTCAAGAAGCCTGTCAGTGCCAACGATATAAGCAAGAAAAGTGTTAGAAATAATAAACGCTATCCCAAAAAAAATTATATGTTTAAGCGACTTTTTCCAGATCTTTTCAAAGTTCCATTTTTGACGATTAAGTTTTTTCTGATAATTATAATCTCCTTCGATGAGGTACTCAATCTGCCGAAACACAAATTCCATAAAAATGGTTTGAGGGCAAGCCCATCCGCAAAAAAGTCGTCCAAAAATTACAGTGAATAGAATTATAAAAACCACAAATGTGATCAGACCCAGAACTACCAGATGGAAATCCTGCGGCCAGAATAATTGTCCGAAAACAATGAATTTTCTTTCAAGGATATTAAACAGCATAAAAGGCTCGCCTTTGTACCGTATCCAGGGAGTAACAAACAATATTGTCAGTAAAACACCAGCAACGATCCTTCGATAATTATAATACTTCCCACTTGGCTTCTTTGGAAATATCCATATCCGTTTACCGTCATCGCTTACTGTGCCAATTTTGTCTCTGAAAGATCCTTTTTCATTAACAAATGATTCTGATTCTTGTGCTTCCATTATTTGATTTTGAAATATTCAAAAGATGGCATCTTAAGAAAAAATAATCCCCTTCGGTGAAAGGCTGCCAAAGGGGACTATCTCTGATGTCAATTTCCGAAAAACATTGTTATTAATAAATCAATAAATTATTTCTGAGATTTTTGACGAATTACTCATACAGTTCTCCCTGAGGCTCTTTAGCTACCGCAGGAGTTGACCCAACAAGTTCTGTAAGTATATAACTGGTAACTTCAAGGCGTTGCCTCACAGAGAACTGATCTTTATAGGATATCATGCCTTTTTCAATCACACCTGTTGTGGTTACATTGAAAAGATCTTCAATGGTATTTCCATGAATCCAGTAGTTGTCGGTCATATTTGGACCCACCAAGCCACCTCCGTCAACCAAATGGCAAACTGCACAAATTTTCGTCCAGGTTTCTTTTCCATTTGCAAGTGAAGTTGCATCTGTGAGCAAAGCAATTTCAATCGTCTCAACCTTTGGTGCATTTGCTTTGGCATTGGCCATTTCCTTATCAAACTCTTTGCGTTGAATCAGGTCATCAGCCCTGAATACCCAAAGACGAATAAGATATACTACCGAAAAAACAATAGTTATAATAAAAAGCCATTTCCACCATGAAGGAAGTTGATTGTCGAGTTCTCTGATACCATCATATTCGTGATCTTTCAACAATTTTTTGTTTGTTAATGTGTCGATTTCATATTCGGCATCACTCTTTTTTATATGATCTTTATCTGTTGTCATACTTATTAATTTTTATTGTTTTTTAAATCTTTTTTCTCTGAGAGAAGATTCGAATTGTCGTCCAAAGGCAAGTTACTATACTCATCAACCTGATTTCGCGTCAGTCTGACTACATGAATAATTAAAAACACAAACATTGCGAAAAATAAAATCAGGCCTATAATAGGATAAATCTGAATGTCAGCGATGCCTTCAAGCGTTTTTGTTACGATCTTCATAATCTATCTTATTTCTCTGAGAATTTAGACCCCTCAGTATTGTAAATATCTGTACCCAATCTTTGAATATATGCAATCAATGCAATCACCTCTTTGGTATCTTCCACTTGAATGCCCCCATCGCGTAAGCCCTGGGCAATTTTATTAGCCTGCTTCTTCAAGTCATCGTTTGCTTTGTCGGCATAACCTTCCGGATATGGCACGCCTAATATTTGCATCACTTTTATTTTTCTTGGGGTGGTGCTGATATCAAGATCATTTTTTATGAGCCATGGATATGGAGGCATAATTGATTGGGCAACCATTTTCTGTGGTTCGAGGAAGTGATTATAATGCCATGAATCTGGTTTATACATCGGGCCTGACTTCACGCCTGAACGTGCTAAATCTGGGCCTGTACGCCTTGATCCAAACTGGAATGGATGATCATATACAGTTTCACCGGCTTTGGTATAATCGCCGTATCGTTCTACCTCTGACCTGAAAGGCCTGACCATCTGACTATGACAGTTATAGCATCCTTCACGTAGATAAATATCGCGGCCCTGCAATTCAAGCGGCGTATAAGGTTGCACATTGGCAATTGTAGGAACGTTTGATTTTACCATGAACATTGGAACAAATTCAATGATACCGCCGATAAGTATCGCAATGAGCACTAAAATTGTAAACAGAATTGGTTTCGATTCTACTAATCTGTGGCCTTTTTCTTTTCCATGTCCGTCAGCTGTGTGAAGAGCAGGAGCTTGATCTTCTTCAGATACAACAAATAATCCAGCTTTGGCAGTTTTAATGAGATTAATTATCATTAATACAACACCAGTAAGATATAAGACACCGCCAAAAGCGCGCAAATAATACATTGGCAGAATTTGAACAACGGTTTCAATAAAGTTAGGATATTGCAGATACCCTTCTTCGGTAAACTCTTTCCACATCAAACTTTGTGTGAAGCCAGCAAAATAAAGCGGAATTGCAAAGAACAACATACCTGTTGTAGCCAACCAGAAATGGGCATTGGCCATTTTAATGCTGTAGAGCTTTGTGTTATACAGCCTTGGCATGAGCCAGTAAAGCATCCCAAAAGTTAGCATGCCGTTCCAGCCAAGTGCGCCAATATGCACGTGAGCGATTGTCCAGTCGGTGAAATGGCTTATTGCATTTACACTTTTCAGTGATAACATTGGGCCTTCAAATGTTGACATTCCATAGGCAGTGATGGCCACAACAAACATTTTCAGAACGGGACTTTCACGTACTTTGTCCCAGGCACCACGCAAAGTAAGTAAGCCATTGATCATACCTCCCCATGAAGGCGCTATCAGCATAACTGAGAAAACAACACCAAGCGCCTGAGCCCAATCGGGGAGTGCGGAATAAAGTAAATGGTGAGGCCCAGCCCAGATATAAAGGAAAATCAATGCCCAGAAGTGAATGATAGAAAGCTTATAGGAATAAACTGGTCGGTTTGCAGCTTTTGGTAAAAAATAATACATCAGACCAAGGTAAGGTGTCGTAAGGAAAAATGCAACAGCATTGTGTCCATACCACCATTGCACAAGGGCATCCTGAATTCCGGCATAGATTGGATAGCTCTTTAATAGTGAAACCGGAACACTGATTGAGTTTACAATGTGTAGAACTGCCACAGTTACGAAGGTTGCAATATAGAACCAAATAGCTACATAAATATGCTTAACACGGCGTTTCACCATTGTCATGATCAAATTTATGCCAAAGACAACCCAAATTAATGCTATGGCAATATCAATTGGCCATTCAAGTTCAGCATACTCCTTACCCACTGTAATTCCAAGCGGTAATGTTATTGCAGCTGCCACGATAATGAGCTGCCAACCCCAAAAATGAATTTTACCAAGCATCTCGCTGAACATTGGAGTTTTCAGCAAACGTGGTGTTGAATAATAAATGCCGGTAAACATACCATTCCCCACAAATGCAAAAATTACTGCATTGGTGTGTAATGGACGTAGCCTTCCAAAGGAAAGCCATGAGATTCCACCGCTCAAATGAGGAAAGATCATCTCAAGAGCAATAGTCAAGCCTACAACCATTCCAATGAGCCCCCAAAAGATGGTAGCATTCATGAAAAGTCTGGAAAGCCTGTTGTCATAGGTAAATTTTTGTAACTCCATACGGTTTGGTTTTAGTTTTCGTTTTTTGATTCAGGTTTATCGGTTTCAGTTTCAGTTTCTTTCTTAGGCTTGTTTTCGAAGAGCATTCTTACCGAAGGAGAATAGTCATCATCGTATTGTCCGCTGCGCACCGCCCATATAAAGGCAACAAGAAAACCAGCTGCTACAATAACACCAATAATGATCAGAAAAATGATTGCTTCCATTCAGGTAATAGAGTTCTTCATTACAAATTAATGGACAAATTTATGAAAGCCTTTTAAACTTATTTAACATTTAGGTAATTTAGAAACTGTCTAAATAGTTAATATACTCATATACAATTTATAAGAGAAATTAAAGTGTTAATAATTCTTTAAAAAGGCCCTAAATTGCACTGAAAATATAGCAAAAATTGAAGGATTTTCAGATTAATAAACCCTCAATTTTCTGAATGCGATGAAGGAAATCATAAATGTAGCAAAAGCTACAACAGTTACAGAACTTACGGGCATCAGAATAGCGGCAACCAATGGAGAAAGATTGGCAGTTACGGCAAAGGAGAGGCCAATTACATTATAAAACAATGAAATGAGGAAACTCATGCGGATGACTTTGAAGCTGGATCGTGTGAAACGAATAAATTGCTCTAGTTGACCAAATTTTGAAGATTCCATAATTGCATCACAAGCTGGTGAAAAGCTGAAAACATCGTCAGCGATGCTGATTCCGGTATTGCTTTCAGCAAGTGCGCCTGCATCGTTTAATCCATCACCAATCATTAAAACGCTTTCGCCTCTTTTCCTCAAGTCAATGATGTAGTTCTTTTTATCGACAGGGCTCTGATTGAATAAAAGTCGACTTTCAGTGCCAAAGATAGATTCAAGATTTTCCTTCTCAGCATCGTTATCACCCGAAATAAGATGTAGTTTATATTTCTTCTTCAATGTGTTGATTACTTGATTCAAGCCTTCGCGATAGGTATTCATGAAGCTGTAAAATCCTCGAATATGACCATCGATACTGACATAAACCCTGCTTTCCTTCATATTTTCACTGGTTGAACTTCCAGTCACGAACAATTCAGAACCAATATTTATGCGTTTATCATTTAAAATTCCGGTTATTCCCAGACCAGGGATTTCTTCGTAAGCCTGTGGTTCAAGCATTGATTGAGAAGGCAAGTGTTCGTATAAAGCAGTACTTAAAGGATGACTGGAATGCTTTACCATGCTGCGAATCGTTTTCTCCTCATCAGCACTTAATGCAGAACCATGAAACATAATTTGAACCTTTCGGTTAAAAGTAATGGTTCCTGTTTTATCAAAAACAATGGTTGTTGTTCGGTAAAGTTGTTCAACAACATCTGTTGTTTTAATATAGAAGCCTCTGCGGCCAAAAACGCGCATTGTACTTCCAAAAGTGAAAGGCACTGTCAAAGCCAAAGCGCAGGGGCAAGCAATAATAAGTACTGAAGAAAAAACATATACTGCTGTGGCAAGATCGACTGTGAGCCAGTAAAAAAAAGCAGAAAATGCGATCACCAATACAGTCGCAGTGAAATATTGACTGATATCATTGATGTGGTTGTTGAGCGAAACGGAATCTGGTTTCGAGCTATTCTGATTCCAAAGTTGTGTAAGGTAGCTTTGTTCAACCTCTTTTTCAACAATCAACTCAATGGAACTTCCTACTTGCCTGCCTCCGGCATAAATAAATTCTCCTTCTTTTTTGGGCACGGGCAAAGCCTCTCCGGTAACAAAAGAATAATCGATATTACCTTTTCCCTTAAAGATGGCTGCATCAGCAGGAATAAGTTCCAGATTTCGGATAAGAATATGATCACCTTTCTTTAGATCCCTGATTGGTAAAATTGCTTCAATACCATCCACAATGACTGTAACAGCCACTGGAAAATAGGATTTATAGTCACGTTCAAAAGAAAGCGCCTGATACGTTTTTCCCTGATACCACTTACCAATAAGCAGAAAAAACAACAATCCTGCTAGGGAATCCATGTAACCGATACCATTTCCTGTAAACACTTCATAGGAGCTCTGCAAAAACAAAGCAATTATACCCAAAGTAATTGGAAGGTCAATACTTATAATCTTATGTTTCAAGCCTTTCCATGCCGAAAGGTAGTAATCGTTGGCACTGTAAAAAACTACCGGAAGTATGAGAATGAAACTTAACCATCCAAAAATGTGCTTAAAATTCTGCTCGAGAAGATCACCTCCTGGCAAATATTCCGGGAAGCTGTACATCATAATGTTCATAAAACTAAATGATGCTATTCCGATCTTTAAAAGCAGACTACGATTGGTTTTACCTATTTTCGATCCTTCCAGATGCTCAAGGGTTATTTCAGGCACATAATGAATTGCCGAAAGCATTTCTGCAAGCTGTCTCAAACTGATTTGGTCATTTCGGAAAGTTATAAAAACTTCTTTTCGGGGAAAATTAACTGTTGAATAAATAATTCCTGAATGCAATGTATCCAGATGCTCCAGAAGCCAGATACATGAGGCACAATGTATTGCAGGTATAAAGAACTTCACTTTAGAGGTGTTTCCATCATCAAAGTCAAGCAGTTTGGAACTGATTTCTTCATTTTCGAGGTAGGCAAACTTTTTTGAGGGCTGTCCAATATCAATTCGAATGCCCGACATGGGTTGAATCTCATAGTATTGGGTCATTTCCTTTTCATTCAGAATCTGATAGACGGTTTTGCAGCCATGGCAACAAAAGTTCTTTGCTTCCCAAATAAAAGGTGCAGCACCGCAATCAGCACCACAATGAATACATTTGTTATCACTCATTTTTTAATTTTCTATTTGCTCAAAGCGAATCCTCCAAATTCCTCGCAAATCACCTTGCGCGAAGCCAGAAGCTTTATCAGCCGGGTAAAGCTTTTTGATTATTGAATTGTTTTTATCACTTATATCAGTGCCAATCACACCATGACATTGCAAACAAGGTTGAGCCATAAGAATTGGAGCAGCATAAACCAGCGTATTATTTGCGTCTAATAAAACTGTATCATTTACTTTACCTGAATTTTTCAGATTTTGGTCAAACAAGTCAAGTATCATTTGTTCAAATGCATCAGGACTGTTCTCAGGATTGCGGTTTTTTTCTGAAACACGCTTAATGTTTACATTAAATTCAGCTGTCATAGAATCCATTATAGGCACTGCTTCAATGTTACAAAAAGAAACTGCATAGGGAACACCTCCGGTTTGAATAGCACCTGTCAGCTGAGTGCTCAAGGCCTGAAAACTACTTTTTACGATAAACCTGCCTTGTTCACGATACAGATTGATTAAACTGTCTGAAAGGACAAAAACTTCTTTTTCGTTATCCGATTTTTCATTTTTTGTTCCTGTAAAACAAGCTGTCATAGCAGCCATTAAAAACAATGCAGCAAAAAATGTGACAGACTTTCTGGTCATAGTAAAAGTATTTAATGTTCAAAAATAGACTTGTGTTCAGGGTGTGCATGGTGATCATGTGAGCCACATCCACATTCGTGACTCTTTGGTAGCTCTTCAGGTTTTGCATTTCTTACAGCAACAACATTTCCTTCAAAGCGAAGTGTTTTTCCCGCCATAGAATGATTGAAATCCATTGTCACACGGTCTTTCATTTTTCTGATTATCTTTCCAAGGTGCCTGTTACCATAATCATCCTCCATTGGAAAAACATGTCCAACCTGAACAGCTTCATCATCGATAGATCCGTCTTCTTCCTCAAAAGTAGAAAGAGGCATATCAAAAATAGCATGAGGATCGACAGGGCCATAAGCCTCTTCCGACTTTGCTACAAAGCTAAATGTGTCACCTTCCATTAGACCAAGGAGATTTTTTTCAAAAACTTCAAGCAGTTGCCCATGGCCAAAAAGAAATTCCTGTGACTGTTCTGTCACTTTTTGAAGAATGGCATTGCTTTCAGCATTACTGACTGTATAAAACAGAGCAGCTATGGTGTTTCTCTCAATTTTCATAAAACATCAAATAGGTATCTCAAACTTTTTCTTTAAAAAAATGCCTCCTGCCGCAAAAACAGGAGGCTTATATTATTTTACAGTCATCATTTTGTCATCTGCTGAAGACAACCATATGTTAATTTGCAAGTGAACGTACATAATGAATGATATTCCATCTGTTTTCAGGTAATATCTGGCTTGCATGACTACCCATCAGCCCCGAAAGAGATCCAACTGTGATAACGTGGTAAATTTCACCATCGGGTTTGTTTTGAACATAAGCTTCCACCAAAGAAGTAGGCTTGGCCGGAAACAATTTACGGGTGTAAATCACACCATCGCCTTTGCCTTCAGGACCGTGACAGACCATGCAGAAGATTTCATACTGCTCTTTTCCTTTCGCTAATACCTGTTCATCAACGACAACAGGATTCATCATTTCCAGACCTGCATTCACCTGATCGACGAATGATTTTGCTTTATAAGGGTAGGGAGTAAAGCCTCTTGTGATGCTTCCCTCCGCAGGCAATCGGTTGGTCATGCTATCAGCAAAAACAGGATTTTTACCATAGGTTTCATAGGACACAGGATAGTGCATATCCGGAAAGAACACATGTCCGGGGTGGTTTTTATCACGATTGCAAGAGGCCGTTGCCAAAGCGACTACAGCGACCAACATAAACATTACTAAGTTTTTCATATGCGTTGATTTTATCTTTTTTCGCCTTTGATCCTATCAATAATTTGTATGATAGTCAAGGCTTTCTTTATACAAAGGATGTTTCTTTGAAGCAAGCGGCGCCTTTGTGAGTGTCCAGAAAGTAACAAGTAAAAACAGTCCAATGAAACCAATGGTCAGTCCCACTTCAAGAAGTCCGATACCAGACTTTTCTCCACCTACCGCACCTGGCATAATGAGCAGATAAAGATCAACCCAGTGTGCGATTATTACGATTACCGAAACCGGAATCAGAACTGAGAAAGTCCTTTTGGATTTGCGGGTCATCAGCGCAAAAAACGGAATCAGAAAACCGAGTATAAGATTCACATAAAAGATACCTTCAAAATTTTTGTGTCTTTCATAGAAATAGACTGTTTCTTCCGGGATATTGGCATACCAGATCAGCATATACTGTGAATACCACAAATAGGCCCAGAAAATACTGAAACCAAACAGATACTTTCCCAGATCGTGCAAATGTTCAACATTCACATGCTCCATATATCCCATTCTCTTGAGAATATAGAGAACAATGATAATCATAGCAACGCCGCTGGCAAGCATACTTGAGAAAACATACCAACCATAAAGTGTACTAAACCAATGCGCATCTATCGACATCAGCCAATCCCATGAAGTTACTACGCTCGAAAGGGCATAAAAAACAATAAATACAGCCGATAGCGTGCGCAATCTGTTGAAATATTTGATATCGCCATTGTGATCAACCTGTAAGGATACTTTGCGGATGTAATGTGCCATTACTGCCCAAACACCAATAAAAAGTACCGAACGGATGTAAAAAAACGGTTCGTTCAGGTAGGGAGTTTTTTTCAGCAAGATAGCATCAAGATGATCTTCATGTGTCCATTCAAAAACAGCATGCAAGCCTCCCAAAACAAAGAATAACAATATCAGCGCACCACCAACAGGGATAAAAGCCGCCATGGCTTCTCCGATTCGACCAACACTTGTGTGCCACGCAGATTCGGAAATGGCATGAACTGTCACAAAAAACAATCCTATAAGTCCCAGGCTCAGAAAATAATAATTGTTAAGCAAAAGATTTGCTGCAACACGTTCCGGTCCCGGGCCACCAAACACGCCATATAGCAATGCAATCAATCCGATTGCAATCATTACCACAAAAACGGTAATGGTTTTTTTTGTCAGTTTAAAAGTAAGTTTCTCCATGTTTTTCTATGCTTTTAAAGTGATTCCTTGTGCACCGGCATCCGAGAGGATGTTTTCTACAACTTTAATGCGCTCTTCGTTTTCCTCATCCATTTTCACAACAAGCAAAAACCTGTCATCGGTAATCTGTTCGTCATGAATGATATTCTTTGAGCCAGGCCCAAGATTGTTGCTTATCAGAAAAGCAAAAACCATCGAAAATGCTGCAAATAAAACCGCAAGTTCAAAAGTTACAGGCATAAATGAAGGGACTGCAAAATAGGGTTTACCACCAAAATTAATCGGATAAGCTCTTGTAAAAACCCATGCCTGAAAAAGGAAACCTAATGTTGCACCAATTGCACCTCCGGCAAAAGCTACAACAGATAAGCGGGAACGTCGCAAGCCTAAAACCTTGTCTAAACCATGCACAGGAAAGGGCGTCAAAACATCTGATACCTCTACCCCTTTCGACATAATCTTTTTGAGACCTTTTAACAGGTCCTCCTCATCAAGATAGTATGCAGTTAAATATTTATTCATGATGTGTATGTTTTTTTTCGTCACTTGATGATTTCAAAACACTTTTTACTTCGGCAATAGCTATTACAGGAAAGACCCTGATAAAAACCATGAACAAAGTAAAGAAAAGGCCAAAGGTTCCAACATACAAGCCAACTTCTGCCATTGTAGGTGTATACATCGTCCAGCTTGAAGGAAGATAATCGCGGTGAAGGGATGTTACTATAATTACAAAACGTTCGAACCACATTCCAATGTTTACAAAGATGGAAATGATAAAAACAGCAACCAGATTTGTCCTTATTTTTTTGAACCAGAAAAGTTGTGGTGTAATTACATTGCAAGTCATCATAATCCAGTAAGCCCAGGCATAAGGCCCGAAAGCGCGGTTCATAAATGCATATTGCTCATACTCTACACCGGAATACCAGGCCATAAAAAACTCTGTAATGTATGCGATTCCAACGATTGAACCTGTCAGGATGATGATTTTTGTCATCGATTCGATGTGGACTTTAGTAATATACTGCTCCAGATTCAGCGCTTTTCGTGTTACAATAAGTAAGGTAAGAACCATTGCAAAGCCAGAGAAAACAGCACCAGAAACAAAGTAAGGTGGAAAGATTGTTGTATGCCAACCAGGTATAACTGAGGTTGCAAAGTCAAAACTTACGATGGTATGCACCGAAAGTACAAGCGGAGCAGCCAGACCAGCAAGGATAAGACTTACAGTTTCATGGCGTGACCAGTGTTTTGCAGATCCTGTCCAGCCAAAACTCAAAAAGCCATAAATAGCTTTGCGGATTTTGTTTTTGGCTTTATCGCGTACGGTTCCAATATCAGGTATCAAACCAACATACCAGAAAATGAGTGAGACAAGGAAATAGGTGGTAAGCGCAAAGACGTCCCACAAAAGAGGTGAATTAAAATTCACCCAAAGCTCACGTGTATTTGGATAAGGAAAAATGAAGAATCCAAGTACAATACGCCCCATGTGAATCAACGGGAAAAAGCCTGCACATGCAATGGCAATAAGGGTCATGGCTTCGGCTGAGCGGTTGATACTTGTTCTCCACTTTTGACGAAACAACAAAAGAATTGCTGAAATAAAAGTTCCGGCATGGCCGATACCGACCCACCAGACAAAGTTGGTAATATCCCATGCCCATCCTATTGTTTTATTCAATCCCCAGGATCCGATTCCGTAATATACGGTCACAAAGGTTGCCCATGCGCCAAAGAGCAAGGCCCCTCCTGAGATTGCAATTCCAACATACCAATAAATGGAGGGTTTGCCTGCCATAGGTGCCATAATATCTTTGGTCACCTGGCTGTAGTCTTTTCCCCCTTTGATGAGTGGTTCTCTGATTGGAGATACGTACATTCTTCTTAGGTTTTAGTTATACGGTTTTGTTCTTTACTTTGGTTAAGTAGCCTACTGAAGGCAATACATGCAACTCTTCAAGCAAATGATAGTTGCGTTGATCGGCAAAGTATTTTGATACCATACTTTCCTTATCGTTTAGATTTCCAAAAACTATCGCTTCAGCAGGACAAGCCTGAGCGCAGGCTGGAACTACTTCGCCATCACGCAACATGCGGTTTTCAGTTTTTGCTTTCAATTTCTTTTCCTGAATGCGCTGTACGCAGAAGGAACATTTTTCGATAACACCTTTGGCGCGCACAGTAACATCCGGATTGAGCACCATTCTTCTTAGATCGGTGGTCATTTCTGCAGGATCATAGCGATTTCCTTTCATCGTATCTGCACCTGTGTAATCAAAGAAGTTGAAGCGACGCACTTTGTAAGGGCAGTTATTGTTGCAATAACGGGTGCCAATACATCTGTTGTATGCCATTTGATTTAATCCTTCGTTGCTGTGTGTTGTGGCTGCAACCGGACAAACGTTTTCACAAGGTGCATTATCGCAGTGCTGACACATTACAGGCTGACGCAAAATTTCAGGATTGTCAGGGTCACCTTTATAATAGCGGTCGATTCTGATCCAATGCATTTCGCGTGCCATTATAACCTGTTCCTTTCCAACGACCGGAACATTGTTTTCTGCTGAACACGCCACAACACAAGCATTGCAGCCCGTACAAGCATTCAGATCAATAGCCATTCCCCAATGCAAACCGTCAAATTCTGCTTTTGGGTACATCGACTTCAAATGTTCTTTTATTTCAAGCCTTACTTCATTGCCCGATTGCGGATTTTCAAGATAGGCCTCCAGCGTGGTTTCTCTTATAATAGCCCTCCCTTCCATGGAATGATGAGACTGAGTGATTGCGATAGGATGCTTTCCACCAGTAGTGGAAATATTCACATCACTTAACCAGTATTTTTTATTTTCGGCATCTTTTCCAATTAAACCAAAAAGGTTCTGACCAACACCATTTGCCGGAACGCCAGCCTTTTCACGACCATATCCCAAAGCAACTGCTATAGTTTTATATTCCTGACCTGGTTGGATCAGCACTGGCAATGCAGGAGATCCATTTACAGATATCAATTCCTCATTTTTCAGATTTAATTCAATTGCCAGGCGGGGTGAAATAGCAACATAATTGCCCCAACATGCTTTGGATACCGGATCCGGCAACTCCTGCAGCCAGGGATTGTTGGCATGTTTACCGCTTCCAACACTGACATTGGTGTATAAAACCAAATCTGTTGAATCTTCTGAGGATTCTACTTTTATGCTGTTTAAAGCAGCAAAGGCATTATCCCCATTGAAGCTGTTTATTCCACTTTCTTTTTCACCTGTCTCAAAAACTCCATCGTGTACTTTTTTATTCCAAAAGTCGGTGAAAGATATTTCAGCGGTTGCTTTGGTAAACATTTTTTGTTCCCAGACACCGGCCATATAGGTTCTGAAGTCAGCACTGTTTCCTGACCAACGGAGCAAACTTTCCTGAGCAGCGCGGGTTTTAAAGATAGGGCGGATGGCAGGTTGGGCCAGTGAATAGTAGCCTGTCATTGGTTCGAAGTCGTTCCAGGCTTCCAGATAATGATGGTCGGGACAGATAAACTTAACATGATAGGAGGTTTCATCATCCAAAACCGGCATTGCGACACTTAAACCAACTTTTTTAAGTCCTTCTATGAATTTTTCTCTTTCAGGATAATCATAAGCCGGATTAACATCAAAAATGATAATGCCATCCACTTTACCATCATTCATTTCCTGAACCAAGGCGTCCATTCTGGCATCATCTGCTTGTCTGATTTTTGTGTGAACATCGGTCAGGATGGTAGTTCCATAACTTTCCAGAAGATGGTTTACAGCATTCACAAGCATTTGCTCCTCTGCATCGTTGCTTCCACTGACAACCAATGATTTTCCTTTGCATTGCATTAATTCATCCGCAAGTTTTTCAACTTCCACAGGTGAAGCTGGCAGGAAGGCGGCGTCCATTCCCATTTTTCCACGCAATACATTGAGTAGATTTGCCACAACAAGTTTTTGCTGCGACGGCTTTAGCTGCACCCTGTGATCTGCGTTACTTCCGGTAAGGGACATGGCACCTTCAAAATGAATATGCCTTGACATCCGCCCCTGTCCTGAGGTCAGTTTACGGTTTTTAATGTATTGCTTTGTGTATTCCACAGGAGAAAGCCATGTGCCAAGAAAATCGGCATCAAAGCTAACAATCATTTCAGCTTTCTCGAAACGATAGGAAGGAATGAAAGCCTTGCCATAAGTTTTTTCATTGGCTTTGAGCATGCCTGATGCTGAAAGAACATCGTATTGAATATGCTCTGTTCCGGGATATGCCGCTACAAACTCATCAATCGCAGCTTTTGTGGAAGGACTGATAACGGTAGGGCTTAAAAGAACAACTTTACCTTGTTTGACTTTAATGGAATTCAGTTGGCTGATAATTTTTTCATCGGCCTGCTCCCAGGTTGTTTCCTGACCATCAAAAACAGGAAATTTGTGTCTTTCATTGTCATAAAGACTTAAAACTGAAGCCTGAGCACGTGCATTGGTTCCACCTTTAGTGATTGAAGACAAGGTATTTCCCTCAATTTTGATTGGGCGGCCATCACGAACTTTTACCAGAACGCTGCCATAGTCGATGCCATCAAAAAAACTTGAGGCATAATAGTTTGCTTTGCCCGGGATAATGCCCTCAGGCTGAATGAGGAAAGGAATGGCTTTGCGTACAGGCTGTTCACAGCTTGTGGCTATAGCGGCCGAAGCAATTGTAAAACCAAAGGCTTTCAAAAAGTCACGGCGTGTGCCAGAAGTCATTTTCTTTACTTCCTGCTGCATTTCCAGAATAAACTGCTTGTCGCCTGCAGGTTTTTCGGAGGTTTCCCTTGTAATATCGATGGAAAGCTCTTCCAAGCTTTTGAAGTACTTATTTTCCATTAGGAATATTTTCTTTTGGATGATTTTAATAATGACATTTCATACAATCGCCGCCGCCAACCATGTCGGCTGTTACCTTTTTGATCTGGCCGCTTTTGAATTGTTCATGCAATTTCTCGTATGTTTCGTAGAAACCGTTGTTAGCAAACTGCACTTCTGTTTTTCTGTGGCATTGTAAACACCAACCCATACTTAAATCGTTCACCTGCATTACTTCGTGCATGGTTTCAACCTGTCCATGGCATTCAGCACAATCGAGTTTGCCGGAGTTTACGTGTTGTGAATGGTTAAAATACACATGGTCAGGCAGGTTATGAATTCTGACCCATTGAACAGGTTCACCCGATTCCCATGCTTTTTGAATTTTTGCAATCTCTACTGTTCCGGTAATTTTTCCTTCTTTTACCTGATGGTGACAGTTCATACAAACATTTACGGAAGGAATACCGGCACTTTTGCTGTAGTCTGCTGCTGTATGGCAATATTTACAATCAATTTCGTTTTGTGCTGCGTGCACTTTATGCGAAAACCAGATGGGCTGATCAGGCTGATAATATTGCTGACGACCAATAGCAGCAGCTTCTTTGTAGGCAATCTCAGCAATAACAACCACACCTATTAATATAAGTGCGGTATGAACAAACTTTGCTTTGATAACTTTTGTGACAAGTAAGTCGAAGATTACGACAATCAGAATTATCAAAGTAATGATGAATATTGTTCCTGTATTACGGTTTGCATCTCTTTCCAAATCCTGCAAACGCTGTAAACGTGCTTCCTGTTCTGCTTCAATCTGTGCAGCAAGTACCATTTTTGCAGCAAGTTCTTCATTTGAAGGTTCAGGTTTGGCAAATTCCGGGGCAACTTTCAATCCGTTTTTGATATAAGCTAAAATATCGATGATCTGCTCATCAGTAAGATTGTGCGGCGGCATGGGGATATTGTTGTATTCAGCATAGAGCGCAACAGCAATAGGATCGCCGGACTGAACCATCTCCTGTGAATTACGGATAAACTTAATCAACCAATCCTGCTCGCGCCGCTCTGTTACGCCAGCAAGATTTGGCCCGATGAGCTTAGCACCTTCCAAATTGTGACAAGCCTTACACTGCTGATAATTTGCCTCTGCCTCAGGCGTCTGCGCCAATGCAGCATTGAAAGAAGCTATAAACAACAACAATGTGCAAGCAAATGCAAATCGGCGAAGTATAGCTCTGGTAAATAAAGTTTGTTTCATTATAATTGATTTTCTGATATTTACGTATGTAGTTACTGAATTACTTCATTGTTCAAGCCAATAAAATCATATTCAGTTTTGACAGGGACAAATTTATAAATAATTAACAAAAAGAAACTTAAAAAAGTAATGCTTTACCAAAATATTTCAAATTTACGGAATCCTTCTGTTGGCATCATGGTTATCAGAACTTTAAAACATATCTTTTTATCTGGTTATCAACAATTTGATATTTTTTCTTTTATATCGATAAGATTTACAGTAACAGCTATTTTTTTACTGCTCTAATTTTAACATTTAAAATCAGGGTATCGCTCACAATAAATGCTTCATCCCCTTTTACATAGTTTTTTGACATCGTGAAAATCCCCCAGTCTGTTCTGTCAATCCTAATTGAATCTGACACAGCAAAAAGGCTATCACCATCGATTTTTAAATCAGCCTCAAAACTTATACACTTTGTGATATCCTTCAACGTGAGGTCACCTGTAACAAATAATTTATCCTTTTCGCTGGTAAAACTGCTGTAGATATTAAAAAATGCCCTTGGGTATTTTTCCGCAAAGAAAAATTCTTTTGACTTCAATGTATTTTCAAGAACATTTTTCATAAGAAGATAGTCTATGTCAGTATTCGTAATGCTGTCCATACAAATACTAAAATTTCCTTGTGTTAAAGAATTATCTTCGAAGGTTAGCATACCATCACAAAAGGGAATAAAACCTCTATGATTATCTGCCCGCCAATACAGTAAACTACCTGTCGAAACTATTTGATAGTGAATTGGGATTTCTCCTTTTTTTTGAGCCATGCCGGTAAAAAAAATTATCGAAGTAAAACCCAGAAGGTGAAACAATATCCCTGTAATTCTATAGTTTTTCATTGCTATTCAGGGTTTTGATGATGAAAAACTATGCCAGTAGCATAACCATCTACAATCATATCTTTTAAATAATCTGGAATGTTTCGCGCTCCTTTGAAGTTTGTTTCTGCTAATTCAGCCCCAAAAAAATTGCTCCCTTTAAGATCTGCACCAGAAAAATCAGCATATTGCAGATGTGCTCCACGAAAAACAACTCCATGCAAACGTGAATTGATAAAGCTTGCATCTTCAAGGCCTGCACCTGTAAAGTCAGAATAGCTGAAGTCAACCGAATCGAAGCGTGATCCTGAAAAAACAGAAATGAGAAAAATTACTTTGATTGCTTTACTTCGGCTGAAATCTGCATCCGTCAATTCTGATTCTTTCATCAATGAATTTGAGAAGTCGCAATTTCTGAAATCGGCTCTGTGTCCTTTCAATCCGAACAGATTACACCCCCTTAGGTCAGAGTCATGAATTTTCGCGTCCTTCATCGAACTTCGGAAAAGTGTTGCCTGTGTAAATCTTGAATTCGAAAGATCTGAACTTTCAAATAGCGACCACCTTAGATCAGCAAACCGGAAATCAGATGCAGAAAAATCAGAATGCTTGCAGTTTGCTGTTCTGAAGCTTACCCCGCGAAAATCACCATTTTTGACGCTCACATTGTTCCAGACAATTCCATCAAGATCAGCAAATCTGAAATCATCTTCATCTTTTGGGGCATTTGTAATACCTTTCATTCTTTTTCTTCCGTCAGCTAAAAACACAGGGTCGTAAACAACCGATTTTCTATATTCGACATCAACAGATGATGGCAACGGAATCAGACTTATCGTATCAGTAGCATCTTTAAACAATAAAATCTCATTCTGACTGCTTGAATCTGAAAAACAACCTTGAATGCCGACATAACATATCAGAACTAACAACCGCCTTATGTACTTTGTCATGGTATCAGATTATGTCATTTTTTTTGAAATACCTGTTTCCGGCCAATCCGAAAAGTGAACCCAAAACGATTGGATAAGCAATTGCAAAAAAGATGAAAAGTTCTCTTTTTACGGAATCAAGTATATAATAGGATGCGGCGCCCATGACAGTAAGTTCAGGATCGAAAAGTACCAGCACTGCTGTTCTGAAAACCTGTAAAGGGTTCAACATTCCAAAACCAATTACCATTCCGGCATCGAGTCTTAGTTTTAGCATGAGCCCCATAAGAATAAGGTCAAGAAAGGCAACCAAAACCAGCCAGATAATAAAAGCTGTGCTTATGGCAAGGTCCTGAGAGTGTGCCACAACGGAGATAAACATACTTATGCCTAAAAAGCAAAATATCATCGAAGCCAGCAAGGCACTGTACAGAAAAAAAAGATTCCATGGCACATCAAGGTCAGTGAATGAACCATAAATTGCTGCGCCTAAAAGAGCAATAAAAACCGGTATATAGGTTATTAAAAATTTTGCGGTAAACTTTCCCCAAAAATAACCTGTAAAGGAAATCGGCAATGATAGCATGAACTCCATTACGTTCGATTCGCGGTCTCCAACAATCGATCTGACGGTTGTTATTAAAACATAAATAGGTAAAATAACCATGCTGACCTGCATAAAGGTTACCATTAGTCTGCTAAGGCCAACAAATCCAATTATTTGAGATTCCGTGATGCCTGTAGAAAACATTATTGCCACAAAACCTCCAAAAAGTATGCTGTAAGTCCAAAACCATTTTGATCGCAGATTTTGTCTTATATCTGCATTCATTATTTGAAACAGACTTGATTCAGTAAATTTATTTAATCCCATGATTTAAGATTTCAAATTATTCTCTGCTAAATTGCTTTCTTTTTGCATGTTAATGATGTAACATTTTCTTGTTTTTCAGAAATTCCTCCCTCATTGTGACTCCTTCCTTAATTCTTTTCACTGTAGTCGGGTAATCGAAAGCCGTATCAACTTTTTGTTTAACAGCAGAATAGCCATATCCCATTGGGGTTTGTTTACCATAAGTGTACCAGGCCTCCTCAACTTTTAGCCACTCCCCTGTTTCACTGTCTGCAATGTATGAAACAGCGGTTTCACCACCAAACCTCTCCCAATCGGGCGATTCCATAAAAAAAATAAGACATCCTAGATCATCAAACCAAACGATGTCGCCACGCGTGTTGATGGATTGAGCAGAATATTTGGGGTCGGCTAGTCCCATCAGGCAAAGCACGCAGATATCACGATCGAAATGTATTTCACGCGGGCTCTGATCTACGTTTCGCTTGCAGGCATTGGATGCCAACAAAAGAATTACTGCGATAAGTACAGGGATTATAATTTTAAGTATTTTCATTTTCGTAAAATTTTAATTTTCAACTCATTAATTCAAATTTTTATCTAAAACAACAACACCAAGATCCATCTCAATCACACGGTTTACAATTCCGGCGATTTCATCCATCCTGTGACTACTGAGAATCATCAGTGTTTTTGGAGCAAAATCTTTTAAATGATCAAAAAGAATTTTTCTTGCCTGAGGATCGAGATTAGCAGAAGGTTCGTCGAGTAACAAAATTCGTGGTTTACGACCAAGCGCAAAACTAATCAGCAGTTTTTGCTTCATCCCTCCGGAAAGCTTAAAAAACGGCTTACTGAAATTATCCTCCACGGACAATCCCATTTCGTGACTTAAACGAATGAAAGTGTTCGCGTCAGTTCCCGTCAGTTTCTCAAAAAAATAAATGAGTTCACGAACAGTCAGTTTCAATGGAGGTGGCATTTGTGGAACAAATCCAATATGCTGAAGGATGTTTTTTCGATCAATGCGGGGATTCATGTTCAATATTTCCATCTTGCCTTCAAAATTATACTGACCCAACATGCACCTGATAAGCGTCGTTTTACCCGCACCGTTCTGACCAATTAATGCGATCCTGTCGTTTTCATTGAAAGTAAGATTGAGGTTTTTAATGACCTCCTGCTTCTTAAAACTTTTTGAAAGACCTTCTATCTGAATAATATTTATTTTTTCTTTTTGAATCATTTCTATTTGATTTTTAGGTAAGTGAAGAGGCACCTCTCACAGCATAAGTGAGTGCATTGCCAGGACAAACATCAACGCAAAGGCCGTAGCGTGTACAATCTGAACCAGCATAATGCACATTCTGTGTTGCTTTGCCACGTTGCACAAACCAAAGTTCATGTGGCACAAGGCAAACTTTTTGACATTCGAGGCAATATCCACATTTATCAAGATCAAATTTTATTGACAAAGGTGAAAGTTTTCCAACGAAGCTATACGTTGTGCCAATAGGGCAAACATATCTGCACCAGAATCTTTTACTGACAAATACCTCAAAAAGAATGACGGCCAGTACCCAAAGCAAAAGAAGACTTGGACCATAAATCAATGATTTCGAAATAATTCCAACCATATTGAGGTTTTCGAAAACAAGGTTCTTAGTAAGCACAGCCAGTAAAATAAAGCCAACAAAAAAGATAAATCTTAAGGCGGTATTATAATGGTGCTCCTTGATCTTTTTCTTTTTAATCAGATAATTATGTAGTTTTTCGGCCCACTCAGCCAATATATGGTATGGACACATCCACGAACAGAAGCCTCTTCCACCAAAAATGAACCAAAAGAGCAGAATTGTTATAAATCCAATCCAGAAGTTCATGGTCAGCATTGCAATATATCCTGTTGTAGAGGATATTGCAAGAAGCTGCAACGAGTTATAGGGATCCATCAAATAAAAACCTATCAGGCGAGAACCACTTAGTGAACCTTCTAAAACCGAAAGATCCAACACGAAAGATGCAACAAAAAGAAGGTTCATAAACAAAAGGACAGACCACCTGATGTTACGCCATTTATGGTTTTTCTTCCGAGCATCGCGCCATTCTTTGTATGAAAGTCCACTAAGACTGTGCGGCATTTGATCGACACTTTTTGGCTTAAATGGAGTTTTATTTTTTCCGCTAATTAAATAATCTGAAATCATATAAGCTGAATTTTAATAAGGTTCGATAATGATACTTGGTTCTTTGGTTGGACAAACCATAACGCACACACCACAGCCCGTGCATCCATCAAGAACGCGGGGAATAAGCTTACGACCGCTTCGGCTTAAAGCCTGAATAATAGCTGTTTCGCCAATCGGGCATTCAGTAACGCAAAGATTGCAAGGATCACGGTCAAAAGTTTTTTCGTTTAACGGGGAAGCTGATGCATCTTCACTTTCAGGCGCACGATAGTTTCCTTTAAAATTCAATCCTCTTGAGATGCCGCTAAAACCTTTACCCCTGTGGGCCAAACAGGTATCATGATCTACCTTTGCTTTTCCCATCCTTACAATGCTCTTCATTGCAACTTTTTGAACCTCAAATGGGTTCACTTGCTGCAAATCATTGCCTGCTTGAGTCGCAGCCAATTCTACTGCAAAAAGCCCTGCTTTTTTAAATGGCTCAAAGTTTAACACAGCTGTTGGGCAAGTTTCGACACACTGAAGCGCATCGCAGGAAAAATCGCAGGCTTGCTCACGTGGATCTATGTAAGGTGTTCCGAAAGCAAGTCCTTCTCCCGCTTTTGCCAGTTTGATGGCTTGTACAGGACAAATCTGCACACAAAGACCACATTTGATGCATCCATACATGAATTCATCTTCGTCAATTGCTCCCGGTGGACGCAAAAAATCGTGTCTTATTCTGCCTTCTGCTGTAAGGTGGTTCAGCCAGAAAGCACCTGTGCCAACTACAGCCAATGCACCGGCTGCTGTGAGACCGCTTTTAAAAAACTCCCGACGGCTGATTTCGGTTTGCTCTTTTTCCATGCCTGTTATTTTAAGTTATCATAATTGTTTACCCTACCGCGAACCACATTTCAAAATTGTCTTGAAAAATTAAAAAGCTACTTTCAGACCGAAGCTGAAGCTGCGTCCCGGTTCATAATAAAGACTTTCGGTATCCATTGCTTTGTATGCTCTGCTTAGATGTTCGACGTAGTTTTTATTCGCAAGGTTTTTAACTGAAATATTCATTTCCAGCATTTTGAAAAGTTTGTAGGCTGCATAAAAATCAAATACAGCAAAGCCCGGTGTTGTTCCTTCGGCAAAACTTAACGAAACTCTGTCTTGTTTTCCAACCGCTCTCCCATTGAATCTTGCGGTTAGCTTCTCAGATTTCCACATGATGGATGAAACAAGCGTAACAGGCGTAATTTCAGCCAAAGGCTCATTCCAGCTTACATTTTGTCCATAGGTGAATGAAACTCCAAGATTATAAACTAAACCAGGTGTTATTGTATAGTCTATTCCTGTTTCAAAACCGGTTAAAAAAACCTTATCGATATTGGTGAATTTCTTTGTGAATTTTGGATTCATGCACGGCAGATACATTCTGGGAATAGTGGAATCCACTGATGCAGAAATATAATCAGTGATGTAAGAATAAAAAACATCGGCAAAAACCAATAAATCCCCTACTCGTTTTTCAACTCTTAAGTCGGTTTGATAATTTACCTCAGATTTCAGATTAGGATTTCCAAGATATTCATAAGCATCCAGGCCAATACTTAAGTGATTGATAAATAACTCAGCCAATTCGGGAGCTCTACTCGCGCGGGCAGCAGCAAAATAAAAATTAAGGTTCTTGGGCAGATACCAGCTAAGTGAAGCAGTTGCCGAAATATCTATTCTGCTTTCTGGTGTTATATTATTATTGTAAACCTCATTGAAACTATTCTCAGGATCATTAATTGAATAGCTTATAAAATCTGATCTCACACCCAAGGTCCAAATCAGATTTTGAGTTATCTGATACTTATTTTCGAAGAACAGTCCCAAATCATTGTGTCTGGAATCCTGCCATGTTTTATCTACAAAGGCTTTTGGCGGATCGAAAATCTGTCCTGTACAGGTGCTTTTAAAAACCAGACGGTCACGATGTCCATCCTTACCAATATGTTTAAAGTCAACTCCGGCAAAAAGCATATTGGAAATACCGGCGCTTATTCCAAATTCTGTCCTGCCACCGAAAACAGTAGCATTCACAGGAGAAATGGCTTGAGAATCTTTATAGGCAGGCCTGTTTGTATTCGACATCAGATGATCCACATAACTGCCATACAGCTTCAACTTAAATGAACTGATGGTTGGTGTAAGCTGTAAAGCTGCATAGTCAAGGGAAAGAATACTGCTTTTATCCATATCTGCATCCATTGGCAGACCGGCATAAAGCACATCTTCAGCTTTGCTTTGGCGCCAGCTCAATTGCAGTCTTTGGTTTTCCTTTGGATTAAATCCAAACTTCAGTGCGTAGCCACTTCGGGTGAAAGATGATGCAATCTTCTGACCACTTCCACTTTTGTAATTGCCATAGTCTTTGTATCCGGCATTCAGAGAAAAATCAAATTTCCCTTTTACACCTTGAACAAAGAGATTGCTGAAAAAATTTCCTCCGTTTGACTGATAACCTGCATCAAAAGCTCCAATCACTGCTTTCTGCTCATTTCTGTCAGGTTTCCGATTTACTATATTGATGATACCACCAAAAGATTGTCCATAACGCACACTGTATGGTCCTTTGATAACTTCAATTTTCTCAATTTCTTCCATTGAAACTTGCGAAATAGCAGGGTCCATTCTATTAGGACATGCGTTTGTGGTATGCACACCACCATCAATAAGTACATTCAACTGACTATATTTGAACCCTCTCAATACGGGTTCCATACCATAATTACCTCGTTTTTCTACACCAAATCCAACCTGATTCAGGAACATAGCACCACCATCATGATGGTTTTCCATATTAATTATATTCCCCGATATATTTGATTTTGTGATGTTTCCAAAAGCTTTTCCCTTCACCAGAATTTCTTCGAGTTGAAGAGTATCAGGCTCTGATGCCACTAAAGTCATTGTTGCAAAAAGTGCCGCAATGATAATAATGATTGCTATAATTGTTTTTAATTCCATCTTTATGTATTTGTTATGTTTAATATAAACTTTCATTTTGTCTGAATTAGCTAAAATACTTTCAGGGTTACTCATTTTAAGCCGATGCAAGCAGTAATCTTGTATTTGCCTGACTTTCCTGATAAAATAATGCACATTCAATTGTTCTAAAAAACTATAAATGAAGCTTATATAAACTTTGGAGGTGGAGATGGAATACTGCCAAATTGCAGCAATATGGAGTAGGTCTTTAAATTATAATCTTTTTCGGCTTGACAAAAGATTGTCGTATTATCGTAGCTTTCATTGACTAAATAAACAAGTGAACCAGTATTAACAGGCCTTTCAGGCAATTTTTGCTTTTCAGTATTGTCTGCTGATTCTAATGCACGATCAATTAAAGCCTTCAAATAGGTGATATCTCCAACGAGTGGTTTTTCGTTAGAAAAACTACAGGAATCATCAATGCGTATATGCCTTACGCCATGCTGATGGAGATAAACCAAATAAGGAACTTCCGGCAAAATAATCATTGTCAGTTGAAGTAATAAAAGTCCATATGCCAGAAACCTTCTAATCATTATTAAAATACTGTTGATCTGTTTTTGTTTTTTTCTTTCCAGATGTACATAGGTTTATTGTCGCGCAGCACAAATTTTGGTTGTGAGAAAGGCGCAAGCCTTTCAAGAAAATCAAGTGCAAGCAGCAAAGGAGAACCATAGAAAAACTTTACATCGCGGTCGAACGACCACAAATGCTCCACGTAAGCATAAAGTGAATAAGGTGTGTCGCCGATATTATCGCCATCTTTGTCAAACCCTTGATAATCATCGAAATAGTTATTATCCCATTTATTCATGTTTGCTGTTTTACCCTCAGCTTCGACCTGTACAAGATTGTTATGGAAGTAGTTGTTTTTAAACAAATTACCTTCCTGATTGGTATGAAATTTAATGCCGATACCGCAAAACGCAATTTCGTTGTTGGCAATAGTATTTGTTTTTTCTGGCACAAAGGGCGAAACATCCACATGAATGCCTTCTGAAGAATAAATAAATCGATTGTTCAGTATTTGGTTGGAGGATGTTTCTTTCATTCCGAGACACATTCCGCTGATGCCTGTTGAGCGCATGATCGTATTTCCCGTCATAACAGTCTGTTCAGAGTACATCAGAAAAACGCCGACAGAATTTTCGTAAAATACATTGTCTTTTATGCGGTTGTTGTGTGCATACATAAAATGAATGCTGTAACGATTTCCAACACCTTTATTGGCCTCGAAAGTGTTTTCTGAGGAGTACCAAACCACCATATCACGAACATTGTGCCAGTAGTTGCCCTTTATAAGATTGTTTTTTGAATACCATAACCGGATAGCATCTCCTTTAAGCGCCATTTGCCGCTTGCTAATAGAGCTTATCTCGCAATGCTGTATCAGGTTGTTGTCTGCCTGAAGAATATCAACACCAAAAAGACACTCAGCAATATGACAATTATCAACAAGATTAAAATTTCCGGTAAGTTTTACACCACTGTCAATTTTATCATGCGACCCCCCCGAATCGATGATTTTTAAATTCTTTAAAGATACATGGTCAGCGTTGACAAATAAAACGGAACCTTTTTCCAGTCCGGAGATAGTTACAAGACCTTTACCATCTAATGTGATACCGTTGGTTGTAATTGTTGCCGGTCCAACATAAAAACCGGGCTCTAAAATGATTGTCTGACCAGGTCTGGCTTTATCAATAATTTCTTGCAGATTAATTTTATTGGTACTATTATCAAAGCCTTGTACAGGAATTTTAAGGCCATAAATAATTTCTTCTGCCAAAAGGCTTTCACAAAAGAAAGCAAGAAAAAACAGTATGAGAATTTTTTTAATTTTCATTCCTTATTTTATTTTCTAAACGGGGAAGTTAAATGATCAACTTCCCCGAAAAGACACTATCAACTATCAGCTTGTTTTTAAAGCTTTACGCTTCAAAAGCAAAGCAAACACAAAAGAAACAAACCCTCCCAACGCTATAAAAAAGCCATAATAGGGATAAGATTCGGTTGTAAACTGGGCTACTTTCCCTTCACCGAAAACAGTCGGCATAAAAGGTTTGATGCCGGCAAAAGCTCCACCACCATGCAAACCAAGATTGTGACCATACCAATAGAGATAAAAGATATAAACCAGCAAAAAATAAAATGGTACCAATGCCGGAATCCATGCAGCAAAAGCATACAAACGCTTTGTGGTGATCATAAAAAATATTCCGGCCAGAATAAAGATTATGAAAAAATAAGGCGAATTAACCATCAACATATTCTAATATATGAGTGGTTTTGGTGTAACATTAACCTTAATTTTTTCTCCGGTTGCATAATCATATACGTCATGACCTTTATCATCTCTTTGGGTGTCGAATACATAAAAACTCGGATGTGTCATTCCTTTAGGATTATTTCTCCCCTGTACGATAGGATACATTCCGATATAGTGGTTTATTGCATTCATTTCCACCAGACAGTCGGCTCCCTCATTCGTTGCAAGCTCTTCGCGTTCCTTAACACCTTCGCAGCCATTGTAGACCCCGTCAAATTTGAAATTGATTCGAATTCCTTTCGGATACATAGCTTTGGGATATTGGATACTTTGAAGTGCTACACCCCATATTGGCACAAAATAGGTAGCACCAATGAGAATAATTCCGATGAATGAAAAAATGAGATAAGATTTAGATTTCATGATTAACTAATGTTGGTTCCTAACTGTTACTTTGAAGCCGTCACACCGGCCTCACCCATCATAAAACTGATGGCATCATACATATCCTGTTCTGAGCAATCCAGGCAAGTACCTTTTTCGGGCATTACACCAAATTTTCCAGTGTAGCCCTTAATAGAATGTTCAAGCAGCACAGTCATTCCCTTGGCTGCAATTTCTTCCCATCTTGGTTTGTCTTCAAGGGCTGCAGCTCCGGCCACACCTTTCCAGTGGCATGCGATACAAGCTTTGTTATAAATGACTTTGCCATTTTCAAGGTTTGCCACCATTTCCCCGGAGCCACTGCTTCCGCAACTGCTAATAATGAGCGAAACAAAAGCGCTTACCAAAGTGATTTTAAGTATAGTTTTCATTGTAAATGATTTAGAGTTTGTAGAATTACTAATTATGAATTGCTCAAAATTAACATTTTTTTAACAAAGTGACGGAGCAAGTCCGTCACTTTATTTTGATCAAAATTTTATTGCTGACTCATGTATTGTGCTGTCTTCAGCTTCATGTATGTGATGATTTTATTTACATCTTTTTCCGAAACATTTTGATTTGGCATTGCAAGTTTATACCGCTGACGCATGCTTTCTATATCTGGTTCACTCATGTGTTTCTGTGGATTCATAATCCATGATTTTAACCATTCATCATTACGCCGTTTATCAACCATTAAAAGGTCAGGGCCATTAAAGTCTTCACCAAATCTGTGGCACGCATTACATCCATAGTTCATAAATTCCATCTCGCCATCAAGCAAACCTTTCATCTCCATTGTTGAAGGCTGGAATGCCTGCATTTGCATGTCTGCCTGAACACGTTTTGAGTAAGCAAGTAAGGTTTCATTATTGGCAGCTTCATCATACTTAACAGTCAAATAACCCTGCAAAGCAGAACCTTCAGGACTGTGATAATTATCAAGAAGCAGAGGATACATACCTGCTTTTTCAGCTTTAAAGGCCAGTGTTGCCGTTTCACCTGGACGCCAGCGATACATCTGATCGTAGGACACAACTTCGTAAACATAATGGTCGAGGTTGGTTTGTCCATGATTTGTTACATGAATTTCAACATCCTGTCCCTGTTTAACGGCAATATTTCCGGGTGTCAGCACACCATTGTTTATTGTGGCATAAACATGAACTTTGTTGCCTTTCACTTCATTTCGTTCAGTACCCAATGCTGTGAAATAAGGAGATTTTTCCATGGTATAAATATTCATGCCCACAGGATAGGTTTCTTCAGATTTGAAATAATCATGACGAATCAACGCAGTATAGTGAGGTTCCCCCATTGGAAGAGGCATATCATAAATTATTTGCATTTTACCTCCTTCAATATCGATCAGCTGATGGTTTTGCGGATGCAAAGGGCCAACAGGATTAAAACGGTCGATAGAAAGCTTATTCAATGAAATAAGGTACTTTCCATGTGGGTTCACAACATCGCCGTGAGCAGAAACAAGGTGTCCAACGTTATAATGGGATGAAACATAATCGAGAACTTTGAGGTTAATATAATCCCATTTAGTTATACGTGAATCAACATAAATAGAAGTATAGACTACTCCAGGTTCTTTGTCGTATTGATTGTGCAATGGACCCAGACCTACTTCAACACTACCGTGCAAGGCAGTTTCAAGTGCGATTACAGGAATACCAAATTCATCTGTGCCTTCATAATTCTTTTCATTGATGGCTTTCATGATCTTATCGAAAGAGTAAACCCATGCATGAGAATCAAGTTTACCGGCAACGATGATATATTTACCATCTGGGCTAACATCCACACCGTGAGGTGATTTTGGTTCAGGAATAAGGAAAAGGATATTATTTTCAACAGCTGCATCAATGGAAATTACTTTATGTCCGTTGACGATCATATACTTTCCTTCATTAATCATCTGCTCAGCCTTTTTCCAGTTTACAATGTGCAGGTAATCCACGTCGCGTGAGGAGCAACCAGCTTCAAACGGAGGCCGACCACTTTCAATTCCTCCAAAATACATTTCTGTACAGAATGAGTTTGTGAACGACCAACCATCACTTACCAGCTTACCCATATCGGAAAGGTCTTGGGTGTAAGGAGGAAATTCTACAGTAAATGAATTCTTTTCATCTACCCTGCCAATTTCATCATTAAATTTCCAATAGGTTATTCCACCTCTCCAATATTTTTTGAAGTTATTTTCTGTAAGTGGGTAGTATTTTCTATCGAGAGGAGCCGGATATTGGGCTGCTTCGACAAAATATTCTGAATTGGGTGTAAAGAAACATCCACCGTGATTACTTCTGAAAATAGGGTTGTTTACAATTTGCTTCAATTCCCAGTCTTTCAGCGAAACGATGAACACTCTTGGATTGGCTTTGTCGTTCACAACAGCCCATTTACCATTATAGTCACCATTGGTTTCGGAGAAACCAGGGTGGTGTGTATCTGCCCATTCAATCTTCTGCCCATCAATAAAACCAGTTTTGAGCATTTCGAGCGACTCCTTACTGAAACCGAAACCATTCACAGGCTGTTTGGTGGAAGTTGGAACATATTTCAGCATGCGCATTGAGGGCACTGAATACATAATCATGTTTCCAGCCTGACCACCTGAGTTGAGCGCTATATACTCGTCCATTAAGTTATCCGGTGTAAAAGTTTTTGCTGCTGCGAGAACATCGTCGGCATTCAGGCCACGGCGTTTTACGACGTCACCAAAGGATTCCTCTCCGTAGGGTGCGCCAAGTTTTCCTCCCTCGGAGGATTTATCCTTCTTACCACAACTTCCGACTAAGATCATAAGCATCAAAGTGATTGTGCTTAAAAAAAGGACGGATATTATATTTTTATTTATCTTTTTCATGATGATATACTTCGTTGGTTTTACAATACTTTGATTACATATTGATTTGTTCTGAGAGCAACTTTTTGGCACGTAAACCAACATCGGCTGTCTTCACCTGATACTGCCAGTATTGTTCAGCCCAAAGGAATGCATCCCTCCATTTACCTTCTGCAGCATAACGCTCATAGTTGGCTTTTGAGGTTTTTGCAAGTTCAAGCTGGTCGAATGCATCCACAACCAATGCCTCAACATAAGGATATTTTTGATAGTTATTTTCTTTCAGATATACAACTACACTATTTATAACATCTTGTGTCTCATTGATAACCTTGATTTTGTCCTCATAATTCTTCTTATATCTGTCGAGATCTTCTTTTGTCAGCTGAACTTCAACCAAATCTTCTGCTCTTGGAACATAACCTTTAGGCCTCACAAGAAGTATTCCCTCCATTTCCAGATGAAGCGCGGAGCAAAACTCTGTGCAGTAATAAGGGAACACGCCCGAACGATTAGCAACAAAAGTAAGTGAAGCTGTTTTGCCAGGTTCAAAGCTACCATGAATTCCATATGTCGAAACTGTAAAACCATGGGTTTCATCTTCTGCCCGCTCAAGGTTTGTAAGATGGAATGTTACAACATCACCTTCTTCAACCTCAACGATTTCAGGTGTGATATGAGAGCGGATCAAAGTGCCAAAGATATGCACGCGATTGCCCTGACGCTCTATCCTTTCTTGTCCGGCCACAGTCATAAACCTTGATATTTCTCCGGTTCTTGTATTTGTTCCGAGAGGATACCTGATAATAGGCTTAATGGTTGTGCGCAAAACACTTACTGAGCCATAGAGGTTTGCCTGCGGTATTGACATCGTATAAATATCGCGCATCTTATCGGAGGAGATATCGATCAAATGCTGATAGCTTGGTCTTGTTGGACCAATATTGATCTGATTGTCATACAGCGCCTCTTTGTTTGTAACGGTAAGATAGTTGGAATGTGGCTCAGCGGAATTGCCTTGCGGAGTCATGAGATGGCCTGGTTTAAAACTAAGCTTAAGTTCATTTTCGATATTTAATGTTTCATAGTTCCAACGAACAATCTTTTTGTCTTCAAAAACCGATGCATAAACAACATTGGTACGATAATCAAAAGCAATATCCATTACTTTTCTTCCAAGATCAATATTGCCATGTTTAACAGCATCAGGGTTTAAAACAGGGATTCCCAACACTTTTTCACTTTCGTATTTTTTACCATCCATTGCGTTTTTAACTTTTGCAAAATCAAAAACATAGGCTTTGTCAGCGGCTGTGATGAAATATTTGCCAGTAGGATCAGTTTTAACGCTATTGGCAAATGTAGTCATTGGAATAAGAGCGATTGCACCTGCATCAATAGCGGCTAAATCTTATTTTGATGTGCTAGGCATAGAATTGACTAAGTCTAAAGAAGAAGAAATCCTTATCTCTGTTTCCATTATTTGAAGATATTAGTTTCTGTATTTTACTATTAACTGCTTCGGCAATAGCATTTGTTTCA
>JAUXMV010000094.1 GCA_030683155.1 Bacteroidales bacterium
ATCTGATAGAAATAGCTTCCTGCGCCATTCAACTCATAGTTGTTCAGTCTGACCTGATGAGAGCCAGCTGTTTGCATTTCATCCACAATTCTGATGACTTCCTGTCCCAGATGGTTAAACACAACAACCTGAACCTTACCAGCATTTGGCAAAATATAGTGAATGTTGGTTACGTCATTGAAAGGATTGGGGAAGACACTGTGATTGATCGACAACAACTCGGGATTAGATATAATACCTGCAGCTGTTTCGATATAATCAGCTTTAAGTGTTACATCCTGCAGTTGCACTGCATTACCATCAGCCAGTTCTGTGATTGGCAATAGCTCAAGGTATCTGGTTCCTGTCGATATTTCACTCTTTAATCTGGCTTTCAATATTACAAGGTGTTGATTATTGGCAAAGGATTTGCTTTGGTGGTCATACCATGCAATTTTTACTGTGCCGTTTTCATGATCAATGTTATACAGGTCATATCCAACTACATCCAACACTTCAATTACATCGTTATTATAACTGAAGCCTAATGTGATGGCACCAAGATCAGTTGCTTGACTTATACGTATGGGTATCATAATCTCATCGCCCTTGACGGCATTAATAACCCCATTATATTCGAGCATAGCAAGTTGCTTGTTACCTCCGCCTGGAGTATATGAAGCATTAAGGTCGCCTGTTGCCAGGAAGTAAATGTTGTAAATATTTGTTCCATCGCTCAGGTTAGTTAAAAGCACCTCCTGATAAACATCCGGCGCACTAGCATTGGCAAGGTAGCTACCATACTCTGTGAAAAGCTTCTCGGGCGCAAAAGGATAGGCTTTATCCTGGTGGTCTTCGATTTTAGTGGTTGCAAGTCTAAAGTTCTGTGCGCCACCTGGGAATGGTGAAAACCCTGGCTGATCCAACAAACGGTAGAGAACCATCAATGCATCGCTGTTGGCAATCATTTGATTGTTGTTCACATCTGCTACTTTCTGTGAATAAGGGGTGAGTGCCGTAGCTCCCGCAGGCCATATCCATGGGAAAACACTAAGCTGAGGATCCATGTTTGCCATCCAGCTAATGATGAACGCATCGATAGACGTTGCTCCACCCCAATTGTTCCATGACCATGTGTTACCAAGTGTGTTGTTTGTAGCTTCTTCCCAAATTCTAATCGAATAATCTTTGCCCGACTCAACTCCGGTAAATTCATAGTAAGAGTCAAGTCCGAATTCCAGATTGTACGCTACCACTTGTCTTGGGCTTAGAGCCTGACCATTTTCGAAAATTTGGACATAAAATACACCTCTGTTATTGGGGGAAGGTATAATTGATTCATTTTCATTAAAATACTTGAGCTGACCTGCAATTTTAGCTGTTGAGCTGAAAGTGGCCGTCAATTTTTCATAGCATTTATTGATTGTGTAGGTAAATACTGCTTCTGTGGATATGATATTTCCGGCCATGTTTCTCCAGTTCAGAAACTCCCATCCTGCTGCCGCAGTAGCTGTAACTGTTACTTCGGTACCATCGGGATAGTTTCCGCCTCCTGATACTGTACCTCCCTTGGTTGGATTTGCTGCCAATTCAAGGAATGGAGGTGCAACACTCATGGTAATAACATTCGAAATTGCTACTGGAACAACAGCACATGAATGGCTGGAAGTCATCACAACACTTACTTCGTCACCGTTAAGTGGTACATAGGTAAATTGTGCAGCATTTGTTCCTGAATTTACACCATTAACTTTCCATTGGTATGTTGGATTAGCTCCACCATTTACCGGAACTGCAATAAAACTTGTTGGCGTAAAATCGCAAACTGCATTCGATGGAGTAGAAACCACAACACCTGCAATGAGATCAGGAGTAACATTAACAGTGATTGCATTGGAGGTAGCTGTAGCGTTTAATGCACACGATATGCTCGTGGTAACTACCACCGTAACCACATCTCCATTTGAAGGAAGATAGGTAAAGATGCTACTGTTTAAACCGGCATTCTGCCCGTTAACTTTCCATTGGAAAACGGGGGTCAGACCGCCATTTACAGGAATTGCATTGAATGTTACGAGCTCTCCGATACAAATCTCGGTATCATCCTGCGTAATTGTAACACTTACAGGTAAATCATTTTGGATAGATAAAACCATTTGATCGATACCGCTGCAATAGCTGCCAGGGTCGGCAGTAAGAGTCAAAACGACAGTTCCATTAGCAATGTCCATCGAGCCTGGTGTATATACAGGATTGATAATACTGGCATTGCTGAATGTTCCGTTTCCAGAAGTTGTCCATACCAGAGTAGTGAAATTTGTAGCTGTTGCAGCAACGATTGGAAATACCTCCGATACACAAACAAAGCCCGGACCACCTGCAAAAACCATTGGTGTACGCACTACTGTGAGTGTGCCACTTTGGTAAACAAAGCTATAGTTGTTGCTGATGCCACCGCTGACAGTAATCGGATATGTGCCTATTGGACTGTTGGGCAATGCAGTAGTTGTAACTAAAGGAAGAGCAGTAAGTTGAGCCGGACCTTCATTGGCCACAAATCCTGTGTAGGTTAATGTAAGCTCAGGCAAATCGGTAAACTGACATTTGCTTTTGTCATCCGCTTTTACAGTGAGCGATTTTTTATTGATAGTAAGAACTACTCCTACACGCATGCTCTGGCAATTAGTTGTAGTGCTTTTTGCTGCCACCCAGTAATTGTATACGCCTGCATCAGTTTTTGCAGGAGCTGCCACCGCTTCACCACCTTCGGCCTGTGTATACCATAGCAGTGTTGTTCCAGCCGGAGCTACTGCATTTATGGTTTTGACTGTGCCATCATATGTAACAGTAGTATTGGTAACCGTAGCTACCGGAATAGCAACAGGTTGCGTTAAGGTAACCAGTTCCGTTACTGAGATACCTGTTGCTTCTTTTACAGTATATTCATACACTGCTGCTGAAAGCTGCTCAAGTACAAGGCTGGTAGTTTCCATTACCACATCATCCTTTTTCCATAGGATGGTGAGTGGTGGAATACCTCCTTCAACATTAAGTGCAATCGACCCATCGTTCGACTCAAAGCAACTGAGGTTGCTGGCAGTATGTGTAACCACCATCGGACTGCTGATGGAAAAATCATCAACAAAGATATTGTTGCCATAAGCACTTACTGCCTCAAGTATGATGTACCTTCCGTTACCGGTGGCCTCCTCGGGGAGAAAATAGGAATAAGCATGCCAGCCTTGAGTTAATACGACCGGTTCGAGGGTCATAGAACGGTTAACTGTGCCCAGCAATATTGCATCTTCAAGGCTGTTGGTCGTATTGAAATATACATTTACTAAATCCGTATTATTTAGATAACCTGCGTCTCTGTACATCCAGAAACTTACACGGAAGTTGCCTTCGGGGAAATTGATCGGCGGCGTGATTAACTCTGCTTTTGTGCCTGCGGCAAAACTAAAGCTTCTGAATTGTGCCATGGCAGGGCCACTTTTTGGATCTGTTGCCGGAAAAGTACCTACAGTTGTACGTTCCCAAATACCGGGACTGCCTGTTCCAGCAGTTCTTGTATTAGTCCAGCCTATAGGAGCAAAAGTGGGTTCATCGAAACTTTCAATGTATGGGAATGATGTTATAGTTGGATCAACACCAATACCTGATATAGGTAAGCTATGTACTGCTCTGTTATTCAGGTCGTCAGTAATAACAAGCTGAGCTGTCTTTGGGCCTGCTGTACCTGGCGCAAATGTAACAGATACTGTTGCAACTTGGCCTGGTCCAAGCAGGATAGGAAGTGCCTGATGAGGCTGTAAAACAAACTGATTTGCATCCGTTCCTTCAATTGCAATACTACTAACAGAAATGGTTCCTATTCCATCATTATAGAATGTGAATACTTGCGGTACCGAAGGCATAAATATTGATTGGGATCCAAAATCAGCCTGCTGAGGTGTAACAACAAAGATAGGTGCTGTTGGGGTTACTCTCAACTCAAAGTCATCGAAGCTCAAATACCAGGGAGCGCTTGTTGCATTAATTCTTATTGCAAAATAATATGTACCACTTTCCTCAGGAATGAAGCTTTGAGTAACTTTTAAATAGGTTTTTGTAGTTGTAGTCAAAGGAGTTACAAATGAAGCCCCAAGCTGAGTCGCTCCGGTTCCATTGGGGGCGCTGTTATAAAACACATCGCCTGTCCATCCGGCATAATTGTCGCCTGCCCACCAGAATGAGAAGTCGTATGACGTGCCTGATTGTAATGCAAAACCGGGTGTCCACATAAATTCATTCGTGGCAGACCAACTGTTTCTCAGGAATTGATCTCCAGTACGTGCATCAGCATCATTTGCATGATTACTGTTTTTTACCGTAGCCCAATCGCCATTCTGCTTGGTCCAGCATGTAGGGAACAATGTAGAACTTGAAGTACTTGTTCCGAGATCAACACCTTCAAACCCCTCATACCATGGTAATTGTGTAAAAGGCGAGCATGGTGTCTTCACCGTTGAAAGCAAACTCGTTGCAGAATATATTGGCCCCGGAACGATCGACCATGCCCTATAGTAATAGGTGGTATTTTCGCTAAGGTTGTTGTGATTATAGGCCTCATTGGCGGGTCCTACATAATGCACAACACCACCACCGGGTATGGTTGAGCCTATAGGATACAAAGCAATTGGCGTGCCAAAGGCAGTAGTACTTTCTGTTGACCACGCAATCATGATATTGTGTCCCAAACTATTGGCTGTAGCTGTAAACCCAACCTGATTCGGGCTAAGTGGTGAAGCTACGAAACTTGCTGGTGCAGCAGGAAGGGTCGTTGC
>JAUXMV010000102.1 GCA_030683155.1 Bacteroidales bacterium
TTATGGAGAAAGAAGTTACTGCATGGCAGACCCATCGAAATAATAAAACAGCTAAGATAAACTGGCAGTTTACAAATACAGATGCTCGAATTAAATTAGCTCGGCTATATCCGACAATTATAGATTGACATGACACTAGATATAGATTCATCTGATGCGAAAGACACACTAAATCAATGAATTCAGAACGCCCAAATGCAAAAAGCGTCTTTCAGAAGTTAACTGAACTCAGAAGAATATAAAAAGTGTTTTGCAGATTCTGAACAGTCAGAATACTAAAATGGGGTAATGGTTAGCCCAACAGAAAGTGGATACATTTCGGGGCCGAGATCACGTTGAAAAGTTCTGGTAACCTGATAAAATGCAAAAGCATTAATCCATTTATAACCAATCCGTAAGGTTGGTCCATAGGTGTACTTTTCCAAAGAATTTATTTTCTTTTGTTTGAGTAGCATAGTTGGCCCGTCTTTGACAAACTGTCCGACATATTTTTCTTTGCTGTCGATATTAAGTCCCATTTTAAATCCAACACCAACTTTCCAATGATCTTTGAAGTACAAACGAAGTTCGGCAGGGAAATCGAGGTAAACTAGACTCAGCTTGCTTCTTTTGTAGTCTAGATCGTCGCTTATTGGTCTGAAGAGGATGGTATCAGCTTTGATGTTGGCAATGCGCGTATTCGAATAGAAGTTATGCGTACGGATGCCGGTTCCAATGGCAAAAACGTGGGGACCATCACCAATTTTAAAATTATAGGTAGCATAAGCGTTGAACCCCTGATTGATCATTCTGGAATCCATATCAGCTGGTATTTTTGTCAAAATGTCAGTGTAGATATCAAAACCTACAGATACATTTTTGCTGGTTTTACTCGTAATCATCTGCGATTGGGCTGTCATAACCATGATAACGAGCGCAACCAATAAACCTGCTTTTTTCATAGAAGTGTGTTTTTGTGTTTGTATGAAAAACAAAGTACAAAGATATCAAATTCAGCGATGCAAAGCATCAATAAATGGCGCATGAATCAACTGGAACGTGCAATAAGTTCTTTCATTGTGTTTTGCATGCTTTGGCTGTTCCACTTTGCAGCACCGGTTTTACGTATTATTACAGCTCCTTCGGGACTGATAATCCATGTTGTTGGAATACTGTTTGTTGAAAATATCTGCGGAACTCCGCCACGGTTGATGTACACAGGCATATTGAAGCCGCGTCTTTCCATAAACGCTTTCACTTTTGCCGGGTCTTCATCTGTAATAAGCAAAAACACGGACTCATTGCCAAATTGGTCGTATAAATCCTGGATATCTGGCATTTCAGCAATACAGGGCGGACACCATGTGGCCCAGAAATTCAAAAAAACTGCCTTTCCCTGAAAATCTGCAAATTGCACGCTGTTTCCTTCCATCGTCTGAAATCCCCAGTTCCATGCATCTGCAGGAACCATCTGGTGCTTTTCGTTTTCTATTGTTTTAGGTGACCCGGCAAGCAAACGTGCAGTAAAAGCACTTATCTCTTTCCGGCTTGCCGGAATAAGCATTCCGATAACCAAAAGAATGAATATTAAATCACTTATTTTGCTGAACCATGATTTATTTTCATTGTATTTGTGCCACCTTTTTTTGATGTAATCGAGCATTCTTTTGGATATAATTGTGATAAATGAGTTGAGACTGAAATTCTATTATTCTTGTTTATTTTCGGTCACCAAACGGGCTCTTTCGTCCAAAAGACGATCGATTTCAGCCTCACTCAGTCCGGGTTTACGAAGCATTTCATCGATTTTTACAATGTCATTTACCTCTTCAGCAATTGTTAAAGGGGCTTCTTCAAAATGCTCCGGCTCACCAAGTTCACGCTTCAGTTGCTTGATAAAAAGTCCGATCATCTGCTTCATCGGCTCATTCATCTGACCCATCATTTCAAATGAAATCTGGTCTTTCATGGTATCATAGTTTTTGAGAAACATTTTCATTTGTTCAAACTGAAAACGGTTGATGCCCGGAATGTCCTCCATCGGATGTTGCTCCATAAGTTTATTAAACAGCCTGAAAAGCTCTTCTATCTGTTTTTTAAAATCTTCTTGTTCCATACTTTTTTGTTTTGGAAAATTTAATAACGCAAAAATCGTGCAAATAGTTCATTTTGTCATTTACTTGCGTAATTGACTGTGCGAAAAGATGCCACCGAAAAGTGGGTGCTTTTTGTTTGCAGCTTTAAAATACCCTTCGTTCACCTTTTGCACCTCCTCGACGGTGTAAAATGCATTCGGATTGTGAAAATTTATGATTGAAAGAGCATCAGCCAAGTCTTTTTTCTTAACGATGCTGAAAAGGATTTTCACCGGACCTGACTTTCCTTCAGCGTCCATAGTAGTAACGCCATAGTTTGCATCGCGCAGATGCTGAATGAGATCAGTGGTGTCTTTTTTGGGAATGATGCGAATGACAACAGTTCCAAGACTCATTTTTTCGACCAGAATGATACCGATATAGTTACCTGCCGCAAAACCTGCTCCATAGCCGATATATGACATGAAATTGTCGAGTTGCTGCATAATCTGACCGATGGCAAGCAGCCAAATTGTAACTTCAATGAAACCCAAAATTGGGGCAATGTTTTTGAATCCACGTGAGACAAAAATCACGCGGATGGTGCCAACAGAAACATCCAGAATACGCGCAAAAGCAATCAGCAACGGGAGAACAACCCAGTTGTAAATGTCAGCAGAAAAGAACTCTTGCATGGTAAATTAATTTTGGTTTCAATAGCTTATGAACTGCAAAAATAGTGCATTTCGAGTTACTAAAAATTGACTGTTCGATCTTGCGATTGTGATTGGTTATAGATTGTGGGTGTCTAGAAAGGTTGTCTCCTATGAATTGAATCCTCGATTCTTCAATTGCAATCCTCGATCCATCTATAACACCTGAAAATTTTCGGCCAAAAAAAAGAGCTACAAATTCATTGTAACTCTTTTCTTTCAGTGTTGCCCGATTAGGTCTCGAACCTAAACTCTTCTGATCCAGAGTCAGACGTGTTGCCAATTACACCATCGGGCAATTTCAGCGTGCAAATTTACAAAATGCTTTACAAACAGCAGGCTTTTTTTCCTTTTCTTTTGCAGAAGTTTCTGTCAATATTCAATAATCTTTTTAAATAGAAACTAATTACCCTTTGTCCTTGTCCAGTTATCTTTCAACGAGACCGTTCTGTTGAAAACAAGCTTGCCTGCAACGCTGTCTTTGTCAACACAGAAATACCCAAGGCGCTGAAACTGAAATTTTTCTCCCGTTACAACATTCGCCAATACAGGTTCCAGCTTACAATGTGTGACAACTTTCAGCGAATCAGGATTCAGAAACTCCAGCGGATCTTTGTCTTTGTGTCCTGCAGGATCTTCATCCATAAACAGCCGGTCGTAAAGTCTGACCTCAGCATCAACCGCATTTGAAGCTTCCACCCAGTGCAAGGTTCCTTTCACCTTAGGTTGTTTTGGACCGGTTCCGCTTTTCGTATCAGCATCAAAGGTGCAAAAAACTGTTTGAACATTGCCTGCCTCATCTGCTTCAAAACTTTCGCATTTGATCACATAAGCACCTTTCAGGCGAACTTCTTTTCCCGGGGCAAGGCGGAAATACTTATTCGGCGGATCTACCATAAAGTCATCACGTTCAATATAAATCTCTTTTCCAAATGGAACCATCCTTGTGCCGCCGGCAGCATCCTCCGGATTGTTTTCGAGTTCCACCCATTCTGTTTGTCCTTCAGGATAGTTTGTAAGCACCAGCTTCACAGGATCAAGCACGGCCATCACACGGTTGGTGGTTTTATTCAAATCTTCGCGCACACTGAATTCAAGCAATCCAACATCGATCACATTGTCCCGTTTTGCTACGCCAATACGGTCAGCAAAAGCACGAATGGAGGCAGGGGTATAGCCTCTCCTGCGCAGTCCTGCAATGGTAGGCATCCGCGGATCGTCCCAGCCGTTTACAATCTTGTTTTTTACCAGTTCGAGCAGCTTGCGCTTACTCATCACGGTATAACTCAGATTAAGGCGTGCAAACTCAATCTGTCGCGGCCTGTAGGATGTTTCAGTTATTTGATCAAGAAACCAGTCGTAGAGCGGTCGGTGTACTTCAAACTCAAGCGTGCAAAGGGAATGCGTGATACCTTCGAGGTAGTCGCTTTGTCCATGCGCATAATCGTACATCGGATAAATCTTCCAGGTGTCGCCAGTACGGTGATGCTCGGCATGCAGGATGCGGTAAAGCACCGGGTCGCGCATGTGCATATTGGGCGAAGTCATGTCGATCCTGGCTCTGAGAACGCGCGCTCCATTGGGAAACTCACCGTTTTTCATGCGCTCAAAAAGATCAATATTTTCGTCGATGCTGCGATTGCGGAACGGACTTTCGATGCCCGGCCGTGTTGGCGTTCCTCTCTGCTGACTGATTATTTCCTGTGGCTGATCATCCACGTAAGCAAGTCCTTTACGTATGAGCAGCAATGCCCATTCATAGAGCTGATCAAAATAATCGGACGCATAATAAGGCTCCTTATCCCATTGGAATCCCAGCCATTTTACATCTTCCATGATGGAGTCCACATATTCTGTTTCCTCCTTTTCAGGGTTGGTATCGTCAAACCTGAGATTGCATTTTCCAGCGTACTGTTCTGCAATGCCAAAGTTCAGACAGATCGATTTGGCGTGTCCAATATGCAGATACCCATTGGGTTCGGGGGGGAAGCGGGTATGTACACGCCCCTCATTTTTGTTGTTAAGCTTGTCTTCTTCAACGATGGCTTCGATGAAATTGAGAGAGCGTTTTTCTTCCGGAAGCGATTCTTCAGCTATATGCGACATAGTTTTCAGCAGATTAGTGGATTGCAAATTGTTTTCAGGCGGCAAAAGTAATCAGTTTTAAGCGATAATGAAAGGAGTAAATATTCAGAAACTCAAAACAATGCTTTACTTGCATCCGAAAAAAGACCTTAAAGATTGGATAATTTGGGTCAAATCTATCCTGCAAAATAGCGCAAAATGCTTTTCACCTGTGAAACGTAGCCGCCACCAAACAAATTAACATGCACCAAAAGCGGATAAATGTTGCAGAGATCAACACGTGTCTGCCAGCCTTTTTCGAGCGGAAAACTGCTGTGGTATGCGGTATAAAAGCTGTTGTCAAATCCGCCGAAAAGCTTCGACATCGCAAGATCCATCTCTCTGTGGCCATAATAGATTGCCGGATCGATAAGCACAGGTGCCGATTTTTCGTTGCAAAGGAAGTTGCCGCTCCACAAATCTCCATGCAGAAGTGCAGGTGCTTCTGCGGGAAAAAGTTTGTCAAGTTTACCAAAAAGGCGTTCAAAAGCCATCAGTGAAGCACTGTCAAAAGCACCTCTATTGCGCGCCATTCTGATCTGTGGTTCAAGGCGCATTCCTGCAAAAAACTCAGGCCAGTTGTCGCAGAAACTGTTTTTCTGTTCAAGCGATCCAATGAAGTTATCATGATTCAGACCAAAATGTGCCGCAGTATTTTTATGCAATTGGGCAAGTTGCGTTCCGAATTCATGCCAGAATGACTGACTTGCGTGTCCTTTTTCAACATAGGATAAGATCAGAAAAGCAAGGGATGCTTCTTCTCCTGTGCCGATAACCTCAGGTATTTTGATGCTGTTTGTTGCTGAAAGCTTCTCCAAACCAAGGGCTTCTTTGACAAACATCTGCGGATAGCGGTCTGCGTAGTTCCACTTCATAAAAAACGACTTCCTGGCATAAACAAGCTTACAGCAATCGTTGATGGATCCACCGCCCAATGCCCGTGTTTCTTCAATACGGCCTTTGATGCCTGTATGTTTTTCGAGCAGCTTTTCAACCGCCGGCGCGAGGGAAAGTGGAATCATGGGAAATCAGTTAAGATGTATTGTTTGCGCGCAATGTGCTGATTTTTTTGCTTCCGGTATATCAAACAAAATAATTCACATTCGTAAATCTCCTTACAATCAGTCGCTCTATGAGCAGCAGCAGTCCAATGGCAACAAGCACCATTAGTGACATTGCTGGCAGTTGGGCAGTGGTTTCTGCAATCTGATCAAAAGTGGGCTGATCGCTGATTAGCAGTCTGTTCATCCAACTGATGGCGTCGGAAACTCCACCGGTAATAAAGCCGAAGTCAACCAAAAATAGCAGTGAAATCATTGCAGTGAGCAGACTAAGGCCAAGCAATAGTTTTTCAATAGTCATGGTGGCGGCTATCGGATTGTGAACCTGCTCAGCGCTGATCTGATCCATAATTTTGCTTTTTAGCTTTGGCGGCGCCTTCATTGGCTTCATTTGCCTGAGCAACTGATCTATTTCTTTGTTTTCAAAATTATCGTTCATCGCTTAAAATTGTTGTGTGGTGGTTTCTTGTAAAATTCTTTCCTGCAGCTTTTTTCGTATCCTGAAAAGTCTCGTCTTGACGTTCGGCACACTGAGTCCTGTAATCTGACTGATTTCATCCACTGATTGTTGCTGCATATAATAAAAGGTAATCAAAGCATTGTCTTCCGGTTCAAGTTGTCCGACAGCCGTTTCGAGTTGGGTAAGCAAGGTTTCTTTTTCGTAGAAATCATTTTCGTCAGCCATATTGGTTGCAAGCTGATTCATGAGTTTATCATCGCCGAGATGGATTTTGTTTTTCTTTTTTCGATATTCACTGACGGCGCTGTTGTAAGCAATACGACTCAGCCATGTCGAAAACATCGATTTTTTATTAAACCCTGCCAGTGAATGATATGCTTTTAAAAAAACCATTTGTGTTGTATCTTCTGCTTCGTCGTCTCTTTTGAGAATTCGCCTGATCAATGTATAAACGGCATCCTGATGCCTTTCAACCAACATTGCAAATGCATTGGTATCACCGCTCAGTACTTTTTCAACCCAGATAAGATCTTCATCTTTTGTCATCGGTTGTCAGACGTTTATTCTTGCAATTGGTTACAAAAGTATGCGTAAATTTACACTTTTAATGCCAAAACCATGAAGAATACTTTATTTCTGACAATTGTTTTATGTGCAACAATGTCAACAGCCTGGGCTCAGTTCGACAGCCATTTCATTGATCAGAGTCTGCGGATTGATTATGTGCATTCCGGAACAGACACCACCGAATGGTATGCTTTGGAAGCACTCATTCGAGAACCTTACTGGGGTGGATCAAAACTCAATCTTGTTGACACCTTCATGTATGGCAACTACTACGTGGAGGTATTCGACAAATTGGATAACCTGATCTATTCCAGAGGCTACAGTTCGCTCTTTGCCGAATGGCAGACAACCAGTGAAGCAAAAGTTCTGGCACGCAACTTCTTTGAAACCGTGCTAATTCCATTTCCAAAAATGAAGGTTAAGGTAACGCTCTCTTCCCGAAACAGAGAAGGTGTCTTTTTACCGCAATTTTCATTAAATATCGATCCTGAAGATTATTTTATCAAGCCAGCGCCCAAAAAAGCAAGACTTGTGCATGATGTATTAATCAGCAATAAGCCGGAGAAAGCCGTTGACATCGTCATCCTGCCTGATGGTTACAGAGAAGAAGATATGGACAAATTCAGGGCCGATTGTGATAAATTCAAAGAAGATCTTTTCCGCTTTGAACCCTTTGCTTCCAACAAGCAGCATTTTAATATCCGTGCGGTTTTGGCTCCTTCCATCGACAGCGGTATTGCCATTCCGGCAAAAGATTTCTGGCCCGAAACAGCATTGTCTTCCAGCTTTTATACTTTCGACAGCGAACGCTATTGTATGACCTACGACCATAAAACCTTGCGCGACCTTGCCGGACAAGTACCCTACGATCAGATTTACATCCTTGCCAACACTAAAAAATATGGTGGCGGCGGCATCTTCAACTTCTATTGCCTGAGTGGAAGCAGCAACAGACTTTCTGCAGAAATTATTGTTCACGAATTCGGGCATGGCTTTGTTGGTTTAGGGGATGAATATTATGACTCTTCCACTGCCTACAATGATTTTTATAATCTCGAAATCGAACCCTGGGAACCCAACATTACCACTTTAGTAAATTTTGAGAAAAAATGGCAACACCTCATCCCTGCCGAAACGCCCATCCCAACGCCGGATGAACCACAATGGGACAACCAAACCGGTGTCTTCGAAGGTGGAGGATACAGCGCCAAAGGTGTTTTCCGGCCTTCTCGCGATTGCCTTATGCACACTTTCAAAGGAAAAGTATTCTGCGCTGCATGCTCCGAAGCCATCCAGAAAATGATCAATTTTTATATTGAATAATGTCAAAAATGAATTCGGTCTATCATTGTCAATAAACAGTATGCAAAAGCGTTTCGCAATTACCTGCAAGCTATTTGAAGCAATTTATCTTTCTTTTTTGTTCCAAAATAAGCCATGCTAATTACTAATGAGTATAAAATGACAATTATAATAATACCGAAAGGCATTATACCATTACAGCTTTTGGATTCATCTATAATTCACTTTGGTATAAAATGCTGCGCTTTTCTCTTTGAAAACTTCATTTCAGCATCCATTTCCAAACAGGAAGCACCTGAATAGATTGTCCGTCATTTTGCACTTCCAATTCCTGATCAGCGGTAAGCAAAAGCGTTTCGCAATTGCCAAAAGCCTTGCTTGCTTCGGCTAAACCGCCCAATTCACGCGCCTCGTTTTCAGGACTTAGGTGATAACAAACTTGAATAGCCCTTGCACTGCGGTTGGTGTCTAAAACAATAAAATCGCATTCGCCTTTTCCATTGTAGGAAAAAATCTGTAAATTCTGACGGCGAAGGTGCAGGTAAACAGCGTTTTCGAGCTTTCTTCCAAGGTTTTGTGAATTGCTGAAACCCACCAGATTATGGAAAGCGATATCGTTTACAAATACTTTTCGCGGATTGCGTAACTGTTTTCTAATTGAATCGTGATATTGGTGAAGTTCATAAAACATATACGAATTGGAGAGATAGCCCATATATTCTTTCACTGTATCGGAATTTGATAAGCCAATGCTACGTTGCAATGAAGTAAATGTAACAGGTAAAGTAAGGTTGCTTGCCAGCAAATGCACAAGTTCGCGCAATTCACGGTGCCGTCTGATGCCATAGCGAACAATAATATCACGGAATAAAATATTGTCAAAAAGAGTTCGAACATAGTCGGGATCTTTGTACAAAAGGTATTCAGGCAATCCCCCTTCATTTAGCCACGTGGTAAAATGACCTCTTAGTATAACCTTGCTTTCTGAAATATAGAAGTCTTTTTCTGAAAAGGCAACGTCCCGATACCTCAAGTATTCAGCAAAGGAAAAAGGAAACAATTCAATTTGCTTGTACCTTCCAGTCAATTTCGTGCCAAATTCTATACTCAGCATCGATGAATTTGAGCCGGTAAGCACTATTCTCTTCCCTTCGTCTTGCATCCTTCTTACAGCCATTTCAAAGTTAACGACGTTTTGTATTTCATCAAAAAACCAGTTGTTTGTAGGACCATACACTTCAATCAACACTTCCTCAAGTAGGCTGAAATGCTCAATGGTGAAATCCAGTAGTTTTTCGTCTTCGAAATTGAAGTAGCAAAAATGATCCTCCTTTGTCATAAGTTGATGCATCAATGTTGACTTACCAACGCGACGCATTCCGGTAACAATAAGCACTCTTTCATCAAGTTGAGTGGCTTCCAGTATTTGTTCCATGCCATCGCGAATGATCAGACCACTTTTATTAATTAAGCGATCTTTTTGTGTGTAGGCTATTTGAAGCAATTTGTTTTTCATTGATTGAAGATTTGTACAAAGATAATACATGCTAATTACAAATGAGTATAAAATGACAATTATACTAATCTGTATTTAGTATCAATAGTTAATTTGATGTCAATAAAAAATGGTTTCAGGTCTTTCATATAATTTACAATGGTTTTTAGGGTGGGCGCTATCGTATATTCAATCAGAATTATTTGTTTGAAAAGTTTTGGTTGTCTTAATCGAAAAGCTTGAAAACACTACCTTTGCCATCAATCAATCAAAGCGTCCATTCAGGTAATTCATTAGATTTATGTCGAAATTATTTAATTTCACCTCCTTTGTTGCTATTGTGTTTTTCATGAGCATCTTTGTTTATGTCGCATACAGAGCCTCAACCATTGCCCTCACACACGATGAGTGCAATACTTACGACATTATTAGTCCTTCGGGGGGGGGGGATTCCCCATTTATAAAAACCGCTAACAACCACCTGATCAATACCTGGCTGATACGTCAAAGCACCAGACTATCCGGAAGCAATTCTGAGCTGGCACTCAGGTTTCCCAATGTTCTGGCTTTTCTGGTTTACGGGATCGCTGTATGGCTGATTCTCAAACCATGGAAAAACAACCCTCTGCTCTATTTTTCCGGTTATGGATTGCTGCTTCTCAACCCTTATATGATTGACTTCTTCTCGCTCGCCAGAGGATATGGACTTGCTTTAGCTTTCGGTTTGATGGCTATATATTTCTTTGTGAAAACAAGGGAACCCGGCCAAATGAAGTATTTTGCCCGAGACTTCTTTTTTTCCATGCTTTTCAGTCTGCTCGCGGCCTGGTCAAACTTCATCCTGATAAACCTGAATATTGCCCTGCTCGCCTTGTATTTGCTTGAATTTTTGATGTTTTACCAGAAACAAAACTTAAAGGAAAACATACATATTGTTATTGGCCTTTTATTGATGCTGGGTCTCAACATTCATCATATCAATAAAATATATGATGTGTTGATGGTTTTGAATGACAACGAAGAACTCTATTTTGGAGGCAATCAGGGATTTATCGAATCTACTCTGCGCATACTGATCCACCGATCCATCTATTTAAGTTATTATGGCGAGCAGTTTTGGACTAGGTTGTATCACGGGCTGCTGATCGGATTTTTTTCACTGAATATCGTTTTGGTTTTCAGGGCGCAATATACCGCCTTGACCAAGGTTTTTAGCATATTGGTCTTAATGATTGCGTCCTCTGTACTCCAGTACTATCTGTTCGAAATCCCCTATCCAAAAGAGCGAACAGCTTTAATCTTTATTCCTTTAATGGTTTTAACGGTTTTTATGACAGGGGCAGAGATTTCTGACTGGTTGTCAAGCTACAAGCCCTGGGCTGGTCTGTTTGTTGGTGGATTGATGTTGTTATTTATCGTTTTACCCCTTGGATACCATTTTTATCAAAACCTCAACACGCATTATGCATTTGAATGGAAGCTGGATGCAAACACCAAAGACGTAGCAAGCTTAATGAAAAATGACTACGAACACCAAAAAACAAAGACAATTGTGTGTTCATGGGAATTCAAACCTGCACTGAAGTACTATCTTTCAAAGCAAGATAATGCTTTTAATGTGTTTGTTGACAAAGATTTCGAAACATCAAGTGATTATATTTACTGCTTTCAAAAGGAAAAAGGAATGATTGCCGATTCGGCTGCCTATGCCACAATGATTGATTTTTCCGATACCAAAACAGTCTTACTTCGGCGAAAGTAGGTCCGAATTCTAATTGTAAATTGATTTATACCTTTGCTGCTTAAAACAATACTTAAGGTTTACTACAACTCCCAGCTTGTGCCTTCCTTGCCGTCTTTGAGTACGATGCTGAGATGTTTTCAAGTTGTAACGCCAAATTAATCGTCTATTTACATTAAATATGCGGCGAATAGTGCGTATATTCGCCGCAAAGTTCTAAACAGAATGTCAAAGTATATTTACCAATACAGTAATTGGCCTCATTTTACATGGAATGAACAAGAAATCCAGGTGTTGTTGGGTAAGGTTCGTCATCTGCAAGGAAAACTCTTTGGACAGGTAAGTGCTTTGGGGTTTTCGATAAAAGAAGAGGCGAGGTTGTCAGCACTAACACTTGATGTGCTTAAATCTTCTGAGATTGAAGGAGAAAACCTGATTTATGAACAGGTACGCTCCTCGGTTGCAAGAAGACTTGGCATCGCATTTGCCGGCATGACAGCGTCGGGCAGAGATGTGGAAGGTGTTGTTGATATGATGCTTGATGCAACACAAAATTATCTTAATCCGCTTGATGAAAACCGTCTCTTCGATTGGCATGCAGCCTTGTTTCCAACCGGCAGAAGTGGAATGCGCAAAATCGAAACCGGTCGTTATCGTGTAGCAGAAATGCAAGTAGTTTCCGGCACCATCGGAAAAGAAAAAGTTCACTTTCAGGCACCACCACCTGATCGGTTAGAATACGAAATGAGCCTGTTTCTGAATTGGTTTAATAGTGATAATCCCATAGATTTAGTTGTTAAAGCTGCTATCGCACATTTTTGGTTTGTCATCGTTCACCCTTTCGATGATGGAAACGGTCGAATTGCCAGAGCTATGGCCGATATGTTGCTTGCACGATCAGAAAGTAGCCCGCATCGTTTCTACAGTATGTCAAGTCAGATACTTGTTGAGCGAAATGAGTATTATGAAATCTTGCAGAAAGTTCAACATAGTGAGGGTGATATTACTGAATGGCTGACCTGGTTTCTGAATTGTCTGTACCGTGCTTTACAAACTTCTGAAGCTGCAATTCAACAAGTTCTGTATAAAGCACAGTTCTGGGAAAAGCACAATGAAACCCTTTTTAATGCCCGTCAGCGCCTGATGTTGAACAGACTATTAGATGGATTTGAAGGCAAACTTAAGTCTTCGAAATGGGCGAAGCTGACAAAATGCTCCAATGATACCGCATTGAGAGATATCAAAGACCTGATAGAAAAAGGTGTTTTGAAGCAGGTTGAATCAGGTGGTCGCAGCACCAATTATGAATTGGTTGAGATTTAATACCGATAGCATTTTCAATAAAGTCCAATTTCTGGGCTTTTGGCGTTTCATTTTACTGTTTTCAAATAGCATCGGCATTATTTCACTTCCCAGCTTGTGCCTTCCTTGCCGTCTTTGAGCACAATGTTGAGCTTTCCGAGGCTGTCGCGGATCACATCGCTGGTGGCAAAATCCTTTTTTGTACGTGCTTCCTGCCGCAGGTTGATGATGGTTTGCATGAGTCCATCTACGAGCTCCAAATCAGATCCTGCTTCTTCGGATTGTATTCCCAAAATGTCAAATACAAAATCGTGAACCAGCTTCTTTAACTGATCCAGCTCATTTTCATTGATTGTAATATGACCGTCACTGACAGCATTGATAAGCCTTACGGCATCAAAAAGTGCAGCAATGACCATCGGGCTGTTGAAGTCGTCGTTCATGGCTTCATAGCACGCTTTGCTGATGGCATCAACATCTGATGGTGGAGCGTTTTTATCCGCTTTCAGTTTTTTAAGCGTTACAGCCGCCGCAAGGAGTTTCTTCAAACCTTTTTCGGCTGCCTGAAGGGCTTCGTTGGAAAAGTCGAGCGTGCTGCGGTAGTGCGCCTGAAGAATGAAAAACCGGATTGTCATTGGGCTGTATGCACTTTCCAGAAAGGGATGACTGCCGGCAAAAAAGTCATCGAGCGACATTGCATTTCCAAGGGATTTACCCATTTTCTGCCCGTTGATCGTGATCATATTGTTGTGCATCCAATAACGCACAGGCGCTTTTCCGTTTGCTATGGTTGACTGCGCAATTTCTGATTCGTGATGCGGAAACAAAAGGTCCATGCCGCCCCCATGAATATCGAACTGATCGCCAAGGTATTTGCAGCCCATTGCTGAACACTCCATGTGCCACCCCGGAAACCCATCGCTCCATGGAGAAGGCCAGCGCATGATATGTGTAGCCTCAGCGCGCTTCCAAAGGGCAAAGTCAAAGCTGTTTCGCTTTTCTGCTTGTCCGGCCAACGCACGTGTATTGCTGATAAGATCTTCAATTTTTCTGCCTGAAAGAACGCCGTAGTGGTGGGTGCGGTTGTACTTTTCAACGTCAAAATAAACCGAGCCTTCTACTTCGTAGGCATAACCGGCATCCAGAATTTTCTGAACCATGGTTATCTGTTCAATCACATGGCCTGATGCATGGGGCTCAATAGAAGGGCGCAACACATTCAGCTGATCCATGTTTTTGTGGTATCTCACTGTATAATGCTGCACAACTTCCATGGGTTCGATTTGCTCCAGACGTGCTTTCTGAGCGATTTTATCCTCTCCTTCGTCAGCATCATTTTCCAGATGACCAACATCTGTAATGTTGCGCACATAACGGACCTTGTAGCCAAGATGTGTCAGGTAGCGGAAAACCAGATCAAAAGTGATGGCAGGCCGGGCATGACCCAGATGGGCATCGCCATAAACGGTAGGTCCGCAGACATACATGCCGGTCATGGGAGGTTTCAAAGGTTCGAAAACTTCTTTTTTACGGCTTAAGGTGTTAAAAACGAAAACTTTGTTTTCTTTATACAATGTATTCATGATTCAATGCTGAATGAGGCTGCAAAGAAACAAAAAATCGCGCAGTTGGACTGCTGTTTTTGTCGGAAGCGACGCCAAACTTCTTACTTTTGCCTCTTAATTGTTAAAAGAATAACACAGCTATGGAAAGAATTTTAGTGATCGGATGCTCCGGGCAGATTGGCTCGGAACTGACCCTCGCCTTAAGAAAAATTTATGGCAATCAAAATGTTTTTGCCACCGACATCAAGCAGCCTCAGGCCGATATTCTCGAAAGCGGTCCGTTCAATAATCTTGATGTGCTTGACTACAACAACCTGCTGCATTTTGCTGTAAGGTTCAAAATTACACAGGTATATAACCTTGCCGCTGTGCTTTCGGGCAATGCCGAAAAAATACCACAACAAGCCTGGGACATCAATATGCGCGCGTTGATGAACACCCTTGAGCTGGCCCGCGATTCAGATGCTAAAAAACTTTTCTGGCCGAGCTCCATTGCCGTTTTCGGACCAACTACACCACGGCACAATACACCTCAGCTTACTGTAATGGAACCCAACACTGTGTATGGCATAAGCAAGCTGGCCGGCGAACGCTGGGGCGAATATTACCACAAACGCTATGGTGTTGACTTTCGCAGCTTGCGCTATCCCGGCCTTATCAGCTACAAAACTGAAGCCGGCGGCGGAACTACTGACTATGCTGTTGAAATCTATTATGATGCTATCCGTCAGAATAAGTACAACTGTTTTCTGCGCGAAGACACTGCTTTGCCAATGATGTTTATGGACGATGCCATCCGCGCCACCATTCAGTTGATGGAAGCAGACGACAGCAAACTGTCATTGCGTTCGAGCTATAATGTTGGAGGAATGAGTTTCACGCCAAAAGATGTGGCCGCAGCAATCCGCAAACATAAACCTGATTTCAGCATCACCTACGAACCTGATTTCAGACAAGCTATTGCCGACTCATGGCCTGCAAGCATCGACGACAGTGTGGCACGTCAGGACTGGGGTCTTAATGACGCTTTCAATCTGGAAAGCATGACCGAACTTATGCTTAATGAAATTTCAAAAAAGGTCGTTCTGGATTAATCAAGTCCAAAGTTAAACTCCGGACAAAGGGCTTTATCTGCAAACACTTCTTATTTGAGGATAAAAGAACTTTCTCATTACATAAGCCTTCAGGGTTGTTGAAAAACCTTGAAGGCTTTAAAATATAGCCTCAGTTTTATCTATGGCTGGCGCCAAAAGCACTATGGCCAAAAAAAACCAAAATGCTTTTCGGAATAGAAATATCTGTACAGGAAATTTAAATTAATGCATCCACAACTACTTTTCCAATCATGAACAGGCCAAAGCCGATAAGTCCCACGCCGGCAATTCTATTGAAAACCCCAATGGTATGCATGTTCAAGAAACGTTTGATGCTGAATGATGCGTATGCTTTGCCGATATCGCTCACCAATACAACAATCAACGTGCCGCCGAAAAAGTAAATGAGTTCCTTTTCATTTCCGCCAAATTTGGCAGAAATACCTACCACAACCCCAATCCAGAAAATCCAGACAAAAGGGTTGACAAAATTCATGAAAAAGCCTTTGGCAACATAAGTAAACCAATTTGGGCCACTTACCTTTATTGGAAGTTCACCGTTTTCGGGGACTTCAGTAATTACTTTTCGGGTGTAAGTAACCAATCCGAAAATGATAAGAATCACCCCACTGACAATGCCAAACCAAAAATTATTGCTGGGCTCAGTAACTATTTGAATTGTGCCCATCAGACAAAGGACAACCATCAGCAGGTCGTTGATGAAAATGCCTATTGCAAGCAAAACGGCAGGCCAGAAACCCCGGTGTATGCTTGTTTGTACCAAAGCAAAAAACGCAGGCCCAAAACCAAAAAATGTAGCCAGAGTTAGCCCCAGCAGTGCGCCTTCAAGAAAAATCCCAGTCATAATTTTAATTCTTCAAAAAATTTAATTGGTTAAATCAGCTGTTTTTATTTTTCATTTCTGCAAGATGCTTTTCCCATTCTTCCAGTCGTTGCCCTTTCATCACACGCGGGAATTTGTTTGCACTCCCTTCTTTGCCCAGATTTTTCATGTAGTCGTAAAACACTTTCGTTGGCAGCACTTCAATAAAAACGTCTGTAATGGCCTCGGTACGCTCAACCATATAATCATCGTTCAGCTGATTGAGGTAACTGTCTATCTTTTGAACTGCTATCTGAGGGTCAACTGCATCATCAGTTCCAAGATACCAGCGATGCGCAAACATCGAGCCGTGGCGGAAACCTGCAACAGTAAACTCCCTTACTTCGATATTCATCTCTTCCTGCAAAAGCTCAATGGCACGTGTCATGTTTTCAACCGAAAGGTGCTCGCCACAGATACTCAGAAACTGTTTGGTTCTTCCTGTGATAAGGATTTCGCATTTATTCACATCCACAAACTTTATGGTGTCGCCGATGAGATAACGCCATGCACCTGCGTTGGTCGACATCAGCAATGCATATTCTACATTGTTTCTGGCTTCAGCCAAAGTGAAAGTTTCAGGGTTATCTCTCAGGTTTCCATCCTCATCGAAATTTTCTTCGTTGAAAGGCACAAATTCGTAATAGATGCCATTGTCGGTTATTAATTGCATGATACGTTTATCAAGCCGCGTCTGATATGCAATGTAGCCTTCCGATGCCAGATAGCTTTCAGAATAAATTACCGGTTTGCCGAACAGTTTCTCAAAACTTTTTTCGTAGGGAGCAAAAGAAACACCGCTATGCACATACACCGTGAGGTTGGGCCATATGTCGTGAATGGTTTTGAGTTTATATTCTTTAATGATGCGTTCCATGAGAATCTGCACCCATGCAGGCACACCGACAATCACGCCGATATCCCAGCTTGGCGCTTTTTTTATCATTTCATTGAGCTTGGTTGCCCAGTCGGTAGTTTTGGAAATTCGTCGTCCCGGCTTATAAAAATGCTCAAACCAAAAAGGGATATTGGCTGCTGTAATACCCGAAAGATCGCCGGCAAAATATGTTCCATTAAACTGAAGGTGGGTGCTGCCGCCAATCATGAGCATTCCTTTTTCGTAGAACTGCACAGGAAAATTGTATTTTGATGCCGATACCAACTGCCTTATACTAGCTCTTTTGATTGAGGTGAGCATGTCCTGCGTAATCGGAATGTGTTTACTTGAAGCCTCTGAAGTTCCGGAACTCAGCGCAAAATATTTAACCCTCCCCGGCCAGCTCACGTATGCTTCTCCATTCAGCGCCCTGTACCACCATTGTTTATACATGGTGTTATAATCAAAAACAGGCACTGTTTTACTAAATGCTTTTGCAATATCACCACTTTCAAGGATCGATTCAAAATCATAATGCTCACCAAAAGAAGTAAACTGCGCTTTTCGCAGAAGCTTCTTCAATTGAATTTTTTGAGCAGCAAGAGGATTAATTCGTTGATTTTTAAGCTCTACGGGCATATTTCGAAGCTCGTATGCTTTTTTGATTATTGCACCTATGATTGGCATATGTCTTTAAATAAAAGGTTTTTAGCGGCGCAAATTTATCAAAAAAGCTTCTTGTTTGTACATTCCTTCTTTAACTTGGATGGTCACAGATGGCAGATATTTCATATATATGAAAAAAAATATGTCTCAATTTTCGTTTATGTATGGATAACACTATATTTGTTCACCAAAAACAAATTTTATGAACCTCAAGAACATCTTAATTACAGGACTTTGCATCCTGCTTCTATCGGTAACGTTGTTTTCCCAGGAAGAGGAAAATACGACTTCCGGAAAAGTAAAAACAGGCTGGAATATGGGACTTCTTCCGGCTGTTTCATACAACACCGACCTGGGTTTCCAGTATGGTGGCCTTGTGAATTTTTATTATTATGGCGATGGGAAAACATATCCCAAATACATGCACTCGCTCTATGCGGAGGTGTCGCGCTATACAAAAGGCAGCGGTATCAACAGGTTTTTCTATGACTCGGAATACCTTATTCCAAACATCAGGATTACATCAGATTTGAGTTTGCTGACCGAAAAAGCACTCGATTTTTATGGCTTCAACGGCTATGATGCAGTGTTTAATTCAGCATGGGTGGACGACACTGATGCTGCTAACTATAAATCGCGTATGTTTTATCGCCATGAAAGGAAAATGTTTCGTTTCATGACCGACTTTCAGGGCAAAATCAAAGGTGGCAACCTACGTTGGGTTGCCGGTTTTGGTGTTCTGAAAAACACGATTGCTTCTGTCGATATCGATGCCTTGAACAAAGGCAAGGATGACGAAGACAAGCTGCCGGATGTACCCGGTTTATATGATCATTATGTAGATTGGGGCATCATAAGCAAAGAAGAAAAAGATGGCGGATGGTCAAACTACCTTAAACTAGGGCTCGTTTATGACACCCGCGATTTTGAACCCAACCCAATGAAAGGTGTGTGGAGTGAAATCGTTTTCTTTGCCGCTCCTGAGTTTTTTGGCAATGGTGACTTTGGATTTTCTAAAATTTCTGCAACGCACCGACAATATTTTACACTCGTAAAAGATAAATTGTCATTTGCTTATCGCCTGAATTATCAAGGAACTGTCGCAGGCACTGTGCCATTTTACATGCAACCCTATATGATCAACTCTTTCAGCAACTCATCCAATACCGATGGATTGGGTGGCTCAAAAACGCTGCGTGGCGTTATCAGAAACAGGGTAGTAGGCGATGCCTTTGCCTACGGAAATGCTGAATTTCGCTGGAAGTTTTATCGCGGCGTGGTGTTGAACCAAAATATTTATCTTGGTTTGAACACATTTATTGACGCAGGTCAGGTGATCAAAAAGATTGATTTCGATAAAGGCAATGTTCCGCGAAGTGTAACATTATCGGACTATTTTCTTACAGATGAAGAAAAGCTGCACACTACCTATGGCGCCGGTTTACGCATCGTTATGAACGAAAATTTCATTGTTGCAGTTGATTATGGTCGCCCTATGGATAAACGTGATGGCGGCGGCGGCTTGTACATCGGTTTGAATTTCTTGTTCTAAAAAAAGCACTTTCTGTTTTAAAATCTTTTTTATCGAGGCTGTATATTCTTTACAGCCTCGATCATTGTATTCACCTTGACAACCTTAAAGCTGACAAAGGGCTAAGTCCTTTATTAAAGGCCTTCGTTAACATTCCTAAACATTTCACTGAACAATTAACATTAACTTTGCGTTGTTTTTGCTGGTAAAAAACCTATCTTATCGTAATGTTAATGATGCTATGAAGAAAAATTTTGCTATTTATCTCCCTTTGTTTTTTTCGCTGGTACTCGCTCTCGGCTTGTATTTTGGCTATAGAATTGGTACCGATTCATCAGATCACGAAAGGTCTGTTTTTTATATGCCCTCTGCCAAAGGAGGCAAACTCGACAATATTCTTGGATATATCGAACGTGATTATGTGGATACTGTTGACAATACAGTTCTCGAAAACAATGCCATCAAAGGCATGCTCGAAAAACTTGATCCGCACAGTCAATACATCACCGCTGAGGAGTTCAACGAAATGAACGACCCGCTTTTGGGTAGTTTCGAGGGTATTGGTGTTTCCTTTCGCATCGAAAAGGATACCATTACAGTCATCAATCCGGTGAAAGGCGGCCCATCCGAAAGGGTTGGCGTGATGCCCGGCGACCGCATTGTATATATCGACGACACTTTGGTGGCCGGTGTAAATGTGACCAACCGCGACGCCATGCGTATGTTAAAAGGGAAAAAGGGTACCAAAGTAAATGTGCAAATGTTTCGCCGCGGTGTCGATGGTCTCACCCCCTACACCATCACACGTGATGTGATTCCAACTTATAGCCTCGATGTAGCCTATATGATTAATAAAACAACAGGCTTTATCAAGCTGAATAAATTTTCAGCAACAACACATCAGGAGTTTCTGGAAGCATCGAAAAAACTTAAAAGTCAGGGCATGGAAAAACTCATTCTTGACCTGCGCGGCAATTCCGGAGGGTACCTGAAAGCAGCAACTGACATCGTTGATGAGTTTTTGCCACAGGGAAAACTTATCGTATACACCCAAGGCAAGAACAGGCCAAAGACATTCAGCTTTGCTACCAAAAAAGGAATTTTTGAAAACGAGGAAGTTGTGGTTCTCATCGATGAGGGATCTGCCAGTGCAAGTGAAATTGTTGCCGGAGCGCTTCAGGACAATGACCGCGGCACAATCATCGGCCGCCGCTCTTTCGGTAAAGGACTCGTACAGGAACAAATGTCTATGCGCGATGGCTCTGCCGTTCGTCTCACCGTGGCTCGCTATTATACACCTACAGGTCGTTCAATCCAAAAACCTTACGACGGAGACTTCGAGAAATACCACCACGAACCCTTTGACCGTTTTATAAATGGAGAAATGATGAATCCCGACAGCATTCATTTTACTGATACACTGAAATATACTACCCCGATGGGAAAAGTTGTATACGGCGGCGGCGGCATCATGCCCGATGTGTTTGTTCCGATGAGTCCCGACAGTAGTCTGTTCTTTTATAACCGACTCGCCAACAGCGGGCTCATTTTCCAGTTTGCTTTCGACTATTCTGACACCTACCGCTCGGAGCTCAATAAGTATAAAAACGTTAGCGACTTTGACAAAAGATTTCGTGTAACTGAAAAAATTATGACTGATTTGCTCAAACTTGCTGCTGATAGAGGCGTTACAGCCGACAAGGAGGCGCTCAGGGGAAGCCGTGATAGAATAAGCACGCTCTTCAAAGCCTATGTGGGTCGCAATATTTTTGATGATGAAGGTTTTTACCCAATTTATCAGCAGATCGATCCTGTACTCCTGCGTGCGATAAGTTATCTTGACGAATAACAAAAAAGCATTTAAATTTTGATGATTCCGGCTATAATAATATTGTCGATGTTGCTGCGGTTGCTCACTTTTGCCGTGGTGATGAATTATTACAAAGTTTCCCGCTTTCGCACAGCCTGGATTTTGATTGCTGCCGGAATGATCTTGCTGGCACTGGAAAATCTGTTTCAACTACTGGCAATGGCCGGCGTTTCAACTTTGGCTACCGGAACCTTTATTCCCCATGCTGCCGGATTGGCTGTCTCAATGTTAATGCTCACCGGAACAGCGCTCATTAACACTATTCTTAAACGGCTCGATTCCGTTGAACGCAATAAAAAAAATATTGAACGCCGTTTTCAATTGCTTTTCAATACAAGCTCCGACCAGCTATTTGTGCTTTCAACAGATGGAAAAATAGCAGAAGTCAACCAATCGGCTTGCGAACGCCTGGGTATGGAGCGCAATGAATTGCTCGACAAGCACTTTGCTGACATCAAAGCCGGTCCCGCTTCGGAAGGTGTGATGGATCATATTTCAACTATCCGGACCAAAGGAATGCATATTTTCGAAACAGATTTACGCAACAAATCCGGAAAGCGTTTTCCTGTCGAGATCAATTGCCGTCTGATCGAGATTGATGAAAAACCTTTCATAACATGTGTTGCACGCAACATTAGCGAACGCAAGGAACTGGATAAAAAGGTACGCATTGCCATCATCGAAACCGAAGAAACCGAACGCAGGCGCTTTGCAAAAGAAATTCATGATGGCTTAGGCCCGCTTTTGTCGACGATAAAACTTTATGTGAACGAACTGGACGGCATGGAACCCGGTTCACATGAAAGAACTGAGTTTATCGATTATATCAATAAACTTGTAAACGAAGCGGTAGACACAGCCCGCAATATCGCCAACAACATCACCCCAAAAATACTTTCAGATTATGGCCTTTTGCTTGCTACCAATACATTTGTTGATGTCATAAATGCAACAAATCTGCTTAAAATTACTACCAGCTTTCAAAATGTTGAACGCAATATCGGGCCAACAATGGAACTTATTTTTTATCGTATCATCACCGAATTGATCAATAATACCATCAAGCATGCCAATGCAGCAAACATTTCAATCGAATTAAAGCAAGCCGACAACAAGCTAATATTTGAGTATAAAGATGATGGAATCGGCTTCGATCTCGAAAAGGCAATAGAAAAGGGTGACAACCACATGGGTGTAAAAAACATCATCAGCAGGGTGCGTTCGATGAATGGCGTTTTCAATTTCAGAAACACATTGCCGGGCGTACAGATCAGCATCACAACAGATGTGAATCCAACGAAAGTTTAAAACCAAAACCCTTTTTTTATTGACTTTTCAGTAGTTGCTCAATCACTTTTGGGAAATGCTCATATTCGAGTGAATGAATACGTTGCGCAAGGCTAGAGGGGGTTTCATCAGGATGAAGTTCAAAAGCCTTTTGAAAAATAATATCACCGCTGTCGTAATGCTCATTCACAAAATGGATGGTGATACCCGACACTTTTTCGCCGGCTGAAACAACCGCTTCATGCACTTTCTCGCCATACATGCCCTTTCCACCAAACTTGGGAAGCAAGGCAGGGTGAATGTTAATAATCCGACCCGGAAAAGCTGAAAGCAAATGTTGCGGAACAAGCCATAAAAAACCAGCAAGTACAATCAGATCTGTTTTTAAAGAAAGGAGCTCTTGCGTCAGTTCATCTGTTTCATAGAAAGAAGCCCTGTCAATCATCCTGACCTGTATTCCAGCCTTGGCTGCACGTGCAATAACGCCGGCTCCTGGCCTGTTGCATAACACCAAAGCAATCTCAATTTCGGGATCGGAAGCAAAAACTGCCGCTATCCTTTCCATATTAGTGCCACTACCCGATGCAAAAATGACCATTCTTTTCATGTGGGCAAAAGTAAGCATATATGACAAATTATTGCTGATGGCAAATGGATTTGAAACAGATTTAATGATCCATTTGAATACTGTTGTGTGCTCAAAAAAAGCAAATGGCATCGCTTCACCAGTATTACTTGCAATGCAGATGATGAAAAAATCTTTTGCAGATTAAATATAAAAGCCTAATTTTGCACCCAGTTTCTAAACTCAATGTAAGTTGTTATGCCTGAACCAATTGTAAGTATTTTCTCTGGTAGAGCATCAGAGTATTTGGCTGATAAAATAGCCAAGAGCTATGGTTCAGAGCTTGGGAAGGCAACATTTACTGATTTTTCTGATGGCGAATTTCAACCTTCGTTCGAGGAAAACATCAGAGGACGCGACGTTTTTCTGGTTCAATCGACTTTTGCACCTACCGACAATCTTTTCGAAATGCTTTTAATGGCCGATGCAGCGCGCAGAGCCTCTGCCAGAAAAATCACAGCAGTTATCCCCTATTTTGGGTTTGCCCGTCAGGACAGGAAAGATAAGCCAAGAGTTACCATTGCAGCAAAACTGGTTGCCAACCTTTTGATCACATCTGGAATTTCCCGCATCATTACCATTGATTTACATGCCGATCAGATTCAAGGCTTTTTTGATGTGCCTGTCGATCATTTATATGCATCCAATATTTTCGTGCCTTATATAAGGAGTCTGAACCTGCCTAATCTGACAATGGCTTCACCCGATACCGGTGGAACCCGCAGAGCCGCTTCTTACGGAAAAATGCTCGATACCGGTTTTGTAATTTGTTACAAACAAAGAGCGAAACCCAATATCGTAGAAGATATGGCGCTTATCGGAGATGTGAAAGGTCGTGATGTTATCCTCATTGACGATATCATTGACACTGCAGGATCAATCACCAAAGCAGGTGAACTTATTATGGATCAGGGCGCTAACAGTGTAAGGGCTTTTTGCACACATCCTGTTTTTTCCGGAAAAGCCTATGAACGCATAGAAAAATCTCCGTTTGTTGAGGTCGTTGTTACTGACACCATTCCTCTGAAACACACGAGCAGCAAAATAAAGGTTTTAACAACAGCTGATTTATTCGCCGAAGTGATTCGTCGCGTCGAAAACTATGAATCGATCAGTTCGCTGTTTAAATTTTCGAGTACTAAATAAATAATTAAATTTAAAAAATGAAAAAAGTATCATTGAGCGGTTCCCTTCGTGGGAACGTAGGGAAAAGAGATGCTAAAGGCCTTCGCTACGAAGGAAAAGTACCATGTGTTTTATATGGTGGTGCTGAGCAGGTTCATTTTCATGTAGATCAGGCTAGTTTTAAGCCTATTCTTTTTACACCTGAAACCTATCTGATTATGATAGAGATTGATGGTAAAAGTTATAAAGCAATTCTTAAAGACGTGCAGTATCATCCGGTTGGTGACCATGTTTTACATGCCGACTTTTATGAAGTTAAGGAGGACAAGCCAGTTGTAGTTGCTTTGCCTGTTAAGGTTAAAGGTACTTCTCCCGGTGTTATTCGCGGTGGTAAATTGAAGATAAAACTTCCTCGTTTGAAGGTAAAAGCACTTTTGACCAATATGCCTGAATTCATTGAACTCAACATTTCAAAACTGAATGTTGGTCATACAATCAAGGTAAAGGATGTAAAAATTGCAAATGTTACCATGCTCGACAATCAAAATGCTGTTATTGTAGAAGTGAAAGCTGCACGCGGTATTGTCCTTACTGACGACGAAGAGCCAACAGAAGTATAGCAGATACTTAAAAATCTATTATAAAGGCATATGGCTCTGGCTTATATGCCTTTTTTCGTTTCAAAAACCGCTGATAGTTTTTATTAAAATGATTATTTTTACGTTTTTACTTCTATGAAATACCTCATCGCATGTTTGGGCAATATCGGGGCAGAATACGCCGACACAAGACATAACATTGGTTTTAAGGTAGGTGATTATTTGAGCAAAGATTTGTCAGGTAGGTTTGAAACCACCCGGCTGGCACAACTGGCTTTATTGAAATACAAAAGCAGATCGCTTGTTGTGATTAAGCCCACCACGTATATGAATCTTAGCGGAAAGGCTGTTCAATACTGGCTTCGTCAGGAGCAGATTCCGATTGAAAACCTGCTGGTTGTGGTAGATGATATCGCACTTCCAACGGCAACCTTGCGTTTGAAACTCAAAGGCGGAGATGCCGGACACAATGGTTTGGAGCACATTATCAATACGCTTGGAACCAATCAGTTTTCCCGTTTACGCTTTGGTATCGGTGACGATTTTCCGAAGGGCAGACAGGTGGATTATGTATTGGGCAACTGGTCGCGGCAGGAACTTGAAATAATTGAACCAAAAATTTCTGTTGCCGCGGAAATGATTAAAAGCTTTGCTACCATTGGCGCAGAAAGAACCATGACAGCCTATAACAACAAATAGATCACTGCTGTTAACAAAAAAGCCTCTGAGGATTCTTTTCAGCGGCTTTTTTATGGATATGTCTATCGTTATAACTGATAATCAGGTCTTATTTTTTTCGCAATAATTTCATGCAGCATATTCACATCAATCCTTTCCTGCATCATGGTGTCACGGTCACGGATTGTAACGGTGTTGTCTTCAATAGTCTGATGGTCCACGGTGAGACAGAATGGTGTTCCGATGGCATCCTGACGGCGATATCGCTTGCCGATGGAGTCTTTTTCCTCATACTGGCAGTTGAAATCAAATTTCAGGCTGTCCATAATCTGTCTTGCTTTTTCAGGAAGGCCATCTTTTGCTACCAAAGGCAATATGGCGGCTTTTATTGGAGCCAAAACCGGAGGAAGCATCAACACAACGCGCTCAGATCCATCCTCTAATTTTTCTTCTTTGTATGAATTGCTGAGCATCGCCAAAAACATTCGGTCTAATCCGATAGAAGTTTCAACCACAAACGGCACATAGCTTTCATTCAACTCGGGATCGAAATACTGAAGTTTCTTGCCGGAATATTTCTGGTGCGCTCCCAAATCGAAATCTGTGCGGGAGTGAATGCCTTCAAGTTCTTTGAAACCAAAAGGAAATTCAAATTCGATATCAGCAGCAGCATTGGCATAATGTGCAAGCTTTTCATGATCGTGAAAACGGTATTTAGAGGCAGGTATTCCAAGGGAGAGATGCCATTTCATACGTTCTTTTTTCCAATGTTCAAACCAGTTCAACTCGTCGCCGGGGCGAACAAAAAACTGCATCTCCATTTGTTCAAATTCACGCATACGGAAAATAAACTGCCTTGCTACGATCTCATTTCTGAACGCTTTGCCTGTTTGAGCAATCCCAAATGGAATTTTCATACGGCCGGTTTTCTGCACGTTGAGGTAATTAACAAAAATACCCTGTGCAGTTTCCGGGCGAAGGTAAACCTCACTTGCACCATCCGCTGTAGAACCCATCTGGGTCGAAAACATAAGGTTGAATTGCCGCACTTCGGTCCAGTTGCGTGTGCCGGAAATAGGGCAAACAATGGCAAGATCTTCGATAAGTTGCTTGAAAGCAGCCATGTCAGCGCTTTCCATTGCACCATAAAGTCTCTTTTTTATTTCTTCTGTTTGGGTTGCATATTCGACCACACGTGGGTTGGTTGTCAAAAACTGCTGCTCATCAAAAGTGTCCCCGAAACGTTTGCGTGCTTTTTCGACTTCCTTATTGATCTTATCTTCAATTTTTGCAAGATAATCCTCCACAAGTACATCAGCGCGATATCTTTTCTTCGAGTCTTTATTGTCGATCAGCGGGTCGCTGAAAGCATCAACATGGCCTGAAGCTTTCCAGGTTGTTGGATGCATAAAAATAGCAGCATCGATACCAACAATATTGTCGTGAAACTGAACCATGGCTTTCCACCAGTAACTGCGGATATTGTTTTTTAGTTCAACGCCGTTCTGTCCGTAATCATATACGGCACTCAGCCCTTCGTATATTTCACTCGATTGAAAAATAAACCCATACTCTTTGGCATGGGATGTAATCTTTTTGAAAAAGTCTTCTTGTTTAATCATGGGCGCAAAAATAGAAAAATGATTTGAATGCTTTATACGTTTGATAAAAGTCCGTTTGATTTGAATAAAAAAACCTGCTAAAACCATCTTTTCAGATTTTGGCAGGATTTGCTTATCTGTGGTTAATGTGGGTTAAAAAACTCTTTATGATTCTACCTGAAGGCTTATCCAGGTTTTTTCGGCAGCAAGTTGTTCAGCTCCTTTGATAGAGTAGTCTTTTGCCTGCGACATCGCCTCACCATCGAGTCTTACTTCAATAAGATATTGTTTTTTGAAGCCTTCACCCAATTCGGCAGCTACTACAAACTCTATCTGACGCTTTTCCTTCTGACTCCATTCAAGCAGCTTGCTTTTGAAATTGAAATCGTTTTTTTGGAGTAAATCAATATCCATGTGAATTTCGATAATCCGGCTGATGATAATCTTTCTTGTAAAACGAAAGCCCTTATCCAGATAAATTGCACCGATAATCGCCTCAAAAGCATCGCCGTTGACTGAGCGGAACATGCTTTTATTTTCTCCGTTGAGATTAACAAGCATATCAAGTCCAAGCTTCTGAGATAGTTTGTTGAGTGAGCTTCGGCTCACAATCCTGGAACGCATCTCAGTAAGAAATCCCTCATTTTTGTAAGGGAATTTTTTGAAAAGATAATCTGCAACAACTGCGCTCAATACAGCGTCACCAAGGTATTCGAGGCGTTCGTTACTCAGCTTGTAGCCATTAAGAATTTCATTTGCGGCAGATTTATGTCTGAAAGCAAGCTGATACAAAAAAACATTTCCGGGAAAGAACCCAAAAATATTTTTTATAGAATATGCAAGTTCTTTATCAGCTGAAAAAAATGCTTTGACTGAATCTAAAAGAAACAAATTTCTTTGTATTAAGGTTCCAATAGTAGCGCTTAAAACAGATGTTCGCAGTAATTATACATGCAGAGTACAAAATCAGAATAAGATACTGATTTATCAGGGAACAAATTTCTTTATGATAATGGAAGCGTTGTGACCACCGAACCCAAATGTGTTTGTAAGGGCTGCGTTTATCAGGCGTTTTTTGGCAGTTCCAAAAGTGAAATCCAGCCGATTATCAATTTCAGGATCATCTGTAAAGTGATTGATTGTAGGTGGCACGATATCATTTTTCACCGCAAGCATAGTTGCAATGGCTTCAATTACACCTGCACCACCAAGCAAATGGCCGGTCATTGATTTGGTAGAATTGATGCTGATATTATAAGCATGTTCACCAAAGAGACTTACAATTGCTTTAGGTTCAGCGATGTCGCCAAGCGGTGTCGAAGTTCCATGTGTATTAATGTGATGAATGTCTTCCAGGCTCATTCCGGCATCCTGAAGTGCGCGTTTCATACTTAATTGAGCGCCCAAACCTTCAGGATGAGGTGATGTCATATGGTTAGCATCGGCCGAAAGACCGCAACCGGCAATTTCAGCATAAATTTTTGCGCCTCTGCGCAGGGCGTGTTCAAGTTCTTCCAAAATAATTCCACCGCCACCTTCACCGATCACAAAACCATCACGATCTTTATCAAATGGTCGTGAACCGGTTGCCGGATCATCATTTCTGGTCGAAATGGCATGCATTGCATTGAAACCTCCAACGCCGGCCTGTGTCACAGCAGCTTCAGAGCCACCCGAAACGAAGGCTACTGCTTTACCCAGACGGATATAATTGAAAGCATCTACCAGACTGTTTGCTGATGAAGCACAGGCAGAAACTGTTGCGAAATTCGGCCCTCTGAATCCATGTTTTATCGAGATATGGCCTGCAGTGATATCTGCAATCATTTTCGGGATAAAAAACGGATTGAAACGCGGCGTCCCATCTCCTGTTGCGAAGGCTGTAACCTCCTCTGAGAAAGTGATAAGTCCGCCAATACCGGAAGACCAGATTACGCCTACCTCATCGAGGTCAGTATTCCCATCGATCAGTCCGGAATCAACAATGGCTTCATCAGCCGCTATGAGTCCGAACTGAGCGAAGAGGTCATACTTTCTCACGTCTTTGCGATCAAAATAATCCTTGTAATCGTAATTTTTTACTTCGCAGGCAAAGCGAGACTTAAACTTGGAGGCGTCAAAGCGGGTAATATCAGCAGCGCCATTTACGCCATTGAGAAGTCCCTCCCAATAAGAAGGAACGTTATTACCAATAGGTGTTATAGCACCTAAACCTGTTACTACTACTCGTTTCAGCTCCATAAAAACAATTTTTAACCTTTTTTCTCTTCAATGTACCGGATGGCATCACCTACTGTGGCAATTTTTTCGGCCTGATCGTCGGGAATGGCAATGTTGAATTCTTTTTCGAATTCCATGATCAGCTCAACAGTATCCAAGGAGTCAGCCCCCAGGTCATTGGTAAAGCTTGCTTCGTTGGTAACTTCGCCCGGCTCTACACCTAGCTTATCCACGATAATAGAAACGATTTTGTCTTTAATTTCTGACATAATTTTAATTGTTTTATGTTAAACAAGGGTGCAAAGTAAGTTAATTAGACCAAAAAAAACAACTTTATTTATTATAATTTTGATGCTCAACACTTCCGCAATCGTTTGAACTGCATTTAATGATTAAAGAATTATACAATTAATGTATATATTTCATTCTTCAGCTTCGGGATTTTGATTGTTTTTTCCTTCCACAACAATCACTATTTCACCTTTTATTTCTCTGGATTTAAAAATCTCCAGCAGTTCTCCCAAACTTCCACGAGCATTTTCTTCATGTATTTTTGTCAGCTCGCGTGCTACAGAAGCCTTCCTTTGGCTGCCAAGGATATCGGATAATTGTTCGAGTGTTTTCACAAGGCGATGGGGCGACTCATATAATATAATGGTATATGGTTGGTCAAGCATGGCAAGAATACGCTTCTGCCGACCTTTTTTGTGCGGCAGGAAACCTTCAAAAACAAAACGATCTGCCGGAAGCCCTGAATTTACCAGAGCAGGCACAAAAGCTGTTGCACCGGGCAGGCATTCAACTTCAATGCCAGCTGCAATGCAAGCGCGAACCAGTAAAAAACCGGGATCGGAAATTGCCGGTGTGCCTGCATCGGTGACTAGTGCCATTCGTTCACCCGAAAGCATGCGTTGTGTCAGTTGGTCAAGCATCCTGTGCTCATTGTGCTGGTGAAACGATGCCATGGGTTTGCTTATGCCATAATATTTAAGGAGCAATCCTGTTTTTCGGGTGTCTTCTGCAACCACAAGATCCACTTCTTCCTTGAGAGTTCGCAAGGCACGAAGGGTGATGTCTTCGAGGTTTCCAATCGGTGTTGGCACAAGGGTCAGTTTCGACATCTTTTATTTCTTTTGTTGTTTGTTGAGTTTTTTTAGCCAGACTTCAAACTTATCTGCTCCGGTGCTCACAGAAGTATAGAAGGAAAGGATTGTAAAAATAATTACAATCAACGCAGTAAATATCACAAGGAGCACCTCAATCATAGTTCTTTTTTGAAAAGAGGCATGTTTTTAAGTTCGTCAACAAAGCCTGTTACAATCCCAAAAAGTTGTTCGTAGGCGGTAAAGGGCAACTGACTGTGTGTGTCGTAGATATTATGGTAATGTTGATTTTCTTTGCCACGTGTAAATAAAAACACTGCCGGCACTCCTTTTTCATAAAAAGGGCAATGGTCGCTGTTGCACGATTCTCCGCCTGCGCGCAAATCAGGAAAAAATTTGTTTTTTATGTTGAGCACATCAAACAAGGCAAATGCCTCTGGAAAAACTTTTCCGTTTACAACCGAAAGACCTTCACTACCCGTGCCAACCATATCAAAGTTGATCACAAATTTTGCCTTTTCAAGCGGAAAAGGTGGGTTTTCGGCAAAATGACGTGATCCCAGCAATCCTGCTTCCTCGCCAGAAACCAAAACAAAAACCATGGTGTAATAGGCTTTCTCCTTGTTGTTGGCATAATATCGTGCCAGATCAAGCACTGCAGCTGAGCCGCTGGCATTGTCGCTTGCACCGGGAAAATACGTTTTTCGGCCCATGCGTCCAAGATGGTCATAATGTGCTACAAAAATCATAAAACTGTCAGGTTCAACACATCCTCTGATAAAACCCGAAAGATTGAATGCAGGTCTGTCGGGGATGAGCTGACTTTCAACATCCAAAGAAATTGTTTTGGTGTTTCGTGGCAGTTTATCTTTTTTTACTTTCAGTGCAGCATTTCCAGTTTCCAGTTGGCGCCTTGAAACATGCCACCACATATTCCCTTCCACGGTCTGAACCATTGCCGGAACCCCTTTTATGCCATTGCGGTATGCATTTCTGATGCCTTCAGGAACAACAAGCATTTTGTCCGCAAGTGCTGTTGTATCTGCAAAGCGATAAACGGATCCGGGCTGTGTTAATGTGTCTGGAAGCCAGACAAGTTGAAATGATTGCTTCAGGCTGGCCATGGATGGACTCACAACATAATCTTCACCGGGAACAAGACGATTTTTATCAACCATTACTTCCATTTTAGATGAAAAAGTGTTGATGGTGTAACTATATTCTTGCATGTAATCAGGCGAAAAAGCTTTTAAACCAGCTTTTTTCATTTCTTTCGACAAGTATTTAGCGGCAATATGGTCACCATTTTTATAGGACGCGCGTCCATGCATTTTTGGTGACGACAATTGTTTTACCACTTTGTTTACGTAAGCACGATCTTGACCGGTTGCAGGTTTTAGTCCAAAAACAACGAAAAGTATGATGCAGATTGAGATATAAGTTTTTTTCATCAGGCTTCGAATTTTCTTTCAATTAATTGCATGAGTTTCTCTTTGGCAATTGATTCCTGTGGCCATTGGTACAGCACACTAAGCTCGATAAAATAGGTGCTGGCACCATTAAAGCTTTGAAATCCATTTAATTCATCGATAGCATTGTTGTATTGGGTGATATTGCCTTCAAATAAGTCATTGATAAAAAGAAACTTTTCATTGATGCCAATGGCCTGTCGCAGATCATTGATTTTTGACCTTTCGATGCGCGTTGCAATGCTATTATCTTTTTGAACCGAAAGCTTGTCAGCAATTCGTTCGGGCGCAGCTTCGCCAAAAAGATCAAGGGTTGAAACAGTTGCAGGTGATGATTTAGGTTTCTCAGGCTCTGCTGATCTTGATGATTGCATCGGTTGAAAGACAGGAGGTTTTTCAACGAAAACAACCTCCTCAGGCTGAGGTCTTTCTGGTATCGGTTGATCCCAAAGGTAATCAGCTTCCTGCACTTTTTCAAGTGGTTCAGGTACAATTGATTCTGCCGGTAAAGGCTGTTGCGGCTCTATTTCTTCTACTACCGGCACAAAAGGTTTTTGCTCTGCCTGCACCTCATCTATAACAGGAATTGTATTAACAACTGATTCAGGGGAGTATTTCCTGATTTTTTCTCCTTCTCTATTGGCTGAAATCTGTCCTGTTTCGAGTTGAAGGAGGTGTTCATAAATTTTTCTGGTTTGGGCCAGCATGATATCTACATCCAGCTGATGTAACTGTCCGCCTGCATTTCCGGCACGTTCGGCCTGTTCAAAAAGGGCTGCCGTTTCATTGCGGATTTTCCCAATTAAACTGATATTTCTGATTGTGTCCATTTTTAGTTCAATCTTTGTGATATTCCATTATTTTTGTAGCTTGTAAAATTAATAAGTTCGGCAATAACAACGCCCATGTTTCTCGAAAAAGATACCAACACCAAAACCCGCACCGGATGGATTGAAGTCATCTGTGGTTCTATGTTTTCCGGAAAAACAGAAGAGCTTATCCGTCGCCTGAACCGCGCCCGCATTGCGAAGCAAAAGGTTGAGATATTCAAACCTCAGATTGATAAACGTTACAGTGAAGAAGATGTTGTTTCGCACAATGCCAATTCCATTCGTTCTATCCCTGTTCAGAGCGCTTCGCAAATACTTTTTTATGCCAACGAATTTGATGTTATCGGCATAGATGAAGCACAGTTTTTTGATGATGAGCTGATGGCGGTCTGCAATAGTCTGGCTGATCAGGGTGTGCGTGTGATTGTTGCCGGCCTCGACATGGATTTTCAGGGAAACCCTTTTGGCCCAATTCCACAAATACTTTCAGTGGCAGAATATGTAACCAAAGTTCACGCTATCTGCATGCGTTGCGGCAATCTGGCCAACTATTCCCATCGCACCATTGCCGGCGATAAGCTGGTTATGCTGGGCGAAACGGATAGCTATGAACCCCTCTGCAGAGCTTGCTATAACATTTCGAAACTGCATGCTGAAAACAACAGCTTATCGGCAACTGAATAAGCCCTTTTAAATTTTTCCTAATTTTGCAGCTAAATTTTTAAATACACATATTATGAGAACGATTTTGCTTTCACTATTCATTGCTTTCAGTTTGGGTCTTATGGCTCAGAAGGCTGAAACCATTGTGGTAATAAAAACAAGTTATGGCGACATCACAGCCAAATTGTATAACGACACCCCAAAACACCGTGACAATTTTATTAAACTTGTGAAACAAGGCTGGTATGAAGATTCTCCTTTTCACCGCGTAATCAATAGCTTTATGATACAAGGTGGTGGAAACAAAGCCGGAAAAACCGATCCCGGTTATACCATCGATGCAGAGTTTAAACCTCATTACATTCACAAAAAAGGCGCACTTGCTGCCGCCAGAATGGGCGATCAGGTAAATCCTGAGAAGAAATCTTCCGGCTCGCAGTTTTATATCGTTCATGGACAAAAATATGATGCCAACAATCTGACGATGATGGCACAGCGCTCAGGTTTCAATTATACCGAAGAACACAAAAAAGCCTATGCAAGCCTTGGCGGCACACCACATCTGGATGGCGCATACACCGTTTTTGGCGAAGTGATCAGTGGTTTTGATGTAATCGACAAAATTGCTGCTGTTCGTACAGGTCAGGGAGACAAGCCACTGGCCGATGTGACAATGAAGATTGAAATTCTTGAGTAACAAGCTTTCAGCCTGTTGTAAGAAGCAAAACCAATTATTATAATAATTCATGAGAGAAAAAATTGCGGACTTGCTGGAGCAGATACAAAGCTTCGAAGCCGAAAGCAGAGAACATCTTGAAACATTCAGGATTCAATACCTGAGTAAAAAAGGACTTATACCGGCCTTGTTCAATGATTTTAAGCAAGTGGCTGCCGAAGAGCGCAAGGAGATGGGCATGCTGCTTAACAATCTGAAACAGAAAGCTCAGGAAATACTTGATCTGCAGCAAGAGCGCTTTGCAGCTGTAAAGGAAAACAAAATCCAGATGGATACAAGTCTTCCTGCACCCGCTATCGGTGGAGGAAGGCACCCGATTTCCATTGTCCGCCGCGATCTGAACAGCATCTTTGAAAGAATTGGGTTTAAAATTGCCGAAGGTCCGGAAATTGAAGATGACTTCCATAATTTCACCGCCCTCAACTTCCCCGAAGAACATCCGGCACGCGATATGCAAGACACTTTTTTTATCCGCAAATCACCTGATATTGCATTGCGCACCCACACATCGAGTGTTCAGGTACGTGTGATGGAACAAGGCAAGCTGCCCATTCGTATCATTGCTCCCGGACGTGTGTTCCGCAACGAAGCCATCTCAGCCAGAGCGCATTGCATCTTTCATCAGATCGAAGGCTTGTACATTGATAAAGATGTTTCTTTTGCCGATCTGAAACAAACACTGTTTTATTTTGCGCAGGAGTTTTTTGGTCCGGAAACAAAAATCCGTTTTCGTCCTTCATACTTTCCTTTCACTGAAACTTCAGCAGAGATGGACGTTTCGTGCAATATTTGCGGTGGAAAAGGCTGCAACATCTGCAAATACAGTGGTTGGGTAGAAATTCTGGGCTGTGGCATGGTCGATCCGAATGTGCTCGAAGCCTGCGGTATTGACAGCAATGTATACAGCGGCTATGCTTTCGGAATGGGCATCGAACGCATTACAATGATGAAATATCAAATCAATGATCTGCGGCTGTTTTTTGAAAACGACATGCGTTTCCTCAAGCAGTTTGAGACGCTTGTTTGACAAGTAAAACCATAATAAATAAACAAGCCTGACAATTTTTAAATGCTGTCGGGCTTTTTTTTGATCTGTTTTCTGAGATGATTACAAAAAATGATTTTGATTTATACCGTTTTCAGATAAAAAACAGTCTTTTAAAGACATTTACAGAACATCGCATTTTTACCAATCCGGCTTTCAGTGCTTTTTGCTAATTTCGCAGGCTGAATTAAAGCAAGTTCTGAAACCGGAAAGAAGAAACCGTTTTTCTGAATTCAGGGAGATAAATCCCATAACATGAAACATCATTATCAATGGATTACAATTTTGGCGAAGTAGAAAAAAAGTGGCAGGATTACTGGCGCGCAAACAAAATATATAAGGTTGACATCGATCATAGCAAGCCCAAGTTCTATGTGCTCGACATGTTTCCATATCCTTCGGGAGCTGGTTTGCATGTGGGTCATCCACTTGGGTATATCGCTTCCGATATTTATTCGCGCTACAAAAGGCTCAAAGGATTCAACGTGCTGCACCCGATGGGCTATGATGCCTATGGACTTCCTGCCGAACAATATGCCATTCAAACAGGGACACATCCTGCGGTTACAACAGAGAAAAATATTGCACGCTACCGCGAACAGCTCGACAAAATCGGTTTTTCATTCGATTGGGATCGTGAAGTAAGAACTTGTGAACCTGAATATTATAAATGGACGCAATGGACATTTATCAAGTTGTTTCAGTCGTGGTTCAACAAAAAAAACAACAAGGCTGAGTCAATAGAAACATTGATTTCTATATTTGAAAAAGAAGGTAATCTGAATGTTGAAGCTGCTTCAAGCGATGCAGTAACTTTTACAGCAGATAGCTGGAACAGCATGAGCGAAATTGCGCAGCAGGAAATGCTGATGCATTACCGTCTGGCTTATCTGGCAGATACGATGGTGAACTGGTGTCCTGCTTTGGGAACTGTTTTAGCCAACGATGAGGTCAGCGAGGGTCTTTCGGTGAGAGGCAATCATCCTGTGGAACGAAAATCGATGAAGCAGTGGCTGTTGCGAATTACTGCCTATGCCGACAGATTGCTCAACGGTTTGGAAAATATTGATTGGAGTGATTCATTGAAAGATATTCAGCGCAACTGGATTGGCAAATCAGTGGGTGGCTCGCTGAAGTTTTCCATAGATGAAAGTGATGAAACCATCGAGGTCTTTACAACGCGGCCCGACACCATTTTCGGTGCCACATTCATGGTTTTGGCGCCCGAACATGAGCTTGTAAAGAAAATCACTACGCCATCGCAGCAAAAAGAAATTGAAGCCTATGTGAAACGGACCAAAAACCGTTCGGAACGTGAGCGCATGGCTGAAGTGAAAAAAGTGAGCGGCGCCTTCACGGGCTCCTACGCACTCAATCCTTTTACCAATACTGAAATTCCAATCTGGATTGCCGACTATGTGCTGATGGGCTATGGAACCGGTGCTATCATGGCTGTGCCTGCCCACGACAGCCGCGATTTTGCTTTCGCACGCCATTTTAGTTTGCCCATTGTTCAGGTGATAAAACAAAAAAGCGAAGAACTTTCAGATCCTTCCTCATGGGAAACATCTTACGATTCCAAAGAAGGTATTGCTGTGAATTCAGGCTTTATCGACGGCATGGAAGTGAAAGAAGCCATAAAAGCTGTTGTTGCAGAGGCCGAAAAGAAAGGCATTGGTACAGCACGTATCAACTACCGTTTGCGTGATGCTATTTTTAGCCGTCAGCGCTATTGGGGAGAACCTTTTCCTGTTTATTACAAAGATGGAATGCCATACGTTTTGAACGAAGATCAGCTGCCACTCGAGCTTCCGCCTGTAGATGCATTTTTGCCGACTGAAACCGGAGAACCGCCTTTGGCAAGAGCCAATAACTGGCATACCCCTCAAGGATTTCCCCTTGAAACCAACACAATGCCCGGTTTCGCAGGTTCAAGCGCCTACTATCTGCGCTATATGGACCCCCGAAACGAAGAACGCTATTTTTCTGAAGAGGCCGTAAACTACTGGGAAAACGTTGATTTATATATCGGAGGAGCCGAACATGCAACGGGTCACCTCATCTATGCACGTTTCTGGAATATGTTTCTTTTCGATCTGGGAATGGCTGTGAAAGAGGAGCCTTTTAAAAAGCTGATCAATCAGGGGATGATTCAAGGAAGATCGAGCATGGTTTACAGGGTTAATCCTGAAAAGATGGCCGAATACCTGCTTTGGGAACAACTGAAAGACCGCAAGCAAGGTGTGACATTCCGGAAAGATTTCCGTGATGGCAGCAGAAAATTTGATTTTTTCAGTGAAGAGGCTGGTATTGTCATTGAAGTGAACAAACAGAAATGGCTCGAGAAGCTGGTCAATCCATACGAAGAATATTGTCGTGAAAAAGGATACAAGCTTTTATTGATTCCGCTGCGCGATTTCGTTGACGACTTCGAAGGCATCCTTCAACGTATAAAAGCATTGATCAAGGGTGAAAATGTTCCCTCTTTCATTCCAAAAGAATCCCTGATGAACGTGCCGGTTTTTGTGTCTAAAAATATTCCCGGCAGAGAGTTCTATTCAGACCCGCTTCATGCTGACATCAGCCTTGTTCATAACGACATTCTCGACACAGAAGGCTTTAAAAAATGGCAGCCACACTTTGAGAATTCATTGTTTATCTGCGAAAACGGCCGCTATGTATGTGGCTACGAAGTGGAAAAGATGTCGAAATCAAAGTACAATGTGCAAAACCCTGATGAGCTGATCGAGCGTTATGGAGCCGACACTTTGCGCCTTTACGAAATGTTTCTGGGGCCATTGGAGCAGTCGAAACCCTGGGATACACAAGGCATTGAAGGCGTGTTCAGGTTCATCCGCAAGTTTTGGAGACTTTTCCACAATGAGCAGAATATTTTCTCTGTCAGCAATGAGCCTGCCGCAGAGGCCGAACTAAAAATTCTTCATAAAACCATCCGCAAGATTGAGGATGATATCGAGCGTTTTTCATTCAATACGGCTGTTTCTGCATTTATGATTTGCGTGAACGATCTGAACGAGTTAAAATGCAACAAGCGTGAAATCCTTGAGCCGCTCACGGTATTGATTTCAGCTTATGCACCCCATTTGGCCGAGGAACTTTGGCAGATGCTTGGCCATAATGAAAGTGTTGTATTGCAGCAGTTTCCTGTTTGCAGGGAAGAGTATTTGATAGAAAACTCCGTTTTTTACCCTGTTTCATTTAACGGCAAAACACGATTCAAGATTGAACTTCCGGCTGATATGCCACCTGCAGAAGTTGAAAAAGTTGTATTGGCTTCGGAAGAGGCTAAAAAGTGGACTGAAGGAAAACAAGTCAGGAAAATAATCGTTGTACCACAACGAATTATCAATATTGTATTATAATGCCAAAAAAATATCTTGTCGCTGTCCCGTTTTCATCAAAGCTGTTAATGCTACTGTTCTTTTTTGTCATTCTGGAAATCGCATCCGGACCTGTTTTTGCACAAAAACTCAGAAGTCACAGCAACGAAGCTTTTGGTGAGGATGAGTTTTTGCGACTCAGGGTTTATTACACTTCCATGTTTACCGGCAGTGTTACCGCGGGCGAAGCCACAATACAAGTTACAACTGCCAAAAGAAAGTTTTTTGGACGTGAAGTCTGGCAGATTGTCGCCGAAGGCCGAAGCAAAGGAGCTTTTAACTGGTTTTTCAAAGTGCGCAACCGCTATGAGTCTTACGTTGACAAGCTGGCTGTGATCCCATTTTTGTTTGTCCGCCACACCCGTGAAGGCAGCTACAAGAAAGACGATGAAGTTTATTTTTATCCCGACCAAAAGCTTGCGGTGAGCCGATCGGCGCGCAAACCAACACCTGAAAACGTGCATGATTTTGTGTCGGCACTCTATTTCATGCGTACACTTAATCTGAAAGATTTCACTGCTGACAGCAGTTATTATCTGGATTTCTTTCTGGATGATTCGGTTTATGTAAGTAAAATAAAATATCTGGGCACCGAAAATATCAAAACAGATTTGGGTGTGTTCCGTTGTCTGAAATTTGCGCCAATGATGGCCACAGGCAATGTTTTTGCGGATGCCTATCCAATGTTTGTATGGGTTACAGACGACAAAAATCATCTGCCGATTCTTGCAGAAACCAAGGTGATTGTGGGTAGCGTAAGGATGGAACTTATGGAATATCGCAACTTAAGAAATCCTTTTACTGCAAAGTTAAAAGATTGATGTTTTTACCTTTGGCTTGATATTTGTCAAAAGCACACCTGAAAGGGCCCTTTCCCTTTCCTTAATACATTTTTAAGATGAATGGTTTACCTTCCTTTCTAAGAGTTGGTCTCATTGCAGGGATGATTCTTCTGCTGAATCCCGGTTTTACAAATTCTGACAAGCATAAGAGCTTTAAGCAATTGTGGGAAGAAATTGAAACTTTTACCGAAAAGGGGCTGCCAAAATCGGCGCTGCAACTACTCGATGTGCTGCATCAGAAAGCCATGGCAGAAAAAAACAATCCGCAGCTGCTGAAAGCAACGCTTTACAGGTTCAGCCTGTGGCAGTCATTTGAGGAAGACCACCTGCTGAAGGCTATTGGCTATGCCAAAGACCAGCTCCCTTTGCTGGAAAGTCCGGGCCGCGAGGTGCTGCATTCAGTTATTGCCGAGCTTTATTGGTTTTACTATCAACAGAACCAGCACACGATTCTCAGCCGCACAGATTTGTTGAACCATCCTTCTGCCGATCCCCGCGAATGGGACCTTTCCAGACTGCGCAATGCAATTACCGAACATTACGACCAAAGTCTCCGTGCTCAAAACAGAATGGATACCATCCCTTTGAAAAGCTATGAGCTTATACTCGTATCTGTTCCAAAAGAAGCCTTCCTTCTTCAGCCTTCACTTTATGATTTTGTAGCAGGCAGAGCTTTGGATTATTATCTCAACAACGATGCTTCGCTTCAGGATGTGGCACCATCAGTCGAAATGAAAAACTTAAGATTGTGGCAGCCCGCCAATATTTTTGCCACACTTCCCATGCCACGGGGCGATCATCAGCACCACATTGCTTTGAGCCTTTTTCAAAAAATGCTGGCATCCAACCTGCGGCAGAAACATGCCGATGCCCTGATTGCAAATGAAATCAAACGCTACAGTTTTTTAAGAATGAATTACAGTGGTCCGGAATCAGCTGATTCACTTTATTTTGATGCGCTGACAAGCCTCCAAAATCGTTATGAGAAGCTACCGGCATCAACTGAAGTTGCTTCACTCAGGGCAGCATTTCTTTTGGAAAACAGGGAAATCTTAACAAAGGATCAAAGCAAAGAAGCTGGAAATCTTGCCAAAGCACTTGAAATTTGTGATGCAGCTATCAAGGCTTTTCCTGAAAGCAGAGGGGCAAAACTATGTATGCAGCAACGCGAACAGGTGCTTCAAAAAGAACTTTCGGTGAATGTGCAGAGAGTTGAATTGCCCGGCAGACCTATCCCTGCATTTCTTAATTACAGAAATATAACTAAGCCCGCCTTCAGGATTGTCAATGTATCAAGCGAAACACTTGAAAATATTATGGGTAAGCTCGATCAGGAAGAGCGACTGACAGCATTTTTAAAACTTCAGTCAGCACATCAGTGGCAGATTGATCTGCCTTTTGAGCCGGACTATAGTTTGCATAACACCATTATTGATTTGCCCGCACTTTCAACAGGTCTTTACGTTCTGCTTGTGGCCGAAAGCGATGATTTCAGCCCACAGGGCATCATAGCCTTCACCTCATTTCAGGTAAGCAACCATAGCTTTGTGAGTCTTAAACGCAATGATGCCAATCATTTTTATCTGCTTGACCGCGACAGCGGAAAAGCTGTTAGCGGAGCTACCATTCGTGTGATGACGCGTGACTACGATTACACCACACGCCGTTACCATGTCAGCAATCGCATAACACTGAAAAGTGGAAAAGACGGCAGTTTTAAGGTAGCACCTGATGCAGCCATACCAAAGAATCAGGCTTTCTACATTGAAGCCATGACCAAAAACGACACGCTTTATAGCGACAACTACTTTGATCTTTACGAACGCAGAACCAATACACGCAAACAAACCAAGACATGGTTTTTCACGGACAGGGCAATCTATCGGCCGGGACAAACAGTTTATTTCAAGGGGATTACGCTTGAGAGATTGGGTGATCAGGAATGGAAGACAGGAGAAAAGCTCAGCTCATTGGTGAAATTTTTTGATGTAAACAGCCGCGAAGTAGCCGCGATTCAACTAAAAACCAATGAATTTGGTTCATTTGAAGGCAGTTTCACAGCACCATCCGGCGTCCTGAATGGCATGATGCGCATCAGCAATGAGTATGGGTCGGTTATGTTTTCTGTTGAAGAATACAAGAGGCCGACTTTTGAAGTGAAACTTGAGCCAGCCGACAAACAGTTCAGGCTCAACGACACAGTACTGGTAAGCGGCGAAGCAAAAGCTTTTGCAGGCTATGGCCTCGACAGTGTTGCGTTCACCTACCGCGTTGAAAGAGAAAAATATTATCCATACAGACCTTGGTGGAGAATTTTTCCCCCTATGTCACAACGCAAGATGCTCATTGCAGAAGGAAAATCCTTTACACGCACAGACGGCAGTTTCAGCATCCGATTCAATGCCCTGCCTGAATCGGGGTCAACATCAAAAGATCAGGCTGTCTATTCCTATACAATAACAGCAGATGTGACAGACCGGAACGGAGAAACACGCAGCAACAGCAAGAGCATTCAAATCGGGGAGGTGGCGCTGATAATGAAAACCAATCTCGAAAAAGTTATTTCAAAAAGTGAAACTGAAAGATTCATGCTTTCCGCATTCAACCTGCAGGACAGGGCAGTAAATTCACAGATGGAGCTTAAGTTTTACAAATTGTCTGAGCAAAAACTTCTTTCGAGGCCTTCGATGTGGCCAAAGCCAGACAGAAACTATCATTCAGAAGAGAAACTTAGATTGTTGTTTCCGCTGGATAATTTTGGAGATTCTGACGACCTAGAAACCCGTGAAAAGATGCTTATTCATCAACAGAACAGCTTTGTCATGGGTTCCATAAAACTTTTTCCTGATGGGATCAATACCTGGCAGGATGGCGAATATCTCGCGGAAGCCGTTGCTCTGGATGATTTTGGACGCGAAGTAAAAATGCAGGAAATTTTCACCCTTTACGGAGAGAAAAACAAGAGTCTTCCCGTGAAAGAACTTGCATGGTTCCATCTGAACAAAAAAGAGGCATTACCCGGCGACACCGTAATGTTTTTTGTTGGATCGGCTGTCAAAGCCAATCGTGTTCTTATTGAGATTACAAGTGGAAACGAAGTGTTTTACAGCAAATGGCACAATGTAAGCAACAAAAAGCTGGCGATACCATTTATCGTTAAAGAAGAGCAGCGCGGCACACTTACTTTTCAGGCTGTTTTTGTGAAACACAACAGACTTCTGAAGTCAGCCTTTGACCTTGATGTGCCTTTCACGAATAAAATGCTCGATATTAGCCTTGAAACAAAACGCGAAAAACTGAGCCCCGGTGCTGAAGAAACATGGACGTTCAAAGTGAGTGGCAAGAACAGTGAGAAAGTTGCAGCTGAACTTCTGGCCTCCATGTATGATGCATCGCTGGATCAGTTCAGGGAACACAGCTGGTCGTTCAATCCTATAGACCGCAAGCCGGGAAGTGCGCGATGGATGTCGGACAACGGATTCCTTTCTTACAGCACAAGCAGGCTGACGCGCTATCAGCAAACAGACTACCATGTGCATCCGCTGCCTGAAATCCAACTGAACTGGTTTGGCTTACAGCCCTTCAACAGGTTTGGATATACTGACAAGCTCAGATCGACAATGATGGCAAAATCAGCCCATGTGCATGAAGGCGAAGTGGGTCTGTTCTCAGTAGTGCAAGACAACGCTGCAGGTCAGATTGCAGAATCTATGGAAGCAGACGAAGAACAATCAGTGAAAGAGCCTGCACCACAAGCCACGATGCTGCGTTCAGATTTCCGTGAGACGGCCTTCTTTTTTCCGCAGCTGAACACCGACGCCAATGGCAATCTGAGTTTCAGTTTCCGGCTACCCGATGCCCTGACACGATGGAGACTGATGCTGCTGGCACATTCCAAAGACTTAAAGACAGGCAGCAACACCTATAATTTCACAGCATCAAAAGATCTGATGATTGTTCCCAATCAACCACGGTTTTATCGCGAAGGTGATACCGCTTTTCTGGCTGCAAAAATTGTAAATACAAGTACAGAAACACTGAGTGGCATTGCACGGCTTGAAATAAGCGATCCATTCAACAGCAAAGCATTGTCATATTTTGTGAACAATCAGGCACAGCGTCCCTTCATCAACCTGAAGCCGGGACAAAGTCAGGAACTGAAATGGCATATCGCTGTTGATGGTAAAGTTTCTATGCTGGCATTGCGTTTCAGCGTTTCATCAGGCCTTTTTACCGACAGTGAAGAGCAGCTTGTTCCGGTGCTGCCAATGGGCGTGCTTGTTACCGAAACAATGCCCATGCAGCTGGCAGGAAACAGCAACAAAACCTTCGTATTCAAAAGCCTTCAGGAGCAAGGTCCAAAAGAGAAAAACCAACGACTGAATCTGCAGTTTAGCAACAATCCTGCGTGGTATGCCATTCAGGCTTTACCATACATCCATGAGACCGGACAAGAACATTCCGATAACATTTTCTATCGCTACTATGCCAATACACTGGCATCTTATGTAGCCAACAGCATTCCGGGCGTGATGAAAGTGATGGAAAGCTGGAGGCAGGCTGGCAGCGATGCACTGCTTTCAAATCTTGAAAAAAATGAAGCGCTGAAGTCGGTGATACTTGCTGAAACACCCTGGGTGATTGATGCCGCTGACGAAACTCAACAAAAGAAGAATATTGCCCTTCTGTTCGATCTGAACCGCATGCGCTATGAGCAGGAACAAGCCATAAAAAAACTGCAGGAAGCACAGCTGCCCGATGGTTCATGGGCATGGTTTCCGGGAATGCCGGGTAACAGACATATCACGTTGAATATCGTTACCGGAATGGGCAAACTCCGGCAGATGGTTCCTGATATTGGCCGCGACAGACAAACTGGGATGGCAATTGCCAATGCGATCCAGTATCTTGACAAGGAAAACCGCAGCGACTATGATAAAATGGTAAAGAACAAGAGTCTGGACACCTATAAAATAAGTAGTCAGCATCTGGGCTACCTTTATGCGAGAAGCTTCTTTACTGACCTTATTCCAGATGAAGACACACAGAAAGTGATCGACTTTTATCTATCACATGCTGCCAAAGACTGGCTGCCACTCGACCATGGAATGCAGGCTGTGGCTGCAATGGTTTTGCATCGTAGCGGAAGTGCAGTCAAAGCAAAGGCAATTCTTGCTTCTCTGCGTGAAAGAGCTCTCAGAGATGCAGTGCTGGGAACCTATTGGAAGCGGTCCAATACTTTTTATTTCAGCCAGACACCCGTTGAATCACATGCAATGCTTATTGCTGCTTTCGATGAAATAGACAACGATATCGCATGGATTGACGAAATGCGCACCTATTTGCTTACGCAGAAACAAACCAACAGATGGAAGACCGGCCGTGCAACTGCTGAAGCTGTGTACGCGCTGCTCCTGAAGGGAAGTGACTGGATAACAGATATTCATCCGCTGACGATTGTTGTGGGAGGAGAAGCTTTGGAAAGCCCTACTGCTGAGGCCGGAACAGGCCTTTTAACAAAAGACTGGTTTGCAGGCGACATAAACAAAGCCATGGCAACAGTAGAAGTTAAAAATCCAAACAAGGTGATGGCCTGGGGAGCGATGTTCAGACAGTTTGTGGTTCCGCTGGATCAGGTGAAAGCAAGTCAGACGCAACTGAGCGTAAGCAAGGAACTTTTCGTTGAAAAGCCCGGCAAGCAAGGGATGGTGCTGGTTCCGCTAAAAAATAATCCTATCAGAGTGGGTGATAAAGTAAGGGTTCGCATTGTGCTGCAGGCCGACCGCGATATGGAGTTTGTGCATATGAAAGACCAGCGCGCTGCATCTTTTGAGCCGGTAGATGTGATCTCAGGTTATCAGTTCAATTTTGGTTTGGGTTACTACCAATCAACCCGCGATGCCTCAACAGACTTCTTCTTTGGCTATCTTCCAAAAGGTAAATATGTGTTTGAGTATAGTCTGGTGGCTATGCAACGCGGCGACTTTACAAATGGCTATGCAAAGATTCAAAGTTTCTATGCACCGGAATTTTCAAGTCATAGTGAAGGAATCAGGGTGAAGGTTTTGGAGTAGCTTTTTGGGAAGGAAGTTTTGGAGGAACGGAGAGACTTAGAGACGGAGGGATGAAGGTACTGTGAGACTGACCGAATGAATAAAAAAACTTTAGTTTTGCAGCCTTTCAACATTTTTTATACCAAAAATTACTTTTAATGAACATTCATATCATCGGTGGAGGAAACCTTGGGACGGCACTTGCCATTGGATTGGCAAATTTCACTAAAGAAAATGTGATTTCAGTTTCACGCAGAAACATCAATCATATCAGGCATCTAGAGCCATTGGGTATTGTGCTTTTGACCGACAATAAGGCAGGCATCGAAGATGCAGAACTCATAATACTTTCTGTGAAACCCTATCAGGTGGATGGTGTTTTAGATGAAATTAAGCCTTTTTGTAAAGACAAAGTTGTGGCTTCGGCTGTAACCGGACTTAGTCTGGAGGATCTTAATCAAAAACTTAACGGCAACTGCTCAATTATCAGAATTATGCCCAACATTGCAGCACAGTTCGGGGAAAGCGCAACATGTCTGGCCTATTCAGCAGCAAATGAGAAATCAGGTGAACAAGTCGTTGAGTTATTCAATCAGTTGGGTACGGCAGTCAGGATTGAAGAAAAACTGATGGATGCTGCCACCGTTTTGGGTGCTTGCGGAACTGCTTATGCATTGCGCTACATCAGGGCTTCGATGCAGGCCGGCATCGAGATTGGTTTTGATGCCGCCACAGCGCTTACCATTGCTTCCCAAACAGCGAAAGGCGCGGCAAAGATGGCACTTGAGGAAAATGTGCATCCGGAACAATTAATTGACAGAGTAACAACGCCTCAGGGCTGCACAATCGTTGGCCTCAACGAAATGGAGCATCAGGGTTTCAGCTCTGCCTTGATCAGAGGAATAAAGACCTCGCTGGACAAAATTAAATAGCGCTTGTTGTTAAAGTCCGATGGCTGCATGGCGCTCATCTTTCATCCAGATGGTTTTTTTATTCACTGCAAGTGCCAAACCACTTCTTTTCTTGTACAACAGCGTGCCGATTATGATAAAGGCAATCGTTGAAGCCCTGAAAATATTTGACGCTAAAGGACCTAAAGCATTGTCGCCGGCATCAAAAAGCATCCAGTAGAGGTTCATCAAAAGATGCAGCCATATTGCTACCCACAGATTGAATTTCCATTCGGAATAAACCCATGCAAACAATCCTGCACCGAGCAATGTGGTCATAAAAATTCCAGCCATTATTCCCGGATCGCTGCTTTGATAGAGATGTGAAACAGCAAAAACAAAGGCCCCAAGCAAAATTGAAGGAATAAAACCAAGTCTTGTGAAACGGAATAGCATGCCAAACACAAAGCCTCTGAAATACCATTCTTCAAAAAGCGCTGCAAACACGGCTCCTCTTAAAATCTTTGAAAATGTGATGCCGCTGTTAAAATCATATATCACGGCATAACCCAACAGCATTGGCAGGGTGAAAATTACCGCTGCAAGAACAGCCTTCCCAAATCCCTTGTTCATTCCAAATGCGCTGAAAAATTTTCCCGGTCGCAGCCAAAGAACAGCTGCAAACATTGGCAAACCCATGATAAGGTAAGCCAAAAAATATGCTATTTCGGGCATTACCGAATAGACTGTGAAAAAACGATATACAGGTGCAAAAAAACTCTTGTCAATAAAATACCAGACAGAAAAGGCAATTATTACAATTAATGTCAATCGAAGTTCTTTTTTCATAGTCAATTTTAAAGTTGTTTTAAACACAAATGTATGCCGAAAAGCTTAATTTTAAGGGTTCTTTCAGTTAATTTATGAGCAATAATCGAATTCCTTTTTATCGGCAACATGCGTGAAATGGAGCCTGTTTATGTTTTTAGGATTTCAAACAAACGATCATCAGAGTATAATTTCCGACTATTGACATGCAAAAGATTTTCAATGTATCTTTGAGGGAAATTATTAAAACAAAACATTATTCAACTTGCAAAAGACCATTTATATTTCGATTTTGGTATTCTGGGTTAGCGCATCTTTTGCACAGGATACCATCTATAAATCCGACGGCAACATTGTAAAGGCATTTATCAAAGATAAAAGCGCCGATGTCATACATTATAATTTTTTTGAAAACCCTTCAGGCCCGACTTTCATTTTACATAAGAATTACATCGACAGCGTCCGGCTTGAAAACGGGATGGCAGAGGTATATCCAAAAATTGTAATGCAAAAAAGTCTCCCAAAGAATAAAAGCAATCCGGATTTAATTGATTTTAAGCAAAATATTATTTCATACAACGCATTTGATCTGGTTTTTGAAATGATTACTTTCAATTATGAACATGTTTTTAAGTCCGGAAATTATGGTTTAAGAATTCCCTTGTCCTTTACTTTTATCCCACTTGAAAAAGATCCTGTCGAAAATTATATTTATTATTACGATGATAAAAACGCGAAGTTTGGTACAGGCATCGACTTTATTTTTTATCCTTTCGGCCAACAGCCATACGCCTGGTATGTGTCAGCCGCCTATGAATACAAGTTGTATAAATTCTATGAAACTTACTGGAACTATTCCTGGCCTTCTCAATATTTGACAAAAAAATCAAGCAGGGTTATCAATGCTTTTTTGTTTCAAACCGGCTATATTTTAGATGTAAGTGAACATTTCAACTTCGGCTTAAACATTGGGGTTGGTTACAGGTTTGCCTCCAAAAACCCTAACTATGGAGGTGATAACGGCCCGCTTATTCGTGGCGGATTGAGTTTGGGATATAAATTTTAAAATAGAAGAGCCATGAAGAAGTATCTTCCTTCAATCTCATTTTTTGTTTTGGTTGCTTTTTTGAATATGCTTGTCTCTTGCAGCTATTATTCAGTTAAAAAAGTGCCGTCGCATTCCATCGATCAAAAATTACTCAGTGAATACAAGATACAGCAGAAATATTTAATCCTGCATCAGGGAGATAATGTCTGGCACATGGAAAATATTGTTTTGGATGAAAACAATCAGAAACTATATTTTACACCTACTGGAGTTACTAAAGATCACCTTTTTTACAAAAACACCAAAGAAACAGGTGCTAACCGATACAAGGTCAATAAAGAAAATCCGGTAATAGAGGTTCATATTTACATTTCGGAATATGCTTTGGCCGATCAAAACCAGTTTATGATTCCGATGGAAGCCATTCAAAAAATTGAAGTTTATGACCGCGATATTGGCGCTACTACTGCCTCCTATGTATTCGGTGCGCTGGGAGTCATAACAGGGGCGTTTGCAATTGTGATGATTCTTGTTGCGCTTCTCAAAAGTTCGTGTCCGTTTGTTTACATCCATGATGGTGTGGCATGGCATTTCGTTGGCGAAACCTATGGAGGCGCTATCTATCAGCCGCTTGAACGTGATGATTTTATGCCTCTGCCTCATTTCAAGCCTTTTGAAGGCCAATATATGATAAAAATTTCCAATGAACTGCTCGAAAAACAATACACCGATCTGGCCAGATTGATCGTTGTTGAGCATCCTTTGAATTCAAAAGTTATTCTCGATCAAAACGGAGCGGTGCAGACTTTGATTTCAGCCGTTATGCCGACAAAAGCTTTAGCACAGAACAATTTTGATTATGTGGATCAGCTGACGGAAACAGATGGAAACTTATACATTTTTAATACAGAAGACAAAGAAAACGATGATTTCAGCTCATTGGACCTATCCTTCGAAAAGCCTTTGAATGCAAGCAGCGCTAAGCTTGTGCTTCACGCAAAAAACTCCCTTTGGCTTGATTATATTTTTGGCAGATTCAACGAATTGTTTGGAACCTATTATCCTAAATTCGCCCAAAATCAGCACAAGGCACCAGCTGAGAGAATGCTGAAATGGCAACATGATCAGGGAATTCCATTGTCTGTTTTTGTGGAAACAGAAAATGGCTGGGAAACGGCCGGCTCTTTCTTTTCTGTCGGACCACTGGCTTCCCGAGACCTTGTGATGCCGCTGGATTTATCAAATGTAAAAACTGAAAACGTCAACATCAGATTGCAATGTGGTTTCATGTTCTGGGAAATTGATTACGCAGCACTCGACTTTTCGGATACTGTTGATGTGCAGATAAGCCAACTATCTCCCACTTCCGCAACGGATGAAAAAGGAAATGATGTCACTGATTTGCTGACAACAACAGACAGAAACTATCTGTATCAACCCGATGTTGGAAACGAGGTGGTGATTACCTGCGCCGCGCCTGCACCCAACGAAGGCAGAGCCCAGACAGTTTTCCTGCACAGCCGCGGTTATTACGAATATATAAGGGATTATATAAACAAACCTGATCTGTCCTACCTCAAGTCTTTCAGAAAAGAAGGTGCCTTCACACGCTTTTCAAAGAATCATTACAACAAACTGATTACAGACAAGCAATTTATTGTTAAAGCGCTCAATAATTAATAAACCACCATAATCGCGTACTACAGGAATAAATCTGTTGTGATTTCTCGTTGGTAAACGAATAGGTTTTTAGTGGTTTTCTTTCAGGCTGCACCAATGCTAATTAATAGTGACTGCCTTGGTTTTAGCCGCATACTGGCAGCAGGCATTTATAGTTTTTTCTTCAGATAAACCATGTCTATAAGTTGTATTCCGTCTTCAAACATTGGATGGTCATAGTTATCTGTAAAAAAATTCCTGATAAAATGAGATTTTTCAAATCCGCAACTTTCATAAAATGACAATATTGCCGGAGTTTCACCTGTTCCGACAAGCATTGTTTTATAGTTGTTTTTGTAATAATCTGAGACAAACTTTATCAGAGCCCTGGCATATCCTTTACCCTGATATTTTTTATATGTTGCGATGTTTTTCAATTCGCAGGTTTCTTTGTCTATCGCAACAACAACACAAACAGTCTTCAAGTCATCATCGAATAGTGCAAACATATCGCCACTTTCCAAATATTTGTCAATCATATCCTCCTGTTCGTCTGCCAAAAGCAATAAATCAAGGTGTTGCTTCTTATTACTGGTGATTTTTTCTATTCTCATTACTTTCTTATTTTTTAATAGTACCAGTAAAAAATCATTTTAGCAAACTGCATTTATCATTCAGGAGTGTTGTTGTGTGCTTCTGAATAACGTTAAGGCTATGCGTAGTGCGGGATTTTAAAGCAGTTCACTTTCAATTTACTACTAAATTTCTTTACTTGCATAATCGTTCAATCCACGATGATACCCACATTACGTATAGGTATTGTGCCGTTGTGTTTATTCTTTCTTTTCTATCATTTTATTGATCTTTGGTTGAATTATCCAAATTCCGATTGGAAAAAACCACAAAAGGAAAAACTCTCCCGCAAATTCACTGAATGAAACCGCCCTTTGAAATTCAATTGATTTAATGGTCTTTGCATTAAACCACATTATATAAAAAATGCAAAACGTTGAAAATATGTGAACAGGAAAGATTATTTTAAATATATCATTCATTGCAAATATGGGTGAGCTGTCACTTGCTATTAGTCCCATCGCAACCATACTCATGTAAATTGATATTCCAAATATGTAGATTACTGGAACAGCCAGAAACACCTTGAATAGGTTCAAGTTCAAGTTAACTGTAGAAGGCAATTTACTATTTAGCCTTGTTCCAATCGCCCAAAACCAACCAAAAAAAATCACTATGTAAAGAACTGTTAGAGCAGGTATTAGTACAAGCATCAAATCGATGCCATAATTTACAACAAGGATTATCTGCAAAACAAAAGGAACCCCTATTAATAGAGTAAAAATCTGCCAATGTTTTGCTTTTAAATATATTTCCATATTCATTAATATTTAACTGGTAATTTTGTTTTCTCACAGGCGGCAATTCGCTGCTAAACGCCATTGCATTGTATTATATTGAAATTCAGTGATGTAAAATTAACATGGCAGTTAAAAAGGGTTAAGCGTTTATAAGCGACTATAAACGGATAGGTAGAAAGGACTAAAAATGCACTTTGTTTTACATAGATGTGTTCAGGGAGGTTATTCATTATCGCAAGGCTGGACGGTTTATATGCTGCCGAGGAGAGATGATTTTGTTCGAGGCTTGCGGTTCTGGGGATAAGGCTGTTCATAGGTTTGGGTTGTTTCCGCCAGAGGCGTACAGGATTTTGGTTCAAGGTTCTTTTTTTTCGTTTATAGTGCTTAAGTTTTGGATTGTAAAAATAGAAACTTTGAACCGGAATACAAGGTGAAATTGAAGCGATAGAATTATTTTTTTGAGGTGATCAATTAAATACTTCTCTTGTGGAAGAATAAATGATTAAAAAATAATCAATATGGAATTTACGGGAGAAAATATTTTAGAATTCGGGAAGCACTTTCCAGATGACAAGTCATGTCTTGCGTATCTATCTGAACTTAAATGGTCTAAAGGATTCGTTTGTACCAAATGTGGTCATACTAAACATACTGTACGAAAGAAAAATTATGCAAGAGACTGTAATCGCTGCCACCACATTGAAAGTCCAACAGCGGGGACTTTTTTTCATCGCTTACGATTTGGTCAACAAAAAGCATTTGGGATCATGTTTGAGATGATGGCAACAACAAAAGGTATATCCGCCTCTCAAGTAGCGCGAAGATATGGCATAAGCCGGACAACTGCCAGAGAGTCAGAACAGCTATGCAAAGCAGTATGAAGCATCCACAAGTAGGAGAAGTTCAAGTTGACGAATTTGTTTTTGGAGGAAAAGAGAGTTTGAAGCAAGGCAGAAGCAAAGATGTCATGAAAAAAAAAGATTGTTGGAGCAACGGAGCTTAGCGACAAAGGAAAGATAAAAAGAGTTTATTTCAATAAAATTAATGATTATTCTTCAAAATCATTACGTTGCATATTTGACAATCACATTTCAAAAGAGGCTCTTATTAAGACTGATAAGTGGACAGGATATGCCCCTTTGTCAAAGGATTATAATATAGAGCAGATTTATTCTGATAAAGGAGGAAGTATGAAGCAGATGCATATCATTATACATCAACTAAAATCTTGGCTCAGAAGCACTTATTCATGGGTTCATCAAGAACATATTGAGAAATATCTTAAAGAGTTCAGTTTTCGCATTAATAGGTCGATCTTCAAGCAAACTATCTTTCACTCGTTAGTGTTAAGGATGTTGATGCTTAAACCCCTTACATATCAGAATATTAAAATAAGTAGTTAACTAGACACCTCAAAAAAAGTAAAACGTTAATAGACAACCCAAAAGAAAATGAATAGTTAAGTTAGCGCGTATGAATGTTAGGGTGGAGTGATATTTTGCACCGGACAACAATTATTTTCAATCTGAAAAGGCGGTTCAATTTTGTTGAAAAAGCATTTCCTTTTCTTCGGCATGCTTTTCAAACCATTTCACAACATACGGACAAACCGGAATCAATTTAAGGTGATGTTTTCTGGCATAGCTTACAGCAGCCTCAACCAGCTTTGATGCAATATTCTGACCACGTAAATCAGGTGAAACGTAGGTGTGATTGAGCATTAAAACACCTTCAGGATTTTCGAAATAGGAAAGGAACGCCATTCGTTCGCATTGATGAATTAGATAAAAAATGCCGGTTCTGACATTCTGCTCGTGACGAATATGTGGTTCCATAATACAAAAGGTTTAGCGACGAAGATACAAAAAAACAAAGGTTTTGTAAAATGCATCGATTCACTTAATTGTATCTTTACAAAAACATTTAACCCTTCAACATGAACAACCTTAGAATAATATATCTATTTGTGGCAGGACTTATCCTTCTTTTGACACTCACAGGATGTGCTCAATCATTTAAGAAAAAAATGATTGCAAACCTACAACAAGTTGATCTTGATAGATATACTGGAAAATGGTATGAAATTGCCCGCTTCCCGCATCGCTTCGAACGTGATTTGACAGGTGTTACTGCAACATACAATCTACAGCCCAACGGCAAAATTGAAGTCATCAATCAGGGTTTTCAACACAGCCTCGATGGCCCATTGAAAACAGCCATTGGAAAAGCAAAATCTGTTTCAAAAGATGGCAAAGGGCATTTGAAAGTTTCCTTTTTCTGGATCTTTTATGCAGATTATTTCATCCTTGAACTTGATCAGGAAAACTATCAATATGCACTTATTGGAAGCAGCACTCCAGATTTTTTGTGGATTTTAAGCCGTACACCACAGATGGATCAGGAAATCCTTGACATGCTTTTGAGTAGAGCAAAGGAACTTGGTTACGACATGCGTAAAGTTGAAATGGTTGAACAGCACAAATAGATTATTGCTATAAAATTCCCATTTTGTCAGCAATCCAGGTCATCGAAATTGATAAGATGAATGACAGAATTGGAGCGACAATCCAGATAATCCAAAATTTGTGAACACTGCTTTTGCTGAAAATCTCTTTCCAGCCATGTTTTGCGCAACCTATTGCCAGTATGGCGCCTGTATTCAACTGAACCAACGAAGCTGGAATACCTTTCACGACTGACACTGTGAGTAACAAGCTTGCTGTAATAAATGAAATGACTGTTGCTGATAATGGTCCAAACTCAACGATTTCTTTACCCGTTGCATGAACAACCTTTGTTCCAAGCAGTGAACTTCCAATGCCAAAAGCTGGCGCTATCACCAAAATTGACAACACCATAATTAGCACAAAATTCTCATCACTCTGGCCTAGATCAAGTTCGTTGATCACCATAGAAGCTATAGGTCCGCTAGCATTGGCTACATTGTTGGCACCGATTGAAAAAGCCACATACAATGATGAAATCAGCACCAGGGCCTGCAATCCGGGATGGCTTTTTAATGTTTCAAACTCAAATGAAGCACGTTTTCTCGCTGGCGTATAGATATATTTTCCAGCTGCATAGGTCAAACCAAAACTGATAAGTGGCAAAATAAACCATGTAGGAATGATTTCAAGAAAAAGCTTTTCAGATTGAAGCACCTCAAAATAAAGGGCAGGCCCTGAAAGCGCAAAAACAGTAGATTGACTGGTTGATTGAGGTACTCCAAGCAAATTTGCAAAAAGCAAGGACAATGCAACCGAAAGCAGGATGATAGAAGTGAGAATTATCGTCATGTTTTCACTTGGCAGAATCCCTTTTCCAAGCGTGAAAGCTACATTTTTTCCAACAGTCATGGCTCCAATAAGAACCATGGTACCAAAAAGCCCTGGAATAAGACTTCTGGGAATAAGGTTTGCGCCATAAGCTGCCGAAAAAGAAGGTGCAGTACCACTCCCACCCATATTAATTGCAAGAAATATTGCAATAACCAAAGGCAGAATAAGCTGACTATAAACAGGATCTATTATCATTTTTCACATTCTATTCAGGCTGCAAGTTAACAAAAAAAGGAACCAGCTATTTTCAGACGATTCCTTTTTACGGTAAAACTAATTTTCTTGAAGTCAAAATAAGGCTTAAATCCAGGCGATTATTCAACTACAACAAGATGATAGTTCTTCTTTCCTTTTTGCACAAGGATGTATTTATTTTGTAAAAAGTCATCTTTGCTGATAAATGTGGCTTCGCCAACTTTTTGTTTATTTACCGATACGCCATTGTCCTTTAATGTGCGTCGCGCCTCACCTTTGGATGGAAATATTCCTGTCAGGGTAACCAGAAATTCCGCTATCTCAACCGGATTTTGCATTTCACTTAATGAAACTGTTGCACGCGGCACACCATCAAAAACACTTAAAAGTGTGGATTCATTCATTTTGCGAAGCACTTCGGTTGTTCCTTTTCCAAAAAGAATCTGACTTACTTCCTCTGCTGTTTGAAGATCCTCTTCTGAATGAACGCGAACGGTTACCTCCTTTGCAAGCGCTTTTTGAAGCAGGCGTAAATGCGGAGCCTGTCGGTGCTCAGCGCTGAGTGCGTCAATTTCATCCCGACCCATCAAAGTAAATATTTTGACATATTTCTCAGCGTCCTCATCTGAACAATTGAGCCAAAACTGATAAAAAGCATAGGGTGAGGTTTTTTCAGCATCAAGCCAGACATTGCCACTTTCGGTTTTTCCAAACTTGCCGCCATCGGCCTTGGTAATAAGCGGGCAAGTGAGGGCAAATGCGTTTTGTTCGGAACCTAGCTTTCGTCTGATGAGTTCAGTACCGGTAATAATATTGCCCCATTGGTCTGATCCGCCCATTTGCAGCTTACAGTTTTTATGCTGATAAAGGTGCAAAAAGTCAAAACCCTGAACAAGCTGATAGGTAAATTCAGTAAATGACATTCCACTTCCGCTGTCGGCTGCAAGCCGTTTCTTGACAGAGTCTTTTGACATCATGTAGTTCACCGTAATATGCTTGCCGACATCTCTGATAAAAGCCAGAAAACTATAGTCTTTCATCCAGTCATAATTGTTCACCAGCTCAGCCTTGTTGGGTGCTTCTGTTTCAAAATCGAGAAATTTTGCCAGCTGCGCTTTAAGGCATTCCTGATTATGGCGTAAAGTTTCCTCGTCCAGCAGATTTCTTTCCTGCGACTTGCCTGACGGGTCTCCGATCATTCCGGTAGCGCCTCCGATAAGTGCAATAGGCTTATGTCCGGCTATTTGCAAATGTTTCAGCATCATTATTCCAACCAGATGACCGATATGTAGTGAGTCGGCCGTAGGGTCGATGCCCACGTAAGCTGCAGTAAGTTCTTTCGTAAGTTGTTCTTCAGTTCCGGGAGTCACATCATGAATCATCCCTCTCCAACGCAATTCTTCAACAAAGTTTTTGTGCATAGTTAATCGCAATAAATTTTGCGCAAATTTACATTAAAAGCTTCATTTACACACTGACGAAAAAATTACAATGCATTGTCGGGTTTGGCTTGTCTGCTAAAAACTTTTAACTTTTTTTTAAAATATTTTTGACTTTTGACCATTATAAATTACTTTTACGGGTTAATACAGCAGGAGGAACCGGAACATGAACAATTTGTACAAACCACTTGCCAGAATGATGCTAAGCATGCTGTTGATTATCGGCACTATGCAACAGATGTCATATGCCGGCAACTACATTATAACACCTGACCCTACGAGGTCGAACCCTAAAGAAATACAGAATGGGTTCCTTGGCCCTGATCAAAACATCTGCCGCACAGACACGGCGCTCCTTGCAGCTCCGCTGGCTTTTGATTATTTGTGGAACACAGGTCAGACAAGCCGCACAATCAAAGTAATCCCCAACGTTGACACCGACTATTGGGTTACTATCACCAACCTTCAGGGACTCACACAACGCGATACCGTCAGAGTTTTTGTCAAACCTTTACCCAACATCACCGTTTCACCCGTCAACACCCAACTACTTCCCGGCGAAGCAGTTCTACTCAATGCTTCCGGAGGTGTCTCCTATCTTTGGTTCAACGGCAGTCAGGGCAACAGTTATTTTGCCACTCCATTTCTTCCCGAAAACACTTACTGGGTAGAAGGCACCGGTGCCAATGGCTGTAAGATGCGTGCTGAAGCAATGGTTTATGTCAATTACACCACCAACCCGGCATTTGAATACACTCCTGTTTGTCTGGGCGATTCAACTTTGTTTAACGCAAAAATTGAAACCAATGACACCATCGTTTCCATCAGCTGGGACCTCGATGGCGACCTGATGTTCGATGACGGTGTTGGCATATCACGAAAATATTTATACGAAACGCCCGGGGAAAGACTTGTCGGCATCAGGGTTGTAACAAAACACAGTCTCACGCCACACACCAAATATCTGCCTGTACTCGTGGGTGATTATCCAAACGTTAATTTCAACTTCTCTGCATCCTGCGCACAGAATCCTATTCAGTTTACCGACCGTTCCACTGTTTTTGCCGGCAGCATCAGTAGCTGGGAATGGAATTTTGGCAACGGACAGACCTCCCAACTCAAAAATCCTACAACATCCTTTCAGCAGCCCGGCGCATATACCATAAGCTTGGAAGTGACTTCCAGCATAGGCTGCAAAGAAACATTCAGCCGTCAGTACAACGCAGTGGCACCTCCTGCCATTGACATCAACTTTCAGGATGGTTCACCCTACAACGAAGATGTGCCTTATGAGATGTTCAGAAACGATACCCTAAAACTCAGGGCTGTTGGTATTTTCGACAGTGTCATCTGGAACAATCAGATAAAAAATGTAAACTACAACATAATAAGAGGTGGAACCTATTCCGTTGCCGGATACAGAAATGGCTGCAGCCGCATAAAATCTTTCGTTGTGCTGCAAAGTGAGTTTCCCTATGATCCCAACTTCAAAATACAAAATATTCTCACCCCAAATGGCGATGGATACAACGATCTGTGGGAAATAAGCATCCTGAACAGCATCCGCCCGGCCAAAGTGACAATTTATAGCAGGGCCGGTCTTTCGGTTTTTGAAACTTCCAGTTACCAAAACAACTGGAATGGCACATACAGAGGCAATCCACTGCCCGAAGGCTCCTATTTTTATGTGATCGAAGGAGCCGGTGGCGAAGTATTTAAAGGCACCATAACCCTATTGAGATGATCAGAAAAGCAAAATTTATTATTGTGGGGCTTGTATGCTTTCTAATTGGGAAGGCGGCAGTAGGGCAACAATTTCCGCTAACCAACCATTACCTTTTCAATCCCTACTCGCTGAGCCCTACTTTTGCCGGCAGCAAAGGTGCTGGCGAATTTTTCTTCAACTACCGCAAAGACTGGCTCAATTTCAATCCTGCGCCCGAAACCTTCCGATTCAACACCAGCTTTCATGTTGGAAACAATATGTACCTCGGCGCTGAGGCCTTTTTGGATAAGGTAGATATCTTTGAACGATTCAAAGGCTCGCTGAGCTACACCTACCGCTTGCAGATGGCAAGATCGCAGTTTCTGCATTTTGGCATTTGGGGCAGTGCGTATCAAAACACCATCAGCCTCGACAATATTCATGGCAATCTCGACGACCCACTGTTTAGAAACCTGGATCAGCTTTCGAAATTGACCTACAACGCCGGCTTCAGCCTGATTTATTTCAACCAGAATTTCAATGTGGGTTTCGGTATGCCTACCCTTCTCCGCACCAAAGATGCCTACGTAATGGAAAGTCAGGGCAATTTTGCCTTTGAACAGGAGTTCCAGTTTCATATTTCAAACACTTTCGACCTGAGCACCGATGTGCAGCTGATGCCCTTTGTTGTTGTAAGACGCACTTCAAACCAGCCTACTATCATCGATGTTTCAGCTTCCTTTATCTTCGGGGAACGTTTCTGGCTCAGCGGCCTCTACCGCAACAATCAGATGATATCGCTCGGAGTAGGCGGAGAACTTTTCAACACCATGAACCTGAACTATTCCTATGAAGTTGGTATAGGAGGCATCCATTACCGCTCAGGCGGAACGCACGAAATCACCCTCGGCTTCAGATTCGGAGGCTATACCGATGGCGATGTCCGCGAAAAGAAACAGCCAAAACAAAAAAATAAAAAATATATGTTGCACGATTATCAGCAATTGTACGAACAAAAATACCGGAGGGACTAAAGCATGAAACACATATACAAAACATCCATAATCTGGGCTGTAAGCCTCTTGCTTCTGGCCTTTAGCACGGGAAAAGTGAGTGGGCAGACGGCAGATTTTACAGCTGATCTAACAACGGTTTGCATTGGAGCGAATGTAACTTTCACTGATGCCTCTAATGGAACTGGCACAATAACCTACTTATGGGACTTTGGCGCCAATGCAACGCCTGCGACCGCTAGCACTGCGGGACCACATATAGTTACATATAGCACTGCAGGCTCTAAAACAATTGTTTTAACAATAACTGATGACGATGGTTCTGATATAGAGACAAAAACTGATTATATTACTGTGACCCCTGACAACACCGCAAGTGTAGCATCATCAACACCTACTTTGTGTATCAATACTCCTTTAACTGCAATCACACATACCACCACTGGTGCTACAGGCATTGGCGCTCCGACAGGATTGCCAGCAGGTGTAACAGCTGCTTGGGCAGCAAATACAATCACGATTTCAGGTATGCCATCTGCTAGTGGTGTATTTGCATATTCAATTCCTTTGACTGGTGGATGCGGAACTGTGAATGCAACAGGCACAATTACTGTGACCCCTGACAATACTGCAAGTGTAGCATCATCAACACCTACTTTGTGTATCAATACTCCTTTGACT
>JAUXMV010000015.1 GCA_030683155.1 Bacteroidales bacterium
CCACCCCCTCCCCAAAAAACATAACTCTCTGTCATTCCGAACGAAGTGAGGAATCTCATAGTCAAATTGTAATATTTCATTTATTTACCGGACACTACTGAAAAAAATTCTATTTCTTCTTTTCGATGTTGCTACATCTTACATCTATGAATTATTGCCAGGATTAAAAAAGTTTGCACTTGGTTGAAAAATCATCCGGAATTTCAACTTCTAAGAGTAGAACTTCCATTTTCACCAAGTTTATCTGATAGGAAATTAATTTCTTTTTTAAGCTCATCTATTTGTTTTTCATTACTTTCAACCAATTTATCAAAGAGATTAATTTCTTCTGTTTTAAGTTTTAAAATCTGTTCTGTACGTTTATTTTTGGTCACATCAATGACGGTTATAAGACATTTTTGTTCGTCTTCTGAAACAATGCCTTCAAGCAATACACTTTTTGCCTGATCACTTTTAACAATTAACCTTATTTCATTCTTTTCTTTAATTTTTGAGTCAAATACTTGGTTGATGAATTCGCGGAAAATAAATTTCGTATCCAAAGTGACATATTGAATGAAATTTTTGCCTACGAGATTTGCACGTTCTAAGCCAAGCATTTTTGCTCCTGTGAGATTTAACTCACTGATAACACCCTCCTTGCTAAGGGTAAAATATCCGGTATGTGCAAATTCATACACCTCGGCATATTTATCACTCGATTTTTTCGATGCATTCCTTGCTTTTTGTAACTCATCGTTTTGCATCTCTAACTCAATCTGATGAACATCAAGTTCATGAAGCAGCTTTTGTATATCTCCTTCATTCAGACTTAATTTTCGAGCTTTTCGAATCCTGATTGCTTTTGCTTTCGTTTTATCCTCAAGCATTTTTTCGGCTTTCTGACGAAGCAAAAGAGCATCTTCAGCACTCATTTTTCCATTTTTCATTTTTTCTGTTATATGTAATTTATATCAAACATTTCTATAGACTGTTTGGTTCAAAATCTTCCAATTCCAATCTTAATTTCATTCTTAAGTAAACGCAAAAGCCAGTTACTCTTTTATTCAATCTGAAAGGTTTGACCCAAAAACAATGAAATCACCTTCCCTTCCCATCTCATCAAAAATTTTAAACACAGTCCATTTTATCTGTATCAATTCTCCTTTGTCATTATTAATCTTGCTCACAAAACTATTGTTACTGCTATCATTCGCAACCTTACTCAGCATTTCAGGAAAACTATTGATTGATTCTTTTGGCAGAAAAAGTTTATCAAAGCCTTTACCGATTACCTTGTCGCGACTGCTCCCTAAAAGCTTCTCAGCCATAGGATTGAATTCAATCACATTACCCTCAGAAGACAAACTTATCATCGCGCCCGGAACTGATTGAATAAATCCACGAAGCATCTGTTGCGTCTTGGTAATAGCAATCTCCAGGAGTTTTGATTTTGTAATATCAATGAAAGTAATAACCAAACCTTCAATTTTATCCTGAGTAGTGCGATAAGGCATTATTCTGATTTTAAACCATCGCTTATCGAATGTAGCCACCTCCTTTTCAATGAATACCAATGTGCGCAAAACTTCTTTTGAATCATTATACAATTCGGGATAATCCAGTTCATTTACCTGATCAGTAAAAAGCCTTCCTATATCACTAGGTCTGAGTTTAAAAATCTTGGTAGCCGGAAACGTAAATTGTCTTATTTTCAATTCTTTATCAAGAAAAAGCGTTGGTATTTCGATACTGTTGAGAAGGTTATTCATATCGTTGTTCACCCTTGCATAGTCATCCACTTTGCTTTGCAATTCAGCATTCACGGTATGAAGTTCTTCGTTCAGGCTCTGCATTTCCTCCTTTGAAGTAGTTAGCTCTTCATTGGTCGATTGTAATTCTTCATTGGTCGATTGAAGTTCTTCGTTGGTCGATTTCAGCTCCTCCTGCGAAGTCTGCATCTCTTCTCTGGCACTTTGCAATTCCTCCTTGAATCGTTTAAGTTCATTCTCTAATTCTATCTGGTATTCGCTTTTGCTATGTTTTTTAGTTTTTGCGCTAGATTGTTTAACGCTCGTTTTTGAGACATCAGTGAACACCACGAGTATTTTTCCATGTAATGCAAGTGGCTTTTCAATTTGTTGAAGGGTAACATCAACAGCATATTCATGTTCGTTGTTTCCAATGAGGATACTTTTTAAACTTACTTTTTCAAAATTCTGCTTTGCTTTCCTGAAAGCAGTGGGTAACTCATTGCGCAAACCTTCCCTTGCCATCGCAAAAATGTTCATGTTGGCTTTTCCGGCTGCAGGCTCAAGATATTTGCCTGTACTGCCGGTAATATAAAGTATGTCGCCCTGATCGGCAACGAGCACACTTGAAGGAGAAAACTGTTGTAAAAGGATTTGATCAGTAAGGCTTTGAATGTTGTCCGGTATTTTTGTAGAGGTCATGTTTTTACCAATATTTATTTTAGAGATTGAAAAAGAGCCTGGAAAATCGAAAAGTTCCTCTTGCTTAGGTAAGCCTGATTTCATGTAGATTTTGAATTTTGAATCAACCAAAGAATATAATCTGCTATGTGCGCTGTTGGTTTCTGCACTTCCTAAGATCAAAATTCCACCATTGTTCAAGCTGTAATGAAAAAGTGACAAAAGTTTCTTTTGCAATTCAGGCTCCAGATAAATGAGTAAATTCCGGCAGATCAGTATATCAAGTTTCGTAAATGGAGGATCTTTTATAACATTCTGTGGCGCAAAAACAATCATTTCACGAATTTCGTTGATCACACGATATTGATCTTCACTTTTTTTGAAAAAACGATTCAAGCGATCTTGAGATACATCTGCTACGATATTTGCAGGATAAATACCTTTCCGTGCAACCTCAATGGCGTTGGCATCTAAATCTGTAGCAAAAATCTGAAGTGATAAATTGATTTCCGGCTTTAGTTTATTGATAACTTCTTTAAACAGAATTGCCAGTGAATAAGCTTCTTCGCCCGTTGAACATGCTGGTATCCAAGCTCTTAACATGTAACTTTGTTTGTAACTTTTTACCAGCAAAGGCAATACTTTTTCCTTTAAATGCTCCCAAACATCACTATCGCGGAAAAAACTTGTCACACCAATCAATAATTCTTTGAATAGAATATCTATTTCAGACGTATTTTCCTGTAAATATCTGACATAGGACGCAATTTTCGATAGCTGATGAATACCCATGCGTCTTTCAATACGACGATACAGCGTGTTTTTTTTATACAGCGAGAAGTCATGTCCGGTTTGAGACCTCAAGAGAATCACAATTTTTTCGAGAGAACTGCTGTCTTTTTCCGACTCCTTTATAGATGCTTCATGGAATGGCTGATCAAGGAGTTTGATAAGCTTTGAGGGCAACTCATTTGGAGGTGCAACGATATCAACAACAACCGATTCTATTGCTGAGCGCGGCATGCTGTCATATTTTGATGATGCGGGATCCTGAACCAACACCATGCCATTGGATTCTTTTATTGCTTTCAAACCCAAACTACCATCAGAACCCATACCCGAAAGAATAATTCCTATTGAATCAGTACTTCTGTCGGCAGCAAGTGATCGCAAAAAGAAATCGATCGGCAGTCTTAATCCACGTGATTCCATAGGTTCAAACAGATGCAATGAATTGTTCATAATCGACATGCTTGTGTTTGAAGGAATTACATAAACGCAGTTAGGCTCAATCTGCATGAGGTCAGTGACAGTAAAAACCTTCATTTCAGTGGTTCTTTGCAGTATTTCGCACAAGATTCCCTTATGATTCGGATCGAGGTGCTGAATCACGACAAAGGCCAATCCTGTATTAAAAGGCATATTATTAAAAAACTGCTCCAATGCTTCCAAACCTCCGGCTGAAGCTCCAATTGCGACAACAGGTATTTTCAGTATTTCATCATCTGAAATACCATTGGGTTTTTTTCCAATGTTCTGTTTAGTTTTGGCCTCTGGTTTGATTTGTTTTTTCATAAAGACACTTTTATCGACTGAAAAAAAATATATTGCTACAAATCAATGCTTTAAATAACTCCAAGAGTTGTTTTTTTCGAGGCTGTTTATTATTTGGGTAAAAGTACATCATACAAAGATATAAAGCAATTTTTTGATAAAAAAGTTAAATCAACTCAGGTTAAAATTTAAAATATTCAATTTCAACCCCCTAGAAAGTAAGACAAAAGAAACCTTAATTATTTTTCAATTTTTCTTGCAGTTTCAAAAAAAGGTCTTACTTTTGCAACGCTTTAGGGCAACAAGTTCTTTGGTAAACGGATCGGTAGTTCAGTTTGGTTAGAATACGTGCCTGTCACGCACGGGGTCGCGGGTTCGAGTCCCGTCCGGTCCGCTCTTTAAGATTACAAATCTTATAAAAACGCTAATTTTTAATGAGTTAGCGTTTTTTTTGTTTACACAACACCCAAATTTTTCATTCTTTCTCATAAAAAAGGTGTCCAAATCGGTGTCCATTTTAGACAGTTTTTTATGGACACCAATTTTCGAGAAGTTGGCCAAATGTAATGGCCTGCGTTAGGATAATGAAAAAGCTTTGCAACTTTGTGTTAATGTCCGGCAAATTTTAGCTGCATTGTCCTAGTAGAACCCAGATAATCACAAAAACTACAATGGTGCCCAAGCAGCCGCCACCTAATTTCGATGCTCCGTATCCTGAAATTAATCCCCTAAATAAATTATTCATTTGTAATTATGTTTATTAAGTGTTAAGCTACAGATTTTTAATATTTCAAAGGTGAACAATTCCAACAGTGAATCATTATACAATTCAACAAAAGTATTGCATTCTTCACATCTTTATGTTTTCTTTTCGTTGAAGGGTACCACTAAATTCAAGATAGTCTAATGGTAAATTTAATCGCTGCTTTGCCAAAGTACTGCTATTAAAAATTCCTTCTCCAAAAATTTATTTGCAGTTTATTTTTCCGCAAACTCTATCAACGCTTTGTTAAACTTCTTCGTTTCTTCCAGAAACAGGCTATGTCCGCTTTTTTCGAAAGCAACAAGTTTAGATTTAGCAATACCTGCTTTCATTTGTTCGGCCAGGTCGAAAGAGCAGATTTTATCCTTTTTACCGTGCAAAATCAATGTTGGAATGTTGATTTTTACAATATCAGGCCTCATATCTGTATCACGCAAAGCAACCAAACATTCGGCGGTTGCATGGGACGAAGCGCTCAAACCAATCCCATTCAACCAATTGACCATTCCTTCATTTAATGAAGTCTCGGTTGCCGAAAATATCTTTGCAAAATCAGACAGAAGTTTTGGACGATCTTCATTATTTTGTTTAATCAGTTCATCAACTGCACTTTGTAGTAGATTGAACGGGAAATCCTCACGCTGTGTCCAAATCGGGACTGCTGCTCCGGCCAAAACCAGTTTGGTTACATGTCCTTCATTGTATGCCGATACAAACCGGACAGCAATTGCACCACCCATAGAAAAACCAACCATCATTGCATCTTTTATATCCAGTTTGTCCAAAATTCGCTTGATATCCAAGGCATGAATATTGTAATCGTAGGCTCCAAAAGGTTTGTCTGATTTGCCAAAACCTCTTAAAGTGATACCAATAACGCGAAAATTTTTATTTACCAGATCGTTGTATTGGTACTCATACATCTCGTCACTTAAAGGCCAACCGTGTATCAAAACAATGGGGTTGCCATTGCCTGCATCCGTAACGTGTAGGTTCACATTCGTTTCAACCTTAATGTATTCGGCTCTGGCCTTCTCTTTATGTGTTTTTTCTTTAATATTTTCCATCATTTCATGTTTGGGTTCAGAGGATGTTGCTTTTTATATTTTTGCAACATCAAACTCAGCGATTCATAATAAGTTTTTAAAACATTCAGATTTATATCCGGATCTTCTTCATTGGGAACTGTCACCGGCATTTCTTCGATAAATTTGGAAAGCTCTGGATAATGCTCATGGATTGTCAATGTAATTTCCAGGATTTTTGAGTTCAAATCCTTTTCGAGTTCTTCGTTTGTCATGTCCAACTTTTTTCAATATCGAAAGATTGCTGCAAGGCCTGTTTCCGAAGGTAATTTTTCTGTTGGCAGAACCATAACCTGACCGCCCATTTTTGTTACTAATTCTGCCATATCGTCAAGCAAATCATCTACTTTCGGATTTGTTAAATCCTTTTTTTGTGTATTGCCTGTAATCAGATTTGTTATTCGAACAGCAATCTTCCGGTCTGCTTCAATAAGAAGAGTATCAACTCTGCCTTCGACAGCAGCTAAAGCAACTTCCTTAATGTCATCACTTCCTTTTCCATCTGCCTTTGCCTGCTCAAATCTTGAAACAAAACTGTCAAGTTTCATTAAATACACAGGTTCCATTATTTCCCAGGCAAGATTTACAAGTTTATCAGCTGAAACAGATGTCGGGTTGATTGAAATGCTTTTGTCCAGCAGCAATGGATTTTTATTTACTTTTTGAAACAAGCTATGGTGTTCGGGCAAAGCTGCAAGAATAAGTGGCCAACCTTTAGGTTTTGAATATATATCGTAAATATTATTCGCAACCACTCGAAAAAACCGCTCAGCGTCTTTATCCACCTCATCTTTTTTACCACCATGACCGTGGTGCATACTTGTGCTTTCACCTCCTGTTCCACCGTAAGATGCAACCGTCGAATGCTTGTCGGTCAAATCGTCACCGAGTGCATCTGTTATGGTTCTTGGAATTCCAGCCATGATTTCTATCTCGTCAAGTGAATGGCGGTTACCTTCAAAAAGCCGGATATCATGAAGACTTAAGCCCAAAACATGATAGCGATCGGTCGATTGCAGATAATGCCTGAGAGGCTTCGTGTGAAAACTATCAGCCACAATTGCGACTTCTTCAACAGATACTGGAAAACCTACAATTTTAACAACTTCGTTAGCACTAAAAACAGCCAAACCATTTAATGTATGATTCCATAAACTGTCATCATTGACAAGGGCTTCCAAAGGTTCCAGATGTTTTTTTGCTTCACTGGCTGAGTATTTTTTTAAAAGCGATTCTTCCAATTGCTTGAGAAGGTTTTTAAATCTGATTGGATCCTGAAGATTTTCAGGATGACTTCGGTGAGTAGGCATGTAGAGAGAAAGGCATGGTTCCTGACTTATTGCCTGGAGTTCCTGGATGAATTCTTTACTTAGTAATTCCATAGTTTTTCTTTTATTTTATATTTCTTCTATTGTAATTGCTTTTTTATCTATTCCCAAATTTGTCAATTGCTTTTGTATTGTATCCATCATGGGTGGTGGGCCACATATATAATATTGCTTGTCAAAGCCGGCTATACTTTCCTTTAAGAAGCCTTCGTCTATTTGTCCGTGTGCATACCCGTCTGCTATTTCATCAGATAAAATGTTGATGAAATTTTCTCCCAACAACTTTTTAAATTCGAGGGCAAGTATGATATCATCTTTGGTTTTGTTAGCAAAAATGAGTTTGTTTCCACCTGTCTCATTTTTTGATTGCAGATACCTGAAAATGCAAATAAACGGTGTGACTCCGGCGCCTCCCGCAATAAATACCCCTTCGCCCTTATACTCGATTGCACCAAAAACATCATGCAGAATCAGCTCGTCATTTTTGTCGAGTTGTTTCATTTCGTTGGTGACACCCTTGTGTGCAGGATAAGTTTTGATGATAAATTCAAGAAAATCATTCTCAGGCAACGAAGTGAAAGTAAATGGTCTTTTTTCATCAGACCAACCGTCTTTGTTAATTGCAATTTCAGTTGCCTGTCCAGGATTGAAGTTGTATTTCTGAGGTCTTTCAGTTACAATTTGTAAAACATCGTGCGTGACGTGTTTGATTGATTTAATTTTTACGAGATGTTGTTTCATATAAAAGTATTTCGTTTGTTCCTTAATGATGAATGGTGCTATTTTATTCATGAATTATGGAAAGGCGAAGTTCCGAACCATTTCACTTACATGTTTTACAGAACTATCAGGAAAACTTACATCATTCTCATGTTACATCGCATCATAGCTTAACAATTATTCAAACAAAAAACATGTAGTTATATACTTATTATGCTTTGCATGAGACATTTACTTTTCGAAACTGAAACTTTCCTGATTTTCTTTTTTTTCTTTTCGAGCGATTCGTGCAATTTCTTTGGCAATATTTTCAGGCGAAAGAATAAAGTCGATGCACCCGCTGGCTATAGCGGATTCCGGCATGTCAGGATATGCTGCTGTCTCAGGTTTTTGAGCGATGGTAATGCCACCAACTTCCTTTATACCACAAAGTGCTTCTGCACCATCACCATCATAGCCTGAAACTATTACTGCGATTAATTTGCCGTCCCAATTCTGAGTGAGAGAGCGCATGAAAATAGTGATTACATCGGGCCATCCCCACGGTTTTGAGATGGGCTTCAGACGAAACTCTCCGTTAAGAACATGTAAATCACGTTTTTCAGGAATGATGAAAACATGATTAGGGACAATGTCTAATTTCTCCCTAATCAGTCTGACAGGCATCTCAGTGTAACCCGGCAAAATTTGATGCAACATGGTGGCAACTATTCTAAGGTGATTAACTATTACGATTGCGACACCCAGGTCGGATGGCAGATTTTTCAATAAACACGTATAGGCCTCCAGCCCTCCGGCCGAACCGCCTACACAGACGATTGGAAAGTCTTTTGCAGAGTTTCTCGTTTTCATATTTTATGTCTCCAAATCAGTCAGAAAAGTAAATCAACTTGTCTCTATGCCAGAATCGTATTTTCTTTCTGAGCTGCACTGTATTATTGCATTTGTCAGCCGACTTCGTCTTTAATCTTTCTTTTTTGTTGGGATCAAAAACACTGGAATCCGGGTTTGTCTCAAAACTTCTTCTGTAACGCTTCCAACCAGGATGTTTTCCAGCCATTTTTGACTATGGGAACCCATAACAATGATATCGGCTTTCATTTCGTTTGCAGTCTCCAAAATGGCGCCTGCAATGACTCCTTCATTTACAATTGTCCGGATATTCACATCCCCTAAATGTCGTTTGGTTTTGTCGAGGAAAAACTGTGCAGCATTTCTGAGTCCATCAACAGTATCAAGCTGCATTTGGGATGAATCAATGTATCCGGCAAAACCCATAACAGGCGAGAATCCGGTTGAAGTATAATACGTTGAATCGGTTATTACATGCAACAAAGTAACTTCGGCGCCCATCGATTTTGCCATTGAGAAACCTTGCTCTGTTACCATTTGTGCTGTTGGGTTATAATCTACTGCAATCAGTACATGTCTAAATTGAATTGTGTTCATAATACAGGTTTATCTTTTTTAATTAATGATGTGATTTAGGGAGTACAAAATAATAGCGTAATTGCTTCCTGGTTGTTACAATAGTTTTATAAAGAATTACATGATTTACATGTTTTGGTAAAAGCTGGAAGTCCAAAGATGAAGCCAAAAGACTGAAATAGCCAGAAGGAAATCCGATTATAATAACCTGGAATCAAAAGATGTAGGACGCAAATCAGATGTAAGAAAATCCGCGAAAGATGTAAGTTTTCCTCATAGTTCTGTAATGGAATCGAATGCTTATTGCCGCACCTTTGACACTCTATGAAACGAAATAAATTATTGAAAATCCTAGTTGGAATAGTCGCATTCTTTCTATTGCTCATACTTATAGCTGTTATTTTCATTGAGCCATGGACAGTGAAGAAAATTGAGTCAGCATTTAATAAAAATGCTGATAAATTTCACATGGAAATTGAGAATGTCAAAATCTCACTCATTAAATCAGGCATAACGCTTAATAATGTTACCATTGTCTCAAAGCTTCAGAATGACAGTCTGACAAATTTAAAAGCTGAAATTGCTGCCATTGAATTCAAGGGTATTAAGCTTTTTAAAGCAATGTTCAAAAATGACGTCGAAGTCAGAGAAGTAAATATTTTCAACAGTCATGTTGCAGGAAAGTTCCCATTTAAGGGAAAAGCCGGGCCTGCTAAAGTTTCGCCCTTAAACATCAGAATCAAAAACCTGGTGTTTGATCGACTGGTTATAGACATAAAAGACGAAGTTACATCACAAGCTTTTTGGCTGTATGATGCTTTTATAAATGTTTATGATTTACAGCTTGCTAAACTTGATACTATTTCAAAGGATATATTTAAGCAATTGGATTTCAATGCACAACAATACAGAACTGTTACATCTGACAGCATGTACACGATAAAATCTGTCGGAATAAACTACTCTGCAACTTCAAATTTCCTGGTTGTTGATAGTTTTTCTGTTCAACCGAATTACAGTAATTATGAGTTCACTGCCCGGCATCAATTTGAAATTGATCGCATTGAAGCCGGGCTCAGCCAGATATCATTTCGTGAATTTTCTGCCACTGAATATATAAAATCAGGAAACCTTATAAGTTCATATATCGAAATCGGAAAATTTGAGATGAGTGTTTTTCGTGATAAACGCAAAGAATTCAACCATGTAAACAAACCTGCATTTCAAGAAATACTCTATAACTATCCGGGTAAAATCGGCATTGATTCTATCGGTATTTTGGACGGAGGTATAACCTATACCGAACATGCCGAAAAAGCTAACGAGCCTGGCATTATCACTTTTGATAGGTTTAATGCGCTAATTTTCAATATTTTAAATGATACCATTTACAAAACAAAAAAAGCTTATATCGGATTCAATGCTGAAGCTTTTTTAATGGACAAGGCAAAATTGACTGTACAAATGAAGAGCCGGCTATTCGACAGTCAGAACACCTTTGCTGTGAATGGCAAGCTTTTAGGAATTGAAGCAATGGAATTGAACCCAATTTTGGAGAAAAATGCATTCATCTACGCGACATCGGGAAAAATTGAGGCTATGAATTTTAGTTTTACAGCGAACAACACAAAATCTTCCGGACAAATGAAGCTACTTTATGAGGGATTGAATGTTGCTGTTAAGAATAAAATGACGGATGATACAACTGCTGTAAAAGAGCGGGTGATATCTGTCATTGCCAATATGTTAATCATGCATTCGAACCCTATGCCGGACGAAGAGGCGAGACAGGGAGTGATTGTTTTCGAAAGAAATCCTGAGAAAAGTTTTTTCAGTTACTGCGCCAAATCACTTTTTTCGGGCATCAAAAGCAGTGTTATAAAAAGCCCGGATACACCTAGGAAGAGCAGTTTGCAAAAAAAGGACAACCCATAAGTTAAAATGCATCTTCGATGCTGTTTATCCCTCTGTTCTACTTCATTCTAAAGTTAAATCTATGAGAGATATATATTGCAAAACTCCAATTAAGAAAATATGCAGCATGGTGTCTAAATGTAACCACATTTATCAGCAAAGGTATTTTCAAATTAATCTTCTTTGAATATCAATCATTCTTTTGATACTTCTTCTTAACCCCAAACTTCATCTAACTTTTGTACTTTGATGGATAGCAGTTAAAAAAAATGATTCCCTTGATGATCTACATGATGATTTTTTAAACATGTAAAACATGTAACCTTTATACAGTTAAGTGTAACCCTTTTCGGTCTGAATAGGCTGAACTTTGTACCAAATATTTTTTCACACTTAATACCCGGTTAAAATGAAAAGTAAACTTCTACTTCTTTTAACAATCATTGCTCTTCTATCTTTCCGAAATAATAATTTTGCACAGTCGCCTAACCTTGGGGCTGCCTCAAATTTTGCATTATTTACGGCAGCTGGAGAATTAACAAATGTTGGAGCATCAGTCGTCACTGGCGATGTTGGAACATATGTAGGAGCTCTCACAGGTTTTCCTCCCGGAATTGTAATAGGAGAAATTTATCCTGTTGGTCACCCGATTTTAGCACAAGCTGCAATCGATCTGGGGCTCGCCTATACAGATTTGGCATCAAGACCATGTGATGTTGTGTTAGGAACTCCATTTGGAAATGGACAAACACTTAACCCGGGCGTTTATTGCCTCGGCAGTGCAGCAACACTGAATGGCGAATTAATATTAGATGGACTTGGAAACCCGGATGCGCTATTTATCATTCAGATAGACGGGGCATTAGCAACAAGTGGAAACTCGAGTATTACACTCATTAATGGAGCTTCGATCGACAATGTATATTGGCAGATAAATGGTGCATTTACGCTGAATGAAGGTTCAATTTTCAGAGGCATAATAGTCGCTAATGGTCAGATTGAATTGCTGGAAGCTTCAACGCTTTATGGCCAGGCGCTCTCAATAGCAGGTGCTATTCTTCTGCATAATAATTTAGTTACAATTCCGATGCCACCTGAGGCACCAGAGGTGACAGTAATTCAACCTGACTGCCTTGTACCTACTGGTACCATCATCGTAAACTCACCTTTGGGACCAGGCTTAACCTATAGTATAGGTGCAGGCTATCAATCAAGTTCTATTTTCAGTTCTCTGGCACCTGGCACCTACACTGTTACAGTTATGAACGCTGACGGTCTTATTTCAGAGTCAATATCTGTTACGATCAATGCCCAACCTATAACACCTCCCCCACCTGAGGTTGTGGCACTTCAGCCGGATTGTTTTATCAATACCGGTACTATCACCGTCATTTCTCCTTTGGGTCCCGGCTTAACCTACAGCATTGGCGGAGCTTATCAGTCAAATCCTGTTTTTACAAATGTTTTGCCTAATTCATACAACGTCACTGTGATGAGTGAAGATGGTTGTATCTCGCCGGCTACGATTGTCATTATCGAGCCTTCATTGGATGCGCCCGAAGCACCGCAGGTGGTGGCACTTCAGCCGGATTGTTTTATCAATACCGGTACTATCACCGTCACTTCTCCTTTGGGTCCTGGCTTAACCTACAGCATTGGCGGGGCTTATCAGTCGAATCCTGTTTTTACAAATGTTTTGCCTAACTCGTACAACGTCACTGTGATGAGTGAAGACGGATGTATTTCTCCCGCTACCATCGTAATTATTGAGCCTGCATTGGATCTTCCTCTAGCGCCTCAGGTTGTGGCACTTCAACCGGATTGCTTTATCAATACGGGTACAATCACCATTACCTCACCCATAGGGCCAGGTTTAATGTACAGCATTGGCGGGGCTTATCAGTCCAATCCTGTCTTTACAAATGTTTTACCAAATACATACAATGTCACTGTGATGAGTGAAGACGGCTGTATTTCGCCCGCTACAATCGTAATTATTGAGCCTGCTTTGGATCTTCCACTAGCGCCTCAGGTTGTGGCACTTCAGCCGGATTGTTTTATCAATACCGGAACCATCACTGTTACTTCACCTACAGGGCCTGGTTTAACGTATAGCATTGGCGGGGCTTATCAGTCCAATCCTGTCTTTTCAAATGTGTTGCCCAATACTTACAACGTAACCGTCATGAGTGAAGACGGCTGTATTTCTCCCGCTACAATCGTAATTATTGAGCCTGCTCCTGAAACACCGGAAGCACCGCAGGTGGTGGCGCTTCAGCCGGATTGCTTTATCAATACAGGCACTATCACTGTTACCTCACCTATAGGTCCAGGTTTAACGTACAGCATTGGCGGGGCTTACCAGTCCAATCCTGTATTTACAGAGGTCTTACCCAATTCGTATAACGTCACTGTGATGAGTGAAGATGGTTGTATATCGCCTGCTACGATTGTAATTATCGACAACCAACCTTTAACGCCAATCGCAGATGCTGGTCCGGACAGAACTATTTGCCAGAACACAAGTACGCAGATTGGCTCAGAAGCCATTTCAGGAAATACCTACAGTTGGAGTTCTGATCCGACTGGCTTTACCTCAAACCTCGCGAATCCAACGGTAAGTCCAATGGTAGAAACTACTTACATCTTAACAGTAACCACAATACTCGGTGGCTGTCAAAGTACAGATTCAGTTACAGTTTTTATTGACATGCCTCCTTTGATTATCGCGCAACCTGTTGATCAGATAGTATGTGAAGGTGAATCAGTAAGTTTCATTGTAATTGCAAGTGGTACTAACCTAAGCTATCAATGGAGAAAAGGATTGGTAAATCTAACTAACGGAGGAAACATATCAGGCGTCAACTCTTCTATACTGACAATAGTTCAGGTTACACTCTCTGATGCAGCAAACAATTATAATGTTGTCGTCAGCGGAATCTGTTTACCTGCTGCTGTTTCTATTGATGTATCACTTATTGTAAATCCGATACCTGTAGCCATTGCAAGTAGTAATTCTCCGGTCTGTGAAGGCGATCCAATACAATTGACAGCGGAAACAGTGCAGGGAGCATCTTATTACTGGACGGGTCCAAATGGTTTTACTTCGACAGAACAAAATCCATATATTTCTTCAACAACAGCATTATACTCGGGCAGTTATACATTGGTTGTCACAGCAAACGGATGCGCTTCAACAGCAACGACGCTTATCGTTTTCATCAACGAATGCTGTATTAATATTCCTGAAGGCTTCTCACCGAACGCTGATGGAATAAACGACTATTATGTTATCAGGGGGATTGACTGTTATCCCAATAACTCAATTATTATCTATAACCGATGGGGCAACAAAGTATATGAAGCCAGTCCATACAAAAATGACTGGGATGGCAGAACAGATTTTGGTATCACAATCGGCGGAGATAAATTGCCTGTTGGAACCTACTTCTATCTTTTGAATTTGGGCGATGGTTCAGATATTATTAAAGGCTTTATTTACCTTAACAAGTAATTCAGCAAAACCAAGGAATAACCCTAATAATAAAATACAAGATGAAAACCCTAAATATAATTCTGTTCGTAATGATACTAACCTTTGTGGGTCTGACAGTGCATGCACAGCAGCTTCCAATGTTTACGCATTACATGAATAATACCCTGGTGGTAAATCCGGCTTATGCAGGTAGCAGAGAAGCGCTGACAGTAACGGCACTCCATCGTTCTCAATGGGTTAACTTCCCTGGTTCACCTAAAACACAAACACTGACTTTGCATTCTCCAATAAAATATAAACATATTGGATTAGGTTTAGCTGTATTTAATGATAAAATCGGGCCGACAAATAATTCGTCAGTTTTTGGATATTATTCATTTATTATGCAGGTATCCGAAAAATCAAAGTTAGCGCTTGGTTTAAGTGGTGGTATCAATATTTTTCAGGCCAATTTAAGTACGCTTAACCTGGATGAAAAGGTTGACCCGGCCTTTATGTACAATATCAACAATCATGTGATGCCCAATTTTGGTTTTGGTGTATATTATTCAAGGGAGCGCTTTTATGCAGGTCTTTCAGTGCCTAATTTATTAGAAAACAGTTATGCTGTTACTGAGCAGGCAAATAAAAACACATTGATAGGAAAAGAAAAAAGGCATTACTATTTTATTGCTGGTTCGATGCTTCGACTCACTGATAATCTCGATTTTAAACCAACAGGCCTAATCAAAATGACGTTAGGAGCGCCTATTGAAGCCGATCTTACTGCTTCTTTCGTGATCATGAAGAAACTCTTGGTAGGTGCAATGTTCCGTACGGGTGATGCCTTTGGTGGTTTGGTCGGACTGGATATTTCTGAGCAATTGCATATTGGTTATTCATTCGACTATTCTTATGGTTTAAAAACGTTTAAATATCATCAAGGTAGTCATGAAATATTACTAAGATATGATTTCATTTTTACCAACAGAAGGCAAATTCATTCTCCAAGATATTTTTAATTCTTTAAAAAAAAATATAATGAAAAATTTACTTATTCCCATTCTCATATTTGCAGGGATCAGCATGAACGCTATTGGGCAAGAGAAATCCAGTAAAGAATTAAAAGGCGACAAATACTATTTCAATTACTCCTTTGATAAGTCCATTGACTTGTACAATCGGGCCAATCAATTGACCCCGGAAGGCCAGCGTAATTTGGCAGTAAGTTACAGCAACATTGATAAAACGATTGAATCTGAAGAGGCGTATTTAAAACTAATAAACACAGGAAAAGACATTTTACCTGAAGATTACTACAGTTATTCAATGATTCTAAAGTCAAATGGCAAAAATGCCGAATCGCAAAAATGGATGGATAAATTTATTGAATTAAAACCTAACGATTTACGTGTTAAAGATTATCTATCGCATAAAGCTTCATTGCCGGAATTAAAAAAGGATTTCGGGAAGTATAAAATAGTACATCAAAATATCAATAGTGAGGCGCTGGATTTTGGAACCAGTTACTATAAAGATCAGATCGTTTTTGCCTCCACCAGATCGACACCAAGGATGATCGTCCGTAAATACAACTGGACAGGAAAACCCTTCTGGGATATCTACGTTTCTGATGTGGATGGCGGCCAGTTAAAAAGCCCGGTTATTTTTGATAAAAGCATGAATGGCAAATTGCATGATGGGCCGGTAAGTTTCAACCATGATGGCACGCAGATTGCTTACACAAAAAACAATTATGATCATAAACGAAAAGATGAGGTGATTGAATTGCAAATTTGGCTCAGCAGCTTCAAAGATGATCAATGGACTGATCCTGAACCATTTGTTCTCAACAATGTTAAATATTCCGTCGGACAGCCATTTCTGACTTCAGATGGAAGGACGATGTACTTTACAAGTGATATGCCTGGAGGCTTTGGTGGTACGGATATTTACAGAATTACCAGAAACGCAGCTGGTGTGTGGGGAAAGGCAGAAAATCTGGGCAACCAGATCAATACCGAGGGTGATGAAATGTTTCCATTCCTGGAACAAAAAAGCAATACCTTTTTCTTCAGCTCAAATGGTCGTTTCGGCCTTGGAGGGCTCGATATGTTTACCAGCGTTATGAACGAAACAGGATTTGAGCAAGTTACCAATATGGGGAGTCCGTTAAATACCCAATACGATGATTTTGCGCTCATTATAAATAACAAAATGAACAAAGGTTATTTCTCTTCCTCAAGACCCGGTGGCAAAGGAGGCGATGACATTTATGCATTTGATGTTTTGATCCCTGACATTATTGAAGATGTTGATTTTATTGTAAAAGCACCCCTTAACATTCCGTATAAACCCATCATGAGAGAATATTTTCCGCTTAGAAACTATATTTTCTTTAAAGCAGGAACAACTGAGATACCAGCACGTTATGTGTTACTCAAAAAAGATCAGGTCAGGGGATTTAAAGAAGATCAGCTCGAAAGCATCGCTTCTTTGAATGTCAATGCGCGTTCAGCCCGCCAAATGACGGTTTATTACAACATTTTAAATATTCTGGGCGACAGGATGGGGAAAAACCCATCGTCATCCATCAAGCTGGTTGGCTCATCTGCCCAAGGACCTGAACAGGCACTCAAAATGGCTGAATCTTGCAAGAATTATCTCGTGGACGTATTCGATATAAACCCATCGAGGATTCTTGTAGAAGGACGCAATAAACCAAAAATTCCTTCAGAAAAAGTAGGCGGCAAGCTTGAACTTGAGTTGCTGCGTGAAGAAGATGAAAGGGTATCCATCGAAAGTGCTACACCGGCTATATTGAATCAATTTTACAGCGGCAATGAAAGCATGCCTTTCGAACCTGTTCAAATTGTGAATGGTCAGGAAAATTCAGTAGATGGTTTTGCTACTTTCAATGTGGCTGGGGCGGAAAAAACACTCAGGTCATGGGCTTTGAAACTCGAAGGCGAAAATGGTGAAGTCCAACATTTTGGACCATTCACGCAAGAAATGGTTGAAATTGATCAAAGAAGTATTTTGGGAGATAATCTTAAGCACAACTATAAGGTGACTATGACAGGCCAAACCAAATCTGGCGCGGTCATTACCAAAGAGTCAAACCTGCAACTTGAGCTTCTGCCTCCAGTTACCGGTCCTGAAGTAACTAGATTCAGCATCATTTTTGAATTTGATGACTCAAGATCTATTTCTATCTATGAAAAATATCTGACTGATGTGGTAGTGCCAAAAGTGTCTTCTGGCGGAAGTCTGATTATCCATGGTTTTACAGATGTTATCGGCGAAGTAGAGCACAACAGAAAATTGTCCATAGCAAGGGCTACTGAAGTAAAAAACATCATTGAAAAAGGTCTTTCAAATGCCGGTATAAAAGATGTTAAACTCGATGTGCAAGGTTTCGGCGAGAATATCGATACTGCTCCTTTCGAAAACTTGTTGCCTGAAAGGCACTTTTATAACAGAACTGTTATTATCGATATCATTCCTCCTCAATAAAATAATAAAACCGGAAATCTATTCTTTCGAATTGATTTCCGGTTAATAAATTCCTAACGGATGTAATTTCGTACCCAATAAATATTCCATGAATCTCTCGTGCGTTTTTTCTAAAAGCTGATGGCTTTTAAGAGATAACGAGATGCTCATGGGTGAAGGGTTCCGGTTTATCAGAACCTCCCATGTTCTGGATTCGCTACGGTTTACTTGCTTTCAAAAATCACCTGATTACTTCTACTTCAAAGCCATTGGTGCACTAATAATCTATGCGTAACTGCCCCACCAACTCCTCCATAAAACTTATAATCAATAATTTTCAATGGCATGGCAACTTAGAGCTGGCAAGCAGTTTTCAATCTGATGTTATGATGGTTGTTGTCCTACTATTTCGGAAATAAATCCATGAAAAAAATTAATCTTTTTCTGGGTTAATGTCTACCCATCGTTTTTGAAAATAGCCCTGATGCAAATTTATTTCAATCGTATTTTTCAGACTTTTTTGAAAATCTTTGCTGTGGTGGCTCACAAAAACGGGCTTTTCAACACCATCAATTTCCAGTTTCACGACAAAGTTCCCCAGCGAAGTTCCTGAATTGGGAGAATAATAGGCATCTATCACTGTTGCTATTTTCGTTTCTGGCAGTGAGTTTTCGCAATGCATGTTCGACCAGGTGACTATGCCTGAAGATGCAAGATAGATGCCTATTGCAGCCATCGAACCCAATACAGTAAAAGTTTTGAAGCTTTTTTTATTTCGTCGCTGGTAGGATGTTTGGGTCGAGATGATCAAAGGAATTGAAAAAACAAAAAAGGAGATGAACCAATATTTTAGTTTTATTGCACGCAGGCTGTCAATTTCAGAAACAAAACTTTTACTTCCGCCAAATCCAAAATATATAAACATGCCACCTATGAGTATGAGAAGCGTCAAAACAAGCATGAACATTGGCATGTAGGAAGTTTCTGCATCTGATTTATGAAGCATTTCATTCCATTTTCGGTTCATAATTATCAAAGGATCATTGCTGTTTTCCAGATAGATGGCTTTTTCAAAAATCAAAGCAAAAACTGAAGCTTCAATTCTGGCTGTTTCATTCCAGTTACTGACAGTAAAGAGCTGATGCTTTCTTTCTTCTGATGTGACTAGATTTAGGTGAAATGCTGTTGCATTTTTTGTAACTATTTTGCTGTGATTGATCTCTTTGACATCATCAAATCTGATTATTAAAGCCTCGTGAACAAATTTGGAGAAAGGACCAACAGCTTTGAATTTTATTTCCTTTCTGCTGGTGTTAATCTCGATTTCATTCAACTTTAGAAACCTTATCATCATAAAAAAAATAAAGAGGCTAAGTATTGTCACAAAAGAGTATATCAGCTTATTGGTAAAAGGATCATCATTGTAGGACCATTGATAACTAATAAGATGCGGGGTAAAAAGAAGGATGGGATAAAATATCCGTAGCATCCATAGTATGGCAGGAGCAGGGTAAAAAAGAAAAGAATGCTCTGCCGCCTTAAACTTGAATGAGCTAAACCAGTCTTTAGTATAATCTTCAAAAAAGGCTTTTGCCTCTTCGCGGGATATTTCGGCCATATTGTTTAGTCTTTATGCACTGATAACACCTTTGCGTTAAGGCATTAAAGCAACAAAAAGCTAAAATAGAATAATTCTGAAATAAATCGGGATGCTGTTTCTAAAAGAAACTATAAAAGTGCTGGCGGAGCCAATAAAGATCAATACTTGTTGAAACGCTTTCCGAAAGCATAGCTAATGTAGAAATTCACAAATAAACGCTGATTTCGGTCATCATCTAACATGCGGAGTCCCTGAGGAAAAAACTCTGTCACAGCACCTGCTTCAAAAGATTTTGTTGATGTTTTAACATTTCCAAACTCAAAGTTAAAACCAAATTTAGCATAAGCTCCGGGAACAACTTTAATTTCATTGAGTCCTTTTGTGAATGGCGCTCTTCCGTATATATCATCCCATGAAACATCTGAATTGAATCGCTCTGTAGCAATGGTATATCCAAGACCACCCTGAGGAGACTGATTGATTTTGATTACAAAAAGATAATATGGTTTTTCGAAGGCAATACTGGCACCTGCTTCCCACAGCCAGCGCAATTCTACTCCACCCCAATAGGGTTTTCTGTTGAGCAGATACTTGTTTGAAATACCAGCCCGCATAACAAAAACATCGTTGAGCTTGCCATAAACATAGCGTTTTGAGTTGGCATAATAGGGATTAATAATTTTAATTTGCTTGTTTGAATGCAACGAAACAAACTCAAAAGCAAAAATACGGGTGCTAAAAACAGTTTTATTGAGTCCGGCTCTGTATCCAAGACCCAATCCGTTGGAGTGAGCAAGAACCACACCCGACTTTTCATTGCTGTAGATAATGGTGTTTTCTAGTGTGTCAGCTGAAAATGATCGTTGAGCCCTGATTTCCTTATTCTGAATCAGTAAAAAAAATAAACAGGATAAAATAAGGAGCCTCGTCATAGAAATTTCTTTAATGAATTAAGGCAAAAAATCAAACAGGCTATATGTCATTTACTTGTACTCAATACTTTACTTCTCGCTGATACTTCTGTGTTTCGCCATAAGCAGCACATTTAGATGACGATTTACAAGAAGCAAGCAACAAGGATGCTGCAAAGACTAATGAAGCAAAAACAAGGACTTTTTTCATATATTTACAAAGTTTTTTAATCTCACAATAAAGGACAAAGTTAATGGTTTTGTCTGAATAACTTAAAATTTTGCTATAAATTGTGCTACAAAAGCCAAGATTGAACCATGTCAACAATAAATCCAATTATTGAATCCAGCTGGTATGAAGCATTGAAAGGAGAGTTTGAATCTACCTATTTCACTGATTTAAAGAACTTTCTTGTCAACGAAAGAAAACAACATATTGTTTATCCTCCAGGGAATCTTATTTTCAATGCATTCAACCTGACTCCTCTGCCAGCAGTTAAGGCAGTCATTTTAGGTCAAGACCCCTACCATGGTCCGGGGCAAGCACATGGTCTTTGTTTTTCTGTGCCACATGGAGTGGATACACCGCCAAGTCTGAAAAATATTTTCAAAGAACTGAAATCAGACCTCGGTATAAATCCTCCAAATCACGGAAATTTGGAAAAATGGGCAAAAGAGGGTGTGCTTCTGATCAATGCTACGCTCACAGTAAGGGCTGCTCAGGCAGGTTCACATCAGGGCAAAGGCTGGGAAAAATTTACTGATGCAGCAATCAGAGCTGTTTCTGATAATCGTGCCGGAATAGTTTTCATCCTGTGGGGAAACTATGCCATTGCCAAAGAAGGGCTGATTGATCAAAGTAAACATTTTGTGCTGAAAGCTCCGCATCCCTCTCCTTTAGCAGCATCAAGAGGATTTTTCGGCTGCAAGCATTTCTCAAAAACCAATGAATTACTTCAAAATGCAGGACTAATGCCCGTGAACTGGGGTTTATCCTAAACAGATTTTATTATAGTAAAAATTGTTTTTTAACACTTTAAATCATTTTTAGCTATTCAAGATATTATGAGAGAAATCATTTTTGCAACAAACAACCAACATAAACTAGAAGAAATAACTTCCATCACAAAAGATAGGATCAATCTATTAAGTCTGAAAGACATTGGTTTTGACGGAGATATACCCGAAACTTCAGATTCTATCGAAGGCAACGCAATTCAGAAAGCGGCCTACATTTTTGATCGTTTTGCAAAGGAATGTTTTGCTGACGATACTGGCCTTGAAGTTGAAGCACTCAATGGTGCGCCGGGTGTGTGGTCAGCGAGATATGCAGGCGAAAATGCTACCTATCAGGATAATGTTATAAAACTGCTTGATGCGCTTAAAGGATCAACAAATCGTAAGGCCAGATTCAAAACCGTAATTGCCTTAAAAAACAGTGAAGAAACAATCACCTTCGAAGGCATCATCAACGGACAGATTATTGAAACTGCAAGAGGGAACAGTGGTTTTGGCTATGACCCCGTTTTTGTTCCGGATGGCTATTATCAAACTTTTGCGGAAATGTCGTCCGAACTAAAAAACACCATTAGTCACAGGGCTTTGGCAACAATAAAGCTGACAAAATATTTACTGGATAACCTCAGATAACATTTTCGATAGCCATACCAAAAAAGTCTGACAAGGAAATACCCATCACTTCTGCCTGCTGAGGGATAATGCTGGCAGCCGACATTCCCGGGACGGTATTCACTTCAAGGAAATAAATATCTTCATCAGTTAGAATAAAATCAAATCTTACAAACCCGCGACAGCTGAGCCTGTTATACAATTGTGCAGCCAAAGCCTTAATTTCAAGGTCAATATCCTCATCAACATCAGCCGGTGTAATTTCGTCAGATTTTCCTTTCGTATATTTGGCGTCATAATCAAAAAATTCATTTTTGCTTATGATTTCAGTAAGCGGCAAAACTATCATCCTGCCTTTGAATTCGAAAACACCGCAACCAATCTCTCTGCCCTTGATAAAAGATTCAATCAAAGCAAATTCGTCATCCATAAAAGCTTTTTCAAGCGCAGGTTGAAGCTCTTCTTCCAAATTCACTTTACTCACTCCAACACTTGAGCCATTGCTGTTGGGTTTTACAAAAATTGGCAGGCCAAGTTCTGAGATTATTTCGCTTGCCTTGAAAGACTGTCCACGTCGAAGCAAAATTGAATCTGCAAGGGCAACCCCAACAGATTTAACAACCTGTTTACAAAAATCCTTGTTAAAAGTTAAGGCAGAAACAATATGATTTGAGCTGGTATAAGGAATCCCTAACATATCAAAGTAGCCGAGCAACTTTCCGTCTTCACCGGGAGTGCCATGCAAAGCATTGAAAACAACATCAAAAATTACCTTTTCTCCACCCACTGAAAGAGAAAAATCATTTTTATCAATAGCGATAACGACATCTTCAGAAGGTTTGAAAAACCAATCTTTGCCTTTAATATAAATCACAAATGGCCGAAATTTTTCTTTGTCAAGAAATTTCGAAACAACATTTCCACTCTGAACAGAAATTTCATATTCGCCTGAATCTCCACCACATACAATGGCTACATTTTTCCTTTTCGTTGTCATAATAATTGTAAGATTGACTTATCACTAATTTGAGCTCTCCAAATGAGAGTCTTTGCTTGCAAATATTCCGTAATTTTGCCCCAACAGGCAATAAATCAGGCAATCTAAAGTTTTTGTGTTAAGCCTGTTTTATATGGCGAAATTAAAAATAAAAGAGTCCGATTGATTGAATGAAAAAGAAATTCTTATTGCATCTGCTTTTTGCAATCTTCATATTAATATTGTTGAGCTGGGGAGTTCTTTCGATGCTTGATCGTTATACACGTCATGGTGAAGTCTATATCGTACCTGACTTTTTAGGTCTGGACCATCAGGATGTGATGAGTCAATACGACGAACAGTTCAGGTTTATTGTCGCCGACAGCATTTATGAGAAGGGAATGAATCATGGCGCTGTTCTTCAGCAAGATCCTTTACCCGGATCAAAAGTTAAAAAAGGCAGAAACCTGTATTTAATAATTGTTGCCAGACAACCAGATAAAGTTTTGATGCCTAATCTTGCAAATCTTTCATTGCGTCAGGCGATGGTAACGCTCGAATCGGCCGGATTAATTATTAATGACCTTAGCTTTGTGGAACATTTTGCCCGCAATGCCGTTGTAGGTCAGCTGCACGATGGCGAACCAATTGAACCGGGAACGCAACTTTTCAGAGGCTCTCCAATTGATCTTGTACTTGGCAATGGAGGAAATCTGTTGAAAGTACCTTTTCCGATGATATTTGGAAAAAAGCCATACGAAGCTAAGCAAATTCTAAGGTATGCCACTTTGAATGTGGGCAATGAACACTTTTTAGATGGAAACGATACAATCAATTCCAGAGTATATAAGATTCAGCCCTTTGTGAAGCCAGGAAGTGAAATACTTCCCGGAACCTATATCACCATCTGGTATCGTTCGGATGCGTTGATCAATTTCGATGAATTCCTAAACGATAGTCTTTTCATCGAAGAAATTGAAGATGACACTATTAATCAAGAACTTTACGAAGAAGAAATTATATGATATCGTTCAGATTTCAGATACCATTTATTTTACTGGTTTTTTCAGCAGTATCTACCAGTTTTGGCCAGGAAGTCTTAAGTGGCTTACAGTTTAATCAGGAAAAAATTCAGGAAAGCATTAAGCCACAACTTAAAGCCGGAGGCACAGAAAATTCAGCCCTCACCCTACCCTTTTTTGATGATTTCTCTGAAACCAGAATTTATCCGGATCAGCGTAAATGGATGGATAATTTTGTTTTTGTCAACAAAGATTTTCCTGTATTACCCACAAATTCAGGCGCTGCAACCTTTGATGTGATCGATCAAAATGGCAAGGTGTACCCTCACGCCAATTCAAACTCTTTTGTAGCAGATTTCCTCACATCAAGGTTTATTAGGCTTGATTCAATATTGACAGGAATTCCAAGAAAACTTACTCCTGCAGATTCTGTTTATCTAAGTTTCTATTACCAACCTCAAGGCAGGGGCAATAGTCCGGAGCCGTCAGATTCATTGGTGCTTCAACTTGGATATCCAACCGGAGCAATGGTTTTTGACTATGTCGATTCAATTACAATACCCGTCGACTTTATTCTTATTGCCAATGGTATCGAACGGATTTTGCCACTCGACAGAGTCTATGCGCCTGATGGCTGCGACACTCTTTTTCTAATAAGTAACAGAATATACACCTGGGGTGATGATATAACTTTACCCTGCGATACGGTTTTCAAACCCGAAGTAATATGGAGATCCGTTTGGTCTGCCCCCGGATCAACACTTGAAGCATTTGTTCAGGCCAATGGTGACTATTTCAAGCAGGTACTGATTCCAATCACCGACACACTTTATTTTAGTCGTGATTTTCAGTTTCGTTTTTTCAATTATGGCAGTATTGCTGACAATGTAAATCCGGGTGCAAGAGGAAATGTTGACCAGTGGAGTATCGATTTTGTTTACCTGAATCGCAACAGAAGGTTCAATGATTTTTATTATGAAAAGATCGGTTTTAGTGAAAGAGCACCTTCGTTTCTAAAAAGATACGAATCAATGCCTTATCGGCAATACCGCGCTGCACCCACTGTGGCTATAAAAGCTGAGATTGAGCTACGCATCACAAATCTTAGTCAAAATACCAGAAACACAAAATACCGTTATGTTGTAAAACAGGTTGAAGGCGAACAGCTTTTTGGCTGGGATGGTGGGAACTGCAACCTTGCTTCCTATCGCATAGGTGGTTTCCAAACATGTGCTACCGGCTGTGGCGCTAAACATGCCTGCCCTCCAATTGCATCGTTATTTGCCCTCGACTTTGATGTAGATACTGCTTCATTTTTTATAAGACATTTTGTAAGCGATTCGTCAGGAACCAATATTCTTGTTGATTCATTGGTTTACCGACAAGGCTTTTACAACTATTTCGCTTACGATGATGGCACTCCTGAAAGAGGTTACGGTCTTGAGCCCGCTGGTGGATATCTGGCTCTTCAGTATAATTTAAGCACCAGTGACACCCTGAAATCTATACAGATCCTTTTTAACAAAACTCTCAACAATGCCAATGACAAAAGGTTTGATCTGATTGTCTGGAGAGACCTCAACGGACAACCCGGTGAAGTTATTTACCGAAAAAATAATCTCAGGCCAGAATGGAGTGATGAACTTTATGGATTTCATACCTATTTCCTTGAACAACCTGTAATTCTGAATGGAAACTTCTACATCGGATTGATGCAGCAGGAATCAGGCAGTTTAAACATTGGTTTTGACGCTGTAAATAACAGTAAGCAATATCTTTTCTTCAACACAAATGGTATCTGGCAGAACAGTATATACGATGGTTCCCTCATGATGCGACCTGTTTTTGGCTCTGGAATTGCAATCGGTGTGGATGAAACTGAGGTTAGAATGCCTGCCATCACACATTATCCAAATCCATCTACCGGTCAAATTCATTTCAAGGTTGCTGAAAATGAATCTTTTATACCAAATACAATTCATCTGTTTGACCTCACAGGAAGAACTGTGTTCGAAGTGCCATTTTCAAATAGTATTGATGTTTCCTTTTTACCAGCCGGATTTTATCTGCTGAAAATTGTAAGTCGCGACAATGTGACTTACACCTCCAAAATTATGATTACCAAATAAAATTGAATGATTGAAGATCAACTTAATATTGAAGCAGAACTTAATGAGGAAAACAGCGAGCTTTATGAGCATTTTCGTATTGTAGCCGACAAAGGGCAATCTCAATTGCGTGTGGACAAGTTTCTGATGAACAGAATTATGAATGTTTCACGCAATAAAATTCAGCAGACAGCAAAAGCAGGAAACATCTTAGTAAATAATATTGCTGTAAAATCTAACTATAAGATCAAACCGGAGGATGTAATTACTGTTGTTTTTAGTTTTCCTCCCCGTGAAGTTGACATCAATCCTGAGAACATTCCTTTAGATATCGTTTATGAGGATGAACACATTATTATTGTAAACAAACAGGCAAATCTTGTTGTGCATCCCGGACATGCCAACTTTACGGGAACCCTGCTCAATGCACTTGCATATCATTTTCATCATTCCGGCAATCAAAATGTGGAAAATGGTTTTGGTTATCTTGTTCACCGAATCGATAAAGATACAACAGGCCTTCTGATAATTGCAAAAGATGAGATTTCGCAGTCGAGGCTTGCCAAACAGTTTTTTGACCACTCCATTGAGCGTCGTTATCAAGCACTTACGTGGGGTGATTTCAGCGAGGAAGAAGGCACAATTGAAGGTCATATCGGAAGAAGCCTGAAAGACAGAAGGGTTATGACAGTTTTTCCAGAAGGGGAATACGGCAAGGAAGCAGTTTCGCATTATACTGTACTAAAGCGTTTTGGCTATGTCAGTTTGGTTGAATGCCGCCTCGAAACCGGCCGAACACATCAGATTAGAGCTCATTTCAGACATATAGGACATCCGCTTTTCAATGATGTAACCTATGGAGGAAATGCAATCCTTAAAGGAACTACATTCACGAAATATAAACAGTTTATTGAAAACTGTTTCAAAATTATTCCCCGTCATGCATTGCATGCAAAATCATTGGGTTTCATTCATCCTGCAACCGGGAAGTTTATGCGTTTTGAATCGGAATTGCCGGAAGACATGCGAATGGTTATTGAAAAATGGGAAAAGTATGTAGCTACGAGACCTGATGCTGAATAGAACAACTATCTGGCGATAATCAATTTCAGGTTTTTATCTACAAACTTATCCAAAACCCTTACCACATAGGCCCCTCGTGTTGGATGATGAAGCACAACCCTCAGGCGCGAACCGTCAATGAAAGCTTCAAAAGATACGATTCTGCCTTGCGCATCATAAATTTCTATTTCTGTATCCGGGGTTAGGTCGATGCCAAAGCTGAGTTCAAAAACATTTTCAGCCGGGTTGGGAAACAAAAATGGCTTTACACTGATAAATTTTTCTTTTAAAAGTGTATCTGCTGTTGAAGAATTGGATACTATCAATCGCACATCAAATGTTCCAAACTGCTCATAAAAAATTGCAGGCGGCTTCATTTCTGAACTTTTGTCAGGGTTTCCTCCTTCAAAAAACCATGAATAGGTCTCAATTTTACCACTTGAAAGATTCTCGAAGTCAACTTTTTGATTGATACTGATTTCCTTCCTTTTTGCATCAAAATCAGCAAGTACAAAAAGTGTGTCTGAACCCAGTCCGCCTAAAACCTGAATACCGCTATTGTCAGGATCGAGCCATGGTTTCAACTGTAAAGCAGACACAGTGCCATTTGATTCCCATGCATAACTTACTTTGCCGTAGTAATCAGCACCCGAAGTATTTGAGCAACTTGAAATACCTCCTGTAAGCATGCCAACAATTCTTCCGTTGCTATCAAACAATGGTGAACCTGAAGAACCTCCCTCAGTTACCCCAAAACCATTTTCAGTTTGCGACCAATTGACTCTCCAATATTTTTCATCCGGATTGGATCCTCCAAAACCATAACCGCTCGATACTGGCCTTGCAGTAAAGGTTGAAATTTTCTTGACGTCACCATCAGGATGATGAATACTAGTTCCTGATGTGGTTACATTATTCTGACGAGACCAGCCGTTAAAGAAAGGATTGTATGTTTTAGGAACATCCTGAAGCAATCGAAGCAGTTTGAAATCGGATCCCTCACTTGTACCATTGGTTGCTTTTGAAATCAGATTTGCACCTGTCAAAGTTTGTGCAACGGGCTCAGCCAAAGGATTATTACATGAAGTTGTTTCATAGTTAAAAGCAAAAATCCATTGTGCGTAATCTGCAGCACTTGACAACTCGCCACAATGGTTTGCCGTTAAAAAATAAGGTGTTTCGTCGTTTCTTGCGTTGTTAATGAGAGAGCCTGTGCAATAAAAAAGACCTGAACCCTGCTTCACCAAAATGCGTGCAACACCACGTTTTTGTCGCTGCCATTCGGCACCTTCTGTACAATTAACATTCACCTGACAAGAGCCGGAAGTACCATATCCTGAAACAGACTTATCAGAAAACAACAATCCAATTTCTGAAATAAGGAAATCGTAATCAGAGGACTCAATGTCTGTTTCAAAGTGTAAAATAACACGTTCACTTTCAAGAGGTTCGATACTGAAAGGATGACCTTCAACCCTGCTTATCTGTGTATATGCACCCAGAATTTTCTTTCTGTCAGCAGAAATCACAAAAAATTTACCCTTTTCTCCCGGTTCAAAATGCTTGAAATAGAAACTCAAATTCGAACTATTTTCAACATTTATAACCATTCTCCACACTTTCAGTCCTGACTCAGGAAAAAGTATCCAGGTTCCATTTGTTGATGGATCTATTTCCACCTGAGAGGTAATTCCAATCAATGGCGGAGTATTATCTGGTAATTTCATCTGATCTGCTTGCTCTTTTCTCAATGAAAGATGCATTTCTTCCGTTTCAAAATCAATTGCATGACGGAATGGAATTCCAACATCCTTCAATTGAGCCACAGCATCTTGCGCAAAAAAAAGTGATAAAAAAAGTATTTGAATACCGATGAATATTACTATTCTGAAGTAGTTAAACATAGTAGAATTTTAATTAGCTAAATTAGATATTGTTTGCTTTCATGCTTCAAGTGAATGGAGATTTTTCATTTTAGGATACTTTAAGCTACTTTCTAAAAAATGGTACTTTTGCAAAAACATTTGAATATGATTGTTATTACAGGTGCAGCCGGCTTCATTGGAAGCGTTGTTGCAGGTTACCTTAACGAAGAAAAGTATGAAAATCTTGTGCTTGTTGATGCTTTTAACAGGCCCGATAAAGCATTTAATTACGAAAACAAAAAATATACGCAGCTCGTTGAGCGTGATTCCTTTTTTGAATGGATTGAGAAGAACCACAAGGATGTGGAATGGGTGATCCATTTGGGCGCCAGAACAGACACTACCGAATTCGATGTAAAAGTTTTTGACAAACTGAACCTGAATTACTCAAAAGATATCTGGAAAATCTGCTCAAAATACGAATTACCTTTAATATATGCCTCTTCGGCAGCTACTTATGGAATGGGTGAATTTGGATATGAAGACAATCATGCTTTAGTTGAAAAACTTAAACCGCTCAATCCATATGGTGAATCTAAAAATGATTTTGACAAATGGGCACTGGATCAAACTGAACAACCTTCATTCTGGGCAGGCTTAAAGTTCTTTAATGTATACGGTCCGAACGAATATCACAAAGGACGGATGGCATCTGTGATCTTCCATGCTTACAAGCAAATTAATGAAAAAGGCAGTGTTAATTTATTCAGGTCACACCATCCGGATTTCAAGGATGGCATGCAGCTCCGTGATTTCATTTATGTAAAAGATGTGGCAAGGGTAATCCATTTTCTAATGAAAAACAAACCTGCAAATGGCCTCTATAACCTTGGAACCGGCGAAGCGAGGGCATTTCTCGATTTGGCAAAAAACACTTTCAATGCTTTGGGCAAAACACCTGAAATAAGTTTTATTGATACCCCGATTGATATAAGAGATAAATACCAGTATTTCACTGAGGCAAAGATGGATAAGCTTCGGAAAGCAGGCTACAACGAAAAATTCACATCGTTGGAAGAAGGGGTTGATGATTATGTAAGAAACTATCTTGTAAAAGGACGCTGTTTTTGATTGATCAGCTTTTGTTCTAATTCCTTGTCTAGACCGATTAAAAAGTTCTTAATCCTGTTAAATGTTTCGAGGTAAACGATTTTCTCTTCTACAACTTCGAAATCATTTTTAAGCACCTCGCGCGCCCCTTGAAGTGTGTAGCCTTTCACTTTAACAAGGTTATAGATGATATGCAGATAGCGCATGTCTCTTTCTGTAAACAGGCGGTTCCCTTTCTTGTTCTTTTTTGGTTTAAGAATATCAAACTCTTTCTCCCAAAATCTTATTAATGAAGTGTTTACCTGAAATGTTTCAGCCACTTCACCAATACTGTAATAAATTTTAGTTGATTTGGCCATGATTATTAATCCATGGTTTGTGAAGGGAGCAATGACAACTCAAGGATCATTTCGTATTCCTCTGGTGTCAAATCGTTAAAGAAAAAATGGATAGGATTTACCGGGCGGTCTCCCTTATGCACTTCATAATGAAGGTGAGGTGAAGTAGATTTGCCGGTACTTCCGACCTTTCCGATAAGTTGTCCGCGTTTCACTTTTTCGCCTCTTTTTATGCTAAATGCGCTAAGATGACCATAGAGTGTTTTGTATCCAAAACCGTGATCGATAATGATTGTGTTTCCGTAGCCAAAATAGCTTCTTTCAACTTTTGACACCACACCATCACCGGTTGCAAAAACTTCAGTCCCGGTTGTAGCAGAGAAATCAACCCCCTGATGAAACTTATTCACCTTATAGAATGGATCAAGTCTGACACCAAAATGTGAAGAAATTCTTCGGATATCATGGTTTTTTATAGGTTGAATGGCAGGAATCGAAGCAAGCATCTCACTTTTGTTGCGCGCTAAATCATAGACTTCATCAAAAGATTTTGATTGCACATATAGCTGACTTGCGATGCGATCAAGTCTTTTGGCTGTCTCAACCACAATCTCAGAGTTTTTGAAACCAATGAGTTTCTCATATCGGTCGGTGCCACCAAAACCTGCGCGACGCACAGAGCTCGGAATAGGTTCAGCCTCAAATATGGTGCGATAGATATAGTCGTCCCTTTGCTGAAGATCGGCAACCAACTTGTCCATCGATTCAAGTCGATTTGACATAAATTCATATTGCAGCTTCAGAAAGTCAAGCTCGCGTTTTTGCATTCGTTCTTTTGGAGAACCAAAAAAATGAAAAGCAATGAAAACAAAAACAGCTGCAAAAGCACCGGTAGTGAGGATATAAGACAAGACACCGAAAAGGCGCTGTTTCCAATTCACCCTGTATAATTCATACGAAAGTGATTTTTGATTGAAAACATATTTTTGACGGGCCATATTCAGAGGTTCAGTGAGAATTGATTTTTAAGCCAGCAAAATTAATAAAATAACCTAAATTTGCAAACTTTACTGAAATGTTAAAAACTTGAAAAATACAATAACTTTATAAAAATGAACTCCTTACAGATTAGAAACATCTTTCTTGAATTCTTTAAGTCGAAACAGCATTCTATCGTTTCATCTGCACCCATCGTTGTGAAGGATGATCCAACCCTTATGTTTACAAATGCAGGGATGAATCAGTTCAAGGATTTTTTTCTTGGAAATGCTGCTCCAACTTCCAACCGTATCGCAAACACCCAAAAATGTTTAAGGGTTTCCGGCAAGCACAACGACCTCGAAGAAGTTGGTTATGACACCTATCATCATACGATGTTCGAAATGTTGGGTAATTGGTCTTTTGGAGATTATTTCAAAAAAGAAGCCATTGAATGGGCATGGGAATTGCTGACCGAAATTTATAAAATAGACAAAGACCGGCTTTACGTGAGTGTTTTTGGAGGTGACAGTGCTGATGGGCTTGATAAAGACAATGAAGCTTTCGAGTTTTGGAAAAAAATTGTTCCGGAAAGCCGCATAATTTATGGAAGTAAAAAAGATAATTTCTGGGAAATGGGAGACACAGGCCCTTGTGGACCATGCTCAGAAATTCATGTTGATATAAGAGATGATGCTGAACGTAAGTTTATCGACGGCAAATCTCTCGTAAATAATGATCATCCTGAAGTAATTGAAATCTGGAATCTGGTTTTTATTGAGTTCAACAGACAAGCCAATGGTAGCCTCGTAAAACTACCTTCAAGACATGTTGACACAGGTATGGGATTCGAACGATTGACAATGGCGTTGCAAGGAAAAAAATCAAACTATGATACTGACATTTTTCAACCCATCCTTCAGGAAATAGCACATCTCGCAAAGCTTACCTATGGCAGTGACAATCAAAAGGATATAGCCATGAGGGTTATAGCCGACCACCTGAGAGCTGTTGCTTTTACGATTGCCGATGGTCAGTTGCCATCCAATACCGGCGCTGGCTATGTAATTCGCAGAATATTGAGAAGAGCTGTCAGGTATGGTTTTACTTTCCTTGGGTTTGAGGAACCTTTTGTTTATAAGCTTCTTAATGTTTTAAAAAGCCAGATGTCGGATAATTTCCCTGAACTGGCTTCACAATATGAATTGGTTTCAAAGGTCATTTATGAAGAAGAAGCTTCCTTCCTAAGAACCCTTGCTCAAGGAATTCGGCGTTTTGAGCAATATTCAGAATCACACAAAGAAATCGCAACAATCGAAGGAAATTTTGCTTTTGAATTATTTGATACCTACGGCTTCCCTATTGACCTAACGAATCTTTTGGCTAAGGAAAAAGGCCTTGATGTTGACATGGACGGTTTTCACGCCAAACTGAACGAACAAAAAAACAGATCACGCAAAGCAGCTGAAACCGCTGCCGGCGACTGGGTAATTGTGAACAAGAACTTTTCGAAAACAGAATTTATTGGTTATGAGCATCTGGAAGCAGAAGTGCAAATCATTCGCTATCGGGAAGTTGTCTCAAAAAAGAAAAAACATTTTGAAATTGTTTTGAATAAAACACCTTTTTATGCCGAGTCGGGCGGACAAATCGGCGACACAGGTCATTTGATAAATCAGGATGAAAAATTGGTTATTTTCAATACTCTAAAAGAAAACAATCTGATTGTTCATCTATCCAATGACTTACCTCAGAATCCTGAAAAGTCATTTTTAGCCAGAGTAGATGCTGAAAAGAGGTTATCAATTGTCAATAACCATAGCGCTACACATATTATGCATGCGGCACTCAGGCAAGTGTTGGGAAATCATGTTGAACAAAAAGGTTCGCTCGTTGATCATGAGCGGTTACGTTTTGATTTCAGTCATTTTGGCAAAATGACACATGAGGAAATCCGACGCGTTGAAAAAATTGTAAACGATAGAATCAGACAAAATATTCCACGTCAGGCCTTGCATGATGTGCCAATAGAAGAAGCAAAAGCTATGGGAGCCATGGCGCTTTTCGGCGAAAAATATGGTGAACATGTGAGAGTTATTATGTTTAATCCTGAGTTTTCTGTGGAGTTATGCGGAGGCACACATGTTGAAGCCACAGGCCAAATTGGCTCCTTTCGAATCATAAGTGAAGGCGCAATTGCTGCCGGTGTAAGACGCGTGGAAGCTGTTACCGGACAAGCTGCTGAAGATTTTGCTAACAAACATATTGATCAGTTGCTGCAAATTCGTGAAATAGTTAAAAGTACCGGCGATGTTGTGCGTGGAGTTCAGCAACTTTCAGAAAATCATAGTGAACTTCAGAAAAAGATTGAGGTTCTGCTACTTGAAAAAGCAAATATTATGGCAGACCAACTCATTCAAAAAGCAGAAATAGTTAATGGCATTCAACTGATTTGTCAGTCAATCAATGAAGATGGTGAAATGGCCAAGAACATTGCAATACAAATTAAAAATAAAGTCAATAACTTTGTCGTACTGCTTTACGGTCAGAATGAAGGCAAAGCAATGATTTGTTTAATGGTAACCGATGACCTCATTGAATCGAAAAAAATCGATGCATCAGCACTAATAAAATCTGTTTCGAAAGAAATTCAAGGTGGCGGTGGGGGTCAAAAACATCTTGCAACTGCTGGAGGAAAAAATCCTGATGGGCTAAGTAAGGCAATAAAAATGATCATTGAAACAATTAAATCATTGTAAATCATATTTTTAATAAAAATATTTGTTAAACTTCTCTAAAAATATTTGTTGAAATACCTGTTAATAAATTCATTGTTTTTGATAACTAATTGTTTATTTTTGATAAATATTTTGCGATATTTACATCTTGAAATTAATTAGGATTTCAAGATGACAAAAACAAAAGCTTAAATATGAAAAATTCGATCATAACTGTCCTTTTTATTTGCTTTATACAACTACTACCTGCGCAGACTATGGACTATTATGATCTTCAGGACTTCTCTATTATGAGTCCAGTTCAGTCGGGCATTTATGATGCGCTTGGATGGTCAATGCAAGACAATGGCAAGTGGGCCTTTGAAGATAACAAAATTCCCTATTCTGACAGCCGGTCAAATAATTCGCGTCCGGAAGGGTTAAATACGCTTGGTCAAGACAATTTCATCTCACTTGAGTTGAGAAAAATTATGATTGACGACATCCAATACAACGTCTTAGTAAAAATATATAATGATGGTGAATTTGAGTTTCCGTTTCTTCAAAGAAACTGGAGTGCTTTTAAGTCACTTGATTTTTATGTTTTCAGAAGCGAAAAACTCAAAGAGCTTTTGCCTGAAGAAATGCCTTACAATGTTATGTATCTGGTAGATTTGAGGTGTTATGCTGTTGGAACAATAAAAAACTATGAGAAGAGTGTCTTCATGGGAAAAAATCTCAACCTGGCAAAATATTCTACAGGTGTTATAAGTAACTTTCAAGCTACTAAAAGTGGCTATGAAGAACAAATAATCAGGTCTATTCAAGATAGAAAACTTGGAAAGAGTATTAACGATGGTAATTTAATTTTTGCCGTTTATCCAATCAAGGCACAGGATAAAGAGAAGACACGTTTCAAACTGATAAAGTCATATTTAAACGACAACCTTCTTAAAATGCAAACTTCTCCTGACAATTGGAGGCATTTATTCAGTGAAACATTTTATGAAGTTGACTTCAATATTTATCATAATTTCATTTCACAATCATTATCCTATTTTGTTGAAGTCGACAAAGCAGTGACCGCATATGACTCCCATTATAATTGGGGAATGTTACGTTACCAAATAGGAGATTATGTTGGCGCTCTGGAAGCATTTAATAAAGCATTTGAGGAAAACCCAAAAACCGATGACTTCATGATTTATGCCTATCGAGGCAACACCCGAAGTAAAATGGGTCTCCATCGTGAAGCTATTGCCGATTTCGACAGAGCAATTATTTTAAGACCAAAACGCGTTGTTGATTATCCAAACTGGATTCGCAATTATTTCAACCGTGGTGTTGCAAAATACTATCTAAACAATAGTTCCGGGGCATGTGAAGATTGGAAAAAAGCTTATGATATGGGCTATGGTAGTGCAGGTGAATACTTGAATGATTTTTGTGGCATTAAAACAAAATAGGCATGTTAGATAAACTACTTTTCAAAATCCTATTCGTTGTTTTGTTCATTTCTTTGATGATAACTACAAAAGCTTATCCTCAGGAAGATATGAACAACAACGAACTAAGTAGTTGGCAAATAGGCTTATATGGTGGTTTTTCTCAATATTACGGTGACATAAGCAACAAAACATATTTTCAGAAATTTTCGGGTGAAACAGGAATTTCTTTTGGGTTACATTTCAGAAGACACTTTAACGAAAATTTCGGTTTAGGTGTGGCATTCAACAGATCGAATTTGTTAAGTAAAAAAGATTTTCAAGCAGATCAGACAACACCTTTTAATAGAGAATATACCGGAACCTTAAATCATTTTTCAGTACATAGTTATCTGAATTTTTCAAATTTTTTCTGGGGCTATACGGATAGAAAATTAAATATTTATGGAACCTTAGGACTTGGATATGCAACCTGGACAGGTACCTTAAGAAATAGTCTTAATGGCTCTGTAGTCGAAGACGCCAGCACTGCATTAAGTAAAAATCTTAGCAAAGCTGCTCCTTCATTTCCTGCAACTTTCGGCATAGAATATTCATTGAGTGAAAACTTAAAATTAACTTTTGAAGGAACGTTGTTAACGATTTTTTCTGATGATCTTGATTATTACAGGGATGGATATCAATATGATATCATAACCCAAACTCATTTTGGTATCAGCTATTTCATTAAAAGCGGAGGCTCTGCAAGAAGAGTCAAACAACCATCTGGAACAAAATCTTCTTCTTCGCGTTGGGAGCCTTTAATGCCTGTCAGTGTTATTGAATATGAGGTATTTCCTGAGTTGCCTTCAGAGAGAAAATCTAAAATAGAAATTCCACCACTGACATTAACACCTGTTCAGGAAAAAGTTGTTCCACAACCTGCGTCCTCTCCAGCCTTTGAATTTCGGGTACAGATTTATGCCAAGAGCCAAAGAGTAACAAGCTCGACATCAATTTACAGAAACATTCAGTTTGAGTACCCAATCATTGAAAATCATTTCAATGGAATATACCGCTACTCAACTGGTAGTTTCAGATCTTATTCCGATGCAGAATCATACGCCCGTCAGCTTCAGAGCAGAGGTGTTTATGATGCATTTGTTGTTGCATACCGAAACAATGAAAGAGTCAGTATTACATCTGAAATGAAGAGATAGTTTTCTGAAAAATAGTAGCCTTCATTCATGCTCAGCTTCCTAAATCTTATAAAGCTTTAACTTTTCTGGCATTTAAGTAAAATTTCAGCCAGCGAAAAGTGAAATAATTTCACAATCGATATCAGTAATTCTCCTTCAGGCATGTATTATGTACTGTTAAAGACAATTTCAAATGTACTCAAATCAAAGATTATCAAAAAATAAGCAGTGCCTTCTCAAATAATTTTTGAGTAAAAGGCCGGCATTTAAAAACCCATTGCATTTCTTGTCAAAACTTTACAAGAATGCAATGGGTTTATGTCTTCAAAGCCATCGAAAACAAAGAAGGTAAATTTATTTCCTATTTTTTTCGAAGGTCAAGAATAATCTTCTGAAGCTGAGCTGCCTCAAATGGTAAAATTCTGCCGTCAGTTTCGGTTGTAAGGCCGATCCACATTTCATCCTCCTGAAGTTCGTTCAACCATGTGATAAATTCCTTCAATTCCATTTCAACCGTTTCATAGCCATTCCATTCGTCAAGGATAGAAGCTGCCGCAGCTTTTTCATTTGGCCATACTGGCAAATAAGAAATCTTGTTTTCGCCCTCAAGCATAGCAAAAAGCCCGTCATCAGCCTGAAGCAACCAAACAGTGTTGCTTTCAATTATTTCATTCAAAAAAGCTTCCATAATAATTTTCTTTCTTAAAACTTTAATAACTAACAAGTTAAAATATTATCCATCTTTATCTTACACTAAGAATCGTTGCCAATTTCATCAAGCTCAAGCCATCTCATCATTTTATCATCCAGTAAATCATCAATCTCAGTAATGCGTCTTGAAGCCTGCTCAATTTCTTGATAATTTACAGTGGAATCATGCATTTTATCAACCAACGCAGCTTTCTCCTTTTCCATTGCAGCAATCTCCTTTTCCAGACCTTCAAATTCCATCTGCTCTTTATAGCTGCGTTTAATTTTTTTTGAGTTTGTAGCTGAGTTTGGTTTTGAAGATTCTATTCTATTTGATTTGGCAGCTTCAGCTGCTTTAAGCTCCTTATCCCTCAGTTCACTGGCTTCTTTGTATTCGGTATAATTTCCCACAAAACCTTTTACCACACCTTTTCCTTCAAAAACGAACAATTGATCAACCACCTGATCCATGAAATATCTGTCGTGAGATACAATGATCAGGCAACCTTGATAGTTTTGAATAAAATCTTCCAAAGTTTGGAGTGTTAATAAATCAAGATCGTTGGTCGGCTCGTCCAGGATCAGAAAATTGGGATTTTTAATAAGTACCGTAAGCAAATAAAGTCGTCGTTTTTCGCCGCCACTCAACAAAGAAACCGGTTGATTTTGTATTGAAGGCGGAAACATAAAACGCGTTAATAGTTGCGATGCCGTTGCTGTTAATCCATTTCCTAAAGGTACAACATCAGCAATTTCTTTAACGACATCAATGATTTTCTTGTCGTCATTAAACTGAATTCCTTTTTGCGTATAATAGCCAAAGACAATGGTATCACCAGGAAGCACTCTTCCCTTGTCTGGTATTTCTGTTCCGGTAAGAAGATTCAGAAAGCTTGTCTTTCCAACCCCATTATCTCCAACAATTCCGATACGCTCTCCTTTGGTAAACATATAATCGAAGCCTTCGAGAATGACAATGTCACTGTATTTCTTATGTACATTGCGCATCTCCAGAATTTTACTACCCATTCTGTTCATCGCAATCTGCAGTTGCAATTGCTGCTGGATTCTATGATTTCCTGCTTTTTCCTTTAACTCATAAAAAGCGTCAATCCTGCTTTTTGACTTGGTTGTTCTGGCTTTTGGCATGCGCCGCATCCATTCTCTTTCCTGCTTAAGCAGCTGACCAGCCTTTTCTAACTCAACCCGCATTGCCGCTTCCCGTTCTGCGCTTTTCTCGAGATAATAAGAAAAATTACCCTTATGATGGTAAAGTGTTCCAAAAGTCAGTTCAAGGATGTTGTTGCAAACCCTGTCAAGGAAATAACGGTCATGCGTAACCATCAGAAGCGTGATATTGGTTTGCTTGAGATAACGTTCAAGCCATTCAATCATAGCAATATCAAGGTGATTTGTTGGCTCATCAAGCAACAACAAATCAGGTTCATCAAGCAGCAACATAGCGAGGGCAAGCCTCTTTATCTGACCTCCTGAAAGTGAGCTGATCTTTTGGCTCATGTCAGTAAGCTCAAATCTTGTCAGCATTTCTTTCAGCCTGCGTTCGTAATCCCAGGCGTGTAATGCATCCATTCGGACCGTTACAGATTCAAGCTGCTGATGTGTTTCCATACTGCCCGACTCATGCTGAGCTGCCAATACAGACTCATATTCGCGAATGGTTTTCAAAACAATATTGTGCGCACTATTAATCAGCGCATCGATTGAAAGTTCTTCATCAAACTTTGGATGCTGTTCAAGAAAGCCTAAGCGTAAACCGTCCGCAAAAGTTATTATACCACTATCAGGTTCATCTCTTCCCATCAAAAGGCGCATCAAGGTAGTTTTTCCGGCACCATTCACAGCGATTAAAGCTGTTTTCTCGCCTTTGGAAATGCCAAAACTCAACTTTGTAAAAAGCGTTTTGTCGCCGTAAGATTTTGAAATATTTTCAACGGAAAGGTAATTCATAGGATATATAAGTGATTCAGTCTATTTAAAAACAGGTGGCGAAATTACGACAATTTGGCGGGTAGATAATCAAAAATCCAACGACTGGATTCACAACCTGAATGACAATCCTATATAATCTCAAAAAAAATATCCCGGCAACAGAATCGATGCCGGGATACCACTCATGTAATTTGGCTGGGCCTTGCGGCAATTAATCAAAATTCTTTTTCATGTACTGTAATCTTTCGAAACCAGCAGTGTTCTCTGGTAATTTGTTTACCAAACCACGGAAGTCATCGATTGATTTGTAACCATGCTTTTTCATCCAATCCTCCAAGCCCTTTACTATCTCTCTGAGATAAGGAATGCCATTTTGGTACAGCGTTGTGCATATTTGAGTTACGGTGGCTCCTGCAAGCAACTGTTTTGCAACACCAATAGAATAATGGATTCCGGTTGAGGCTGCAATATCAGCAGGTAGACCATTGGCACTTAACAAAGCTATCCAGCGTAAAGCAATCGATTTTTCGTCGGGACTCGAAAAAACATTGTCTGTTACTACCTTTAATGAAGCAATGTCAATATCAGGGTTGTAGAAACGATTAAACAAAACAAGACCATCCGCTCCAGCCTCAGCTAAGCGAAAAGCTATTGCCATGGTATTTGTAAAATAAGGCCCAAGTTTAACCGAAACCGGAATTGTAACTTGTTTCTTTACCTCTTTCACAATATTAACATAGGTATCTTCAATCTGCTGACTCGAAATATTTCGGTCAAATGGAAAAATGGCAATATTCAGCTCGATCGCATCAGCACCAGCATCCTGCATCTTAGCTGCAAACTTTGTCCATTCAACAGGGCTCACGCAGTTAACACTTGCAATAACAGGTATTTCAACTTCGCTTTTTGAATTTTTTATCAGTTTGAGATATTCATCCACACCTGATTCTTTTGAGATATTAACTACGTATTCTGATGCTTCGGGATACCAGAAATAGAGTTCATTGCTTCGAAGTTTTGACTCAATACGAGCGACAATCTGCTCTTCGAAAAGCGACTTAAGCACAACAGCTCCGGCTCCAGCCTTTGCGCAAGCTTTCACGTTTTCAACTGTTCCGGTGAGTTTTGAACTGCTCACAACGATGGGATTATTCAATGCTAATCCGAGATAAGTTGTTGATAAATCCATTTTCAAGTTTATTAGATTTTCAAATTTTATTAAATTTTAATACGTTGCAAAATCTCCTGCCTTTTTTCATCAAGAAATTTTGTTAAAAAACCGAAAGCTATTTCCAGATTTTTTTGTGCCATTTGAGTTAGTTCTTCTTTGAAGTCCCATTCATATCCCCGAACGTGTAAAAGCCATGCTTCGGGCACTTTACCATATATTTTCTGACAAAGATCAATCACAAATGAACAGGAAACTGCATGCATTGAGAATTCAACCCTTGCATCGGAAGCTTCAACTTTTGTGAAAGAGTAATCTTCAATATCCTCTTGCGAAGCATCTACAAAAACAACAAGTGTTTTATCTGAAACTGCCGCCGCATCTTCAATATTAAGCTGATAGTTACAATCGGTTGATAGCTGTGGAAATGGATTTTCGATCAGCCAGTTTTCAAGCATTTGAACAAAAGCAGCGCCAAGGCCGTCATCCTGTCGGCCAGGATTGCCATATCCATATACAAGTATCCTGCTGTCTGAATCCATTCTATTGTGATACTTTTCTATCGATAACCTGCTCATTGGCGTCGAGAAGGGTTATCTCGAGCGGCATTTTTCCAAGTGCATGTGTTGCGCAACTCAAACAAGGGTCATAGGCACGAATTGCAACTTCAACAGCATTCATCATACCTTCTGTAATAACTTCTTTTCCAGTCATAACAGCTTTGGCTACATGATTGACTGAACGGTTCATGGGCTCATTGTTGTTTGTTGTCGAAACAATAAGGTTTGCCATTTCAATCTGATCATTATCGTTTATGCGATAGTGGTGGAAGAGTGTTCCGCGTGGTGCTTCAATAAGGCCCACACCTTCTTTTTGCTTGGTTCCTTTCGTTACAAGGTCATCACCTAAGATATCCGGATCGTTGAGTAATTCTCTGATCATTTCGGCAGCATGAAGTGTCTCGATAAGGCGTGCATAATGCATATGCATGCAATGATTGTTTGGCTTGCCAAAGGTCATAGCCTTATAAATCTCAAATTCAGCCTGAGCCAGTGGTGATGGTATAAAATCAACTGTATTAAGCCTTGCCAAAGGACCTACACGATACCAGCCCTGTTCTTTACCATATTCTTTCAGATAAGGGAATTTCATATAACTCCATGATTTCACCTCTTCTTCAATATAGTTTGTGTACTCCTGATAATCAATGTCATGGAGTATTTTCTTTCCATCAGCATCCACGGCTCTGAGCACGCCATGATAAAGATCGAGCGCACCGTCTTTTCTTACTAAACTCAAGTGATTACTTGGGAAATAAGCGAAATTATCAATGAAATCCTTGTTGGCAAAGTAATAGTTTTTAAAGAATTCCAAAGCTTCCTGAGCCCAGCTTACCATTTTATCAGCATTAAGCGGGTCGGCACCTTTTAGAAATTCATCTCGTTCCTCTATACTAAGACTTTTGTTAATCCCACCTGGAATTGCTCCAGTTCCATGAATTTTTTTACCGGCTGTGGCACGGATTATTTCCTGTCCGAATTTACGCATCATTACGCCCTGAACAGCTAGTGCAGGATTCGTCAATGCGATACCAATAATATTTCTTATTGCCGGGTCACCATCAATTCCAAAAAGGAAATCGGGAGCACTAAGATGGAAAAAGTGCAGCACATGCGACTGGAAGAACTGGCCATAATGCATCAGACGTCGCATTTTTTCGCCTGTTGCTGTTAAACCATGACCAGTTCCGGCGCCAACAATTACATCCAACGCTTTCGCTGCTGCCAAATGATGGCTCACAGGACAGATTCCACAAAGTCTTTGAACGAGTACCGGAGCTTCCCAATAGGGTCTGCCCTGCACAAAACGCTCAAATCCACGAAATTCAACAATATGCAGCCGGCTTTGCTTTATTTCTCCTTTGTCATCCATGAAGATGGTGACTTTACCATGTCCTTCGACACGGGTTACAGGTTCTATCGTAATTTTCTTCGACATGATTTGTTTTGTTAGATTAGTCAAATTTCACAACTTCGTATGGCAACTTCATCGGGTCTCCTGTAAGAAGCGCTACAAGGGCATTCCAGATAAGATCAGCACTTGGAGGACATCCTGGCAGAAAGTAGTCAATTTTTACGATTTCGTGACACGGATAAACTTTGTCGAGAAGCATTGGCAGCTCATCGTCATTTGGTAAAATATGGCTTTTGTTCAATTGAACTGTTGGTCCGCCTATATATGCTTCATGCAGACACTCCTCAACCGGAATTCCGTTGCGCATGGCTGGAAGCCCACCCATGATGGCACATTCGCCCAATGAAATAAGTATCTTGCAATTCTTTCTGAAAGAACGCAAAACTTCCACATTCTCGCTGTTGCAGCATCCGCCTTCAATGATACCAATATCTACAGGTTTGGTAAAGGTTTTAATGTCATCAACAGGAGATTTGTTAAATTCAACCAATTCGATCAGTTGAAGAATTCTTTCGTCAATATCCAGAATTGACATATGGCAGCCGAAACATCCGGCAAGCGAAGTAGTCGCTAATACAGGTTTACTCATTGTTATTCCTCCTATTGTTAAACAGTTACATCGCTTCCGATGGGTTTCTTGTCAAATTTACGCTGTCCGATTGGTACGACAAAACCTTTTTCCTTGACGATAATTGACCCTACAGGACAATTCTTCATCGCAAGCTCAGCTGTTTCTTTTGTCATATTTGCAGCAAGTTCTTTATCCAGAACAACTTCAAGGTGATTTCCCCTGTTGTGGAATGCAAAGTATGAACGGCCTTCTTTGTCTTTAATTGATTTTATACAGCGCTTGCACATGATACATCTGTCCTGATCTTTTATAATAAAAGGTGAAGATGCATCTACTTCTCTTTTTGGAAAATCGTAAGGGAAGCGAGGCACCATCATTTGGTATAGATAGCCTAAAGCCTGCAATTCACAATTTCCGCTCTTTTCGCATGCCGGACAAAAATGGTTTCCGCTTACAAACAGCAATTCGATGATACTTTTTCTCAATTCATTTATATCATTTGAATTACTTTCTATCTCCATACCGTCAGTCACAGGTGTGGTGCAGGAAGTCATCAGTCGTCCGTTAATTTTTACTGTACAAATACGGCATGATCCTTTTGGTTTCACGCCGGGCATATTGCAAAGTGTTGGGATATATATTCCATTCTGATGTGCTGCCTCAACGATATAAGTGCCTGCTTCGGCCATACATTCGTTGCCATCGATTTTAAATTTTATCAAATTACTCATTGGAATTGATTTTTCAGTTTTCTAAATCAGTGGTGGTTAAAATTTGGAACCCGTCCGACAAATTTGCACGAATCCTGCACAGAGGCTTCAAGGTTGAAACCCTGATCAAACTCAACATCTTTCTGCAATAATACTTCATAAAGATGCCTGAAGTTTTTCAAGCTGCTCACAATTGGATTGCCGGCTGTTTGTCCAAGTCCGCAACGACTAGCAATAAGTATCTTACTCCACTCTTTGAGCTCAGCAAGATCACTTTTCACGCCATTACCATTAAGTATTTTCACCAATTTGTTGCGCATTACCTGAGGCATGTTTCGGCAGGTGCTGCACGAGCCACAGGATTCGTCAATGAAAAATTCCATGAAATTTAGCACAACATCTTTAAGCAGGTTCCGCTGTTTTCCAAAAATAATCATTGAACCTCCAGTCGAAAGATCAGAATATCCCAGGGTACGATAAAACTCATCCGGTCCGATGAGTGTCCCCGAAGGCCCTCCTACCTGCACGGCTTGTACGTCATATGCACCTACCATATTTAACATGTCCTCTACGTTGAAACCCCAGTTTACTTCATAAACACCGGGAAACATACAATCACCCGAAATACTCAGGATTTTTGTACCTGTTGAATCTTCAGTGCCGAATTGAGTGAACCATTCGCCACCATTTTCGATAATTCTTACTGCAGTGGCAAATGTTTCGACGTTATTAATGATTGTCGGCAGATTGAGGTAGCCCTTCTCAACCGGAAATGGTGGCTTATCGCGAGGCTCACCACGCTTTCCTTCAAGAGACTCCAACAATGCTGACTCTTCGCCACACACATATGCTCCGGCACCAAATTGAATACGGATATCAAAGTTAAAGCCTTCAATACCACCAATATTTTCTCCTAAAAGATGCTGATTGCGCATTTTCTGCAACACATCTTCCAGATATTCTTTCATGTAACGATATTCATATCTGAGATAAAGAATGCCTTCATCGCCACCAATTGCATAACCCGCAATAGCCATTCCTTCGAAAACCAATTCAGGTTTTTCAGTCAAAATTACCCTGTCTTTAAAAGTACCGGGTTCACCTTCATCAGCATTACAAATAACATAATGCTTTGGACCTTTTGCTCTGCGGCAAAATTCCCATTTAAATCCTGTTGGAAATCCGGCGCCTCCACGGCCACGAATGTGACTGTGTTTGATCTCCGCGATAACAGCTTCAGGAGACATCGTTGGAAGTACAGAATTTAACACTTTTCCAGTAGTGTAATCATCCGACAAAATCATTCCTTTTCGACGTATATTGCTCCAAACCATTGTTTTAAGCAAATGATGCTGATTTTTACCATCGCCATGGCTTTCATTGCTTAATTCATCAAGTTCTTTCCCTTCGCGCATATGGCGAATAATTTCACGAACCCTGTAAGGGGTTAATTTGGTGAAAACTTTGTTGTTTATGATGGCTGCAGGCTCCTGATCATTCATGCCAATACAGGCAGTATTAAACAAGCCGATTAGCCCGTCATCAGTCACCTGGCCAAATTTCACGCCTGCTTCCTTTTCGAAAGCCTCTTTAATAGCTTGTCTGCCAAACATATAGGCAACAACACTATCATTTAGATAAATAGCATATTTGCCTCTGGGCTTAAGACTGAAAAAATGATAAAAGGTGATTGTCTGTTCAACATCCACTTGCGATAAACCCAGCATGTGGGCCATCAATTCGATAGCTTCCCGACTGATGTAACCAAACTGTTCCTGAATATCGATAAGGATATCCATCAGTCGGTTTTTGTCAGTGCCATAATTTTCAATGATTTGCTTGACAATATTTTTCATGAATGATAAAATTGGATGAATGATTCAATTTCAATGAACAATCCGTTACTGTTAATCGATTCACAACAAAAGTAAACTCTTTTTTCTTTGGGAAGTAAGTCTGTAGAAATTTAGAATGTTTATAAATTAGTAAAGCCTAAAAAAGGAGGTGTTTGAAATGCAGTTTAATTAGAGCTGAAATTTAAAATGCAGGAAATTATAAAGAAATTTATTAATAAAGATTTCAATTTTGACACTATATATCAACACTTTACAAAGCTTAGCAAAAAATTATTTTAAAAAAATACATTTATGCTGGTTTACATATATGAAGGTTTTAGTGCCCGCAACACATGGCGCTTTCCAGGAGGACCTTTAAGTCTTTCAACTAAAAACCCTGCGTCCCGAAGCACCTTTTTAACAATGCCTTTAGAACTATATGTAACTAGAATGCCCTCAGGTTTCAAAGATTCAAATAGTTTTTTAAAAATAACTTCTGACCATAACGCTGGTTGGGTTTCCGGACTAAATGCATCGAAGTAAATCAAATCATAAAAAGATGCTTCTGTCTGAAAATCATTGAAATCAGTCAGTGATTTATGCAAAATAAAATGATTGCCTATTGCTATGTCTGAATTCCATGCCGCTCTATGTATTTCCAAAAAAACGCTTTCTAAATGTCTATAAGATTCATCAGATGTGTATTGTAGCGATATCACGATATCCAACGAAAGTGGAAAAAGTTCGAGTGACTTATAAAAAATCTGTTTGTTTTTTACCTCGTTGAAAGTTAACAGCACATTTAGACCGGTTCCAAAACCAAACTCCAAAATGTTAATTCTTTCACAAGGTTTCTTTAAAGTCAGAAAACCATTCTTAATAAAAACTGATTGTGATTCAGTAATTGCTCCAAATTTGGAATGATAAGACTCATTCATTGCGCTATTAAAAACACTCAGTGAGTCATCATCGGTTTTGAATATTTGATTTTTCATGCTGAATGCTTTTACTTTGAAGAGTATGAAAATCCAATCATATCAATAGTTTCAGGCAGATTGAACTGATTAAAGATTGTTCCATCAGGTTTGATAATTTTCATAGAAAGGCCTTGAGCTGCATAAAGTAATTGCTGTTGTGGCTCAAAATTTACAATCATTTGAACAGGACTTTCAAAAATCTCGACAAGTTCATTGTTCAAAAAATCACAATAAAAAATTTTGTGATTGGTGGCTAAAAGCAATTGACCATTTTTTGTGAATGCAGAAAAAACAGGCTGAAGATTATTTGACGAAAAAACTCTGTTTAAGTATTGATTTTGAATATTATAAATATCCACACTAAAGCCATTAGGATGCTTCAATACGAGTAAAATTCTTTTATCCGGCATCTCAAACATCCCTGAAAGCTCAGCTTCAATGAGTTCTTTGCGTGACAATGTGCCTGTAGCACCATAGTAAACAGACAAAATATGGCGGTTATCAGATAGTTTTTGTGCTGCGAAAATGTAGTTGTCTGTTTCAATAAGGTCGTAAGCAATGGTATCAACCTGCATCAAAGTTGTTAGCATTATCTGGCCTGTATTTCCATGAATCTTTTTAATAAACCCGGCTTTTTCAGCGATTAGCAAATGGCTGTTTTTAGCAGAAAGTGCTGTGAAGTTTTTATGCGGAAAGGATGAAGAAATTGTCCAAAAAAGCTCATTTCCTCCCTGATTCCATGCTTGCAGTTCTGAAGGAAACTTTGTCATCAGGTATAACTTTCTTGTTTCAGCAACAGACAATAATGCCTCAATTTCATAATCCACTTGCATCAATGGGCTGACGGCGCCGCTATTTGAATTCATTTTCCAAATTTTGCTCTTACCGGAATTTCTTCGCACAAGCAAAGCATCAACATTGGATATGTCGTTACGCAAAAGTTTGACCTCTCTGTATTGATTTTTAACATTCACACCATCGCTGGCCTGAACATGGAGGAAATATGTCCCTGCCTTTAACGCGGCATCTTTGGAAAATACAACTTCAATCGTTGTGTCGTTTTTTTGTGGTACTATATATAAAGGTGTAACCACAGAAATTTTGTTTTCATTTAACAGGCCAAGTCTGACAGAAGCCAGATTGGAATTATCCATAACATGTACACTAAATCTGATGCTATCACCATCAAAAACATGACCTTCGGAAGGACTCAAAAAAATGATCTGAGGGAAAATTTCATCTGAATTCTTTCTGCATGCAAATAACAGAATCAAGAAAAAAAACAAGGATATTTTCGCTTTGATTTGCATGACTGGTTTCTTGTTGTTACTTTTGGCTAAATTAATGAATTCTCCATTCTACCATCAATCAAAAAACATGATTTACAACCTCAATCTTTCCCGCGTGCTTTTTCTCGATGTAGAAACAGCGCCCCAGTTTCCCGACTATTTTGCCTTGGATGAAAACGGCAAGAGGCTTTGGGACAAAAAAGCAAGTCAACTTAAAACAAAAGAAGAATCAACGCCAGATGAGCTTTATAATCGCGCAGGTATTTATGCCGAATTCGGAAAAATCATCGTTATTTCCGTTGGTTATTTTAATGGAAGCGAGTTCAGGCTAAAATCATTTTATGGCGATGATGAAAAGATCCTGCTTGACGAATTTGCCACCTTGCTCAACCGGCATTACAACAATGCAGATGACGTTCTTTGTGCACATAACGGAAAGGAGTTTGACTTTCCATTCATTGCCAGACGCATGATAATCAACGGAATAGAATTGCCTTTCATTCTTCAGCTGGCTGGTAAAAAACCATGGGAAATAAAACATCTTGACACCATGGAACTATGGAAATTTGGCGATTACAAAAACTACACCTCTCTCGACCTGCTTACATATATTTTTGGCATTCCAACACCGAAAGATGATATTGACGGAAGCATGGTCTGGAAGGTTTATTGGGAGGAAAAAGATCTTGAACGAATAAAAAACTATTGCCAGAAAGATGTTCTTGCAATCGCACAACTTATGAAACGCTATCTGAACCAACCACTTATAAAAGAAGAACAAGTCGTATTTATTCCCTGATACATGACGAATTGATTCAATACATATAATTACACTTCAAGAAACTTTCCTGAATTGAATAATAGCCTTCAAAAATTTTACAAATAGCATCAATGACCAAACACGCTCTTTCAAAATCAACTTTTATCCGTGGGCAGCAATGTCAGAAATCGCTCTATCTTCATTACAAAAGACCCTTTTTGCGTGATAAACTAAGCGCCGAACAACTGGCAAAATTCAGAAGAGGCACTGATGTCGGCGTTTTAGCACGGGATCTTTTTCCGGGAGGCCAGGATATGAGTCCTAAATCACCTTCCCAATATCAGAAAAAAAGAGAAGAAACAGCTGCAGCATTATCAGATCCGGATATCAATATTTTGTATGAAGCGGTATTTCAATATGACGACGTGCTGATCATGCTTGATGTTCTTGTAAGAGATGGTCAATATTGGAAAGCATTCGAGGTTAAAAGTTCGCGCTCAATATCAGCTACTTATATAAAAGATGCTGCACTTCAGTTTTACGTGATTCGGGGTTGCGGCGTTCAGCTTTCAGATTTTTCACTGATCTATATAGATGAAAACTATGTGCTGAATGACACTTTGAATCTTGAAGATTTATTTATTCAACAAAGTGTTCTAAATGAAGTGATGGCTCAAAAAGAGGAAATCAGGCATCAAATTCATCTCTCAAAAGAGAGCCTTCAACTCACAAAATCACCTGATATAAACATAGGAATCCATTGTCAATACCCCTACCCTTGTGATTTCATTGGTCACTGTTGGAAAAATGTGCCGGCTAAAGGTGTTTTAAGTCTGAAAACTTTCAATAAAACAATGCTTTTTGATCTTTATCACAATGGCACAACAGAAATCAGCCAATTTCCTGACAAACTTGCACTAACTTCTTCTCAAAAATCAGAGCTTGAAGCATTTAGAAACTCCACATTAACATTTAACGGAACATCCTTGAAAACCTTTTTTCAAAAAACTCCAACATCAAAAAAATATCACTCTCTGAAACTTATTGTTCAACAGCCTGCCGTTCCGGTCATCAAAGGTTCACGGCCTTACGAAATGCTGCCAGTGGCTGTTTCAGTTTTGAGCCATGACAGTAATGAGAGTGAAACCATATTATTTAGGCAAGATCTTTCTGGTGGAGTGAAATTTTTAGATTTCGTTTCAGGTTTAAACAAAAAAACAGAATTGTTGATTACTGACGATGTGAATATTTTGCTTCAATGTATTGAAGGAGTTGTTTTTTATACGAAAGAAGATCTATCTTCAGAACTTCAAAATCTTCACAATAAACTCGTTGGAGTTCGGCAAATCATTGAGGAATGCGAGGTTTTTCATCCTGATTTTTCTGATGGATGGAGCTTGGCTGATGTGGCCACTGTTCTTGGCGGGAAGAAACAATTATTAAAAGAAAACGTATTTCTAGTAAAGGATCTGCTCGAAGAAAATGAAACGGAAAAGCTTGAGCAGCTTTTTCAAAGAATCGTTCAATATGCCAAAGCAATTGATCTGTCGTTTCATTATTTTCAGGAAACTGCCAAAAATGAATAATCTTTAAAATAGAATAAAATTCTAAAATGTTCTAAATCAGAAGTCAATGTTTTTTATTGTTTTTTCAAACCAAAAAGATATTAACACCCACTATCGACTATACACTATTTTGTAATTTTGGCCAATGGAGAAAAATATAAGAAAACCAAAACCCAACAATATCAATCCCATGGATCAGCAACGCGAATTATTGCTGAGCCACGGAAGGGTTCCACCTCAAGCCCCGGATCTTGAAGAAGTTGTGCTCGGCGCAATGATGCTGGAAAAAGATGCAGTAAACGCTGTAATCGACATTTTGCAACCAAATGTTTTTTATAAAGATGCACATCAAAAGATTTTTGAGGCTGTTCAGAGTCTATTTGCAAAGTCTGAACCCATCGACATTTTAACTGTAACTAATGAGCTTCGTTTAAATGGAAATCTGGAGATTGTTGGCGGTCCTTATTATATTTCTCAACTCACCAACCGCGTTGTTTCTGCCGCCAACATTGAGTTTCATGCACGCATCATCATCCAAAAGCATATTCAGCGCGAACTTATCCGCATTTCATCAGACATCATCAAAGATGCTTATGAAGACACTACAGATGTGTTCGATTTGCTTGATAAGGCTGAATCGGGGCTTTTTTCGGTAAGTGAGACCAACCTTAGAAGGAGTTTCAGCACGATGCCTGAGTTGGTGCAACAAGCCATAAAAGACATTGAAAATGCAAAAAGTGGCGATAACAGCCTTCGTGGCGTTCCTTCCGGTTTTACCGAGCTCGACAGAATAACGCAAGGATGGCAAAAAAGTGATCTCATCATTTTAGCTGCCCGTCCAAGTATGGGTAAAACTGCACTTGCGTTGAATCTGGCACGAAATGCTGCTGTTGGATTTAACAAACCGGTTGCCTTTTTTTCACTTGAGATGTCTTCTGTTCAACTAGTTACGCGTTTAATTTCGAGCGAAACCTATCTTCCGGCTGAAAAACTTCGCAAAGGTGATCTGGCACAGCACGAATGGCAGCAACTGACAACAAAAGTTAGTCCATTGATCGAAGCCAAAATGTTCATTGATGACACACCACAGCTTTCAATTTTTGAACTTCGTGCAAAATGTCGCCGTCTCAAACAGCAGCACGATATTCAAATGGTTTTTGTCGATTATTTACAACTTATGACCTCAGGCGGCGAAAACCGCGGAAACCGTGAACAGGAAATCAGTAATATTTCACGGTCACTTAAAAGCCTTGCCAAAGAACTTGATATTCCTGTTCTGGCACTTTCGCAATTAAGCCGTTCCGTTGAAAACAGGCCCGGCTCAAAGAAACCAATTCTTTCCGACTTGCGCGAATCTGGTGCCATTGAGCAAGATGCCGACATGGTAATTTTCATATACAGGCCTGAATATTATGGACTTGTTGAAGATGAAAACAACAATTCTCTTCAGGGTTTAGCCGTTGTAAATATTGCCAAGCACAGAAATGGTAAACTTGGCGATGTAAATTTAAAATTCATTGGCACTTACGCAAAATTTGAAGACCCTGAGAATTTTGACAAACATCCACAGGAATTGATGCCTAACACAAGCTTTGAATTACCCACAAAAACGATATCTTCCAGAATGAATGATGAATTTGATGTTGAACCAGATTATAATGACCCATTTTAAAAAATCAATAAAATGAAAAAACAAAATCTTATTTCAGTGATTGCAATTGTGATGCTTTTAAGCAGCATACAGGTATTTTCAGCAAAAGAAGTTGAACTTTCCTACAAATTGGAGAAAGGTAAAAAGTATGCAATGGAAATAAATAACAGGCAAACTATTTCAATGAATATGATGGGACAGAGCATGAATCTGACCCAAAACATTGTAATTAATCAGGAAATTCTGGTTGCGGATAAAATTGAAGACAGCTATACCCTTGAGCTAAACTATAAAAGAATTAGATTCAATCAAAATGCTATGGGTATGGAAATTCAATGGGACAGCGATAAACCTGCAACAGAAGACCCGATTTCTCAACAAGTTGCCGCCTCTCTGGGCAAAGCAATCGGCACAACGGTAACAGCAATAATAGATCTACGGGGCCAGCCGCTCAGCAACAACCGCAGTGAAGTAATTACTGAAGCAAGCAATGTTTCTGGCTTTGAGTCGGGCATGATGATCGTATATGCAGGAAAAAAAGTTAGTGTTGGAGAAACCTGGCAAGTGAGCCTCAAACCTGATCCAAACAGCGACTTCACCATCACTTCAGATTATACTTTAGATGAAATTAAAGGGAAAAATGCCCATATAAGTTTTTCAGGCAACATAACCGGCACACAGCTCATGGGTGAAAAAGCTGAAATCAGTGGCACACTTTCAGGCAAAACAATTGTTGAACTAGCTTCAGGATGGATTGTTTCTGCAAGCATCAATCAAGCCATGGAAATGGAAATGGAGCAACAAGGCACAATAATTCCGATGCAAATGAACAGTTTCATTGAAATGAATTCAAAGTAGCGCTTAAAATTTAGCGTTGAAATAACAAAGAGCTGGTTAACCAACCGGCTTTTTTTTATTTACATTTGCGAAGGATAAACAAACCCAAATGATTGCAATTAAAACTACATTGAGATTTCTCTATCAATATTTAAGGAAGATCATTTACATCACGGGTTGGATTTTTATCGTAATGATAGCATTAAGTTTTACTGATTATCCTTATCTGGTCTATCATTGGCTGGGAACAAGCAAAATCGAAAAAATTGATGACCCTAACTACATCGTTCTGATGGGTGCAGGCGGAATGCCCGGTCCACAAGGGTTATTGCGCTGTTATTATGCCGCCCTGGTAGCAGAAAAGTATCCGCAAAGTAAAATTATCGTTGCCCTGCCAGCTGATTCTGCTTCGTTTGAAGATAGTGACCACTTTGCTATGATTAACGAATTACTTCGATGGGGCATCGATTCAGAAAGAATTTTGTCAGAAATAAAGGGAACCAATACTTTTACGCAAGCTGCTAATATAAAGCAAATTGCAGAAAACACTGAAGCAAAAGTCCTTGTAATTACTTCTCCTGAACATATGTACCGCAGTATTCTTACTTTCAAAAAAGCAGGATTTGAAACCGTTACTGGTGTTGCAACTTTTGAAAACTCCTTTGATGAAGAGCTTTTAATTGAAGATACTATTAAAGGTAAAAAAAGCTCAAAACCTGAAAGAAATCTTGATCTTCGTTACAATATGTGGAGCTACCTGCAATATGAAATTATCGTGATGAGGGAATTTACCGCAATAACTTACTATAAATTAATGGGTTATATCTAGGCAAACCAACTAAACATAAACACATAAAAAAAGCCTGTACAGAATTCACTACACAGGCTTTTTCAAAAAATGTATAAATCCTACTTCAAAACTTCATTCACCAATGCCGCAGCATCCTGAAGTCTGATAGCTGAAAACACTTTCAAGCCGGATTTGTCTATAATTTCTTTTCCTTCTTCGGCATTGGTACCTTGAAGACGAACAATAATGGGAACTTCAATTTCGCCAATATTGTTGTATGCATCCACTACACCCTGTGCAACGCGATCGCAACGAACTATTCCTCCAAAAATATTTACCAATATCGCCTTAACATTAGGATCTTTCAGAATAATTCTAAAACCTTCTTCTACCCTTTTCGCATTTGCGGTGCCACCAACATCAAGGAAATTGGCCGGATCACCTCCCGACATTTTGATCATGTCCATTGTTGCCATTGCAAGCCCTGCTCCATTGACCATACAGCCTACATTGCCATCAAGTTTTACGTAATTCAAATCGAAACGACTGGCTTCCACTTCAATAGGATCTTCTTCATTGAGGTCGCGCATTCCGGCAATTTCAATCTGACGGAAAAGAGCGTTGTTGTCGATAACAACTTTAGCATCAGCAGCATATATTCTGTCATCAGCAGCTTTGATTACAGGATTGATCTCAAATAGGCTCGCATCCGATCCTTCGTAAGCTTTGTAAAGTGCAGCTACAAACTTCACCATCTCTTTAAAAGCAGTACCGGAGAGACCTAAATTAAAGGCGATTTTTCTGGCTTGAAATGCCTGTAAGCCAACTTTTGGATCAATTTCTTCTGTAAAGATTTGATCTGGTGTCTCCTCAGCAACCTTTTCAATATCCATCCCTCCTCTTGGAGAATACAAAATCATATTTCTGCTTGTGGCCCGGTTAAGCAAAATACTCATATAAATTTCTGAAACAGGATATGGTCCTGGATAATAGATATTCTGCTCGACCAATACTTTTCTGACATACTTTCCTTCGGCACTTGTTTGGGGAGTTATCAAAGTCATTCCAATAATCTGATCGGCAAAAAGCTCCACTTCTTCAATGGATTTGGCAATTTTTACACCACCGCCTTTGCCACGTCCACCGGCGTGAATCTGTGCTTTGACAGCCCATTTATCTGAACCTGTCATTTTTTGAATCTCCTTTGCTGCTTCAACAGCTTTTGCAGGTGATTCAGCTACAATACTCATAGGAACGGAAACGCCATATCCGCTTAGTATCTGTTTACCCTGAAACTCATGTAAATTCATAACGAAATAATTCTGTGATTTTTGAAGTCCAAAAATAGAACTTTTTAGAGTATCTATTTCTATCAATCAAAGAAATCTTAAGTTTTTCTTTAACACATTCCGAAGAAGCTGAAACTGCAATGCTGACGAATACTGATTCGCGACAAAATTCTGTACCTTTGCCCGGAAATCACATACTTAAAATGATAAAGGCAAACGGAATTGTCAAAAAATTCGGAAATCTTATCGTCCTCAAGGGGATAGATATGGTAGTAAAAGAAGGCGAAATCGTGTCAATAGTTGGTGCTTCGGGTGCAGGAAAATCAACATTACTTCAAATATTAGGAACACTTGAAAAGCCGGATGAAGGCATTGTAACCATTGGAGGGACAGCAGTTAACAAGCTTTCAGACCAGGAGCTTTCAGCTTTCCGAAACCAAAAAATTGGCTTTGTTTTTCAGTTTCATCATTTGTTGCCAGAGTTTACTGCCCTCGAAAACATTTGCATACCTGCATTTATCGCTGGAACAGCTAAAAATAAAGCAATCGAAAGAGCAAAATATTTGCTTGATTACTTTAAACTTTCGGAGCGGGCCGAACATAAACCTTCTGAACTTTCCGGCGGCGAACAACAGCGTGTAGCGGTCGCCCGGGCGCTCATGAATAATCCCGCAGTAGTACTCGCAGATGAGCCATCAGGCAATCTGGACTCAAATTCAGCCAACGAATTACACAAATTATTTTTCAAGCTGAGAGAAGAGTTTAACCAAACATTTATAATTGTAACACACAACCCCGAGCTTGCTGTTATGGCAGATCGAAAACTACATATTGTCGATGGCCTGATTGAATAATTCAGCTGCAATAAAAACCATCCTATATCGTTAATTAAAGTTACACCAGAAAGTTAAATATCCATATGTACCGACTTTTTACCCTGAAAGCCTTACTGCTTTTGCTGATCTTAATTGCCGTACAATTTTCATTGCAGGCACAGGAACCCCAGCAAAATTTCGAAAGTATCATGCGTTCTGCAAATGAAAAATTCGCTGAAAAAGATTATATCAGTGCCAAGACTTATTATGAAATGGCATTGCGATTCAGAGAAAATGACGCAACGGCAAAGAATCGCCTGGCAGAAACAGTAGATCTCATTCAGAAACAAATGGAACTGCAGGGAAGATTTTACCAAAACCTTGATGAAGGTGACAGGCTCAATCGTGAAGGCAAAATTGAAGAAGCACTTGAATTTTATAACAAAGCACTAAGCATCTTTCCACAAGATAAATATACCCTGAGCCAGACAACAAAAATTAACGAAACCCTTAATGTAAACAATCAACGTCAGCAAAGCTATCAAACAGCAATGCAGTTGGGAGAGCAACTTCTTGAAAGCAAAAAGTTTGAAGAAGCTTTAGTGCAATTTAATCAGGCAACAACCATATTTCCAGATGAAAAACTCCCAAAAGAGCGCATTGCTTCAACACAAGTCTTATTGGGTAAACAGAAAGAAAAAGAACAACTTTTTAACAATCTGAAAACCGAAGCCAACAACTTGATTCTTAGAAGAAACTATACAGATGCGATTGTCAAGATTGAAGAAGCTTTGACATTATTTCCTGACGACGCAGCCACAATAACTCAGCTAAGCGACACTAAAATGCTGGCCACAAAGGCAAACAGATACAATGAAATTCTGGCAAAAGCTGATGAAGCCTATGAGCTGAAAAAACTTGACGAATCCAGAACGCTTTACAGACAGGCGCTGGAAGTTTGGCCTGAGCAAAACTATGCCATCGATATGGTTAACCGCATCGATCAATTCCTTAACAGCGATGCTTATTTAAAAGAAGTTGCTTTGAAAAAGTTACTTGCAGATGCCAACAACGAATACCTGGAAAAACGCTTTGAGGCTGCACTAAAAACCTACGGAAAAGTCCTTGAAATAGACGCAGAGCATATTTTGGCATCTGAACGCGTCACCGAAATCACTTTCATTTTAGCGCAAGCCAAGGCTGAACAGGAAAAAGAGATTCGTTTTGCTGAATTCGTTTCAAAAGGAGATTTAGCAATGTCACAATCTGATTTTGCACAGGCAGTAACTTCCTACAGAGATGCTGTCGGAATCAAACAAGATGACACTTCCTTAAATGCAAAACTGGCAGATGCTGAAAAGAAATTTGGTGATCAGCAACTTGCTTTGGAAAAAGGCAAGCAGTATAGCAAACTGATTGAAGATGCTGATAAATTGTTTACAGAAAACAAACTGGACAATGCAAAAGTGCTTTATGCACAAGCAGTTGAAGTAGACAATACGCAAAGTTATCCGCGCCAGCAAATTGATAAAATAAATACACTTCTGGCTGAGGCTGAGAAAAAACAACAGGCTGATGCAGCCTATAACGAACTTTTGGCTGCTGCAAAACAATATTTCGATGCACGAAGCTGGGAACTTGCAATTTCAGAATATAATAAAGCACTTCAAATTAATCCTGATGCGGAACTTCCAAAACAGCAGATTACTGAAATAAACAGAATCAAGGAAAATGAGGCATCTGAGTTGGCAAACAATCAGGCATACCAGGCATTTGTTGATGAAGGAAATTCTTCTTTAAGTCAAAAAAATTATGAAACGGCCATCCAAGCTTTCACAAATGCATTAAGCCTTCGTCCTAACGAATCACTGCCAAAACAAAAGATTGCAGAAATTGAACGATTAGTGAACGAGGAAAAAGTGATGGCAGAAAAGGAATCCAGCTATGCAGCCCTTATTGCATCAGCAGATCAGCAATTTACCAATGAGAATTATGAAGGTGCAAGAGAAAACTATAACAAAGCACTTGCGCTTTTCAGCGAAAGAGAACACCCTGCTTCACGCATAAAAGAAATCGGCAATATTGTTGCAGGAAAAGCTGCCGCTCAAGAACTTGAAGCAAGATATGCTGCTTTAATCAATGAGGCTGACACTGATTTCAATAGTAAAAATTATCAGTCTGCTCAGTTGAAATACACCGATGCCTTAGCGCTAAAACCTTCTGAAAAGCATCCAAAAAGCAAACTTGAAGAGATAGGTGCTATCTTTTCAGATTTAGCCAAACAAGAAGAGCTGAATAAGAATTACTTACAAAAAATCGAGCTTGCTGATCAACTCTATTCAAATGAGTTGCTCGATGATGCTCTCGCTGCCTATCGTGAAGCTTTACAGCTCAAACCCAATGAAAGTTATCCGCAGAGTCAGATAAGTTTGATTGAAACAAAAAAACAAGCGCTTGCCACAGCAAAAGAACTCGAGACACGCGTTAATAACCTTAAAGTTCAGGGAGATAACCTTCTTTCTAATAATCAGTTAACTGAAGCAAGTGGGATTTTTGACCAGATACTTTCTTTAGATCCTGCAAACATTTATGCCGCAGCAAAAAAGGCTGAAATAGCCCTTGCACTTGAGGCCATAGAACGCGAAAACAAAAGCAGATATGATGCTGCCATTGCAGAAGGTGATCGTCAGGTGGGCATTAATGAATATCAGTTGGCTGTTGTCTCTTTTAAAACTGCACTTGGATATAAAGCAAATGATCCTTATGCTACCCAAAGAATCAAACAGATTGAAGTGATTCTTGAAGAAAGGTTGCTCGCATTAAAATCAGAATACAATAAATTCGTGAGTGAGGCCGACAGAAGTTTTAATACCGGAAATTATGACAAAGCTATTGAAGCATATCTTAGAGCTGAAGGCATTAAACCTGATGAGCGTTATCCGAGAGAGATGATACACAAAATCGCTCAAATAATGGAGGCAAACAAGATAAGAGAGCTTAACGTTTCTCCTGTTCAGATTGCAGCCAATGTCTCGAAAAGATTTGATTTTGAGCCTGTTGATGTTACCGAACGCAGGTCAAATTATATTCTGATCAAAGCAAAAAATTCTGGAAACAGCCCTTTCCCACTTCTGGTTAATTTTGGCAGTAAAAGTGGTAGAAACGGAGGTTTTGTTTTACCAATTCCAGAAAATGATAGTTACAACGATTTTATTGTCCGCATTGGTTCACAATACAAATGGTTCAGCGAAGACAATATTTATATTGAACTGCTCCCTGAAAACGGGAGTATTGAAGTAAGCATGATTCAGATTTCCAAAGGCAATTAGGCTGCCCAGAAAGTTACAGAATGGATTTTCATTTCTCGTAAACTTTTCTAAATTTGCACATTGACACTTATTAATGCCTCATGCATTCATAAAAGGCCAATAAGTTGTCATTGATGTGGGAAGATGCGTTTCCTCCCAGCGCAAAATATGGTTATGACAGATTTAGAAAAACATTTTGAATATTTTCGAAAACGGACAATTGGCAACGATTTAGTTTACAACAGTCCTTATGGCCCTCAAAAACTGTTATATGCTGATTGGATTGCCAGTGGCCGGCTTTATCAGCCTATCGAAGACAGGATAACCAAAGATATTGGTCCGTTTGTAGGCAATACACATACCGAAACCAGTGAAACGGGAACTTTGATGACAAAGGCATATCACTATGCACACAAACTTATCAAAAAGCACGTCAATGCTGGTCCGGATGACGTGATTATTACCGCAGGCACCGGGATGACAACTGTTATTAATAAAATGCAGCGTATCATGGGACTCAAAAATTGTCACATGATTCATTCCAAAGATTGTTTGCAGAAGGCCGAAAAACCTGTAGTATTTCTTAGTCACATGGAGCATCACTCAAACCATACAAACTGGTTTGAAACAAATGTCGATGTTGTTGTTTTGCAGCCCGACAAAAATTTATGCATTGATTTGAATGAGTTAAAAAACCAGCTGGAAAAATATAAAGACCGAAACTTTAAAATCGGTTCTTTTACTGCATGCTCAAATGTTACCGGTATAGAAACGCCTTATCATGAAATGGCAAAAATCATGCACGAACACGGAGGAGTAATTTTTGTTGATTTTGCTGCATCTGCACCTTATGTCGATATTGATATGCATCCCGCCGATGACGAAATGAAAAAACTGGATGCCATTTTCTTCAGTCCGCATAAATTCCTTGGTGGCCCCGGAAGCTCAGGCGTGATGATTTTCGACAGATCATTGTACAAGAGTCCATCACCTGACAACCCTGGTGGAGGAACCGTGGATTGGACTAACCCATGGGGAGAATATAAATACATTGATGATATTGAAATACGTGAAGATGGTGGTACCCCTGGTTTTTTACAGGCTATCAGAACGGCTCTGGCAATCGAGGTGAAAAACCAAATGAATACAGCAAAAATGCGTGAACGCGAGCATCAGCTGGTTCAGAAAGCATTTACAGAATTACGTAAAATTGATGGTTTGCATATTCTTGCCGATAATGTTGAAAAGCGACTTGGGGTCTTTTCGTTCTATCTCGACAATATTCATTTCAACCTGGTTGTGAAACTATTAAGCGATCGTTTTGGGATTCAGGTAAGGGGTGGTTGCGCCTGCGCCGGAACCTATGGACATTATCTGCTTGATGTAAGCCATGCTAAGTCAAGGGAAATAACTGATCTGATAAACCATGGTGATCTTTCTGAAAAACCAGGCTGGATACGCGCTTCACTTCATCCAACAATGACAGATGATGAACTTGATACCCTTATACTTGCAATTGGTCAGGTGAAAAAAAATCATCTTGAATGGCAAAATGACTATGAGTACAATAAATTTACCAACGAGTTCAGACACATAAACGAACCCGTCGATAAAACAGTGGTTGTTAAACCTTGGTTTAACCTTTAATGAAAAAGAAAATGGATCTTAAAAGGGAACTTTATGAGGATACATTGCCCTCACTATAATAAATAAAGCCAGTGCCATCACACCGATGAGGCCAAATGTTACAGCCAAAGCCTTCTTATTTTTCGAAAAGAACCAAATTGTAAGACCGAAAAAAAACAGCGCCAGTATCAATAAAGTCAAAACCATAATATTTATTTTAATCTATTCGGGCAACGCGCTCAACTCCCTGCACTTTGCCAATTCTGTGAAGTAATTGTTCAAGGTGATCTGTGTCCTTAATCTGTAAAGTAATCTTTCCTTCAAAGCGACCATCTCTGGTATCGAAAGTGATGCTGCGCATATTCACCTTCAAATCGCTTGAAATTAATTTCGTAATTTCTCCAACAAGTCCGAGAGTATCTTTGCCTGAAACACGTATTGCAGTATTAAATGTAGGATTATCTTTCGACTCCTTCCATTTTACATTCAGAAACCTGTAGGAATATCTTTGTCGTAAGCGTGCTGCATTTGGACAGTTTACCCTGTGAATAGTAATTCCTGTGTTAATTGTAACAAAACCAAACACTTCGTCTCCAGGAATGGGATTGCAACATTTCGCAAGCTTATAATTCACATTGCTTATCGACTCATCAATTATAAGAAAATCATCTTTTGTACTTGATTTAGTTACTTGACGACTTTCAGGATTGAACTCAGTTGCTTCAGCTTTTTGCGGTGGTTTGGTTTCATCACTTAAGCTTACCAAATGTTTCTTAAGATCTACAAGGTCAATTTTTTCAGTTGCAATCATATGGTACAACTGAACAGCAGTTTTGGTTTTATAAAACTTGACCAGATGATTAATTACGTCATCAGAAGAGACAATTTTCCAGTTTTTTAGCTTTCTGAGTAAAATCTCTTTTCCAACCTCGGCTTCTTTGAGCTCTTCTTCTTTAAGGTGTCTTTTGATCTTACTTTTCGCTCTTTCAGTAACAACAAAACTTAACCAATCTGGCTTTGGCGCTTGCTTCTTGGTGGTTAATATTTCAACTTTATCACCGTTGTGGAGTACATGTCTGATTGGCACAATTCTGTTGTTAACCCTTGCCCCACTGCAAGTTGAACCCACCTGTGTATGCACTTCGTAAGCAAAATCAAGTACCGTAGAACCACCTGGCAGCTGCTTAAGATCGCCGTTTGGAGTGAAAATGAAAATCTTGTCTGAGATTTGATTTTCGTCCCGCTTGTAAGACCCAAAATGTAGCTGACCGGGGTTTTCAATAACATCTCTGATTTGATTTAGCCACTCCTCAGCATCTTTTTTCTCAGGCTTATCTTTATAAAGCCAGTGCGCAGCCTGACCCTTTTCAGCCGTCAGATCCATACGTTCCGAACGTATCTGAACCTCAACCCATTTATCTTCCGGCCCTTTTACAGTTGTATGAAGTGACTCATAACCAGATGCTTTTGGGGAAGTTATCCAGTCGCGCAATCGTTTTGGATTTGGACTATAGAGATCAGTAACTATCGAATAAATCCTCCAACAATCTTCTTTTTCGCGTTTTGGTGGACTCTTTGTGATAACACGCATTGCAAATAAATCATAAACCTGCTCAAAATCTACATTCTGATCTCTCATCTTTACATAGATGCTGGGTATAGATTTTGTCCTCCATTTAATTGAGCAATCCAATCCATGTTCATTCAGTTGTTGTTCTATTGGTTGGATGAAATTTTTCATCAACACTTCCTGTCTTGCCTTGCTTGCCTGAATTTTCTCGCTGATCTGTTCATAAACTTCAGGGTTCTCAAATTTCATTACCCTTTCTTCAAATTCAGCCTTGATGGTATATAAACCCAATCTGTGCGTGATGGGAATGTAAAGGTGTTTTACTTCGAGAATGAACTTTTCAAGCTTATCTTTATTCAGATCATCAGGATTTCGCAAATCAAAAAGTCGGTGCGCAATTTTGAGCAGAATCACCCTAATATCTTCCACTAGCGTTAGGAAGAGCTTTCTGAACTGATCAGACTGAAAAGAGAGACGTTCGGTTGGCAACTCAGAAATCTTACAAAAACCTTTCAAAATGACGGCTACATCTTTACCAAAATCAGACTCAACTTGTGCCAGAAAGTTATCATTTTTGATGTCCATACTGTGCATGAAAGCTGCGATCACAGTAGAAGATTTTAAACCTAACTCAAAAACAGCAATCTTGGCAACTTCAAGATGATGCCAGATCATAGGCTTACCAGAGGTAAGATATTGATTTTGATAAATTTCAGAAGCTTTTGCAAAAGCTTTCATTACCAGTAGTTTCTCATCTTCAGAAAGCTGCTTTTCCAAAGCTTCCTGAAGTGAATCCCATGATTGATTCACCAATAATTGTTCAGTTATGCTGTTTTCGCTGTTTTGCATTATTTCGTACTGGTCGAAAAAAAACGTTTGTATCTTACCTGACACAAACGTTTTTTAATCAGGATTTATTCTTTAATTATTTCTTTCCCATCTCCTTGTTTGAGCCTGATGAATGTTTTCCCTGCTCTGAAATACTTTCACGCATTTGGGTATCAGCCTGTATGTTCTGGAATTTGTAATAATCCATAATTCCAAGATTTCCACTCCTGAATGCTTCAGCAATTGCTTGAGGAATTAAAGCTTCAGCTTGAATAACATTTGCCCTAGCTTCCTGAGCCTTTGCCTTCATTTCTTGCTCAAGTGCAACAGCCATGGCTCTGCGCTCTTCGGCCTTGGCCTGAGCGATATTCTTATCTGCTTGTGCCTGATCCATCTGCAAGACTGCACCGATATTCTTTCCAATATCAATGTCTGCAATATCGATTGACAAAATCTCAAATGCAGTTCCAGAATCGAGTCCTTTGCGTAAAACAACCTTTGAAATTGAATCTGGATTTTCGAGAACTGACTTATGTGAATCAGCAGAACCGATGGATGAAACAATTCCTTCACCAACGCGGGCAAGAATAGTTTCTTCACCTGCACCACCTACCAATTGGCGTATATTTGCTCTTACTGTTACACGTGCAAGTGCGATTAGCTGAATACCGTCCTTGGCTACAGCAGCCACTTTTTTGGTGTCAATAACTTTTGGGTTTACCGACATCTGAACTGCAAGCAAAACATCACGTCCTGCAAGGTCAATAGCAGTTGCTGTTTTAAAATTAAGTTCGATATTGGCTTTATCAGCAGAAATCAACGCGTTTACTACTTGCTGAACACGACCGCCAGCCAGAAAATGCGCTTCCAGATCATCGCGCTCGAGCTTAATTCCTGCTTTTGTTGCAGCAATCATGCTGTTTACGATAACAGACGGCGGAACTTTACGCCAACGCATAAGGATAAGCTGCAGGAGAGAAATTCTCACTCCCGACACCAAAGCTGTAAACCATAAGCCTACAGGAATAAAGTAGAATAGGAACCAAATCAAAAATATGGCACCTAAACCAATTGCAATAATTACATACATTTCTTCCATAATATCACTGTTTAGATTTAATAAAAATTTTATTTCCTTCAAGTTTAATAACTTCTATCTCCGTATCTTCATCAATGAATTCGGAGCGGGCATGCACTTCAAAAAATTCATTGTTAATGATTGCTTTACCTCCGGGAGCACAGCGAGAAATGGTTCTGCCTGTATCTCCTGCTTTCACAAGGTTTTCATCCACAAGATTTACCTTGCCATCGATATTTGTTTTCAGCATGGCTTTATCCCATGTTTTTGACCTTAAAGCATAAACAAGTACCCCAACATTTACAATAATGGTAGCTGTAAGGGTAATCAAACCTGCCATATTTCCTTCACGACTGAAAGCGAGCCAAACTGCTGTTACCATAAGTCCAAAACCTAACAGGCCGGCCAATCCACCGCCGGGAATAACCAAAATTTCGAGAAGTACCATCAAAATACCTACTCCGATCAACACTAAAATTATTGTCCACATTGCTTATTGAATACTTGCTGTTAAATTTCTGTTCCTGAATTCATCATAATAGGGTTTCAGCTCGTAAGCAGGCCCTGATTTTACGGCGCATTTACCTTTATAATGAACTATCCAGGTACAAGTTTCGGCCTGTTCAAGGCTATGTCCGCAAACCTCAATCAATGTTTGAATAACAAAATCAAAGGTATTGAACTCGTCATTGAACAGAATCAAATCCATTGGTTCATCATGCATTACGTCCGAAAAATCCAGCGGTGATTCTTTTTCCTTTACCATATGTCTACGATCGATTGATGGGTTAAAGATACAAATATAACACGTTGAAATGATGTACATATAAATCTTCCGTTAAAAAAACAGAAAAAGAATTGTTCAATTTCTTAAAATGCTCACAATTGAGACTTTACGATGAATTTAAGTTGAGAGTTTGGTGCCTAAATTTTCACGCAAACATTCATTTTGATTGAAAACTGATATTTTTGCAAAATGCAGAATTTGAATAACAACTTTAGTGCTTTTTTGAGTGCTTTAAAAAATAATTTACTCACTTCACTTCCAGGGCAATCTGCTCAGGAAAAGCTCGAGCCAATATCCCGCAAAAGGTTTAACCCATTTCCCGATCCAACAAAACCGCCACGTGAAAGCGCTGTTCTCATTCTTCTGTTTCCGGAAAATGGCGGGCTCAGTACTGCATTTATTAAAAGAAACGAATACGACGGCGTTCATAGCGGTCAGGTTGCTTTCCCGGGAGGAAAAAAAGAGTTTTCGGATGAAAATCACTCTTTTACTGCACTAAGGGAGGCCAATGAAGAAATAGGAATTACGCCAGAAGATGTCATTATCATTGGAAATCTGTCAGTTATCTATATACCACCGTCAAATTTCAATGTTCAACCTGTTGTAGGATGGTTACCTTATACACCTAAATTTTTAATCGATCCGTCTGAAGTATCAATGGTTTTTTCCGTTCCGTTGAAAGAAATTCTGATGAAAGAAAATATTCATAAAAAAACCATCACTTTACGTGATGGTTCAAATATTGAAGCTCCATGTTACATTTTCAGTAATCAAGTAATCTGGGGAGCAACTTCCATGATTCTAAGTGAGTTTATTGAAGTCGCTCACTTGTCAGATTTCGACAATTTGCTTTAGAGAATAATGATCTTATTTGTTATTTCTGCACCCTTTCGCAGAAGCTCACTCACTCCACAATATCTTTCCTGTGACAAACTGACAGCTTTTTCAAGTTTCTCCATGTCAAGGTTTTCTCCTTTAAACGTATAAGTTACCAAAATTTTATGGTAGTACTTTGGATGTTCTTCAGTGAGTTCACCATCAACTTCAACATTAAACCAGGTTGGCTCAACACGCATTTTCTTTAAAATAGAAACAACATCCATTGCAGTACATCCTCCTAATGAAGCAAGTGTAAGTGGCTTGGGTCGAGGCCCTTTGTTTTGTCCACCTACTTTTTCATCTGCATCTATTACAATTTTAAAACCATTTACATCAGCCTCGAAGGACATATCACCTGTCCAGGTTACATCAACTTTATTGTTCATTTTTATTTATTTTAGTTAAATCCGATAAATCCGGGTATGATTCCTGCCCTCACAGAATCAATAAGTATGCCATCAGACCGAAATCTGAAAACATAGCCGTTTTGAGTATAGTTTCCGGCATCAGTGACAAGGATTTCTCCGGATTGAGGTTCAATAGCAAGTGTATAAAAGTTCCTTTGTCCTTGAGAAATAAATGGTTGTAAAGGTAATTCTGTATCAGATATTCCCATTTGATAAATGCCTTTGTTTATAAAAAACAGTTTGTCCCGACTGCCGTTAATACTCAGCTGTTCAGGAGAGATTTCGATATTGCCAAAATTAAACCGCGCTTCAATTACATTGGTTTCAGCATTTATTCTGAACAATGCTGGCATTTCTTCATTCATAAAACCACCACTACACAAAACCCAAAGTTTATTGTTCTTATCAAGAACCATGCTGTTGGGTTCTTTAACAACGACAATACTGTCACTAAGTTGATCCAAAGCAACATCAATAATCTGAATGGTATTGTTAGGTGCTGTCTGATTGTAATCAGACCAATTGGCAGCAAAAACCTTGTTCTGAAAAATCAGTAATTGCTCAGTGCTTTTTCCGGTTGGAATTGTTCCGATAAGCTGGAGCGTAGAGGTATTAAAAACAGTAATTCCCGGCGTTAAAAGATCTGAAACATAAGATTTTTCATTGCTGATAACCTGCACAAATCTCGGAGAGTGTAATCCGCTCAACTTGCCCGCAACAATTGATGTGTTGGAATTAATAGCCCAGATAGTACTGCTGTTATTAACTACAATAAAGGCATAATTGTTCCAGAATGTTAAACTTTGCGCAACATCTCCTAGCGGTATACCATTACGACGAAAAAATAAATTGTTTTCCATTTTTGCAGAATCATACCGGTAGAATGAGAGCGTTGCATTTCCTGCAGTATAGTTTCCTTGATTTAAGACATAAAATCCTTTACCCAGATTTTCAGGCCAAATAATATCTGGCTGCACATTATCAACTGAGCATGAAACCAAGAAAAACATCAAAATTGAAATGATTAGAAGATAATATTTTTTCATTTTAATAACTTTCCTTTAATACGTTAAAATACACATAATCAACCTATTTCATTGCTTCTCAAATCGATAATGCACTGCAAATTCAAAATGCCTTCCGGGCATAGGTCTCCACATAACAGCCTGATAGCTTTTATCGAGAAGATTGTTTGCTTTGAAAGTAATATTCCAAAAATTCACTTGATAACCTATAGAAGCATTGTGCATCCAATAAGAGGGCAAATAACTAAAATAATTATCATTGTTATTGAGGCTGGCGCTTCTAACACCCGTGTAACCAACGTTATAGGTGAAATTAAACAATTTGTATCTGGTGTTTAAAAATAAATTTCCATTATGTCTTGGAATATAGATCAGTTGCTTGCCTGAACTATTTTCTATTTTTCCAACCGGGCTTTCATCTGTTGTGATGGTATATGCATAGTTGCTTGAAAGATGGAAATCAATGCCAGCATAACGAAATTTTAATTGTTGCTGCCAATCAATTCCACGCGCAATAACGCGTGCAATATTCTCAGGAACCCAATAGCGATAGGCTGTTGGACGCCATTGAATCCAGTCAGTTACTTCAGAAAGGTAACCAGAAACACGAATGTTTAAACTGGCATTTTGAATTTTTGGTGTAAACCCAATTGAAAAGTCAGCACCTGAACTATGCTCCGGATTCAAATCTCTGTTTCCGCCCGGAAACCAGTATAAGTCATTCATTGAAGGATAACGAAGGTTTCTGACAAAGCTAATATTAAATCTTAAGGAGTTCATAGTTTGAGGAATATAACTTATACTTAATGAGGGATTTAACCCAGATGCGGTTTTATCAACCCAGTCATAACGCAGAGAAAGTTCTGAAGTAAAACTTTTACTCAAGGCAGTTTCAGCCCCGGCTGAGACAGATGTCTTGGATCTGTTTTCGTTGCTTAAAAAGTTGTTTGATTTTACCCTTTCATCGTCAAAAAGAAATTGCAAGAATATCTTTGTTTGCTTAAAAAGCTGTTGCTCAATATCAAAACTGTTCATCAAAGCAGATGACTCATTGTAAGAATCAATGAGTGAAACCGTCAGATAAGGAGGCAACGCATTTGTTGTTCTGAGGTAGTAATGTTGAAATTCTTTGAAAAAGGAAGTTTTAAACTCCACTTTGCCGCCATCCCAGAAATATTTATAGGATAAGAAATTGCGATGAAAGCGATCATTTTGAAATTCTTTTGGGTCTCCACCCCGCTCCAAATTCGTCATGATTGGCGGCAACGACCTGTCGTTCCATTGGTTCCAGCTTGCGATGCTGATCAAACTTTTTCTATAATTTACATGCACCTCCTGCAAAAAACCTTTATCAATATGTTCAGCGTTTTTCTGCTTCATCATCTGCTTTGGGTAGGAGGCTGTATTAAGATATTCGAAGTCATTGGCACTTGATTTTCTAAAAATTCTTGTTTTGAAATACACGTTTTTCTTTCTTAAAGATAATCCTGCAAAAGTTCCAAAAGAATTATAACTGCCTATGGTCTGCAAAATATCGACTTCAAGATTGTTTCCAAAATAAGGTTTGTTGCTCAATTCGACAACTCCACCCAATCCACCTGGTCTTTTATTGGCTGCATGACCCCAGGCAAGATTAATCTGATCGATGAAATAAATCGGAATAGTTGAAAAATCTACCTGCCCTAACTGAAGTCCATTGACTGGAAAACCATTCCACAAAACAAGCGTATGATTGGCTGCTGTGCCACGAAAAGATGCAGTTGAAAGTCCGCCAGGTCCATTTGACTTGATAAATACACTGCTATGGTTTCTTAGTAATTCGGTAAGACTACCTGAAGCAAGTGCTTCAAGACTAAGTGTATCGAAAGATTTTCTTCCGTTTTGAATCTCAGCATCAATCGACTTTGCCCGGATTTCAATTGTGCCAAGCTGAATTGTATCAGGTAAGTCAGCAAAAAGATTGCCAACACATAACTGAACAAACAGAAATGTTAAAATAGTCAGGGTTTTGTTCATTGCTTAATGATTTTGACCATTATAACACGCTTTGATTCTGATACTTTCAGGAAATAAACACCAGCATTTAAAAAAGAAAGATCAATTTGTTCACTATCCTGTAAATCGAAATTTCCGAATATCATTTTTCCTGTTAAATCAAATACTTCAACTTTATCAAAGCTTGTATTTTTTTTTGATGAAATACTGATGAAATCAACAAAAGGGTTTGGATAAACAAGTACTTCGTTTTTAGCAAGATCGGGCAGTCCCAAATTCCTGATATCATGAATGACTCCAACGGCATCAAGATCAAAGCCAGAAGATGGAAAAGGTGTCGGCCAGGGATCGTTGATTATTCTTCCTGCAGAATCACGAGAACAAAAATTTGTATCAATTGAACCAACAACATCAATAATTCTGACATGTGTGACATTGTTTATGTTGATTGATTCAGTGTTTTCAAGGTCAGACAAGTCAAACGGAACGCCAAAAAAAGCTTGATACTTACCTGCCAGATTGTGAATGTTTTCTGCTTCCAGCGTTCCAAAAGTAGTAATCTGAGAAACGAATTGGGTAAGCGACACTGATGGAAATCTGACAAAGTTTACTCCATCACTACTTGCTTCAACATGGGCCAGTTCGAGAAAAGTATTGCTGAAACTATTTTCAAAAACAGCGAAATCAGGACCAGGATTATTCCTCAACGGATATTCAAACTGAAGCACAGCCGAGCCACCATCACCAAGACTAACAACAGTATTATCGGCTTTTCCAATTGCATCGTTATCATTTCCAAAGGTGGCTATTCCCAGATCAGGTCGGTTAATTTGCACAAAGCCTCTTGAAACTTCACATGAAGTTGCCCAACCAATAAAAATGTTGCTGTCTGCATGAATTGCATCTGAGGTCGTAAGCCTTGCAGAAGGAGCAAACTGGGCATAAAGATCAGAAACTGCAATGAAATTCAGCAGGAAAAAGAAAAGAATAAATCTGGTTGACAAAAGAAGCTTCATAAACTATTGCTTTACAAACTTAACTCTTGACTTCTTACCATTTTCGAAACTAACGACCAGAATATAAACACCGTTTGATAGTTCACTCACTACAATATCTTCATTTTCAACACTATTTGTGAATGTTTTCTGAAAAACGTTTTTGCCGGAAATTGATGTAATCTGAATCTCCAAAATAGCATCAGAGGATTCATTTCTTAAATTAATCCTTTCTTGCACTGGATTCGGATAAACCGAAACTAAGTTTTTGTCCTGAGCATTAAGGCCAGAAACGTTTCTAAAATCAAGTGCGAGTGCTTCAGGGGAGATTCCTGCTGTGAAATTAGCTATCTGCACTCCACTCAGGTTGAAAACATGACCGGCTCCAAACGAAAAATAATCAGTGGTGGTTGCATAAAACAAATTTGAAATATCATCATAAACCACATCAGCAAAATAGACGAAATTAGCTGAGCCCGGGTCACTTACAATAGATGGATTAACAACCAGACGTGTATTCAGATCAATTGACCCGATACCATTATTCATCACAAGATAAAGAATATTGTTGTGAACAGCGATTCCTTTTCCAAATGTATAAGGAAAGGTGTAGTGGTCAACTTGTTTGGAGATTGGATTAAAAAAAGTCAAAATACCAGAAACTGATCCCCATGGAGAACGATTGACTGTTACGACATTTCCATTATAGATAAATAAATCATGAATTCCTATGCCCAGGCCTTCAAGATTAATCTCTTCTATAAAACTACCATTGGAGGCATTGAGTATTGCTAACTTACCAACCAAACTGGTCCAATCACCCGGCACTGCAACAAATATTTTTCCATCATAATTTATCATTCCTGCTGCCTCACCTGAAATTTGAGTAATCACAGAAATTAATTCAAGACTGTGTTTGTTATAGACTCTAACGAAATCTTGAATCTCCGGATACTGAATGCTCACGTACAAAAAGTCACCATCTACAAGCATTTTTCTGGGACCTGAAATTGGAATAGCACTCAATTTCTGATAATTATTCAAATCGAATACAATCAATGAGTCTGTAGCCGTAACATACAGCCTTTCTCCGTCAACAACTGCATGCTGAACAGCCTGAGTGAGAATCTCTCCAAAATTATTCTGAAAAGTAGTTGTAGGGTAATAGGCTGACAAGCTTACAAAATCATTGGGGTTTGAAAAAGCACCTCCCGAAACAACGATTAGCTGATGAAGGTTTTGCTGAGATTTAGCCGAAAAGCTAATGAAGAAAACCAGCAACACTGAAAAAAATAGAGAACGTAAAAAACTCATAATACATGGTTTTAAGGTTAAAAATCAATGAACAACCTCAAAACTCCAGGAAATTTGCCGAAATAGACTGCCGTACAGGCATCGACAAGCCTTTATCCCGAAAGCTTTGCTTTATTTATGACTAAGGCAGGTCTTCTGACTTGCTCACTTCCGGAGGCCTTCCCATCCACCTGAGGCGGACAGTGGCATAGGTTTCCGAAAGCATTTTAATGAGCTTACAGCAGCGGGTACTGTTCAGGTTTTGCACCTGATTCCCTATTAAGCCCTAAACTTGCGAGGTTTTTGGGCACCTAAATCGCTGCAAATATAATTGAAACATCGCAGCTGTCAAGCAAATATTTTCAAGAAATTGACCTTGTCAGCAACAATTCCACAAAAATTCAGCACAATTACTACTTTTGCAATCCAAAAAAATGATGGTGATGAAATATATTTTGAGACTTCTTTTGCTGATACTGACCTTTGGATCTACCAACCTGCAATCCGTTTGTAGTCAGTCTGGGTATGAGATTCAAATAAATTTGAAAAACAACAATGACTCAATTTTTTATCTGGCAAATTATTATGCTGATAAGTTTCTTATATCCGACACCAGTTCTGGAAAGACAGGCAGCGCTGTGTTCACCGGTCAAAATCAATTGAAACAAGGCATTTATATTCTTGCAAATCAAAAAAAAGAAAAAGTTATTGAGTTTCTTGTTGGCGCCGAACAGTTTTTCATGATTTCATTCAGCGATGACCTTAATCCAGAAAATGCTGTAATCAAAGGTAGTGCAGACAATCAACTTTTTTTTGAGCATATTGGCAAAGTCAACAAGGTTTTTTCACAAGTGCAGCAAATTCAAGCTGAGCTTTCCAAAATAGAAAATGAACCCGATAAGAAAGATGTTTTAATCGCAAAAATTGATTCATTAAATAAAAATATTGCTGATTTCAGACTGTCCATCATCGAGAATAATCCGGATTTACTTTTTACCAAAATTCTATTGGCAATGCAGGAGCCAGAAATACCGGCTGAGCTAAATGATGATAAAGAAGCTGCATTCAAATTTTATAAAAACAATTTTTGGAAAACATTTGACCTTTCTGACGAACGGCTTCTGATGACGCCACTTTTACCCCGAAAGCTGGAAAATTATTTTACCCAATTGGTTTTACCGGTTGCAGATTCAATTATAATGGAAACAGATTATCTTATTTCTTTAACCAGGGAAAATCAAACCATGATTGACTTTCTTGTATGGCATTTCGTTTCCGAATATCAGACACCAAAGATTATGGGTCTTGATAAAGTTTTTGTGCATCTGGCAGACACCTATTTTAGCACGGGAAAGGTAAGTAATGTGACGTCTTCTGTGCTTGAGAACATAATGGACAGAGCAAACAAGATGCGAAATGCATTGGTCGGCAACCCTGCTCCTGATTTAATGCTGATAGACACGACCGGAAATTTTCGCTCATTTCGTGAACTTAATTCCGACTTCACCATCTTGATTTTCTGGGATCAAACATGCAGTCATTGTAAAAATGAAATGGCAATTGTTGATGAACTTTTTAGCAGTAAAAAGTACGATCTAAATGTTTATGCGATCAATTCTACCAATGATTTTGACGCCTGGAAGAAATACATCGATGATAAAAAGTATCAATGGATTCATGTAAATGGCACAAAAAGTATAACGCAAGATTTTCATAACCTTTACGATATTTATAGTGTACCGGTAATATATGTGCTTGATAAAAACAAAACGATAATTGGAAAGCGAATTGGCGCAGCACAGATTGAAGGTATCATCCAAAACTGGGATAAGTAATCAAAAATCTTTACCTTTACAACTTTAACAAGAAATTCCAGCGATTCCGCAGCAAATAATTTTCCAAACAAATTAGAGCAAAGCCTATAGAACTGAGCATAGTTATAACTATCCGCGAACTTGCGGTTTTAAAAATCATTATTTGTTAAGAAATTACCTCCTTTCTTTTGTTAAAAGA
>JAUXMV010000017.1 GCA_030683155.1 Bacteroidales bacterium
GAAATTGAATTAAATGTGCTCATGGGACAATGCCTAAAGAGAAGAATTGATAACTTAGGGATTATGGAGAAAGAAGTTACTGCATGGCAGACCCATCGAAATAATAAAACAGCTAAGATAAACTGGCAGTTTACAAATACAGATGCTCGAATTAAATTAGCTCGGCTATATCCGACAATTATAGATTGACATGACACTAGCATCAGTTTTGCAAAATGGATGGTGCAGTGCTTCTTTGACAGTTTAGTGCTAGGGTCAAGTTCTGCTTTTCAATAGAACATTTGTGCTTAAAATCCCCGCCTTCGCAAAGCGGCAAAGAGTTTAGCAGACATTGTGAGAAAAAGACAAATGCTACCACAAAACGACCTGTCTCAAACGAAACTTTATTTTTTTAGGACTTACAAACTAAATTAAATATCAGATAATCAACTAATTAAAATCGAAAATTAATGTAATTCAGTAAATAATTTTTGTTTTTCGGTTTTTATTTATTGTTTATCAATAAATAAGTCTTATCTTTGCGATATCAATTTTAACTCATTAAAAGATATGTCAAAAAGAAACAACCTCGTATTTAAAGGCTTACATATTGTGGCTTGGGTCATTTTTGTAGGTTTATGCATTGAAGCCGGTGGCTTGATTGTAAATTTCATTTTCAGTCTGTTCAAACCTGAATTTGTCCAAAATCTTTATCAACCTTTGGACTTGACCGAAATGTATGAAGGCAACAAATGGGCTTTTTTCGGTATATACAATTTTATACTTTCCATTTCAATTTTAAAAGCCTTCCTATTCTTCATAGTTATAAGGCTAATGCATAAAATGGATTTAACAAAGCCTTTCAACACTTTTGTGTCTGACCAGATTTTGCAGATTAGCTATTTAACGCTTGCAATCGGGCTATTCAGTTTCATTGCCAGACAGGTAGCTAAAAATTTAACACATCACGGTTTTGCCACCAACAGCTTAAACCAATTTTGGGCAGACAGTCAAGCCTTTATTTTAATGGGAGCAGTGATTTATATTATTGCGACTATTTTCAAAAAAGGAGTAGAAATTCAAAACGAAAATGATTTAACTGTATAAGCTATGGCAATCATTGTAAACCTTGATGTGATGATGGCAAAGCGGAAGATGTCACTAAATGAACTTTCTGAAAAAGTTGGGCTAACTTTATCGAACCTTTCTATTTTAAAGACAGGAAAAGCAAAGGCAATAAGATTTAGTACATTGGAGTCAATTTGTGATGTATTGGATTGCCAGCCAGGTGATATTTTAGAATATGTCAAAGACAAATAAAACACAACGACCCGCTAACAGCCGTTTTGCAAAAGCAGGGGTTATTGTTTTGCAAACACATTTCTGAATGAGGAAAGTTCGAATAACCGGAAACCAAAAAATTTAAAAAGTAGTTTTGAAACAATTATTCGAGTAATAGTTACTTTTGTTGCTAAAATTTCAATCAATTTATAATGAACTTACTATTAAAATTAGAAGAGTTTGCAATATTTTTATTTTGCATATTTCTATTCAATAAATTAAATTTTGCATGGTGGTGGTTTCCAACATTACTACTATTACCTGACATTGGAATGATAGGTTACCTAATAAATTCCAAAATTGGGGCAATTACTTATAACTTGCTACATCATCGTTTTGTAGCATCATTAATTGCTTTCTATGCTCTTTCTTATGGCAATGACTATTGGAAACTAACAGCAATCATTCTTTTTGCTCACATTTCGTTAGACAGGGCATTGGGGTATGGCTTGAAATACTATGACAGCTTTAGTAATACTCACTTGGGAGTAATCGGTAAAAAGTAAGATGACTTGTTCCAACTAAAGACCACAGACAGGGACAAGGCGAACAACGAATTACCGAAGTAGCAGACCTGGCAAAATAAAACTTAAAGCTGGTAAAGGTACAAATGAAAAGGTACATGCGGCTAGCAGCAAAAAAATGGATGTCAATTGCCTTTTTTTGCTTGGATTATATAACAGCCTGCACCGCTTCAATTCGATATGGTTCGACAGGAAAGAGGCCCGAAATCGGCAACTGCACATATTTGCAGAACGTTTTGCACATATTGACAGTTTTGCTAAATATTTGAACATAGGTTCTTTTAAGAATTGCAGGTTTTGACGCTCGTTGACATGTTTAACAACGCTGGAAATCAGTTAAATGTGCGGTATCAGACAGGCTTTGTTTGGAATGGGCTATTTTGATTTATTAAAACTTGCATGCAACATTTTTTGGAAGAGATAAAAGATTAATTTTGAATTGCTAAACGTCATACCATGGGAAGCATGAATCAAGAAATTGATCACAAATACCTTGTAAGCAATCATTTAAAATCTAATGCATTTTTAGACAAAGTGGAGATAAATTCAATAGGGGTGAGGATATCAGGTTATTAAGCCGCATGCTGAAAAACCTTGGTTAACTTAAAAATCAAAATTGGAGAATGAGACAATCTTCAATTTCGTAAAGAACATTTTTTTATGGTTGCTAAAAGGCTGAATTCATTGAATAAAGGTTATTTAATTGAAAACTAATCATGAAATTAAATGTACTTGTAGGGAACGGAAGAAAAATAGGACTTTTCACTTTACCTTTTTTGATCGCCGGAATTTCTTTGAATGTCATCTTTCCTGAGTTTTTCAACGTGAATGATACATCTGGATTATTATTCTGGGTTTCAATTTTGTTTTTAATTATCGGTATTGTCAATTGGATTTGGACAGTTGTATTGATACTTACAAAAATTCCCCGGAAGCTACTCATATCAAATCATATGCAATAGTTAAGCCCCCGCTTTATATAGGTGTGGCCTTGTTGATTTTACCGTGGGTAGGTTTTATGTTTAATACATAGTTGGGGGTTGTGCTTGGAATTGTTTGTTATATCGGATCTAGAATTTTCTCTCCTGAAGAGAAGAAATTGCTTTCAAGGATATTTGAAATTGATTTGGAAAACTAAAGTAAAAAAATTAAGCTACCATGGATATAAAAATGAAATACGAATATTTTACTATAAGAGATCGTTGCAGAATGCGGCTTGTAAAGTATCTGGAACAAGTACTTAACGACATGCCCGAATTTAACAATCCAAGAGTACTTGATATCGGTTGTGGAAGCGGTGTACCAACGCTTTGGCTGGCTGAAAAATACAGAGCAACAGTAACAGCAATTGATACCGACAAACAGCTGCTCGATTTTCTTGAACACAAAATTCAAAGGAGCACAACTTCAAGCAGAGTCGAAACAAAAAATGTGTCATTTTTTGACCTTGTAACTGAGCCTGAATGGTTTGATTTGATCCTTGCTGAAGGTTTTCTTAATGTCGTTGGTTTTGAAATGGGGTTTAAAAGGGTGATAGCTAAAATCAAAAAGAAAGGTTATTTTATTATTCATGATGAATACAAGGATCATGACAAAAAAATTGCGCTTATTCATGAAAACAATTGCAAAATTGTAAATAGCCTTCTTTTGGATGAAGCCATTTGGTGGAGAGATTTCTACGGTCAACTTGATGAGAAGATAAATAAACCGGAAAACATCCATTTAAGGAGTTTGTTTTTCAACGAAATAAACGAAATAGATCAGTATAAAAAGAATCCTTCTCTTTTCAAATCAATTTATTACGTGGTTTTAAAATCTTAGTGAACAATATGAAACGACATTTTAGAACAATCTTACTTTCTTCCGGAATGCTGGCGGTTGTAATTTATCTTTTGCATATCCTGATTGGGGGCTATTTGTGGAAAACATACAGTCATCTTCAGCAGCCTATAAGCGATTTAACAGCAACAGGAGCACCCAACAGATTTTTGTTGTTGCTGTTTACAAATATCTACGGTGCATTGGCGTTGATATTTGCAGTCTCATTTACTTTTTTTGAAGGAAATGAACACCGCAAATTGGTTTTTTGGGGTGGAATTTCTTTTATTATCTTACACCTTGTATCCATTTCGTATAGCTTTTTCCCTCAGGATTTGCCTGGTGCAGAACCAAGTTTTGCAGGAATGATGCATCTTGCAGTAACTTTCGTGATTGTGCCTTTCACTATTCTGACACCCTTGCTAATTGGTTATGGACTCAAGAAAGAAAAGGCATGGAAAGCACTAGGTAACTTCTCTTTGATATGCGGAATGCTAATCATCGTTTTTGGCGGATTGTCTGGATTCTTTTTCGCAAAAGAGCTTCCATACTTTGGTTTGGTTGAACGGATAAATATCGGCATTCTACAAATCTGGACATTTATTTTGTCTTACAAATTAATTAATTTGAAGCATGAAGGGCATTAGAAGAATCATAGTTTCACTTTTATTATTTGCTTCAGTAACATGTATCTGCGCACAGGAACCGAACGATTCACTTCAAGCCATAACCATTGTAAAACCATTTGTTACGCTTTACCATCAACCTCACGATTTTTTCGGGAAAGCCTTTTCATTTCAGGGCATTGAAGGAGGTGTCATCGTTCAGCGGAGCTTATATTTGGGTTTTTATGGTGCTTTTTTTGCTTCAAATCTGAAAGCCGAAGTAGATAAGGATATTCAATATGTCTGGATTGGACAAGGAGGAGTAAATGCAGCGTACGTTATCAATGGCAAAAACCGATTTCATCCGGGATGCCAATTGAACATAGGGATTTTTACATTGCGACACGATTCGGCTAACTTTGGGCTTTTCGAAACAAGCAATGCATCATTTAGATTAAATGGTCTGATAGTTTCTCCTCAGATTTTCGGAGAGTTGATTGTTGCCGAATGTTTTAGAATCAGGACTGGTTTATCATATTACCTATACAGTTTTAAAGACAATTTAAACATAGAACCCTCTGAACTAAACAATTTTTCTTTTACTTTTGGGTTGGTTTTTCAAAGTAAATAAGAGAAACTTAAGTGCTGAAACTAAATAGAAACAAGAACCGAATAAAAAATTGTAGCCAATAAATAGTATTCGGAGCGATATGTTCCGATAAGTCGGAATCCCAGCGATGAGTTCGAGAAGCTTTCTGTATTGAACTACATCCACCCAGAACCAGGAAGTTGTTTTGAACTTATCGACGGTTTTTAGTCATTCTAATAAATTTTGATCTGACGTTCGTTGAAGTTTTGCAGGCTTTTGATTCAAGGGCAGACATACCGATCCAGCTTTGTGGCATCAAATAAATTCCTTAAGAAATTTGTTTGAAAAATCAACTTTCTTGCAAAGCAAGTATTTTCTATTTTAGCGGCATATTAAAATGGAGCAAAATGAAAATTAAAGAAGGTTTTCAGGCATGTCCGCCTTAGGAGGACGTGTCTGCCTGCGGAAAACGGACTGACGCCAGCGATAATGATAAAGTTACGACACTATAAGATTAATTAAAATAACAATCTAAAAATAAATAAATATGCCCACAAAAGGACAAACAATAATTAACCCGACAAATGGAGATTCTTATGAGTTTTTAGAAACTGCCAAGGATACTAACGGAGAACGAGTAACGATGAAAGCGATTATTAATAGTAAAGGACAACTTGTTCCTAATCACTTTCATGTTTTTCAAGACGAGACCTTCGAAGTTATTTCAGGACAACTAACTGTTCTGTTCGAAGGTAAAACACATAAACTTTCAGCAGGAGAAAAAATAACATTACCCAAAAACATTCCTCATAATCATTACAATAATGAAGATACTTCTGTAACTTACCTTCATTCAGTAACACCTGCATTAGACTTTGACTTTTTGATTGAAAACTTAGTTGGTTTGGCTGCAGACGGAAAAAGTAAAAATGGAAAATATGGTTTAGTTCAAGAGTTAGTTGCACTTAAATACCTTGACAGCAAATCATATCTTGCGGATATACCTATTGGAGTGCAAAAAGTTTTAATGAATATCATTGCTCCAATTGGTCGACTGTTTGGTTACCGAGCCATTTATAAAAAGTACTCAGGAATTGAAAAATAACTATCGCTAAACACTAAATTCACAGCCCAATAAGCTTAAAAAAAGAGCCATTATACCGTTGAGGTATAATGGCTTTTTGGTCTGTTCGCTGTTCAGTGAAACCCGTATTTGGGCTTCAACCACATCATGACCAGGAAAACATTCAAACCCGCCTCAGCAAATGTTGGGGCTGATACTCACAACCAACAATGTGCGCAGAAATCTGAATATCATTGAAAAAGAAGTGCTTAGACGTTTTGTTTTTGATTTATTCCTGTTTTTGACAAACTTTTTTGCTTCATTGGAGTTATGTTGGCGGATAAAAAATCAGTCGCAAAATTTGTATGGAAATCACCTTTGTTACAATGCAAGTATATTCTAGTCTAGCGGGATAATAATGGAGTAAAATGAAAAATAGAACTGTCTTCACATAAATTACAACAAGGAATATTACTTTTTAGGTCGATAACGTGAATCGGTCAATATGTCTTGCGAATCCTGAATGTTTAGTAACTTTTTGAGACAGGTTTCCGGATTGTTTTTCATATAATGCCGTGTAATTTGCCAACCCACCCATTCGCCAATACGGGCTGGTGCATCGGTAGAAAAATCCTGTGTAAAAGGGCCGTCACCAAAAAGCTTTCTGAATATTTGAAAATCATTGGCATAGAGCATTTGCTCCCCAATCAAAAAAGCCCAAACATCACCTTCATGCGTTTTAAGCCAATCAAGCTGCTCTTTTGTGAAGCCAATAAGCACATGATCAGGCAGATTCGGTTGCATAGCTTCGAGAAAATAATACTGTTTTCCGGCTTTGATCATTTCGTCAAGGACTGTCTTGCTTTGCTTATCAGTTTCAAAATGAGAGATGTAAAGTGTTTTAAAGACATCATTAACCAGATGGTCTGGTGTCATTCTGTTTGAAAAGTAATTGGGAATACCCAACTTCCTGTAAATGGATTCTTCAGCGCCCAAATAGCAATCCAGAGCAACAACCAAAGCTTTTCCATCCGTCATTACAGGTGTTTCAAAATCTACACCTGAAATATAAGCGTATAATTCCGGGATGGGTATTTCAGGGAAATAATAATGAAAACGACGAAAACCAAGCGCTAGTTCAGACTCAATTTTGCTTAAATCAGGATAAATCTGCTGGCTTCGCTTATAAATTGAAATGAGTACTGTATCTGTCACAAAATTGTACATCTGTCTGAGGTTGCTGCTGTCATTCAAATCAGCATCAAGAAAATAGATGTAATCACTTTTTATGGCTTCAAGTTCATTCTTAAAATTGGTGGTATCGAGGGTGAATAATGCTTTGCCGTAATGCTTCAGTTCTACTTTTTCAGGATGGAGCCCTTTAACCGAAAAATTAAGTTGTTTCTTGTGAGATTGGCTGCATGAGGCCAACATTAAAACAATCAACAGAAAAAATGAAATTCTCTTCATAATGAATAAAAGTATCCTGAATACTCCCTAATACGTTTAAAAACAAAGGAAAATCGCCCTTTGACCTGTCTGAATTGAAGCAAAACAATTAAAGAATTTTCCATCCGACCGTTACAACAAAACCTTGTTTCGGATCAAACTGAACTTGTTGCTGACCAATATTAATTGTTTCAATAATCTTGCTTATCCCTGTAATATATTGCACATCCAGGGTGAACATGAGAACATCGACACCGGCACCAACCTGAAATCCCCAGTGAATATCGTTAATATCTGATTCTTTGATCGGATTGATGTAGTTGCCACCTTCCATTGTAGTAATGGTTTTATTAACAACGAAGTTAGCCGTTACTCCACCGGTTGCTCTCAAATTGACCAATTTAAGGTCAAGCAACTTAATCCCAACAAACAACGGAATTTGAATGTTATCCAATTTGATTTCTTGTTCGAAAGGACTTAATGATTGCATCTCAGGGCGTTTAAAAACTGTGCCGGAAGTGTACCAATTGATTTCAGGTTGAAGGTAAAACTTGTCGCCAATTCTGGCAAAAGCGCCAACAATCAATCCGTCTTTCAAACTGGATTCAATGTCATTTAAATCTGATGACAGCTTGGTTGAAATATAACCAACTTTTGGTCCGATTGAGAACTGTGCCGATGCCATATTGATTATGAGCAATCCGGTTAAAAGAAGAAATAACTTTTTCATGATGTTTTTATTTTGAACAAAGATAAATTCTTTCTGATAAAACTTCAATGACAAAGATAAATTGTAAGTGTTGCCAAAAAGATCACTTTTTTTCAAAGAAAGCAAAGATTTTTTTTTCGAAGGGTTTGATAGAATTTAAAAAAAAGACCGTATATTTGCCGCCTCAAACACGGTGGTTGTAGCTCAGTTGGTTAGAGCATCAGATTGTGGTTCTGAGGGTCGCGGGTTCGAGCCCCGTCTCCCACCCAAAAATTAATCCCGACGAAGAAATTCTTTGCCGGGATTTTTCTTTGCCAGCAAACTATAAGCTGAATTTTTGTAAAATTGTCATATGAAAGTTCCAACAAACAGAATTAAAGATAGCATCAGTTTTTATGTTGATCAACTTTTGCCATTGTACGGCGAAAATGAATCAAAGCAATTGGTTATGATGCTCATTGAGCATTTTTTTGGCTTTGACAGAAAGCATCTTATTTTGCACCCTGAAGAAAGGATTTCTGAATCGGAGATGCTTACAATTCATTTTGCAGTAAAGGATTTGCTTAAAAGTAAACCAATTCAGTATATAATGGGAAAAGCTTTTTTTTGCGACAGGTGGTTTAAAGTAAATGAAAATGTTTTAATTCCCCGGCAAGAAACAGAAGAGTTGGTTGGTTACGCATCCAATTTTCTCAAGTCACAAAAAAGCCGGTGCTTTCTTGATATTGGAACTGGTTCAGGCTGCATTGCAATAAGTCTTGCGCTTGACATAGAAGATTCAGTAGCAGAAGCAATTGATATTTCACCTCAGGCAATCGAAATTGCAAGGCTGAATGCTTTGTCTTTAAATGCTGATGTAAAGTTCCAGGTTGTTGATATTCTTACCTACAACAATTCATCGTCAGCACAAGAATATGATCTCATTGTAAGCAATCCGCCTTATGTCACTCCGTCAGAAAAATCTTTCATGCAAAAGAATGTTCTGGAATGGGAACCACACCTTGCACTTTTCGTAAGTGATGATGACCCTTTACAGTTTTTCCGACAAATCGCTATGGTTTCACTTACTCGCTTGAAGAGTGGCGGCATGCTTTTATTTGAAATAAATGAGCGTTATGGATTTGAGGTAAATGCGCTACTTTCTGAATTTGAATATCGCAAAGTCCACATTATTAATGATATACACTCTCGTAATCGGTTTATTTCTGCTTTAAAAGCTTAAACCATTATTCAGAAAAAAAAGCATTATTTCTTCTTACCTTCGTAATAAGTCACGAAATCGCGTTGAGCTTTATATAAGTTGAGAGCAAACAATAGAAGATTTTTTGTTTCCTGCAGGATATTCATTAGGAGCAAACTGTTTCGTGTACTTGAAGTTTCTTTCTTAATGCGTTTTACTTCATTTTTCCTGAAAAGATCAATCATATTGAGTATTTTTTGTTGCTCAGCAACAATTTGATCCTGATTAATAAATCTTCCTTCATTTATTTCAGCAGTAATATGCGTGAAAAAGTTACCAAGATTCTGGCTTAGTATTTTAATTTCACTTACTTGAGCCAAATTGAAAGGCTTGTGATTGTTATCAACATGGTCATAAGCTGGTACAACAATAAAATTAAGACTGTGTAAAATCTCTCTCAGATAATCTAGTGCCTGTACATAAAAATGCCCTGATTCAAGTGCATCTTCTTTTAATTTTGCAATGATAATCGTAACACTGTTCTTCTTCTCTTTGGCTTTTATTGAAAGCTTTTCGACATTTTTCTTTGTTTTTTTCAGCGATTTGATGTCTTCTTCAGTAAGACCGGCAATGGTTCTTTTGTATTCAAACTGTGTCTGGTTTAAAATTTCGGAAACGCTATTGCTGCAAATTTCCAGAATATTTTCGTTGTTAATTTCCTCTACCTCACGAGAAGATTCCAAATCCTTTTTCTCCTTACTTAGATGCATCTTGTGTGTTCGGATAACTAAAAATATTGACAAAAGAATCATTCCGCCAACAGCCCAAAACTCGCCATAATAGAAAAGAATGGCGATTCCCAAAGAAACCAGAAAAGCTGATAAGGCTGTAAAAAACCATCCACCAATTACAGAAAATACACCTGTGATGCGATAAACGGCACTTTCTCTGTCCCATGCCCCGTCAGAAAGGCTTGTCCCCATAGCAACCATAAATGTCACATAAGTAGTTGATAAAGGTAGTTTTAAAGAAGTTCCCAGTGCAATTAATGCGCTTGCAACAACAAGGTTTACTGACGCACGGAGTAAATCAAATGCAGGCCCACTTTTGTCATATTTGTCATGTGGTAACTGCACAAACTGCTTTGACATTCGCCGCTTAACATTTTCAGGCACAAATTTTCCCAGACTGTCAGAAATATTGAGCGAAAGTCTCACGATAGCCCGTGAAAGCTGTGAGGATCCAAATCGTTCCTCGCCTTCACTTTGTCTCCCCAAATCGACAGAGGTTTTAATAACTGATTTTGCCTTGCGCGAGGTGTATAGTGTAATGACCATGACAAAGCCGGCAATAAGTAGATAGAGCGGAGGTGTTTGAATGGCTTCACGCAAGGAGGACATTGCGAAAAAATCTGGGTTAATTCCCGGATTGTTCAGCATTGTTTTATAAGCTTCAAACCCCGCAAGCGGCACACCGATGAAATTTACAAGGTCGTTTCCGGCAAAAGCCATGGCAAGGGCAAATGTGCCACTAAGAACAACGATCTTAAGGATGTTGACGTTGAAAAAAGTATGCAAGAGTTGAAATATGGCAGAAAAGCCAATGAAACTGCCAACGATAATAACGGTTTGGTGAGTAGTTATCCAAACATACATGTCTTTCGTCATAAAGGCAGCATCTTTTGCACCTTTAATAAGCATGAAATAAACAATGGCAGTTATAGCAAAACCACCAAAAAGGCCTCCAAAAATCCGGAACCTTTTCTCATAGTTAAATGAAAAGATTGCTCTTGTAAGATATTGAACCAAAGCACCAAAGCTGAACGCTACTACAACCGAAAGCAAAATCCCTGAAATTATAGCAAGTGCTTTTCCCGAATTAATGAACGCACTAACTGTTTCCCCGTCTGTGCTGTTGCTGATTTTCATAAGAGCGATACCCACCGATGCACCGAGCAATTCGAACACAATAGAAACTGTTGTTGAAGTTGGTAATCCTAATGTATTAAAGGTGTCTAACAGGATTACGTCGGTGATCATTACTGCTAAAAAAATCAGCATAATGTCTGTGAAATAAAACTTCTCCGGATTAAAAATACCGCTTCGGGCAATCTCCATCATGCCACCTGAGAATGTTGCTCCTACCAATACGCCAAGTGCTGCAATAAACATTACAAGCTTGAAAGATGCAACTTTTGAGCCTATGGCTGAATTAAGAAAGTTCACAGCATCGTTGCTTACTCCTACAACAAGATCGGATATTGCCAGGAAAAAAAGAACGATAACCAGAATGAGGTAAATGTTTTCCACTGTTTAGATTTTTCTGCTTATAGACGGCAAACTTAATCAAATCTAGTGAGCATGTAAAGTTTCTGTATTAAGAAAATGTTAATTCAATCTTGCAATGGTTTGTGGAAATTGAACATCTTGTATTTGATTCTGCCTTTGAGGCATGTCCTGGACTCTTGTTCAAAAAGTTAAAATTGCAACTTTTGAAATTGCTATACTTGCCATAAACGTTGATTAAACATAAAAAAAATAAACTTTTTACCGTCTTAGGCTGTTTCTTTTTTAACTTTGAGAACTTAATTTGTAACAAAATTTTATCATCTTCTTATGACTGATCTAATTTTTAACCTGACAAAATATTATGAAGAACGACTTGCTTTCGTTTTCTGTGTTGTAACCGAATCCAGTGGCTCTACACCGCGCAAAAGTGGTTCAAAAATGGTCGTTTTTGAGAATGGAACAATCGAGGGAACTGTCGGTGGGGGAGCAGTTGAAATGCAGGCGAAACAAGAGGCTCTGCAAGTTTTGAAGTCCGGCATTTCAAAACAAGTTCGCTATCAGCTGGAAAAAGACCTTCAGATGCAATGTGGTGGAAATATGACAATCTATTTCGAGCCTTTTTTTCCTGCGCCAAAGCTTTTTATTTTTGGCGCAGGTCATGTTGGCCGCGAAGTCGGATTTTATGCTCAAACACTTGGTTTTGATATTACATTTATTGATCACAGACCTGATATTTACAACGAATTTGATGCAGGAAATGCTGCATGTCTGTCGGGAGATTATGTGGAAATGACAGATGTTTTGCCGCTCAACAATGAAAGTTATGCCGTTATCACAACTCCAGATCATAGTGCTGATAAGGCAGTGCTCAGCAAGCTTGCGAAATTGGATTTAAAGTATGTTGGGATGATGGGCAGCAAGCGCAAAGTTGCGGAAATAACCAATCAACTCCTTGATGAAAATGCACTTACAAAAGAGCAGATTGCAAAAGTAGATATGCCAATAGGATTGCCACTCAATGCAGAGACTCCAAAAGAAATTGCTTTAAGCATCGTGGCAAAATTGACAGATGTTAGAAATTCTCAAAGTTGACAGGCCATTAATAAAGTGTTGTAGCTCAACGTAGATATAATGATATGGAAAAGAATATTTTACAATTTCTTCTTAATGACAAGCTGATTGAAATTGATTTTTTGAAAGAAGATTTTTTACCATCGACAACCGTACTCAACTATTTGCGTATGCAACCGGGCTTTATGGGAACCAAAGAAGGTTGTGCGGAGGGTGACTGTGGCGCGTGCACTGTTGTGCTTGCTGAAGTTCAGAATGGAGAACTGACTTATAAAACAATTGATTCTTGTTTATTGTTTTTGGCATCAATTCATGGAAAACAACTTATTACTGTTGAACATCTTGCAGAAATAAATGACCAAAAAATCAAGCTTCACCCGGTTCAGCAAGCAATGGTTGAGCATCATGGAAGTCAATGTGGTTATTGCACTCCAGGTTTTGTTATGTCGATGTTTGGGATGTATAAAAACGCCGCAGAAACGGATAACGAAGAACTTACAGATGCAATGGCTGGAAATCTTTGTCGCTGCACAGGCTATAAACCTATTGCAGAAGCTGCTCAGGCATGCTGCAAAAACCCAAAACCTGATAAATTTTCGCTTCAGCAAGTTGAAATTGTAAAAAGACTTACTCAGATACGAAAACACCAGTCGACACTTGAGATTTCTGCTCCAAAACAGATTTATTTATTGCCTTCCCGACTAGATGAAGCATTAGGTTTCAGAGAGAAATATCCTGTAGCAGTTACCATAAATGGCGCTACTGATACCGCAATACGGCAAAATAAGACCCATGAATTTCTTCCAAATATTCTAGACTTATCGGCTGTGGAAGATATAAAACATCAGAAGGAGGGAAGTGCATTTTTCAGTTTGGGAGCAGGCACAACTTTGGAGCAATTCAAGCAGTTTGTTAAAGCCAATTTCCCGGGCTTAATGCCCATGTTGAAAGTTTTTGCTTCGCTTCAAATAAGAAATGTGGCAACTATCGGCGGAAATTTGTCTACAGCCTCGCCCATTGGTGATCTTATTCCGCTGTTTTTTGCCTTGAAAGCAGAGGTGAAACTTAGCAGCAGAACTGATAACCGGATGATTCCGGTTGAAGAGTATATTACTGGCTACAGAAAAACCAGTCTTCGTCATGATGAAATCCTTGAGGCAGTTCAAATTCCAAAACCGGAAAAAGGTTTGGTTTTCTTCACGGAAAAAGTTTCTACACGCCGTGATCTTGATATTTCAACCGTCAGCTCAACTTTACGTTTACGATTGAACACGGATAATTTTGTTGAGGAAATAGCTATTATATATGGTGGCATGGCAGCGCAGGTGAAAAGGGCTGTTGCTGCAGAAAAGTATCTTCTTGGAAAGCAATGGTGTTTTGAAGAAGCAGAACGCGCGTCTAAATTAATTTGTGAAGATTTTACACCCATTTCAGATGCCCGCTCCAACGCTGAATACCGTGTGGCAGCAGCAAAAAATCTCCTATTGAAATTGTATTTGAAATCAGTTGATAACAATGAGGGATTGTCATTATGAATAGAGCTGCGAACAATATTACACATGAAAGTGCTGTCAGTCATGTGACAGGGAAGGCCGTCTATGTTGCCGACATGCATGTTGGAGAGCAGATGCTGACGGGCAAAGTGGTTTTCAGTCCATACGCGCATGCGCGTATTGTTTCAGTTGATTTCACTGAAGCACTGAAAGTGAATGGAGTTGTTGATATTCTGGATTTTAACCGGATTCCGGGAATCAATCAATTGAATCCTTTAGTGCATGATGAACCTTGTCTGGCAGTGGATAAAGTGAATTGTATCGGACAGGCAATCCTGCTCATAGCAGCAGAAAATGAACATGCAGCTATTGAAGCTGAAAAGAAAATCAAAATCAGCTATGATCCTCTGGAGCCTGTTTTAACAATAATGCAAGCCAGAGAAAATGGTACAGCTCTGGCTAAAACAAGAAAAATTGAAACTGGAAATCCGGAAGAAGGTCTTCTGAAAGCTGACCATATACTTGAAGGTGAATTGAAAATTGGTGGTCAGGAACATTGGTATCTGGAAACACAATCGGCACTTAGCGTTCCGGGTGAAAATATGGAGATGATGGTTTATGCATCTTCTCAAAATCCTTCTGAGACCCAACATGTCGTTTCTGAGGTACTAGGATTGCAAGCAAATCAGGTTGTTTGCGAAGTGAAAAGAATGGGTGGTGGGTTCGGTGGCAAAGAAACGCAAGCCAATCATGTTGCTGCCTGGTCAGCACTTTTGGCAAATGCAAGCGGCCGTCCTGTGAAGATTGTCCTTTTCCGTGATGACGATCAAAAATTCACAGGTAAACGTCATCCATTCGAAGCCAGTTATAAACTCGGTTTTTCAAAGGAGGGGATGATTGTTTCTTACATATTGGATTTACATGCCGATGCAGGAATGGCAACAGACCTTTCAATGGCAATTCTTGAACGTGCTCTTTTCCATGCAGATAGTAGTTATTTTATTCCCAATATGCGTGTTACAGGGACGATGTGGAAAACAAATCTGCCCTCAAATACAGCCTTTCGTGGCTTTGGCGGACCACAGGGGATGGTAGTGATTGAGCATGCACTAGACCGGGTGGCAAGATTTCTGGGTAAAGATGCTGCAGAAATTCGTTACAGGAATTTTTATGGTCTGAATGATCGAAATATCACTCATTTTGGACAATTGGTAGAAAATAACAGATTGTTCCGGCTATGGGACGAATTAATTATCTCTTCTGAATATTACAAAAGAAGGGCTGAAATACGCAGTTTCAATCAGAAGCATAGTTTTAAAAAACGCGGAATAGCACTTACACCTGTTAAGTTTGGGATATCATTTACAACTGCTTTCCTTAATCAGGCCGGAGCTTTGGTAAATATTTACAAAGATGGTACGGTATTGGTAAATCATGGTGGCACTGAAATGGGGCAGGGTCTGCACACAAAAATAAAGCAAATTGCTGCGTTGGAATTTGGATTGCCACTGGAAAAAATCAACCTGAGCCCAACCAATACTTCAAAAGTTCCCAACACTTCTCCGACTGCGGCTTCTTCAGGCACTGACCTGAATGGAATGGCTGTCAAGAATGCAATTGATAAAGTAAAAATTCGCCTGGATTCACTGGCCAAACATTTGCTTACTGATGCAAACACAGCGTCCGGTGAAGTGGTTTACAATGATGGGTTAGTCTTTTTGAGTAGCAATCCCGATAAAACAATCACCTTTAAAGAGCTAGTAATCAATGCTCATCTGTCACAAATCAGTTTGAGTGCAACTGGATTTTATGGAACCCCGGGCCTGCATTATGACAAAGAAAAAGGTAGAGGTAATCCATTCCATTATTTCGCATTTGGAATGGCAGTTTCGGATGTTGAAGTTGATACGCTAACCGGAATGTCAAAAATTTTAAGAGCTGATATTTTACATGATGCGGGCCAAAGTATCAACGAAGACATTGATCTTGGGCAGGTTGCAGGCGCTTTTATTCAGGGTGTCGGTTGGTGTACTACAGAGACGCTTCGCTACAACGCAAGTGGACAATTGTTGAATCATTCACCTGATACCTACAAAATTCCCGGTATTGGCGATGTTCCGAATGATTTCAGGGTTGAATTACTAAAAAATGCACCCAATTCACAGACGATTCGTCAGAGTAAAGCTGTAGGTGAACCACCTTTTATGCTTGCGTTTTCTGTTTGGCTGGCAATTAAGGATGCTGTTTCTGCGGTTGCAAATCATTCTGTTGAACCTGATTTTGCATTGCCGGCTAACAATGAAACTGTTTTGCTTTCAATAGAAAAACTGAGAATTTCTTTGAAGGTATAAGTTTAAGCTTTTGTAAATGTAATCAGTTTATCATCGATTGTAATATCTTTAAAACCAATTGTTTCAGCAATGAAAGCCAGGGTTTTGGCAGCATAGATAAAAACGTGTGTCATATCGTTTTTGTAATGCCATTTTGAGAAGTTGATTTCAGAGCTGAAAATATTTGTCATGCAGAAGAGTCTCCCACCTGGAAGTAGCATTTCGTGAAGTTTTTTGAACTCCTGAAGTGGATTGTAAAAATGTTCTATTACTTCAGTGCAGGTTATGTAATCATATTTTGAAGCCAATACCTCTTTTGAGGGATAAAAAAACGGATCAAAAAGTATCAAATTATAACCTTTATTTTCAAGCATATAGGCTACTACTGGTCCGGGGCCTGCTCCATAATCAAGTCCTTTGCTTTCAGACTTAAAGTTTTTTTCGATGGCATCGACAACAGGCTGCATATATTGCTGATATCCTGGATCTTTTATGTCGTTGTTATGGCGAAGATATCTTGATTTTTCATTCTCAGGCGTTAATCTTAATTCCGGATCCAGAAAAATTCCTGAGCATATTTCGCAATGCAAGTAATGTCGTTTTTTGTCCTTGTAAAAAGATATTGCTACACCGTTACAAAGAGGACACAAATGTTGCATGAGTTTATTATAAATTGTGAGTTTTGTAGCTTGGGTGATAGATAAACAAAAGTGAACCGTCTTTGGTTTTATCGATAAATGTGGATGTTAATTCTTCCGGAATGGCAGGGCAGCCATGACTACGACCCAGTCTACCATGTTTTTGGATGAATGATTCACTTACATAATCGGCTCCATGAATTACAATTGCTCTTTCAAATGCTCTGTCGTTTAAGTTCTTTTCAAGTCCTTTAAGCCGAAGGGATTTTCCGTGCTTTCCCGAATAGGGCTGGTCAGTAAGAAAAAAGCCTAAGCTGCTTTGATAAGATTCGGGCGTATTTGAAAATTTCTCTGCGACATCGTTGCCACTGTTTCGTCCATGTGAGACATAGGTATTCAGAAGCACCTCACCCGTTTCAAAGTTTAGTGTCCAAAGTCGTTTTTTTGTACTGGGCATCGAAAAATCGATAATTGTGATAATATTATTTTTTGCCAATGGTAGAAATTCAGGCAGATGTTCTTCAAAACTTTTTACGAGATCAGGATTAAGATTTTCACTCAATGAAGCCAAATGACTCATTTTCATTGAGTCTGAAGCCGAAACTATTTCGTGATCAAGATTTTTGAAATCATTAATTTGAAGCGATAAAAAAAGAAACAAAATAGTTGAAAACATGAATGTTCCAAGTAAATTTCTGTAAATGAACATATTGTATGATATTTTATTCGATTATTTTTTCTGGCCTAAAGCTGTGAAAACAGCTAAATCCCTGTCATAAATATCTGAACGATAATGAATTTCACCATTTTCATTTGCCCAGGCAGTTAAATAATAGAGGTATACTCCAACGGATGATTTTAACACTACAGTTTTTTCAACACCCGAATTCATCGCTTGCTTGATTTTTTCATCGGTCCATTCAGGCATGTCGCTCAATAAAACTTTTGTAAGCTCAAAAGGTTTCTCAATACGAATACAACCTGAACTGAAGGTTCTTTCGTCACGCCAAAAAAGTTCTCTTGAGGGTGTATCGTGCAAATATACATTATATTTATTCGGGAACATGAACTTCACCTTGCCCAAAGAATTTTGATTTCCGGGTGCCTGCCTTACAGTATAGCGCATGCCATTTCTTTTCCAGTTAATTGTTGCAGGATCAGTAAGTTTCCCTTGCGAATCATAGACCAGCATGTTTTTTTGCGAAAGATAGTTTAAGTCCTTTTTTACAGCCGGAATAATGTCTTTCTGCATTATCCCGGGAGGAACAGTCCAACTTGGGCTGAAAACCAAATACCTTATTTTTGAATTGAAAACAGGTGTCTCGCGATAATCTTTGCCAACTATTGTCCTCATATTTAGTAAAGTATCCTTTCCTTCAAACATAAACAACGAGAAATCAGCAATGTTTGCCAAAACATATCGGTGTTCCAAAGAATCAGGAAGCCAACGAAGACGTTCCATATTGACATAAAGTTGTTTTAACTTTTGCTCAACGGGCATATTGAGGGCTTTCAGCGTATTTTTACCAATATTTCCATCCGTATTGAAGCCAAATAATGCTTGAAGCTTTTGGATTGATTTTACAGTTTTTTCATCGTACTCCACTGAAAAGTCCAATGAATCAGCCTCATATAGCCCAAGATAATTTAACTTCTTTTTAATAGCTGGCAAATCTTTTGAAGTTTCTCCAGGCTTTATAGAAAGTGTTTTAGGATCCATCGAAACAGAGAAATCAGATACTTGTATGCTTCTTAATCTTTTCGCTTCATGCACCATCTTTTCGTAGCCTGAATATGGAGGATAGAATGTCTTGAAAATTTGTTCGATATTTTTTCCATTGTGCAGCAACCTAAGTTTCTGATCCAACATTAATTCTGGTTTATTGCGCTGAATTCCCCATTGTGCCTCTAGACTTTCAGAATCGATTTTTCCATGATAAAGATGGGACGAAAGCATGAAAAAAGCATCGCTCAGCAACAAATCGAGATGGGCGGTAAATAAAGGATTAAATACTTGAGAAGAATCATTTTGTAAACTTTCAAAAAGTTTTTTAAGGGCGTCAAAATGATAATGTGTTGGCACCAATCCATGAAATTCAGCATTTTCGATATATTCAATCAATTGAGAGGCACTTTCGTAATTATAAAGCTGCTTTGTCCAGAAAGGCTTAAATTCATTTTCTGTATAAAGACGTGGAAGTAATACGGAAGAATAAAGTTCATCATCAAGAATTCTATATCGCTCACCGGGTTGCCGGTTTTCTAATATCTCTCTTATTGCTAAGGATGATTCAATTTGTGCTACTTCAAACTTTTTTAATTCGAGAAGTCGAATGCTGTCATTGTAACTTATTGTTTCATTATCATTTACTTCTTTTTCGGATTCTTGATTTCTGTTGCAGGCGAAAAAACTGATTGCAAAAATAAGGGGGATAATAAAACGCATTGATTTTGTATAGATTGAATTTGAAGACCAAAGTCCGATCAAACTTGTTAAAAAGATTCTTTTTTAAAGACTTAGTTTTTCTTTGCTTAAAAAAAAAGTCCGTTTATGCTAGACAAACGGACTTTTTCAATAAATATTATCGCTTAGATATCTATCTTGGCGTATTTGGCATTTGCTTCGATGAATTCACGGCGTGGCGGAACTTCATCGCCCATCAGCATGGAAAAGACATGATCCGCTTCAACACCATTTTCTATGGTTACCTGCCGAAGTGTGCGAAATTCAGGATTCATTGTAGTATCCCAAAGTTGTTCAGCATTCATCTCTCCCAAACCTTTATAACGTTGGATGTGAATACCTTTTTCGCTTCCGTCTGCCGACCATTCTTTAACAAGCTTTTCTCGTTCTTCTTCGTTCCAGCAATAACGTTCCTGCTTGCCTTTGCGCAATAAATACAATGGTGGCGTAGCAATATAAACATAGCCCTTTTCGATGAGTTCCATCATATAGCGGAAGAAGAAAGTGAGAATCAAGGTAGCGATATGGCTTCCGTCGATATCAGCATCCGTCATGATCACGATTTTATGATATCTCAGTTTGTCGATATTGAGCGCTTTGCTGTCTTCATCAGTTCCTATATGCACGCCTAGCGCTGTAAAGATATTTTTGATTTCCTCACTTTCATAAATCTTGTGCGGCATTGCTTTTTCGACATTAAGGATTTTTCCCCTTAAGGGTAAAATTGCCTGAAAGCGCCTATCGCGGCCTTGTTTCGCCGTGCCACCTGCAGAATCGCCCTCGACGAGATAAATCTCAGCTTTGGCAGCATCTCTTTCTGAGCAGTCTGAAAGCTTTCCTGGCAGTCCTGAACCTGATAATACACTTTTTCGTTGTACGAGTTCGCGTGCTTTTCGCGCTGCATGTCTTGCTGTTGCTGCAAGAATGACCTTGTTGACAATCGTTTTTGCCTCTTTTGGATTCTCCTCAAGATAGTTGGAGAGATGCTCGCTAACGATTTGATCAACCACACCCATCACCTCGTTGTTGCCAAGTTTGGTTTTGGTTTGACCTTCAAACTGTGGCTCCGGAACCTTCACCGAAATAATTGCAGTAAGTCCTTCCCTGAAGTCGTCTCCATTGATATCAAACTTAAGCTTGGCCAGCATGCCAGATTTTTCAGCATACGTTTTCAGGGTGCGTGTAAGACCACGCCGAAAACCGGCTAAGTGCGTTCCACCTTCGTGGGTATTGATGTTATTGACGTAAGAATGAAGGTTTTCGGAGAAAGATACATTGTATTGCATAGCAATCTCAACAGGAATATCATTGCGTTCACCTTCAATTGCAATGGCAAAAGGAATTAGTTTCTCGCGGCTTTCATCAAGATATTGAATGAAATCGGGCAAGCCATTTGCTGAATAAAAAACTTCAGTTTTGAAGTCACCGTTGTCGGTTTTTTCCCTTTCGTCAGTAAGGTTAATCGTTAATCCCCTGTTCAGGAAAGCAAGCTCACGCATACGGGATGCCAGGATGTTGTAGTCATAATCCGTTGTGATGAAAATACTTGAGTCAGGTTTAAAGGTGATTTTCGTGCCATTTTTGTCTGAATCTGCAACGGCCTTCACATCATAAAGCGGTTTGCCACAAGAATATTCCTGAACAAACATTTTACCTTCACGATAAACCTCTGCACGAAGGTGGACTGAAAGTGCGTTGACACAACTTACGCCAACACCATGTAAACCTCCTGATACTTTGTACGAGCCTTTATCAAATTTACCACCAGCATGAAGCACGGTCATAACAACTTCAAGTGCAGAGCGGTTTTCTTTTTCATGTAAACCTGTTGGAATACCCCTTCCGTTGTCTAAAACAGAGATGGAATTGTCTTCATGAATGGTGACATCAATCAAATTGCAATAGCCACCCATAGCCTCATCGATGGAATTATCCACCACTTCATAAACCAAATGATGCAAACCTCTTATGTTCACATCGCCAATGTACATCGCCGGGCGTTTACGAACGGCTTCAAGACCTTCAAGTACCTGAATGTTACTGGCGTTATATTCGTTGGTATCAATAATTCTTTTTTCTGCTTCTGTCATATCTAATCAAGTCAATATATTTAAAATAACGTGCAAAAATACGATTTTTCCATGAATTATTTTCCGATGTTCAGATTCAATTTTCGTGATTTATCAACAATTTCTGATACTAGTAGTAAGCGTTCGGAAATATTGAATTATATTTATGTAAATATCTATTAATCAGCATCTAAAATTGAGTTCATGTTTGAATTGTTTGTAATGAATCATTGTGAAATATTAACTTAATGACGTAATTCCGATCAATTGCAAGTCATTCGTTGTAATCAATAAGAAGCTGTTGAAAGATTTAATGCCTCATGTGCAAGAAAATTTAATTCTTTTTAACACAAAGTGATTTTTTAAATCTCTTATCTAGAATGATTCTAATTAATTTTGCCCATTGAATTTTAAAACTTGCTCATGCGCTATTACATTGTATTTATTTCCCTCTTTATGCTTCTGTTACAATCTTGCTCGATTGATTCAGAAGAAGCAATAAACGTTTATTCCGGTCGCCACTACAGTTCTGATGAAGTCCTTTTTAAAAGGTTTTCAGACCAAACCGGCATAAAAGTCAACCTGATAAAGGCTGATAGTGACCAGCTTATCAACAGACTTACCGTGGAAGGAGAAAATTCACCTGCTGACCTTTTCATCACTGCCGATGTTAGCAGATTGAGTCAGGCTGCAAATCTAGGTTTGCTTCAAGCAATTCCAAATGAAGTAGTTGAGGATCAAGTGCCGTCAAATCTACGCGATCCGGATGGGATGTGGGTTGGTTTGACTAAAAGAGCAAGGGTGATAGTATATAACAAAGAACGTGTGAACAAGGATGAACTTGCTAATTACGAAGATCTTACAGATTTTCGCTGGAAAAGCAGAATTCTGGTGCGTTCATCACAAAGCCATTACAATCAGAGCCTGATAGCTTCTATTATAAGCGCCTTGGGAGTTGATAAATCCAGAGATTGGGTAAGCGGATTGGTTACCAATTTTTCACAGGAACCTAAAGGAAACGATCGTGATCAAGTGAAGGCAATTGCAGCAGGAATAGGGGATGTAGCACTCGTAAACACTTATTATCTAGGACTTTTGTTAAACTCTGCCAATTCTGAAGAACGTGAAGTAGCCGAACAGGTTGGCATTATTTTTCCAAATCAAGGCAACAGAGGAACACATGTCAATGTTAGTGGAGTTGGATTGACGGCGTCTTCATCAAACAGAGAAAATGCCGTTAAACTCATAAAATTTTTGTTGCGTACAGATTCGCAGGAATACCTTTCGTCAGAAAATTTTGAATATCCCGTAAATCCGGATGCCAAATGGCCTGAGCTTTTAACCAACTGGGGAACCTTTAAAGAGGATTCAATAAATCTGAATTCATTGAATAAGTTTTTACCTGAGGCCATGATGATTGCCAATCAGGCCGGCTGGAAATAAAAGCCGATGAAAAACATCTTTTTCAAATCTTTTTTTTCGCCCTGGGTGATTTCTGTTCTCATAATTACTTTGTTGATTTCCATGCCTATCTTGGTCATATTTAGCGGTATATGGAATGAAGCTGGTGACTTTTGGGTGCATATTCGAACAGAATTAGTCCCTCAATACATTAGAAACACTTTAATTCTTGCAGTTGGCGTATCAATCATAAGTTTGATTTTTGGCGTTAATTTGGCTTGGTTAATCAGTAATTTTGATTTTCCCGGAAGGAACTTTTTTGATTGGGCCTTGATAATGCCTATCGCAATACCTGCTTATATCAGTGGATTTGCATGGGCAGGAATCCTTGATTACACCTCTCCGCTGTATACTTTTTTACGCAATAATTTTGGTTGGAACACAGGGCAATTTCTGTTTTTTGACATTTTGAGTATCTCAGGTGCAATTGTGATTTTTTCTTTTGCCTTGTATCCTTATATTTTCCTTATCGCGAAAGCATATTTCGACCGGCAATCAGGAAACTTGTTTGAGGCAAGCGCTTCTTTAGGCCGGTCAAAAATGTACACCTACTTTAATCTTGCGTTGCCGATGGCACGTCCGGCAATTGCAGCAGGGCTTTCACTCGTTTTAATGGAAATCCTCAACGATTATGGTCTGGTGAAATATTTTGGTGTCGACACCTTTACGACTGGCATTTTCTCGGCATGGTTTGCTTTTGGGGATAAAAGTGCTGCAATGAAGCTTGCTGTTTATCTCATGGTTTTTGTTCTTTTTTTACTGATTTTTGAAAAAATGCAAAGGCGAAGACTGCGTTATTCAGGAGTTTCTGAAGGTAAATTGATGTCAAGAATTAAAGTTTCAGGCTTTAAAGGGTGGTTAATCACTTTTTTCAGTATAATTCCTTTTATAGTAGGTTTTGCGTTTCCATTTCTTCAGTTGGTTTACTGGTCTTTTGATACCTGGGAACAGTTTCTTACTCAAGGCTTTATACGTTTGTTAACAAACAGTTTTTTACTGGCTGCAATTTCTGCACTGATTGTAATGATTTCATCCGTATTGATAATTTATACCTTGCGTCTATATCATTCCAGACGTCTGAAGTTGGTTTCAGTAATTTCAACACTTGGTTATGCGCTTCCCGGTGCTGTTGTTGCGCTTGGACTTCTTGTAATACTAAGCTGGACAGAGAATTTTTTCATCCAGCATTGGGGCTTGAGAATTGTAATTACCGGTACCTGGTTCGGATTAATCTACGCCTATCTTGTTCGTTTTATGGCTGTTGGATACCAAAGTGTCGAAAGCGGAAGTGAGAAAATTTCGAGGAGCATCGATCAGGCGGCTTTATCACTTGGTGCAGGAAAATTTCGAAATCTGTGGTTCAATAGTTTGCCATTGCTTCGTGCATCGATAATTTCAGGTTTTTTACTTGTAATGATTGATGTTCTCAAAGAGTTGCCATTAACACTTTTGCTGAGGCCATTTAATTTTGATACACTTGCCATCAGGGCATTTGAATACGCTTCTGATGAACGTGTTGCCGAGGCTGCACCCGCTGCAGTCATGATTATTTTGGCAGGCTTGATGCCGGTTTTAATCATTAATCGCTTAATTGGGAGGACAAAAATATGATTGTTTTAGAGGCTTTCAATTTGAAGAAAAAGTATGCAGGAGAATACGAGTTTGCTGTTAACGACTTTAATGCGAATATATTAAAAGGTGAAATTGTTGCGCTTCTTGGTGAAAGTGGCTGTGGCAAAACAACAATCCTGCGCATGATAGCTGGCTTCGAAAAGCCTGATGATGGGATTCTAAAACTCAACAGTCAAAAGATTGCTTCAAAAGATTTTATGACTGCCCCTGAAAAAAGGGGTGTTGGCATTGTTTTTCAGGATTATGCACTTTTTCCCCATAAAACAGTGAATGAAAATATTCTTTTTGGATTGTTCAGGTTAAGCAAGGATAAGGCGAAAGAAAGATTGATAGAAATGATTGCTCTGACAGGCCTGAACGGACTGGAACAGCGTTATCCGCATGAACTTTCGGGAGGACAGCAACAGCGCGTTGCACTGGCAAGGGCATTGGCTCCTGACCCGTCGATTTTGCTGCTCGATGAGCCTTTCAGCAACCTGGATGCGATGCGAAAAAATGAGTTGAGATTTGAGTTGCGTGACATTATCAGAAAGGCAGGAACGACAGCAATCTTTGTTACACACGATACACGCGATGTTTTGGCGATTGCCGACAGGGTTTTTGTTTTGAAGAAAGGTGTAACTATTCAACAGGGAAGCCCGGAAGAGGTTTATAGAAAACCTGCAGATTCATATGTTGCCTCTTTTTTTGGTAAAACAAATATCATTGCTGTTGATCCAAATTCATCGGTTTTGGAGGATTGTTTTGGTCTTTGTATACCAAAAAACCAACATCTGGAAAATTTGGCATCCATCCGCCCAAGAGCCTTCAAGATTGCACAAGAAAATACTGAAGGCGCTTTTGAGGCTAAGGTGCTGGAGCAATTGTATTTTGGAGAATTTCTCGAACTTATTTGTGAAACCGAAAATCAGAAATTGCAATTAATTGTGCATGCAGATCCAGATTTTGTTGTCAGCTCCAGAAAGATTTGGCTTCGTGTTCATCCTGAAGATGTCACGTATGTGAAGCATTAAAGCTCGTTTTTAGCCAATGCTGTGGCTTGTTTTGTTAATATGTAGACTCCGTAGTGAGGTATTGACTTTAATGCCTCATGAAATTGCGATGCAGGAACCAATGCTGATTATTGCCGTTTTACGGAATGCATTTTCAATCATTTCAACAGAATCTACCAACGAATTGTTGCTTTTCCTTGAAGAAAATTTCCAGCATGTTTTCAGAAAAAAATCGGGTATTATGATAAGGTATTCAGACTAAGTCGATAATTTTCCATGAGTTTGCATTAATTTGTGAAGTATGTGATCCGCAAATTTGTGTTTCTGAACGATGCAGGATGGCTTACTGCCATCAAAAGAAAATCTGAATAGATTAGATGCTGGATCAACTACAACAGACTGGTGTTATACACTTTAATGGTTTCGAGAAGTGAATCTTTTATACTTTGCCACGAAAGGTCAGTTAACATCACAGGCATTGGTTCTGTTTCTGCATCCTCAAAATAGGTTAGACTTTTCATCAAAAGGTATACTGAACCATCGGGGTATTTTTGTTTGTAAAAACCAAGCATTTGAGCAAACGTAAAATAATTGAATAGAAAATATAGGTCAACAAAATCCTTTTTACTTCCTCTTCCGGTAATGGCAGCCAACTTCATGGCGGCAATATCCTGCATGCCTGCAAGTCTTAGTTCATTGAAGAGAACAATATCTTGTAACCACGAATAGGAATAGTTTACAAAATCAACTTTGATTCCGTTTATACTGAAAATGTTAATATTCTCAGATCTTTTGATGCTTGAAACTTTGGCGAAATCAATAAATAATTCATTGATTTCAAGCAGGTTGAAATCAATTTTTCCAAACAAATCCAGGTCAATTGATTTACGATGCCCGATGTGCAAGGCCAGAGCTGTACCTCCGGCAAGCCTCATGTTTTTAAGTTTTGCGTTGAGCATCAACTTTTTCAGAAGTTCCAGTGTTGGGGATTCGATTGTTGATAGGTATAACATCTGAAATCTTGTTTTGGACTTTGTGAAAGAAAAGCAATAAAGGAAAAGGTTTTTTTGTCGAGTTCTCTGAAAGTTTTGGCAGTGGCGGCTATTTGTTCCATTCCGTAGTATTTCTGAAGCAGCACCCAGTCTTCGAGCAGGCCATATTCAAGCACCTGCCTGATGATGTATGCTTTGTTGCTGTCGGGGCTGAGCGTATTTCGGTCAACATCCCAGAAAAGGTGTTTTGAGAATTTTGTTATGTCAAGGAAGTCATCCATCCGTAGTATTCATTGATGTTTTTATTCAGCCCAGCAATGGCTGTCTTTTTCTGTTTCTTGTAAATCATGAAATTATTTTACACAACAAACTACCATAGCCGGGGTCAAAAGTATAAAAATACGGTGTTATTTGCAAGCATCGGTTATTAAGGCAGCGATTCCGCAGCAAATAATTTTCCAAACAAATTAGAGCAAAGCCTATAGAACTGAGCATAGTTATAACTATCCGCGAACTTGCGGTTTTAAAAATCATTATTTGTTAAGAAATTACCTCCTTTCTTTTGTTAAAAGA
>JAUXMV010000021.1 GCA_030683155.1 Bacteroidales bacterium
GTTGGCGGCTTCGCCGCCAACAAGCACCTCTCTGATAGTTATAAACCGCTGATTGTCATTTCGAACGAAGTGAGAAATCCCAAACTATTGATACATCTTAATTTTGCTAGACACTATTGAATTATCATAAACATTTAAGCCTCAGAGTACACAGTTTCTCTGAGGTTTTTTTTAACTTTGCCTGATTGTAAAAACCTCCCGCATGAAGAAATTATTTTTTGGTCTTTTATTTATTTTTTATTTCACAGTTCTGTTTTCACAGCAGGAACTATTTGAATACCAACATTTTATTCATCATGGAAACAGCCTTCCGTACAGAATAATGTATCCTGAAAATTTTGATGCATCTCTGAATTATCCGGTTTTGTTTTTTCTTCACGGAGCAGGCGAGCGTGGTGATGATAATGAATCGCAGCTGATTCATGGAAAGAATTTCTTTTCTTCAGATGCTGTTCGAAAAGATTTTCCTGCAGTCATGATTTTTCCGCAATGCCCGAAAGATGAGTACTGGGCAAAAATTGAAACCACTTACGATTCCGATGGAAAACGCGTTTTTGGTTTCAGGCCGGACCTCGAGCCGACAAAGCCGATGCAACTTCTCATGACATTGATTGACAGCGTTTATACAACTGCCTGGGCCGATAAGTCGAGGTTCTATATTGGAGGTCTTTCGATGGGTGGGATGGGAACTTTTGAGATTCTGCACCGCAAACCGGATGTTTTTGCAGCAGCTTTTCCAATCTGCGGCGGCGGAAACCCCGAAACAGTAGTCTCATACGCCAAAAAAGTAAATCTCTGGATTTTTCATGGTGAATTGGACAATGTAGTTCCGGTAAACCTTTCATATAGCATGTATGACGCTATAAAAGAAGCCGGCGGAAGTCCCCGGTTGACAATCTATCCTGAGGTGAATCACAATGCGTGGGACTCCGTTTTTCATGAAGAAGAACTGATACCTTGGCTATTTTCTCATATAAAGTAGTTATTATTCGCAGCAATAGCCTATTTTTGTGGGAATGAATCCGCAAAAATTCCTCATATTATTTCTGATTTTTTTGCCATGGAAATCCGAAGCACAGTTGGTTTCTGATTTTCCTGTCAAACAAATTACCTCAGGTGCTTTTCACGATGCCAATCCCGTTTTTTCAAACGATGGCCAAACGATTTTATTCGACTCTGACAGAAACGGCAAAAGGCAGCTTTTCAGCATCGGTATAACCGACAGCATTCCGCAGCTTGCTATTTCTGATACCAGCGAATTATTTATGCCTGCATGGCATCCCAACGGGGAAACGATTTTTGGCGTGAAGAAAAAGTCAGATGTTTGGCTCCCATACGAAAGCAAAGATTCCAAAAGTTATAAAATACTTGCCAAGCGCAAGGTTCAGATGCAAAACCCCGATTTTAATGCAGCAGGAAATCTCCTTGCTTTCAGCGGGAAAAATGACAACGACAAAAACTGGAAACTCATGACCTATGATTTTCGGTATGACAATATGAATGAAGTTGTAAAAGCATCTGAGGATATTTCTTACCCACGATGGTCGCCAAAAGGCTTATATATCAGTTTTCACAGGCAAAAGGACAATCCGGGACAAACAGGAAATATCGAAATTATTCATTGGAATGGCAGTCCATACGCAACGATTAGTAGCGACACCTTACAATTGAGTCAGGCAAGCTGGGGAAGCAGTACGGGTAAAATTGCCTGTATTGGACAAAATTTTAAGGGTTATTGGCTACTTATTATTACAACGGACGGGAAAAATATTTTACCTGTTGCTTTCAGCAATCATAAAATAAGCAGCCCGGACTGGTCATCAGATGGCCGTTACATTGTTGCCGCCCTTTCAGAGTATTCGTGGAAGCAAACACTGTTTCTTATTGATTTAGAGTAATATTATAAACATAAAATTTAAAAAAATGAACCCTTCAAACAATTCTTTTAATCCGAAGTCCATTATTGCCGGGGCTATTTTGGCCGGAATAGTGCTTGTTCTTGTGCTGTCGTGGAGCAATATGACAGTTACTATCTCAGCTGGTCATGGAGGCGTATTGTTCCGTCTTTTTGGTGGCGGCCTTCAAGTAGATAAAACCTATGGTGAAGGTCTGCATGTGATTGCACCCTGGAATACCATGTATGTGTATGAAATAAGACAGCAGGAAATTTCGGAAGAGATGAATGTTCTTTCCTCAAACGGGCTCGAGATAAGTGTTGATTTTTCGGCTTGGTATCAGCCAACTTACACTGATCTCGGAAAACTGCATGCACAAATCGGAACCGATTTTGTGCGGCGGGTCGTTGTGCCTTCTCTGCGCTCTGCAGCTAGAAGTGTTGTTGGACGATATACACCGGAGCAGATTTATTCAACCAAACGCGATGCCATACAAGTTGAGATTTACGACGAAACTAAGAAACTTCTTGATGAAAAGCATGTGCAGTTGAATCAGGTGCTGATTCGCTCTATCACCCTCCCTCCTACCATCAAAACTGCTATCGAAAGCAAACTCAAGCAAGAGCAGGAAGCACTTGAATATGAATTTAAACTTGAAAAAGCATTGCAAGAAGCCGAAAGACAACGTATTGATGCTGAGGGAAAAGCAACTGCCAATAATATCTTAAGCGCCAGTATCAACGAGAAAATATTACGCGAAAAAGGGATCGAAGCCACTTTAAAACTTGCTGAATCAAACAATACAAAAATTGTCATTATTGGAAACAGCAAAGATGGTCTTCCGATAATTCTGGGCGACATGAAGTAATTGGTTGTTAAAGTTTTAAAAATTTGCTTTGATAACTTATGCCACTTTGCAAAATGAAGCTGGTTTGAATTATCTTTGCCGACCAATTTATGAAAGAAAATATCCGCATAAAAAACAAACGTATCAGCTTTGAGTATTTCGTTGTCGAAACTCTCATAGCCGGTATTGTGCTTTCAGGTACAGAAATAAAAAGTATCAGAGAGGGTAAAGCAGGCCTTTCTGAGTCATTCTGTGCTTTCAAAGGCCATGAACTTTTTGTGCGCGAAATGCATATTGCCGAATATACTTACGGCACCTACAACAATCATGAACCAAAACGTGAAAGAAAGTTATTGCTCAATTTCAGGGAGTTGCGCAAACTTTCGACCAAGGTAAAAGAAAAAGGTTTCACCATCGTACCATCAGTTTTGTTTATCGATGACAAAGGAAGAGCCAAGCTCGAAATTGCGCTGGTACGTGGAAAGCATCATTACGACAAACGCGAAGACCTTAAAAAGAAAGATTCAAAAAGAGAAATTGATCGTCTCACTAAATACTAAAACCTATGACAAAAAAACTCCTTACACTGTGTTTTGTGTTGGCCGCTTTTTATGCCAGCGCACAGACGCCTAAAATAAACTGGATCAGTTTTGAACAGGCCGTGGCAAAATCAGAGCAGCAGCCAAAGAAAATATTTATGGATATGTTTACCGACTGGTGCGGTTGGTGTACAAAAATGGATCAGACGACTTTCAGTGATCCTGTAATCATTGATTATATCAACGAAAATTTTTATGCTGTGAAATTTGATGCAGAGCGTCAGGATACTGTTGTTTTCCTCGGACAAGCTTATGTAAATGCAAATCCGGGCAAAAAGCGCAGCTCACACCAACTGGCGCAAACGCTTATGTCAGGAAAAATGTCTTATCCTTCCTATGTCTTTATGAGTGAGGAGCTTGTCGTAATAACAGTTGTTCCAGGATATTTTCCTGCCGACAAGTTTGAGCCTGTTTTGCATTTCTTTGGCAAAAATGCCTATCAAACCACAGACTGGCAAACTTTCAGCAGTCGCTTCAAAGGCACTGTGAAACAATAGCTTTATTACAGTTTAAGTTTAAGCAGCTGAATGCTTTAAATTTTTGAAGGTAAATTAACAGCAAATGAAACAGAAAAACAAGCTCCTTCGTGAGCTTGTTTGCTTTTTATCAGAAAGAAGAAAATAATTTTATCAAAATTTAAACTCCATGCGAAAAAGAGAACGTAGGCAACCACAATTCATCGAAAAAGTCGAGATAATAGATGCTGGTGCCGAAGGTATGGCGATTGCAAAGCCTGATCAGAAAGTAGTATTCGTGCCTTTTGGAGCGCCCGGAGATATTGTTGACCTTCAGGTGATAAAACGGAAAAAGAATTTCTTTGAAGGCAAAATTCTTCACATCCATCATTATTCTGAAGAACGAACTGAACCGGCATGCAGTCATTTCGGGCATTGCGGAGGTTGTAAATGGCAGCACATAGCTTATGAACATCAGTTGGTTTATAAGCAAAAACAGGTTAAAGACAATTTTGATCGCATCGGAAAGTTCCCATATCCTGATTTGAAACCAATTATTGGTTCACCCAATCAGTTTTATTATCGCAACAAACTGGAATTTACCTTTTCAAACCGCAGATGGTTTGTGGATGGAAAACAAACTGAAGACACTGAAGAGGTGAATAAAAACGCCCTTGGTTTTCATTTGCCGGGCATGTTCGACCGCATACTTGATATTGACAAATGCTTCTTGCAGGCTGAACCTTCCAACAGAATCAGGCTTGCAATCAAGGAATTTACCAACGAAAAAGACTATAGCTATTATGACGCCCGAAACCATGAAGGTTTGCTGCGTAACTTACTGATAAGAAACACTATTGATGGTCAGGTTTTGGTTATTCTGGTCGTAAGTCAGGAAGATGAACGTGTCGAAACAGAACTACTGCCATTTATTGCTAACTGCTTCCCTGAAATCACTTCGCTGATGTGGGTCGTAAATCCAAAAAAGAATGATCAGATTTTTGACCTTGAGATAAAACTGTATAAAGGGGTTCCTTATATCACCGAATCGATGAAAGCACCTGTTGAAGGGCAGCCTGACCTGACATTCCGTATTGGACCCGGTTCATTTTATCAGACCAACGCCACGCAGGCAGCTGTGCTTTATAAAACAGCTTTTGACTTTGCAGCATTTACAGGTGAAGAGCTTGTTTTCGACCTTTACACAGGTACCGGTACTATTGCAAATTACATTGCTCGGTCTGTGAAAAAAGTTGTCGGAATAGAATATGTTGAGGAAGCCATCCTCGATGCTGAATCAAATGCTTTGCTAAACGGAATCTCAAATACAAGTTTCATCGCAGGTGATATTGCAGCTGTGTTGAACGATGAATTTGTAAACTTCAATGGGCAGCCGGATGTGATAATCACTGATCCGCCAAGAGCAGGAATGCATCCAAAAGTAGTTGAGCAGTTGATGAAGATAAAAGCAGAAAAGTTGGTTTATGTAAGTTGTAATCCTGCTACGCAGGCACGCGATATCGCATTGCTTTCAGAAACTTATGATGTTCAGGAGGTTCAACCCGTGGATATGTTTCCGCAAACCCATCATGTTGAAAATGTGGTTTTGCTTTGCCTTAAAAAGCAGGATTAAAGTCGGTCGTTGATTCTCCATAAAGAGGCATAAAATACATTATGCCGTATTCTTATTATAAACGTCTTGACAAAAATTTAATCCATTTTGTGCCGCTTTGTTCAAGAGATTACTTTTTTTTGTTTGTTTGCAATTCAATCAACAAGGTTAAGCAATTCATTATTGATCATTAAATCACAAGCACAAATGAAAAAGACAGGCATCATTTTTATCCTTACCTTACTTCTTTTACCTGCAGCACTTTTAAGCCAATCGAAAAAATGGTATCCGACTTCATCGGGTGAAATGATTTTTTCGTCTGCAAGTATCGAAAACAATGGCAACGAAGGCTCGTCTATTATTCGGTGGTCGCCGGTGTTTAATTCCCAAAATTATATTAACAGAGACCTGGGAGAGTATTTTGGTGTCTTTTCCGGATTAAACATCCGCAATGTTGGGTTTATTTATAAAGATGATGCTGGTTCGGGAAAAACCAAACACAGGACTTACAACCTTGGAATTCCAATCGGATTAAAGCTGGGCAATCTGAAGGAAAATTTTCTTTATGGGGGGTATGAGATTGAATTTCCATTCCACTATAAAGAAAAGAGGTTTCTGAATGAAAAGAAAACAGATAAATTCAATGTTTGGTTCAGCAAAAGAGTGCCGGCTTATTATCACAGTGTGATGCTTGGTTTAGAATTGAAGAGCGGCATAAACTTCAAACTGAAGTATTACATTACAAGCTTCTTCAATAAAGACTTCACTGAAACAGTTGGCGGTCAGCCTGTCAAAATTTACGAGAATTTAGATGTCAACGTACTCTATTTTTCAGTCAGTGTTGATATGTTTAAGGCGGTTAAGCAAAACATGGATGTTACGCGCACAAGTGATATCATTTATTAGGCAACTGAAACCAAAATCATAAAGAATAAATCCTTTCCCAAACTATTTGTGAGCAGGCAGCTCAACGAAAAAGCTTGTGCCTTTGTCTAGCTTACTTTCGAGATAGACTTTTCCATTCATTTTTTGAACAAATTCTTTCACGAGAATGAGTCCCAATCCTGAACTTGGCTCGTCGTCAGTACCTTTTTGGCCTTTTGTTTCAACACTGAAAAGCTTTGAAATCATTGACTCTGACATGCCCACACCGGTATCTGAAATCCGGATTAAAACCTTGTCATCTGAAGGTTTTGAGACAACGATTGTGATCAATCCCTGATGATGTGTAAACTTGATGGCATTGGATACCAGATTTCTCAATACCGAACTTAGCATTGCAGGATCAGCGTAAACAATAAGATTCTCTTCCACATGAAGATCAACATGAATCTCTTTATTGACAAGATGCGTCTGGAAATAATCAAGATTCTTTTGCACGATGTCACTCATTATTAAATTTGCCGGCTGAAAACTTGCCAATCCTCTTTGAATTTTTGACCATTCCAAAAGATTTTCAAGCAAATCAGAAACACTGATGGCGGTCTTATGCATCGACTTGGTTAGCTTCTTCATCTCGTCCTCAGTGAAATCCATATATTCGTCAGCTAGCATTTCAGTCAATAGGAGAAATGAGTTGAACGGACTTCTCAGGTCGTGCGCTATGACTGAAAAAAGCTTATCTTTTTCAGTATTGATTTTTTGCAAATCATTTTCGCTTTGACGCAAAAGATTTTCAATCTTCTTAAACTCGGTGATATCGCGCGAAACCCCTGCCAAACCGGAAATGCTTCCTTCCTCATCAAAGAGTGGCACTTTGGTAGCTGTAAACCATTTCCAGCCGTTAGCCGTCAAAATGTGTTCTTCTTTATTTATTACCGGCGTACCTGTTGCCATGAGCTCTTGTTCGTCCATGTATGCAATATTTGCATGTTTTTCATCAAAAAAATCAAAATCAGATTTACCTACAACATCATTTGCATCATCAACGCCTAGGACCTTGGCCTGTGCCTTGTTAACGCGAATAAACCTGCTTTGTTTATCTTTGAAATAGATTGTATCCGGGATATTATCCATCAATGCCTGCAAAAGGTCTCTTTCATTTCTAAGGGCATCCTGCATTAGCCTTCTATCGGTAACATCTTCAATATAGCCTTCAAGAAAAAGTAGATTCTCCTCATTGTCAATCACAGCGCGTCCTCGCTCCCAAACCCATTTTTCGGAGCCATCGGCGGCCCGGATTCTGTATTCAGCACTAAAAACAGATCTATCTTTTATCACTTTCTGCCATTTATCCCAAAGATAATCCTGATATTCGTCTACAATAATATCATTAAATTTTATTGTATTGCTTAAAAACACCTTTGGATCATAGCCCGTTACCTGCGAACTTCCTTCGCTGACAAAAAGCATTGTATAATCAATATCAGCAAGGCATCGATAAACCATGCCCGGTAGATACTGAACGATGGCCGACAACTCCCGCTCCCGCTCCATCAAGTTTGATTCTGCCTTTTTGCTGGATGTGATATCCTGATAAATGCCAAAAATGAGCATTTCACCATTTTGTTTTTTAACAGGTTTGGCTGTTATTGCAACATGAATTATACTACCGTCCTTCCTTTTTCTGATCGTTTCTTTATAAATAGTATCACCTGCTAAAACCCTTGCTCTAAGCGCACTACCTTCCTGAACAAGATTCTCGGGAAAGATCAGATCAATTTTTCCAAATTCCAGAAGCTCTTCTTTTGTGTAACCAAACATTTGGACAAAGATGGAATTGCAATCCACGATATTTTCATTATCGTCGAGCAGAATGATGGCAAAAGGTACATTTTCATACAACGATTCAAAATACATTTTTTCATCCACCAGTGATTGACGCAATAGCAAACGTTCGGTAATATCCTGATAGATGCCAAACACTCTGAATCTGCCATCCGGCAAAACGATTGGTTTGCCTGTTATGGCAACATCGATCAAACTCCCATCCGAACGCATTCTTTTGGTTTCCGTATAAATGTCATCGCCTTGTGACACTGCTTTCGTCAGATCAAGGCCCTGTTCCTTTAAGGTCTTCGGAACAATCATATCGTTAACAGGTTGCCCGACAAGTTGCTGTTTTTCAAACCCAAACATGCTGCAAAATGCATGATTGCAATCGAGTATAACATCATCTTCATTTAAAACAACAGTTCCAAAAGGAATACTCTCCAGCAAATACTCAAAATATTGCTTTTCTTTAAGCAATTCTTCCTGTAACTTTAACTCCTCATTGATATCCTTTAATGAAACAATCCAGGCGGACTGGCCGAAATATTTACCAAAATTAAAATTGAGTCTGACCAATAATTCAATGTCATCACTTCGTCTGATCCTGCATTGAAAACTCTTTTCATTCGATTCAAAGTCAATCTCCGATAATAACTTATCAACATCATCATTCAGCATCGCTCCCAAAACCTTACCGGCGAGTTCACTGTTTTTATAGCCAAGCATCTGACTGCAGGCATTGTTAATTTCAAGTATGGAAAATTCCTGACTGAGAATAATCAATGGCTGATCGATATTGTTAAAAACACCTCTGCCTTTGGAACTCTCAGGAATGTTTGAGCATTGTTCCAATTGCCAGACAGCCATCAAACCATCATCATTAGCATGGTCCACAAGCCTCACTTTGAACATCATTTTGCGATAAAGGTTTTGATGATTATCGATCAGGACGATCTCTTTTACTTCATCCGTATAAGTTTCCGGAAATTCAAACAAGTCTGCACCGTGATCCAACGCAAAAATTGATTCATGAATCTTTTTCCCAAGGATATTCCCTGCCGATTCTGGAATCAAATCCATAAACAGTTTATTGTAAAATAATATTTCACCATTAGTTTTGGTCACAACCAATGGTGAAGGTATTACCCTTATACATGCTTCCAGATTCATCATATAAAATGCCCTTTGTCTTGTCCTTCACAAACACACTCTCAGCTATGAAGTGTAATTCGTATATAAAGGATAAATAAGTTTCCTTATCAGAAAATCCTCCCCAAAATTACTTAAATATACCCAATAAAGAAAATCTTAGTAAAAATTAAGATTCCGAAAAACGCAAAAAAGCTTTACCAATTAAGAACATTCATAATTTTGAACCAGAAATTAATAAGCATGTTATTGCCAAACTTCTTTCTTTGATCATCAATCAGCATAAAAAGATAAGAAATCATTTTTTAACTTACTTTATATAAGCATATTGCAAACACTCCTGATGAATTGCCGAATATAAAACAACATTCGATTATCTTTGCCGGCCAAAATACACTTGCAATTACAATGTCGCATCTCATTATGAAATTTGGTGGCACTTCTGTCGGAAGTGCTGCCCGCATCCAAGCCCTCGCTGAACTGGTCAATGACAAAAGACCAAAAATTGTTGTCCTTTCTGCCATGGCAGGTACCACAAACGCCCTTGTTGATATAGCTGATTCGCTCTACGCGAACCAGAATGAAACAGCAAACAAAAAAATCGACGCACTTGAAAAAACGTATCATGAAGTAGTTAAAACACTATTTTCATCTGAAAAGAGCCTCAATAAGGCAAATGATTTGATTCGAAATCACTTTGACTATATCCGCAGTTTCACGCTCGACCTTTTCACAGTGCATGAAGAGAAAGCCGTTCTTGCTCAGGGTGAGCTCATTTCAACCGCGCTCTTTCATTACTATCTCGAGGAAAATCAAATACCATCTGTTTTGGTTCCTGCACTTGATTTCATGCGACTCAACAGCATTGATGAACCAGACTTTTCTTTTATTGGCAAACATCTCAAAAAGATACTGATAGAAAACAGTGAAAATCTGCTTTTCATTACGCAAGGTTATATCTGTCGGAATGAATTCGGCGAAATAGATAACCTCAAGCGTGGCGGAAGCGATTACACTGCAACAATCATTGGTGCCGTTTTAGATTCCCCTGAAATACAAATCTGGACCGATATTGATGGCATGCATAACAACGACCCGCGTGTGGTGCAACCAACTTTTCCGATTACAGAATTGTCCTATGATGAAGCCGCGGAGTTGGCTTATTTTGGCGCCCGCATTTTGCATCCTACCTGTGTGCTTCCCGCACAAAAAAAACAAGTGCCGATAAGGCTTTTAAACACCATGCAACCCGAAGCGAAGGGAACGATTATTTCAGAAAAAGGCAGTGGCCGCGACTTTATTGCTGTGGCTGCAAAAGATGGCATCACAGCCATTAATATTCGCTCCGGACGAATGCTTCTGGCCTATGGTTTTCTCAGATCGGTTTTTGAGGTTTTTGAGCGCTACCGAACTCCTATCGATATGATTACAACCTCTGAGGTAGCCGTTTCGCTATCCATTGACAATCCAGCGCACTTAAATGAAATCGTAAAAGAACTTGAGTACTTTGGTCAGGTTCAGGCCGAACACAACCAAACCATTATTTGTGTGGTCGGCGACTTCTCACGCGACAGACAAGACCAGGCTTTCCGCATTCTGGAGGCTTTGAAAGAAATCCCCCTGCGCATGATTTCTTATGGCGGCAGCGACCACAATGTTTCAGTTTTGATAGAAAGTCATTTCAAAAAAGAGGCACTCACAAAGCTGAATGAGGTGCTTTTCATGAACCATTCAAACAATCTGAAGGCATGAAAAGTACAACTGTCAGCTTCATTAAAAAGCTTATCAACGAAAACGCCCATACTCCATTTTACTTCTATGAGCTGGAATTGCTTGAAAAGACACTCAAATCCATTACGGAAAATGCCGGAAAATATGGTTATGAAGTGCATTATGCATTGAAAGCCAACAGCAATGACATTATTCTGAAGCATATATCAAAACACCTTCCCGGTGCCGACTGTGTGAGCGGCAACGAAGTTAAGAAAGCAATCGAAACTGGTTTTGATGCCCAAAAAGTTGTTTTTGCCGGTGTTGGCAAAAGTGACAGAGAGATTGATTATGCGCTTGATCAGGATATTTTCTGTTTCAATTGTGAATCCTTGCAAGAGCTTGAAGTCATCAATCAAAGAGCTGCGTTAAAAAACAAAACTGCTAATATCGCCCTTCGCATTAACCCGGGCGTGAATGCAAACACACATCATTACATCACTACAGGTCTCGAGGAAAACAAGTTTGGAATCAATATATGGGAACTGCCTGCTGTTTTGCTTATACTTAAAAGTTTGCCAAACCTTAAAATTATAGGACTGCATTTTCATATCGGTTCTCAGATAACTGACCTTCAGCCTTTCCGGTCTCTTTGTTTGAAAGTGAATGAAATTCAGGAATGGTTTGATTCGCAACATATACATCTTGAGCATATTAACGTTGGCGGTGGACTTGGAGTCGATTATCACGAGCCGGATTCAGCAGCCATGCCTGATTTTGCTGCCTACTTTAAGTTGTTTAATGATTTCCTGCGGTTGAAACCCAACCAAAAACTGCATTTTGAATTGGGCAGGGCGATAGTGGCACAATGCGGAATTCTTATTTCACAGGTTCTTTATGTGAAACAAGGTGTCAAAACACGTTTTGCAATTTTGGATGCAGGAATGACTGAACTTATTCGGCCAGCGTTGTACCAGTCCTATCACAAAATTGAAAACATCAGTGCTGCAAGCGATGGCAATGGATTTCTTTATGATGTAGTTGGTCCGATTTGTGAATCATCCGACTGTTTTGGCAAGGCTGTGCCACTTCCGGAAACGAAACGCGGAGATATAATTGCAATCAGATCTACCGGTGCTTATGGCGAGGTAATGGCTTCGCAGTATAATTTAAGAGAAATAGCTCCTTCCTGTTTTATGCCCTTTTCAGAATAGCATCAATATATACATGCAAAAAAAGAGGCTATCCCAATTCAGGACAGCCTCTTTTATGTAATTATCTATGATTCAGCCTGTTACTGAACGATAACTTTTTTGGTTTCTTTGTAACCATTAACAGAGATTGTGCAGAAAT
>JAUXMV010000022.1 GCA_030683155.1 Bacteroidales bacterium
TGAAACAAATGCTATTGCCGAAGCAGTTAATAGTAAAATACAGAAACTAATATCTTCAAATAATGGAAACAGAGATAAGGATTTCTTCTTCTTTAGACTTACTCAATTCTATGCCTAGCACATCAAAATAAGATTTAGCCAATAATTCGGAAGGAGAGGTTGAAAATTGTTATATATTTGCTCCAAGCGGATTGGTATGTATCATTCAGTTTAAAGAAACATTGGAAACGATTAGTTATGTTCATACAGATCATTTAGGATCAATTATTGGCTTGACCGATGAGCTTGGACAAGTTATTCCCGGCAGTGTGAATAGTTTTGATGCCTGGGGCCGCCGCCGCGACCCAAACACCTGGCAAATTATTTCAAATTTCTCCCAACCTCTGCTTTTCGACCGTGGCTTTACAGGCCACGAACACCTGACTGAGTTTAACCTCATTAACATGAATGGAAGGGTATATGACCCCACAATCATGCGCTTTCTTAGCCCCGATCCAATCATTCAGGCACCGGATTTCTCGCAGAGTTTTAACAGGTATAGTTATGTGATGAACAATCCCATAAATCTTATTGACTTGAGTGGTTATACATGGGAAGATTATGAGGATGATCCACCTCATGTTACGGATGCTGAATTCAGAGAACAGAACAAGGACGGTTTTTGGTTAGCTGAAGTTGAGGTGATTGATTCAAAGATGAATCCAATGGAAGAAATATGGAAAATGCATGATGGATTTGAGCTTGACAGGGAGTATGATGGGTATGATGCTGAAAATAATCGGGGCTCAACTGGTGGGAGTGAGTTACAACTAAATTCTACAGCAAGTTATATCTATGATGGTCAGTTTAGATCATATCCATTAATACATAGTATGGAAGCTGGACAACATGTTAGGGTTGAAGTGAAAAATATGAATTTTTTGGGGGTTCAGTTGGATTTGCAAGATAAATCACGTTATACATACAAAAAAAATTGGCTTGGCATTGAGAGTAAGGTTTATACTGGAGATAGTCATTCAATGGTTTTACTTCCTATACAATCAAAAAGTTTTGATTTTTATATGTTTAATTATGTTCCTATGAATTGGCAATTTGAGCTTAGTACAAAGATAAGTGGTGCTGCAAATGTTCAGATAAGATTTTATAGTGATTGGGTTCCTGGTATGCCATATGACCCTATTCATCCAAACAGATAATAACATGAGATTTATAAAAGAAATACTGATAGTAGCTTCAATTGTTTTTGCTTTAGCTTCATGTAGTGAAATAGAAGTGCATAGAGATTATTATGCTAATGGGGTATTGAAGGAAGAATACTCAATGAAAAAGGGACAGTTTGATGGTAAATATAAAGCCTTATATTCTAATGGAAAACCACAAGCCATAGGTGAGTTTTCGGATGGTAAAATGGATGGAATTTGGCAACATTTTTACCAAAGCGGTAAAAGGCAATCGATAGAAGAACATTTAGACGGAAAACTTGTGAACTTTAATTACTGGGACGAAGAAGGAAGACAATTAGTAATTGATGGCACAGGAGTTGCTAAAAAATATTATCCTTCTGGACAAATAGAAAGTATAATGTCATACAATGACAATGTTTTTCATGGGAAGTGCGAAACTTGGTTTCCTAATGGTTTCAAAGCTTCTGAATCCTTTTACGTAAATGGTAAACCTGTAGATACTTGGCAATACTGGAATGAATATGGAGTATTAATAAAAACTGAGAAATATTGATTAGCTCATAATATAACTGATCAAAGGCTTTGTGCTATAACGCAACTATGTCTTCTTTAAGATATTTTTAAACTTCTATTTGTAGAGCGTTTTTAAAGCATCAATACCCTGATAATCAATCAACGCAACAATCAATAATACATATACTTTTCTTAATGATAAATACATTTTTTTCCACCAGACAAAAACTTTTACATTTGTAGCATGCGTAATGATTTCGCCTTTGATATTGCCCTCACCTCCGCCACTACCTCAGCCGGCATTTTCCCTCCGGAGCAGCAAAGCATTGCCTACAATGCCTTTGATAAGGTGACTTCCATCACCGAAGGGGTTAAAACCCTGCAAATCACCTACGGACACCACCGCCAGCGCATCAGTCAGCAATACACTGAGGCAGGTGTAACAACACACAAAGTGTATGCAGGAGCATGCGAATACATCACCCAAAACACCCAAACCACCACCCTCACCTACCTGAGTGGGCCGGAAGGTTTGTTTGCCTTGCATGTAAAAAACCCCAATGGCAGCGACAGCATACGCTATATCCACACCGATCACCTTGGCTCGTGGAACACCATCACTGGCGAAAATGGTAACCCTTTGCAAGAGTTGAGTTTCGATGCCTGGGGCAACCGCCGCGATCCCAACACCTGGCGCGCCTTTGCCACCACCCCTGCCGAGCCTTTTTTTGACAGGGGCTTCACAGGCCACGAACACCTTTATGGCTTTAAGCTCATTAATATGAACGGCCGTATGTACGACCCCGTGGTTTCGCGCATGCTCTCGCCAGACAACTTTGTGCAGGCACCGGATTTTAGCCAGAGTTTTAACAGGTATAGTTATTGCTGGAATAATCCGTTGGTTTATACGGATCCGAGTGGGGAGATACCTTTTTTAGCAGTGGTTGGAATTTATGCAGGAGTGAACTTGGTAGCTGATTTAATCCGCAATGACTTTAAAATGAATATTGGAGAAATTGGAGTGTCTGTTGGGCTTGGAGCTGTTCAGGGTGCTTTAGCAGCAACTGGTGTGGGTGCAGCAGCGACAGGGTGGACTGTACTAGGAAGTGCCGCTGCTAGTCAAATTAATATACCAATCTATCAATCAGAGAGTTTTAATTTGAGTGTTTCTCCAAGCCTTTTTGCAGGAACAAATGGACTAAGGGTTGGAGCAAGTTTGTATGGTTCTGCACGACTCGGAAATACATCAGTTGGTTTTGGGTATAACTTAGGACGAAACTTTGGAGCAACTGATTTAAGTGGTCAGATGGAAGAGTCTAAATGGTCATCAATTACGAGTTGGAATGTTGGATGGAGTGATGGTAAACAGGGACTATCCTATGGAGCATCATACTATGGTGGGAATTATGCCCAAAGTGTAGGGAATTTAGGCTTCCAAATAGGCAGGTTTAGCGCAAGTATTGAGAATGATTTTTGGACAGGTTCAGGAGATAAACATCGTACTGCTGCAATAACTGCATCTTATCAGGTTAATGATGATTTAGCTTTAACAGCAGGATTTAGCATTTGGACAGGTGCACCAAATGAACAAAGTAGATACACTGTTAATGGAGTGGATAGACCTTGTTATTATTCAGATCTTGAAGGTCCGTCAGCCTTGCGAAACGGAAATTGGTTTGTAGGTGCGAATTATCGAGGTAGGAGCTATTTGGCTGGAGGAAATGGTGAAGGTGTTCGTTCAAGAATTCAAAATGGTTGGCATGATGCAATGGGATCAAAAGCATTAGGCTGGATTTTTGGAGGACCTTCTCCACATTTTGAAAGAATGAATTACGAGAGTAGGTTTTATAGCAGTTACGGAACATACAATCCTTTTACAATTTACAGGCAATGATAAGGTTAGCAGCATTAGTAATCGGGCTGTTTTTATTCCAGTCCTGTGCGTTATTAACTTCTTGTAAATCATTTAAACTTGAAAGAGGAGAAAAAACCTCTTTCCAGGTTAAGCGAATATATACTGATAATTTTACTCATACAGTAGTTTTTTTTGATGATGGTACACTCCTCTCTATAAAAGGTGTTTCTCCTGAAAATATTACGGATTATCTGGAGAATAATCGATACAAGATTTACAAAAAATTTGATGATTACCGTTTTAAGTGGGGCGTTTACAAGATGTTAAGTGATACGATTTCTATTGAATTGCAAGAAAAAGTACATCAATGGGGTTTAATAGAAGTTTGTCGTTGGCAAGGAGTTCTCAAAGGGAATGAATTACAGATATTGCCGCTTGATGAAGAATTAAACGGAAGATTAGATTTTTACACCTTTTCTAAGAATGGCGTAACACTTAAAACCGCTAATGAATTTTTGCTTGAGGAAGTTACAATTGACCCAAAGTTATCCTGGGTAAACGATTAATGTATCTCTTGCAATTTAGTTTGATTAATAAAGGCCCCAGCTGGTTCGGATTTACAATCCGTATCCGGAATAATCAATTGCACATCCTAATTTGTACTTGATTAAACAATAATTATAGATAAGAATTGATTATTTTTGAAACATGAGCCAGACATCAACTATTCATTACTCCAACAGTAGCAGCGAAAATATCCGCTATATCCATGCCGACCACCTCGGTTCATGGAACATTATTACTGATGAAAACGGCAACCTCTTGCAAGAACTGAGCTTCGATGTCTGGGGCAACCGCCGCGATCCCAACACCTGGCGCGCCTTTGCCACCACGCCTGTTGAGCCTTTTTTTGACCGCGGTTTCACCGGCCATGAGCATCTGTATGGTTTCCAACTCATCAATATGAATGGCCGCATGTACGACCCCGTAGTATCGCGCATGCTCTCACCCGACAACTTTGTGCAGGCACCGGATTTTAGCCAGAGTTTTAACAGGTATAGTTATGCATGGAATAATCCGTTGGTTTATACCGATCCGAGTGGGGAGATGGTTATGTTTTATGCACTTGGGTTGTTTATCACTGGGTCTATCATTGAAAATGCTATTAACTACAAAGACTATGGTCATAAAAGTGTAGGCGATGTCATCAGGGGAGGGTACAACCAAGACATGAATGCATATAATGAAATTCAAAGTGTTACATCTTTCACTGTTTACCAAAATGAGAACTTTTCATTTTCTATGGGATTGTCCATGACAGGCCTTGGCCTCAATGCGAACATGGGTTACAGGCTTCGCAATTTTACCTTAAGCTTAGGGGGCGGCATCAATTCAGTAGTTAACCCGGAGGTGTCGGCACAAACAGGTGGCAGCAGTTTCGAGCTTGTGCCACAATTATCAGGCGGAATAGGATATGATGATGGTAACTTTTCGTTCACATATTACCAAACCTATTATGGAGGAATGCACAAGCAAAGGGTTGGAGGAGTTAGAGTTTCCAGTGGCGAGGTTTCTTTCAGGCTTGAAAATGATTTTCTAGCATGGCAAGGCGAAGACCGTTGGAGATCAAATGCAGTAGAAATAAGCCATAAAAACTTTGTCATTGGGACAAATTTGTATAATAACGAGCAAAGGGTTGGTGATCGCTTGGAAAACTCTCCTAATCTCTTGGGTTTATATAATAAGTACGGTAATGCGGCTTGGGCCAATGGACAAACTTATTACAGCCCCTTATGGTTTGGCATAAGGCAAGGAAATTCTGTGCATCGATTTGGTTTTAGCCATCCAATGGTGCAGGATAGAACCCAAAACTGGGTACACAGGAACGGGTTCTTTTATATGCCTTTTGGCCGCACACACTTTTTCAACAAATATGCGCATTTCCAGCGCGGATTTACAGGATACTCAGGATATTATAACCCCTACTCATTATGGTAAAAGTTGTAATCTTGCTTTTTTTATCTTTAATGGCAATATCTTGTTCCAATATTATATACAAGAAAAATGCGCCTAAATCCTTAATAAAAAGGTTCCCTTGTTATCAGCCAATAGATAGTCTAAATGAAAAGAGTTTTTATGGTTTATATTCACAAAGAATAGAAGTATTAGAAATTTCACAATCCCCTGAAATAATTGATATAAAGTACTTTAATAGGAATATGATTTTTTTTAGGGATGGCATGTTTATTACCGATTTTTTTGATTACAATAGAAATAGTAGAGTTAATAACACCGAAAACACAGAGGCGTATGTCCAGGAATTGGGCATTGATAGAAATGCATTGGAGTTATTTCTCAATTCTTCAAATTGGGGCTTATATATGTTTATTGATGATACAATATATGTACACTACATTAATCATCCGCAGTTGCTTGTCCCTTGGGGTTCTTCATCAGAATGTTTTATCATAAATAATTTCATGCAAATTGAGAAAATAAACGAATGCATGCTGTTATCAAAAACTGATCCTACTTTTGGTCTAAAAGCACCTAATGTAAATCCCTACCTTTATAGACCTGCAGTTAGAATTAATGTAAAAGCACTTCCATCATCAAATGCCTGGCTCAAGCGCGAAAAATGGTTTTGGTGCGATGAGTCTGAATGGAGAGCATATATGGAAGAGAATGGATACAAAATAAGGAGGCGTGATCATGCAAAACATTGAGAGGAAACCTGTGCGTTTCATAAGCAGCGCTTCGTTAGGTGTTTGCCAGAATGAAAGCTTTTCTTTATCGTTAGGATTAAAAATGACAGGCCTTGGCCTCAATGCGAACATGGGTTACAGGCTTCGCAATTTTACCTTAAGCGTAGGAGGCTGCATCAATTCAGTAGTAAACCCGGAGGTGTCGGCACAAACAGGTGGCAGCAGTTTCGAGCTTGTGCCGCAATTATCAGGCGGAATAGGATATGATGATGGTAACTTTTCGTTCACATATTACCAAACCTATTATGGAGGAATGTACAAGCAAAGGGTTGGAGGAGTTAGAGTTTCCAGTGGCGAGTTTTCTTTCAGGCTTGAAAATGATTTTCTAGCATGGCAAGGCGAAGACCGTTGGAGATCAAATGCAGTAGAAATAAGCCATAAAAACTTTGTCATTGGGACAAATTTGTATAATAATGATCCGGAACCTGGTGGAATGGGCACACACAATACTCCAAACCTTTTAGGAAAACTTAATAAACATGATAATGAAGCTTGGGTTGATGGCCAAACCTATTTTAGTCCTTTATGGCTTGGTAGAAAGCAAGGTAATTCTATATATCGTTTAGGCTACAGCCACCCAATGGTGCAAGATAGGTCGCAAAACTGGGTGCACAGAAATGGGTTCTTTTATTTGCCTTTTGGCCGCACCCACTATTTCAATAAATATGCACATTTCCAGTATGGTCTCAGAGGATACTCTGGATTTAATAATCCTTATTCATTATGGTAAAGTACCTTTTCTTCGTAGTATTGTGCCTTTCTACGATATCCTGCTCAAAGATGATCTACGACAATAATCCACCACTCAGATATTTGAGCGAGTTTACACTTTGCTATGGCGAAAACTCAATAAACGAACACTTTTTACTCAGGCACAATGGCTTTTATCATCAAGATGGCATTCTTAGATTCTATAGTTTTAAAAACTCAGATTGGGAAGTTAGTGAGTTAAGCTATAGCGCAAACTTTATCTTCTTCAAGGACGGTATTTTTTTGTTTGGTGTAACAGACAGAGATGAATATAGGGCTTTAAGTGGATTAAATGATTTAGATTTGTATTTTCAGGAACTTACTCAATCAACTGAGAAGACAAAGAGATTCCTCAATTCAGGCTATTGGGGCTTATATTCTGTTAGCAATGATACGATTAGAACACAATATATTAATCATCCATCATGGAATATGCCTTGGAATGCAACCGAGCTAATTTTTGTTTTTGACGATCACGGCAAATTAAACAGTATTCAAACAAGAGCACTAGGTATTACAAATACAAACATTATCCCTTCCCGCACCGAGCTTATCAGACATCCTGCAGAGTATATTCCACTCGAAACTCTTCCATCTTCTGACGCCTGGCTCAAACGCGAAAAATGGTTCTGGTGCGATGAAGATGAATGGAGAACCTATATGGAGCAAAATGGTTATAAAATAAGAAGACGTGATCGTGCAATACGATGAATTAAAACAGATAGGTTTCAAGAGCAGCACTTTGAATGATGTTTCACAAAGTAAAAGCTTTTCATTTTCCAGAGAGCAAACATGCTGATGCTTTTTATCCAGAACACAACTTTGCATTATACTGACCTTTAACATTAAACATATTTTGCTCCGACTGACAAATTCTTTTACATTTGTATTATGAGTAATCATGCAGCATACCAGCTCACCCAAAATGGCCAAACCACCACCCTCACCTACCTGAGCGGGCCGGAGGGTTTGTTTGCCGTGGTGGTGAAAGAACCCAACGGAACATCCTATATCCGCTATATCCACACCGATCACCTTGGCTCTTGGAACACCATCACTGGCGAAAACGGCAACCTCTTGCAAGAGTTGAGTTTCGATGCCTGGGGCAACCGCCGCAATCCCAACACCTGGCGCGCCTTTGCCACCACCCCTGCCGAGCCTTTGTTTGACCGCGGTTTCACCGGCCATGAGCATCTGTATGGTTTCCAACTCATAAACATGAATGGCAGAATGTATGATCCGGTAGTGAGCCGCATGCTCTCGCCCGACAACTTTGTGCAGGCACCGGATTTCTCGCAGAGTTTTAACAGGTATAGTTATTGCTGGAACAACCCCCTGATTTATACTGATCCTTCGGGAGAATTTATATTTACCCTTGCTACGCTTATTGCAGCTCCATTTACTGGCGGTGCTTCTTTAGCTCTTTTGCCAACTGCAATAGGTGCTGATATTGGAATGTGGCAAGGTGGGACATTAGCAAATGGTGGAGAAATGAATCCTTTCAAATGGGATTACAGCTCTGGTAAAACATGGGGTTATATGCTTGGAGGCGCAGCAGTTGGTGCAGCATCTGGTTATGTTGGTGGAGCTATTGCCGCAGAAGGTGGATTTATGGCTAATACCATGGGGATTATGGCAGCATCACATGTCAACTCGGTTGGTATGGGAATTTTATCAGGAGGACAAACAGATTATACCCTAAGTTTTGGTGTTGCTTCTTATAACTTCACACAAGGAGAATGGGGATATTTAGGTAAGCCTGGGAATACTGGTCTTCAAAATTTTGGTTATTTTCTTGGAGCTATGGCTAATCTAAATGATATTAACAATTTAATAAATCAGACTAATGCAACGCTGTATACTCAAGAGAGATATGCAGATGGCTCTAAAGATGTAATATCACATACTGGTATTGTAGATGATGCAACAGGTAAAAATTTAATGTCTTTTGGACCAAACGACTCCAAAATTGGAGGTGGTGGTTTTAAAGACCAAATTGGAGGAGCGAAACCATTAGGTGGGTATAAAAAGTTTGGACTGGCTGTACGCAAAGGAACTCCAGATTATCCTGTACCTACAAGTTTGTCAAAATCAACAAGTTTGGTGGCAAATAAGCACTTGTTTAGTGGATTGCGAGGAGTTAGTAAATTTATACCTTACCAAGGTGTAAGCACCAATTGTGTTAATATGTCATCTATTGGTCTTTGGTTAAATGGGATACCAAATATCGGAATTCATCCTTACTTATTACATTACAGTATAGCTGCTTATAATAGTGGTTTTAACCCATACATGCTTAATGCATTATCAACGAGATACTAAAAAAATGAAAAAAGCTTTTTTATTTACACTTGTGTTTATATTTGGAACAGCTTCTTTAATAAAAGCAAATATGCAAGACTCAGTTTTAATAAAACATGATTGTAAAGTCATAGAACATGGTTTTTTTACTTTCTACACCTTTGATGATGATAAAACAATAATTAAGAATATTTTTAGCTATAGCCTTAACTTGAAAAAGCAAACATCTATTGTGACTTTTATTGAAAGTGAGACTATTAAAATAAATTCAATGGCTAAAAATGATATTGATGGGTTTTATAAGAGTGAGGAATGGAATAAAAAACGTATTGGAACTTCCGTTGAAAAATACTTTCTACTTTTTCATCCAGAGTTCCTTAAATGGAATAATGCACAAAAATTAGACTTTTTTATCCAGACAGGTAAGAAAGAGTGAGAATTAAAAAGCCCGGACTTGCCGGGCTTTTTGCTTATAGTGCAGCAACATTTTTCTGAAAGAAATCCTTAAACTTTTTATTGGTAAGCATCTTTTCAAATAATCAAACAAAGTCGGTTGCCCTTTTTAGCACAACACATTATAATGCGTTTTTCTGTCCATTAATATCAAACAGTTTTTGTTCCAACAGACAAAACCTTTTACATTTGTAGCATGAGTAATGATTCCGCATTTGATATTGCCCTCACCTCCGCCACCACCTCAGCCGGCATTTTCCCTCCGGAGCAGCAAAGCATTGCCTGCAATGCCTTTGATAAGGTGACTTCCATCACCGAAGGGGATAAATCCTTGCAAATCACCTACGGACACCACCGCCAACGCATCAGTCAGCAATACACTGAGGCAGGTGTAACAACACACAAAGTGTATGCAGGAGCATGCGAATACATCACAAAAAACGGCCAAACCACCACCCACACCTACCTCAGCGGGCCGGAGGGGATCTTTGCCCTGCATGTGAAAAACCCAAATGGCACAGAAAACATCCGCTACATCCACACCGATTACCTCGGCTCCTGGAATACCATTACCGATGAAAACGACAACCATTTGCAAGAGTTGAACTTTGATGCCTGTTCAGTGAAACTTGGTTTTTGTGAGCGCAGCGAAATAAAAGCCTTTTTATTTCTGATATAATATTCAATCAAAAACCCCGGCAATATATGATTACCGGGGTTTTTGAATTTTCTGACAGAAGAAAGCTTCTTTCAGGTTTTGCAAACAGGATTTTAGAACCCTGTGTGTTTGCTACTACCTGCGTTTTTTTGTTTTTGCAATAGCTTCTTCAAGTTCAGCTTTTAATGCAGCGGCTTTTTCGCCTGCAGCTTTCACTTTGTCAACAGCGGTAAGATAATCACCATTGTTGATGAGTGTGGAAACTTCAGCAAGGAAAGACTCGACTAAAACCACATCCCCCTGAATGGCTTCAAGAGCTTCCTTGCCTTCTTTTCCCTTAGGAGCTGAAGCAAGCAATTCTTTTACTTCCGTAACAAGTGCGGTAACTTCAGCGAGTGCCTGTTGTGCCTCGTTTTTAACTTCTTCTTTACGGGCTGCAGCATTTTCTTTAACTGTTTCCGACATTGTCGCAACAGAGGTTAAAGTGCCGGTTGCTTTTTTGTAGTTTCTGAAAAGTGCAAATTTTGAATTTTGATTTTCAATTTCCAGCATAGCAACGTTCAATGAATCTTGTAATGCTTTGAATTCTGAAGGAACATAACGTTCAGCTTCAACGGCTTTAGCGGCTTCGATAGCAGCTTTGGCACTGGTCATTTCTACTTCTGGTGCTTTTGCGCAACTTGCGAAAGTCAAAGCAATGATTGCAACTGCAAATGTGGTTTTAATGAAATTTTTCATGTTTAAAATTTTATTGATGAATAGATTTAGTTTATCGGTTCATCATTACTCAATACATGTGCCATAGATCATAAAATACACAAAATGAAATGAATACATTGTTCGAAGATATTTAGGCTGAGAATTTATACTCAAATAATCAATGAAATGTGTATGAAATTCAGGCAGATTGTAAGATTTTCAGTCAGGGGAATCTGTGCTCTCATGTGTTGAAAGACCGAATTTTTCCATGCGTTCATACAACATTGCCCTCGAAATACCTAATAGCCTTGCTGTTTTGGCATGATTACCCTTGTTGTGCTGCATGCATTTAATAATCAATTCTTTCTCGGTTTTTTCGATAACATGTTTATACAAACGGCCTTCGAAATCTGATAGGTTTTCAGGGATAAATGAAACATCCTTTATTTCAGAAACAGATCTGTTTGTTGTCTCAGAAACTATTTCCTTCTGAATCATATCAGGAGTGATGACATTGCTTTTGCTTAGCAAGATGGAGCGTTTCAGTAAATTTTCAAGCTCTCTTACATTGCCGGGCCATGGCTGGCTTTTAAGCAATTCAATGGTTTCGGGCGGAATCGTCACTGAATGACGCTTTAACTCATGACTGTATCGCCTTAAAAAGTAATCAGCCAAAAGAGGGATGTCTTCTTTTCGCATTCTCAATGGAGGAATTGTGATGGTGATGACCTTAAGCCTGTAATAAAGGTCTTCGCGAAACTGACCTTTAGCGATAGCCGTTTCAAGATTTTTGTTGGAAGCAGAGATGATACGTACATCTGTATGCACGGTTTTGTTGCTGCCAAGTCTTTCAAACGTGCCTTCCTGCAATACACGCAATAGTTTAGCCTGTAGCGTAAGACTCATATCTGCTACCTCATCTAAAAAAAGAGTTCCTCCATTGGCTTGCTCAAACTTACCCTGTTTGGGTTGAGAAGCATCTGTAAATGCGCCTTTCTCAAAGCCAAAAAGTTCGCTTTCCAGAAGATTGTCTGGAATAGCAGCGCAATTTATTGCAATAAAAGGATTGTTTATCCTATCACTGTAGCGATGTATTGCCTTCGCCACGAGCTCTTTCCCCGTTCCGCTCTCACCGCTGATGAGCACACTCACATCGGAAGCGGCTACACGGCCGATCATTTTATAAACTTCCTTGATGGCAGTACTTGATCCTACAATTTCATCAGGACTTGCACTTAAATGACTTTCGGCAACAGCTTTTTCTGATTTGGAAAGTTTTTTGGTTTCGAGGGCTTCTTTAACGAGGATTCTCAACCGTTCAATATCGAAAGGTTTTTCAATGTATTCGAATGCGCCATATTTCATTGCGGCTATCACGCGTTCAGTGGTACCAAAAGCAGTCATAATGATTACCGGCAACGAAGGCTGCATAATTTTTATTCTCTGAATAGCTTCGAGTCCGTTCATGCCGGGCATTTCAATGTCCATTAGCACAAGATCAGGATTTTCTTTTTTAAGCACTGTGAGTGCATCAAGGCCGTTGGTGGCTTCAATAATTTCTGTATGCGGATCGCGGAAAAGCTTTCGGAAGGAGTACCTTACGTTCTCTTCATCATCAACTATAAGTATCAGTTTTTTTTCCATGATCAGCTTTGAATCGGAAGATGCAGTGAAAAAACAGCACCTTGAGGGTGGCTGTTTGATGCTTGAATATGGCCATGATGCAGATCAGCAATTCGCTGCGAAATAGACAATCCCAAGCCAATCCCATGTTCTTTGTCTTTAACGAAGGGATCGAAAAGCGTATCAATAATTTCAGCCGGAATTCCGGAGCCTGTGTCTTCAACGCTGATGACTAATATTTTTTGCCCCTGAACATCAGTGATTTTTCTTGTAGATATTGTTAAAACACCACTTTTACCCATTGCATCCACTGCATTGATGATGAGATTCATTAAAATCTGTTTTAGCATATTGGGGTCAGCCTTAATATTGGTGGCTGATTCTTCGTAGTTTTCTTTCAGACTGATGTTGCTTTGTTTCAATCTTGCCTGCATCAGATGCAGCACCTGTCGTATGACTTCGATGGCATCAATATGCTGCATTTGGGGCTTCGATGGACGGGCATATTTAAGGAAGTTTTGCAAAAACTCTTCCATTCTGTTGATTTCGTGAAGCATGATTTCAAGATCGCCTTTTTGCTCAGAGCCATTTTCACTTTCCTGCAACATGCTGTGTATAAGCATTTTGATAGATGTCAAAGGATTTCTGATTTCATGGGCAAGCGCCGGTGCAATTTTTCCGACAGCAGCAAACTTGGCAGAACGGTCAAGTAATTCACGGTTTTTTTGGAGGTCTTCGTTGGCCTTGTTGATTCTTCCAATCAATCGGTTAATATGAAGGTCGAGTTCTTCCAGCTCCTTGCCGGGCGTCATCCGTATGTGTTCAACAACTTCACTTCCGGCGGCATCGCGTACTTTTAGCACCAGTTTATATATTGGATTCAGGATGATGCGGGCAATTAACCAACCCAGAATGAGTCCCATGATAATTCCACTTATCCCAAGTGAGTAAATTGCAGTGCTGATAATGCTATCGTTGACTTCGATGCTGTTTTCGAGTGTCGCTTGTTTATCTTCTTTAATCTTGATGAGCTGGTTCGTTTTATCTTCAATCGTATTAATCAGATCCTGACTGGCTAGCAATATCACTGCATTTGGCTGCGTAAGGCGTCCTTTTCTATGCATTTCGATTGCATTTTTCAAGGTCTGTTCATAGTTTGAAAACAATGCTGAAATCTGCTGAATCAATTTATTTTCTTCAAATGTATTGGTAGCCTGATCTGCTTTGTCGACAAGAAGAAGAAATGCTTTTTGCTCCTTTTCAAGATTTAGAATCTGTTCATCACTTTTGTCAAAGACATTTGTAAGCGATGCTGCCCGAACGCGGTATAAAGCCAGCCGAAGATCCTGTGCATTGCGCGTGCTGATGGCGTTTTCCGTTATTAAAACTTTTGTGTTATCCTGCAGCTGATAGATGTATGAAATAATTAGGTAGCCAGCCGCCAGAAGAAGTGCAATGCTAACTAACGCCCAGACGATCATCTGGTAACTTAAATGAAAGCTGAGTTTTGGAAAGCGCATTTTATTTTATTTGAAAGCAAATACAAATGTAGTTTTTTCGCTGTATAAAAATGGAAGCCTGAGAAATTTTGATGAATGCATCTGACAAAAAAATAAAAATGAAGGCTAGTCTTGCTGGTCTTCAATGAGCTGACTTTCGTTTTTCCGTGTATAACCAGTACCTAACCAGTGTAATTCGTTAAAAACTTCATCAGTTGCAGATTCGTATTCAGGAAAGTTTTTCACTTTACGCACCAGTCGCCACACAGTTTGAGGCTCATCAAAAGAAAATCTGAGATAGGACCAAAGTTCTTTCATTCTGCCTAAAACCGAAAGATTGTCTTTGCTTGTTTCCCTTCGAAGCTGATACAATTCGTTCATAAAAAGCCTGACTTTATCTTTACGGGTTTCGTTTTTTTCAACAATCTCAATCTTTTTAAGGTCTGATGGAAGGAATGGATCGGCGAGCAAACCGCGCCCAAGCATCCAGCTGCTTATGAATTCAAATTTCGCCTGATATTCAGCCAGATTATGCAATGAAAAAACATCACCGTTGTATACGAGTGGGGCTTTAGTTTGGGAGATAACAGCTTTGAAACGATCAAAATCTGGTACACCTTTATATAATTGTTTTCCAATTCTTGCGTGAATGATCAATTCGGACAGGTCGAAATTGTTAAATAATGGAATCAATTCGTCAATTTCATCAGGGCTGTGGTATCCAAGTCTGCATTTGATGCTAAATTTTGTACTTAGCCTGCCTTCGAGTTTTTCGAGCATGCTTTGCACCATATTTGGATAGGGCAGAAGTCCTGAGCCGCGCTTTTTCTTTGCAACCAAAGGGTAAGGGCAACCCATGTTCAGGTTGATTTCATTGTATCCCAAGGCGCTGCATTGTGAAGAAAAACGAATGATTTCTTCAGCATCATTACTCAAAAGCTGCGGAACAGTGATGCTTAGATTATTTAGCGCAGGTTTGATTTCATCGTTGCGCAGGTTTTTGCTGTTTTCCTTATGGATGCCGGAGAAAAATGGTGTAAAAAGCTTGTCAATTCCTTCGAAATACTTCATATAAACCTGCCGGAAATACACGTCAGTTATTCCCTGAAAAGGCCCAAGTTGCAAATGCATTTCTTCAGAAGCAGAGGGGTTTTGTATTTGCATCAAAGTGTTTTTCTTTTTTTCAGAATCCTTCGCGTGAAACCTGTAAGCAAAAAGATCACGCTTATAAAGCCGGAAATACGGGCAAGATAGTCGCCGAACTTCACGTAAAAGGTTAGCTTTTCGTTGGTTGAAAGTTTTTGTCTTATAACAGCAGGTTCGCGGTATGGGGTAGCCTGATAGATGTCGCCTCGCTGATCGAAGAATGCTGAAATGCCGGTGTTGGCAGAGCGGGCGATGCTTCGGCGTGTTTCGATAGCGCGAAGTTTTGCAAATTCAAGATGCTGCCGGTGACCGGGAGTGTTGCCCCACCATCCATCATTGGTTATAATAAAAATCAGGTTGGCACCATTCAGAACGTATTGATTCACAAATTCGCCATAAACTGATTCATAACAAATGACGGGTGCCACTTTAAACAGCCCGTCCTTATGCACAAAAACTTTCCTTTCTTCATCAACTTTGAGTGTTCCTACCGTGCCTCCGAGGTCGATGGCAAAGTTATTCAATGGGCGAAGGATTTTCCAGGAGGGCATCATTTCCACGCCCGGTGTAAGTTTGGATTTATGATAAAGCTGCAGCTTGGGACTTGAATCAAGATAAAAAGCTGTATTGTATGCATAATAATACCCGTCAATAGTTCTGAATTTGCGGGCTGCATGGTGTTTTTCTTGTCCTTTCGGAACCATGCTGAAAGTGCTTGCGCCAATAACAATGGCGGTTTCGGGATGTTGCCCGATGAATTCATTCAGTTGTGCCAGCCCGGATGAACGATCTAACTGTTCTTCCCAGATTTCTTCCTGTATGGCTGATTCAGGAGAGACAACAAAATCGGCATTAGATGTCATCGCGCGCATGGCAAGTTCGAGGTTACGGTCAATAATGGCTGAAGGCGGTAATTCGTATTGTTCAGTATATGGGTCAAAGTCAGGCTGCACCACAATGATGTCTGCTGTTGGACCATCCTCTGTGTAGTTTCTGTAAATGTAACCTGAAATCAATACAGGGATCAGAACGACAAGAAACACACCTGCCAGCTGAAGTCCAAATTTTCTGGATGGTTTTCTGTCTTGTATGATTTTTTTAATCAGTTGAAAAATAAGGATGTTTACAAGCAATATCCATGCTGTTCCGCCTGCCACACCTGTATATTCATACCATTGAATCCATTGATGTTTTGTTGAAAAAACATGACCCAGATTGAGCCATGGCCAGCTCAGGTCCCAGTCGAGATGAAACCATTCCCAGGTCAGCCAATAGAAGATGAGGATTAAAAAGCCTTTGCGATTTTCGTACAGATGAACTTTCGTGAAATGAAAAAGCCAGAAAACAGTGGTCATAAAGAGGGAATTCAATCCCAGCGCTGCTATGGCACCTATTTCGGTCGAATTCCATATCCACCATGTAGTGAGGATGTTCCAAATAAAAAAGCTTAGATAGGCCAAAGCAAACACGCCTTTTTTTCGTTCATTTCCCAAATAATCCTGTATGAAAAGCAAGGGTACAAATGCAACAAAAATAAGCGGTACAAATCCGCGGGCAGGCCATGCGGCGCTTAATAAAAGTGCCGTTAGCAGAGATAATCCGATAAGGTGTATTTTTTTCATCATCAGTTGTTTGAAAGGTCAAAAATAGACATTCTGCGAAACTTTTGTTTTTCGGCCTTGTTAAAATCAGGTTAATTTACATGTCACTGTTTTTTCAGTTGCAACCAACTTCCCGGATCAGTATCTAATACAAGAAATTGTCATATGGATAGCGGATGGCGTGCATGTCACGAATCTCGTTGTAAAGCATTTCCCTTAACTCGGCATAATTGTCTTTTTTGAGTGCCGAAACAAAGATGCAGGGAGTGTTTGTTTTAGCAATCCAGGAGTTTTTCATTTCTTCGAGGGTGAAATTGCGCTCTGTGACAGGCGTCAGGTCGTCTTCATCTTTTTTCTCGTAGGTATAAGCATCAATTTTGTTGAAAACCATGATAGTTTTTTTGTCACCGGCTCCGATTTCAACGAGTGTCTGGTTTACTGTTTCAATCTGTGATTCAAACTCAAGGTGTGAAATATCTACCACATGCAGCAAAATATCTGATTCGCGCACTTCATCCAATGTTGATTTGAATGACTCGATGAGGCCGTGTGGCAATTTGCGAATGAAGCCTACTGTATCGGAAAGTAAAAAAGGCAGGTTTTCAACCACTACTTTTCTAACAGTAGTATCCAATGTTGCAAACAGTTTATTTTCTGCAAAAACATCCGATTTGCTCAGCAGATTCATCAGCGTTGATTTGCCTACATTGGTGTAGCCAACCAATGCCACGCGAATCATTTTTCCTCTGTTCTTCCGTTGCACAGCCTGCTGTGTGTCAATTTCTTTGAGTCGCTCTTTGAGCAAACTGATTTTTTCGCGGATAACACGACGGTCGGTTTCAATTTCTGTTTCACCCGGACCACGAAGTCCAATGCCCCCACGCTGCCGTTCGAGGTGGGTCCACATGCGTGTCAGTCGAGGTAAAAGGTATTGATATTGAGCTAGTTTGACCTGTGTTTTGGCATGTGCTGTACGGGCTCTTTTTGCAAAAATATCAAGAATAAGATTGGTGCGGTCAAGTATTTTACAGCCCACTTCTTTTTCGATGTTTCTAATTTGGGAGCCGCCGAGTTCATCGTCAAAGACAACCAAATCTATATTTTCAGCTTTGACATATTGTGCTATCTCTTCCAATTTCCCTGCACCTACATAGGTTCGGCTATGGGGTAAATCGAGCGCTTGTGTAAAACGCTTAACTGGAATTCCACCAGCTGTTTCGAGCAGAAACTCGAGTTCATATAAATATTCGTCAACTTTCTCTTTCGATTGGTATCGGGTTGCAAGTCCAACAACAACTGCTCTTTCAGGGTTTCTATCAGTTGAAATAAATTTTGTCATGCAGTGCCTGTTCCTGTTTTAATTTTTGAATGTCTGCGGTGTTTGATGCTACCATAATTTGCTCTTAAATCTCGTGTAACAAAATACACTGCAGTTGAAAGGACATAGAAATGAAGAAAAAGTTCAGTGATTGACCAGCTGGCAGTGAGCGCAGTAAACATCTGATAAATTGAAACAATAAGGACAAGAAAGAATCCGTAAACATAAAAATCGGATTTTCCAAGAATGAAGAATGCCAGTGTAATTGTACCGAGCAGAATAATTAATATCCATCTGACTGACCATGCACCAAAAGTGCTTTCAAATCCCGGATCGACAAGGAATGGATAAATAGCTGTGAAAAAATACATGATTGCAGCAATGCGCAACGTGAATGTTACAAGTTTGCTTATGTTTTTCTCAAAATTACCCATAATGATTCTTATTCGTTTAAAAAGGTCTGAAACCGATTATCTCACGGACTTCCTTTATTGTTTTAGCAGCACTTTCGCGGGCTTTTTCGGCGCCTAATCTTGCTACCTTACTTATATATGCTTCATCTGCTGAAATCTCAAGAATGCGTTTACGGATGGGGTCAGTAAAAGCAATAACATCTTCTGCCAGCTGTTTTTTCAGATCGCCATAACGAATAGCACATTGATTGTATTGCTGATCAAAAAACTCAACTACTTCAGGCGTTGAAACAATTTTCAGAAGGGAAAATAAATTCTCTATTGGTTCAGGTTTTTGCTGATTTGGTTCTGATGGCCCTGCATCTGAAACGGCTCTCATGACTTTTTTCCGGATTACGGAAGGGTCGTCAACAAGGAAAATTGCATTGCCTTCGCCTTCAGATTTTCCCATTTTTCCGCTGCCATCCAGTCCGGGAACTTTCACCAGATCAGCGCCAAAGTTGTAGGCCTGTGGAATAGGAAAGAAATCTTCCTGATACATTCGATTGAAACGGCGCGCAAATGTGCGGGTCATTTCGAGGTGTTGTTCCTGATCTTTTCCGACAGGAACTTTATGCGCTTTATGAATAAGAATGTCAGCTGCCATGAGACTTGGGTAGGTGAGGAGGCCTGCATTTACATTTTCAGGTTGTTTGCGCGCTTTCTCCTTAAAGGTTGTAACTCTTTCAAGCTCACCCATATAAGCATTCATGTTCAGTATAAGATAGAGTTCTGCAATTTCTGGCAGATCACTTTGTACATACAGTGTTGCCTTTTCCGGATCGAGGCCTGTGGCAAGGTATTCGGCAAGCACCTGTTTCACATTTCCATGCAGGTCGCCTGGCTTAGGATGCGTTGTTAATGAATGATAGTCGGCAATGAAGAAAAAACACTGGTTTTCTTCCTGCATTTTGACGAAGTTTTTTATTGCACCAAAATAATTTCCTAGGTGCAGGTTTCCTGTTGGCCTGATGCCACTTAATACTATTTCCATGCTGCAAAGTTAGTGTTTTCTCTTTTGATCTAAAAAACCCGGATAATCATTAAATTTGATCATCCGGGATTATAATTTTATTGACAAAGCTGCTTCTGTCAGATAGTCAGTTCGTCGTTGTTTTGATTGAAAAATTTATAATCAAGCATGTGGTAATTTTTCATCGCATTAATTTTGAATATCTTGCGATATTTCCACATCCATTTTATACTTCTTGAAATCAATCCTTTTGTGAGGTAAGCATGCATATAAGGATGCACTGCAAGTGTCACACCTTTTTCATTTTGATCTTGCAAAAGGTACTTCAGGTTGTTCTCTATTTCATCAATAAATAGGATGCTTGGTTTTATTTTTCCTGATCCATCGCACACAGGGCAGCGTTCAAGAATTTCGACATTCATTTCAGGTCTTACACGTTGACGGGTAATCTGTACGAGACCAAATTTGCTTGGAGGGAGAATGGTGTGTTTTGCATGATCACGAGCCATTTCATCTTTAAGCTTTTGATAGAGTTCGCGGCGATGTTTGCTGTCGTGCATATCAATGAAGTCGATCACGATGATGCCGCCCATATCTCTGAGCCTTAGCTGCCGTGCAATTTCTGCTGCTGCTTCCAGGTTTACCTCAAGGGCATTTTCTTCCTGGCTATTTTCTTTGTTCACACGATGACCACTGTTTACATCGATCACGTGCATGGCTTCGGTGTGTTCTATGATGAGATAGACGCCGCTTCTGATGGTAACTGTTTTACCGAAAAGACCTTTTATTTGTTTGTCGACGCCAAAATACTCGAAGATGGGAGCCTTGCCCTTGTATAGCTTCACTATGTCAGCCTTTTGAGGTGCAATAGTTTGGATGAAGCTTTTAATTTCTTCGTAGAGTGATGGATCGTTGACGTGTACGTTGTTGAATGATTCGTTGAGAAGGTCGCGTAAAATGGCCGAAGTGCGATCAAGTTCGCTCATGATTTTCACTGGAGCTTTAGCATTGATTAATTTGGCAGTGGTTTTTTCCCACTTTTCTACCAAATTTCTTAGGTCAGCATCAAGTTCAGCGACTTTTTTATTCTCGGCTACGGTTCGTATAATAACGCCGTAATTGTTAGGTTTAATGCTTTGAATGAGGCGTTTGAGTCTGTTTCTTTCTTCGCTGCTGCGAATTTTTTGTGAAACCGAAATACGGGTTGAAAAAGGTACAAGGACTAAATAGCGGCCTGCAAAGGAAATTTCGGATGAAATCCGTGGGCCTTTAGTAGAGATAGGTTCTTTGGCGATCTGAACGAGGATTTGAGCTCCACTTGCCAGTACCTGTGTAATTTTTCCGGTTTTTTCGATGTCTGTCTCAATCCTGAAGTTTTCCATTGATACGGCTTCCGGCTTGCCACTAAGGGCAAGTTTGACGTATTTGTTCAATGATTTTATTTGTGGACCAAGATCAAGATAATGCAGAAACGCATCTTTTTCGTAACCAACATCAACAAAGGCAGCGTTCAGGCCGGGCATGATTTTCTTAACCTTACCCAGGTATACGTCGCCTACTGCATAATTATTATTCGTCTTTTCTTTGTGTAGTTCAACCAGAAGCTTGTCTTCCAAAAGAACAATATCAACCTCCGAAGCCCGAGAATCTATGATGAGTTCTCTGTTCACTTGTATTTAGTTTTAGGGTTAATGATGATTTACCTTTAAGGGTTTTGGTAACTTCGGTTTTCGGCAGGAGGTAATGCCGATCCAATAAAAGGAATAACACAATGCTCAAAATAAATAAGCATTGTGTTATTCAATTTAACGTTTCCGTTTAGAACTATTTCTTCTTATGTCTGTTCTTTCTTAAACGCTTTTTGCGTTTATGAGTTGCCATCTTGTGTCTTTTTCTTTTTTTTCCGCTTGGCATGACTTAATTTTTTAATACTTGATGATAAAGAGATTATTTTCCACTGTTCTTAACCTGATTGACAAAGGTTTTGGCAGGTTTAAAAGATGGAATGTTATGAGCTGGAATAATAATAGTTGTGTTTTTGGAAATGTTTCTTCCAGTTTTTTCCGCTCTTCTCTTGATTGTGAAGCTACCGAAGCCTCTCAGATAAACATTTTCGCCATTCATCATAGAAGACTTTACAACTTCCATGAAAGACTCAACTACGGCCTGAACGGCAACTTTTTCTACACCTGTTTTGTTAGCAACATCTGCTACGATTTCTGCTTTAGTCATATCTTAAAATGATTAATAGATTAATACTGTGGTATTTTATTTGGCTGGCAAAGGTAAGAACATTTTTATATTTGAAAGATTTTTTTTGATTTTTTTTTACCTAAAGAGCTCTATATAAATATTTTCTAGCAAAATGAATGAATTTTCACACAAGATTACAGCTTGGTACAAGCAAAACCACCGTTCACTTCCATGGCGTGAGACAGCAGATCCTTATGCAATTTGGCTTTCAGAAGTCATTTTGCAACAAACAAGAGTTGATCAGGGATTGGCCTACTATCAACGTTTTGTTTCGCAATGGCCTGATGTATTGTCACTTTCTCAAGCTTCCGAGCAGGAAGTGCTAAAACTTTGGCAAGGCTTAGGCTATTACAGCAGAGCACGCAACCTCTTAACTACTGCAAAAATGATTGTCAATAATTTCGATGGAGCTTTTCCTGCAGATTATAAGCAACTTTTAAGTTTAAAGGGTGTTGGAAAGTATACTGCCGCCGCAGTGGGATCGATTGCATTCGGATTGCCAAATGCTGTTGTGGATGGAAATGTCATGCGCGTTTTATCTCGTGTTTTTGGTGTGCAGGAAGCCATTGACGCATCGGATGGAATCAAAAAAATTGAAACACTCGCTAATACATTGCTGGATAAAGAAAATCCCGGGTTGCACAATCAGGCATTGATGGAGTTTGGCGCATTACATTGTGTTCCAGCCTCACCCGACTGTATGTCATGCATTTTCAATCATATGTGTATTGCAAATCAAAAAGGACTTGTTGGCCAACTACCATTTAAACAAAAGAAAATTACATTGCGGGTACGTTATCTGAATTATTTCATCTGCACATATAAACAAGGTGAAGATTGCTTTGTGGCTTTAAAAATCAGAACTTCCGGCGATATTTGGAAAGGACTTTATGATTTTCCTTTGATTGAAACATCAGAAGAAGTTGAAATTGAATTTCTTATAAACAATAATGCCTTTCTCGACTGGACGAACAATAGAAATTTCACATTAAGTAAGGTGTCAGATTTGCAAAAGCATCAACTGACCCATCAGACACTTTTTGCCAGATTTTTTCATCTGCGTTTTCATGAGCCGATTGCAGTCGATACCAAAAATGGTATATCTTTGGTATGCGAAAACAGCATGAACGACTATCCTTTTCCAAGGCTGATAGACCGTTATTTGCAAAATATAGATTTGATAAATTGTTAAAAACATAAATTAAAAGACAACAATGGCTGGTTTAAACAAAGTAATGCTTATCGGGCGATTAGGAAAAGACCCTGAAGTGATTTCATTCGAAAATGGTGGAAAAAAAATGACTGTAAGTCTTGCAACAAGTGAACGTTACCGCGATCGTGAGGGTAACTGGCAGGATCAAACAGAGTGGCATAATATTGTCGCCTGGGGAAACCTTGCAAGTGATATTGCAGAAAAACGCCGAAACTATATCAAGGGTGATCTGCTTTTTATTGAAGGGAAAATTAAGTCAAGACAATATACTGATAGTCAGGGCGTAAATAAATCAATTACTGAAATTATTGCTGAAAAAATGAACCTCATTTCAAAAGGAGGGAATTTGCCGGTTTCAGGAGCTGAAACAAAATACGAACGTGGTCAGACCGAAGAAAACAAATCGGCACCTTATGAAGCGTATCCTTCTGCATCATCAGCGGAAGAGGATTTACCGTTCTAATCATAAAATGATTGACAGATAATGTGCAACATCAACATTTTTGTGTAGTTTTGTAGCGGAATTCTAAACAGCTTATTTTGGAAACGCCTGATCCTGACCCTTATGCGAGTATAATCTCGCTAATGACATCCATTATTTTTCTCGGCTTTGATGCCAACACTGTGTTTAGCCTGCTTGCGCTTTTGATTTTGTTGGCTATTTCTGCAATGATTTCGGGCAGCGAAACAGCTTTTTTTTCGCTCAAACCTGCCGATCTCAATGTTTTAAAAGAAGAAGTGAGCGAGCAAAACAAAAAAGTGCTGCATTTGCGGGAAATACCAAAAACGCTGCTTGCCACAATACTTATTGTAAACAATCTGGTCAATGTTTCAATTGTAATCCTGTCTTCTTACATCACATTCAAGCTTTTTGATTTTTCGCAAAATGAATTGGCTGCATTCTTCATTCAGGTAGTTGTTATCACTTCGTTGATACTTATTTTTGGCGAAATTGTACCTAAAATCTATGCCAATAAGAAACCTCTTCACATTGCACAGATGATGGCACCTCTGCTCATGGTTTTTATCTATATTTTCAAGCCTCTGAGTGCAACTTTGGTTGGGTCAATTTCTTTTCTGGATAAACATCTTGCAAATAAAACGCATAGTCTGACAATGAGTGAGTTGTCAGCAGCAATTGATATAACCTCAGACGAAACTACTCCGCCAGCCGAAAAGAAGATGCTTAAAGGTATTGCCACTTTTGGTGAAAAAGAGGTGCGCAGCGTGATGAAATCGCGTGTCGATATTTCGGCCATCGATGTTAAGGCAAGCTTTGAAAAACTCATCGATGTGGTGCTGAACAGCGGCTATTCGCGCATACCTGTTTTTGAAGGAAATCTTGATAAGATTATGGGCATTCTTTATATAAAAGATCTGATTCCTTTTTTAAGCAATGATGATATCGAATGGAAAAAGCTTATCAGACCTGCATTTTTTGTTCCTGAAAACAAAAAGATCAATGATTTACTTCAGGAGTTCAGGCAAAAGAAAATTCATATGGCCATTGTTGTGGATGAATATGGTGGTACAGCCGGACTACTTACGCTTGAAGATATTATTGAAGAAATTGTGGGAGACATTTCAGATGAGTTTGACAAGGTTCCCGACGACAGTTTCTACAAAAAAACAGGTCAAGGCATTTATGTTTTTGAAGGCCGGACCAATCTTGTTGATTTTATTAAGGTGATGGATCTCGAAGATCATTATTTCGAGAATGTACAAGGTGATTCAGATACGCTCGCTGGTTTATTACTCGAACTGGAAGGACGTATTCCTGAAAACGGCGTTCAGGTGAAATGTAAAGGTTTTCTTTTTGAAGTGGTTGATGCCGATACACGCCGGATAAAGCAGATAAAAGTAACTTACAGCAGTAACGATGTATAGCAGATTTCTTTCTCATTTCTTTTTTGTCGTCATTATTTCTTTTTTTTTCCTTACAGCTTGTGAACAAAATTATTCACCAAAGCCACGTGGATACTTTCGCATCGACCTGCCACAGAAATCATGGAAAAAATATGATGCGCTTCAACAATATAATTTTGAATATCCTGAATACGCGGAGGTGATTCCTGATCCAGATTCGCCAGTTGAGGAAAGCTGGTTGAACATCGAGTTTCCGCAAATGAAAGCCAGTCTGCATCTTAGTTATAAAAAACTCAACAACAACCTGAATGTTTTTGTCGAGGATGCCCGCACCATGGCAATGAAACATCTGCCAAAAGCCAATGCCATTACCGACAGCATTATTTCATTTCAAGAGGCAAATATTTACGGCGCCTTGTATCAAATTGGCGGCAAAGGCGTGGCATCCCCTTTACAGTTTTATGTCACTGACTCGGCGAACCATTTTGTGCGCGGTGCTTTATACTTTAATATAAGACCAAACAACGACTCCATCGAACCCTTGATCCGTTTTGTGAAAGCAGATGTGCTGCATTTTATGCAAACATTGGAATGGAAGCAGCCGGTCAGGTAGTCTGTTAATTTTATTTTTAGAATCACTTGAAAAGAATCATAAATCAAAAAATTGCGCACGTAACGCTTTTAGTTGATGATTACGACGAAGCAATTGAATTCTATCGTGGCAAGCTAAATTTTCGCTTGATCGAAGACAATAAACTTTCTGACATAAAAAGATGGGTTTTAATTGCACCACCAGGGACTTCCGAATTCTGTCTCCTACTTGCAAAGGCCGCAAATGAAATTCAGAAAACTCAGGTTGGAAACCAATCAGGAGGTCGGGTTTTTTTGTTTTTGTACACTGAAGATTTTGAAAGTGATTATGAAAATCTGATACAACAAAAAATAAAAATCGTAAGGCAGCCCCAACATGAAAGTTATGGAAAAGTGGCTGTTTTTGCTGATCTGTATGGTAATCTCTGGGACTTGATTGAACCAGGAAATGTATAAACAACCATGATAAACAGGTTCTCCATGATTACCCTTTTTAAGTAAAATCAATAACAAAAAGGAATTTCACTTAAGCTATTTCAACAAACGTTTACAATGCTTTTATCGAAAGTCAGCTTATACCTCTTCCTCATAAAAAGCCAGAAAGACATTTAATTTCAGAATTATGTTTTTCAGCCTGACAAGCTCAGAAAGCCTTATTTCGCCAATCACAAAATTATATTGCTTACTGGTGTATTTTTCGCTTATCCTTTCAAAATTGAAATGACTGAGGTCGATCAGATTCTCATAGCGGAGATATATTTTCAGTTTCAGGTCTTCGCAGTAGGATAGCTTTCTGAAGTATTTGATTTTCTTGTATTCGTAACTGTATGCATGTTCGCAGGCTGTGATGTCGCTCAAAACCGCCGAACCTGTTGGATAAGCGCCTGCACCTTTACCAAACATAAACTGCTTGTCATAATACTGACCTTCAATGATTACGCCATTGTACTCGTATTCCACGTTGTAAACATAATTCTCCGGACTTGTCAGGCAAGGCATCACAAACAAGCTGAAGTTTTCCTTTCCCAGCTTTACCAATCTTGCGATAAGCTTAATTTTAAAGCCCTTTTCAATGGCAAATCGGATGTCGTCTCTCCTGATATTTCTTATTCCTGTATGAAACAACTTTTCAGGATGCACCCAGGTTCCAATGGCATGTGTGGCAATGATTACAAGTTTGTAAAGGGCATCATATCCATCCACATCCGATGATGGGTCACTTTCGGCGAAACCGAGATTCTGCGCTTCTTTCAGGGCTGTGGCATAATCCGTTCCATTTTTAAAAAGCTGTGTCAGAATGAAATTGGAAGAGCCGTTTAAAATCCCGGTTACCGAAGTCATCAGGTCATTGTCATAGTATTCTTCAAGGTTGCGGATAATGGGAATGCTGCCACAGGCAGAAGCTTCGTAGAGAAGTGTTCCTTTAAACTTTTGCTGAAGCTCGATGAGCTCAGGCAGATGAAATGCCAGCATTTTTTTGTTGCCGCTTACAATGCGCTTACCGTTTTGTAAAGCAGTTTTGGCAATATTATAGGCCTCCACAGGGTCATCAATTAGCTCAACGAAAAGATTGATTTCTTCATCTTCCAGCACTTTTGAGATTTCAGTGGTGAAAAATTCTGCAGGAAGGCTGCGTTTTTTTTCAGGATTTCGGATGCAGATCAGTTTGATTCTGGCGTTGACAGTCTTGCTGTTTTCGAGTACATGGTAAAGTCCTTCGCCAACAACACCAAAGCCAAAAAGTCCGATAACAAGTTCAGACTTTTCCATAAGTGCTTAAAAAAGATTGTGTTAATTTGGTAAGTTGATCCACTTCGATAAGAAAACCATCATGGCCAAAGTCAGTGTAAATGGTTTTGTAAACAGCTCCGGGAATATGATCTGCAACAAATTTTTGTTCATCGGTTGGAAAAAGCCTGTCGGTATCAAGCGACAAAACCAGGGTCTTCGCCTTAACCGATTTCAGTGCAGCTTCAATGCTTTCGCGGCCACGTCCCACATTATGGCTGTCAAAAAGCCTTGACATCGCAACATAGCTGAAGGCATTATACCGCTGAATCAGTTTTTCACCCTGATACTGCTGATAGGAAACAGCTTTGTATCCCGCAAGCAGTTGATTGCTTTCATCTTTCTGAGTCAGATTGTAAGCTTCCGAAGTGCGGTAACTTATTAGCGCCATTGCCCGTGCGGCTTTCAGACCCTGCAACCCACCTTTGGGATTGTCTTCAAAAAAGCTGGAATCTGCATGAATGGCCATTCGTTGTGCCTCGTTGAAGGCAATATTCCACGGAGAAGCAAAGGCACTGGCAGCAATAAACACCAGATTGCGGACTATTTCAGGAAACATAATGCTCCATTCTAATGCCTGAAAAGCGCCAATAGAACCTCCAATAGCCATGTAAACAGAAGTAATTTTCAAATGTTTTCGCAATATTTCGTGGGCATTTGCAACATCACGCACAGTAATCAGCGGAAAGTCCCTATACCATGGCCGGCCTGTTTCCGGATTCAGATCAAGCGGGCCTGTGCTGCCATAGCATGAACCTATAACATTGGCACAAACGATAAAATACTTGTCAGTATCAAACAACAGGCCTGAACCAACTGTATCGGGCCACCAGCTTTCCACGTCAGAATTGGCTGTGTAGGCATGGCAAACCCAAATGACATTGTCAGCATTTTTGTTAAGTTTACCTTGAGTGTGATAAGCAATCTGAAGTTCCTGCAAGGTTGTACCACATTCAAGTTCAAAGGGTTTCTGATGGAGATAAAAATTTGTTTTGCTCATAAAAAGATATCAAAGGGTTACTTTATCAAGTGCTTGCTCAAAATCTGCAACAATATCATTAATGTGTTCAATTCCGACAGAAACCCTCAGCAATGCAGGAATGATTCCGGCGGCTATCTGTTCTTCTTCGCTCAGCTGCTGATGTGTGGTGGATGAAGGTTGAATGATTAAAGACCGCACATCGCCCACATTGGCAACGTGACTTACAAGTTTCAGGCTGTCGACAACTGTTTCTGCTTTTTTCTTTCCTCCTTTAACAATAAACGAAACCATTCCTCCAAAGCCATTTTTGAGATACTTTTTAGCCAGATCATGGTATGGACTCGAAGGCAGACCGGGATAATTAACCTTTTCAACTTTGGGGTGTTTCTCGAGCCATTCGGCCAGTTGAAGTGCATTCGAAACATGGCGCTCCATTCTAAGGGATAAAGTTTCGATTCCCTGAATCAATTGAAATGAGTTGAAAGGGCTTATGGCCGGGCCGAAATCGCGCAATCCCTCAACCCTCGCTCTTATAAGAAAAGCAAGCTGACCAAAGGTTTCATGAAATTTCAATCCATGGTATCCCGGCGAAGGTTCTGTAAACTGCGGAAATTTTCCATTGCCCCAGTTATAGGTTCCGCCGTCTACAATCACGCCTCCAATACTGCTTCCATGACCTCCGATCCACTTCGTGGCTGACTCCACAACAATATGTGCGCCTATTTCCAAAGGACGACAAAGATATCCTCCTCCTGCAAAAGTATTGTCAACAATGAAAGGAATGTCAAATTCAGCAGCCACTTTGGCCAATGCTTCAAAGTCTGGAATAGCAAAAGACGGATTTCCGATTGTTTCAGCATAAATGGCTTTTGTGTTGCCGTCAATAAGTTTTCTGAATGACTCAGGATCATTGTTTTCGGCAAAACGTGCTTCTATCCCCAGATTTTTGAAAGAAACCTTGAATTGGTTGAAAGTTCCTCCATATAAATAAGGTGATGAAACAATATTATCGCCCTGACCCAGAATGTTGTTCATTGCAATGAACTGCGCCGCATGGCCTGATGCCACTGCCAGCGCACCTATTCCGCCTTCGAGGGCTGCAATTCGCTTCTCCAGAACATCTGTTGTTGGGTTCATCAGGCGTGTATAAATATTTCCAAATTCCTTCAGTGCAAACAAGTTTGAAACATGCTCAGAATTGTTGAACACATAAGATGTCGTCTGATATATTGGCACTGCCCTTGAGTTGGTTTCGCTGTCTGGACTATGACCTGCATGAATTTGCAGGGTTTCGAAGTGCTGTGATTTTTTCATGGCTTTAGTTTTGGAATTTATAGTTGGTCTCGGTGAAAAGCGAGTTGATAGCCAACTTGTTGTTAAAGAATTCGTGATGTATTTGTTGAATGGTAATATTTCTGTCTTCGCGGGCAACAATAAAATACATTGCCACTTTACTTGCACCAAAAACAATGGTTTGAATATTGACTCTTGAGCGGGCTGCTGCCGTAAACAATCTTGCTGCAATGCCAAAAGTTTCATTGATGCCAAGCCCAACGGCAGCAATCAATGAAACATCCTTTTTGGTTTCGATGCTGTGTATTCCGGACAAATTTCTTTCTGCTATTGCATTTTGTGCTTTTTCAAGGTCCGACAGATCGAGCAAAAAATTGATGGCAGTCTGGGAAGTAAAAACAGATTTTATGTTTATTCCGGCCTTTTCAAGCGTGGTGCTGGCACGGCCTAAAACACCGGGTTTCAGACCAACGCCTTCACCCTCAAGGGCAAGAATTCCAAAGTGGTCGCTGTAAGCAACACTTTTTATGCGTTCAGCAGCAATCGGACTCAACCCATTGATTATTGTTTGCGGCTTAAAACTTTCATCAGATTGATGTAGGTGAAAAATCCTTACAGGAATGCCTTTGTCAGAAACGGGCTCAATGGCTCTTGGATGAATTATTTTAGACCCAAAATAGGCCAGCTCAGCAGCTTCGGCATAACTCAGGTTGCTTATGGAAGCTGCATCCTGAATTATTTTTGGGTCGGCGGTGCAAAAACCCTGCACATCTTTCCACAGGTCAACCGATGTTGCCTGCAAACATGCAGCAATGGCAGAAGCCGTGTAATCGCTGCCACCGCGACCAAGTAAATTGACGGATCCTGTTGGAGAAATCCCGTAAAATCCCGGGACAACATAAATTTGGTCCTCTTTTTTGAAAAAGTTTTTCAGGCTATCAGCAGAAGCTTTAATATTTACGGTACTGTTTCCAAATTCACCATCGGTGATCAAACCAAATTCTTCTGGTAAGGCAAGAAAATTTTTGAGGTTGTGTTGGGTCAGGATAAAGTGCAGCAGGAAAGCGCTTAAACGTTCGCCATAAGCGAGAATGCTGTCATGCAATTCATTCTGAAGATATTCAGTGCTACCAACCTTTTCAAAAAGATTTTCCAAGGCTGTGAAAAGTGAAGTCAAACCTGCCTGAAATTCCTTCAGCTTTTCCGGGTTGCTGCAGTGCAAGGCTGCAATTTCTGATTTGATTTGTTGAAGGTCTTTCAGAAAATCTTCCGAAAAATTTTTCCCTAATGTGCTGTTTTTGAACAGTTCTTCCAGCCTGTCTGTCACGCCGAAAAATGCTGAAACGACAATAATCAAGGGTTGTTTATAATGCTTTACAGCTTTGAGAATCTGCAGGATATCTGATTGCTTTTTGAGGTTCGAGCCTCCAAACTTGACAATAATATATGACATGATACGATAATTTACCGGTGATTAAAAAATAGAAATGAAATGAAAAACGAAATGAAAATACAGATGCGCCTAGCGCATTCGCATGAAAACCGGCATGTGGGTGGGTGAAGTGAGTAAGAAATCGAGATGCTTGCTGCGAGTCTCTTCTAAGCCTAAAAAATTCTGAATTTTGTTCAAATACATAGTTTTCAGCGTTTTTGGTTTATAATTCCGGACTTTCCGGGTAGGTATTAGCACCTTTTTGCTGCTTTTTGCAAAGGTTGCTAGAGGTTCGCAGAGCCTAATCTCTCCCCTCTTCTTTATAATCCAAACGCCTCGTGACCGAACAGGAGGTTGTTTGAACCGGCGGCAAAGATAAAGCAAAAGAAAAATAAGCTGCAAGAAAAAAATGAAGTTTCTGTCATTTTATACAAAAGTGAATCACCAATGAAAAAAACTTTCCTGCAATTCTCCTGTTGATCTGAATCCGCCTCAATTGTTTCAGTAATACCCCCCCCCATTCGTGACAGCTACCGACAGAGCCGCCTGATATTTGCAGGTGCAGGATATAACAATGATAAAAGACAAAACCCTCATCATCCCTGTCCCGTAGGGACATGAGATCGGTAAAAAGCGACCTGAAAACCAAGATCATCATTGTCCCGTAGGGACAACAGATCGGTAAAAAACGTTCTTTGAAAAACATGCTATCTAGCGTACCTACGGCACGCCGGATTTCCTTTTGGATGACGTTTTTACCAATGTTTCGTCCCTACGGGACGGGCAGAAGAAACACACAATCCGAAAATCCCTGTCCCGTAGGGACATGAGATCGGTAAAGAAATACAAAAGATGACCATCATGTCCCGCAGCTGCAGAGCACCGGTAACATTTGCAGATGCATGTTTATAACCGCATACCCCTGATCTTTAATTTCTGATATCCCTTTTTTCAGAATGCTTTCAGGATTCTGATTCTTCACATATGACTTTTAATTACTTTTACAACTTCAAAAATCCAATAAAAAATTCTGGAATGAAAAAAATCTTTTTGCTGATTCTACTGATTTTGCCGGCATTCCTTCTGCAGGCACAGGACGAAATGCTCTATTCACGTGTAAAAATTTCACTTGAAGGCAAAGATATTCAACAGCTTGCTCAAACAGGTATTGACCTCACCGAAGGCCAGTTCAGGGCAGGTGTTTTTCTGATTTCAGACCTGAGCGCCGATGAAGTTTTAAAGGTTCGGCAGGCTGGTTTCGATGTAGAAGTAATAATACAAGATGTCTCGGCTTTCTATAAAGAAAGAGCTGCTGCCGAAATGGGAGTTTCTATTGTTCGCAATCCGGCAGACGAGTTTCCAATACCCCAAAACTGGGGGCTTGGTTCAATGGGAGGTTTTTACACCTATCAGCAAGTGATGGATAAACTTGATTTTATGGCCGCAACTTGGCCTCATTTAATAACGGTGAAACAACCAATCAATCCTTTAACACCATCAAATCAGGGATATCCAATATGGTGGCTTAAAATAAGTGATAATCCAAACGAGGAAGAGGATGAGCCTAAGGTGTTATATACCAGTCTTATACATGCCCGCGAAGGAATTGGTGTGCAACAGATGATTTATTATATGCTTTGGCTGCTCGAAAACTATGAAACCAATGCAACAGCTAAACTAATTGTCGACAATACGCAATTATATTTTGTTCCGGTTGTAAATCCTGACGGGTATTTATACAACCAACAAATTTCCCCAAACGGAGGCGGCATGTGGCGCAAGAACCGCAGATTGAATTTTGGTGGCACTACAGGTGTTGACATCAATCGGAATTTTGGCTACAAATGGGGGCTCGACAATACTGGGTCGTCAAATAACCCCTCTGATGAAACGTATCGCGGAACCTCAGCTTTTAGTGAGCCTGAAACTGACAACCTACGTCAATTTTGTGAGATGCATGACTTCCAAATCGCTTTGAACTATCATTCCTATAGCAATCTGCTTCTCTATCCATGGGGTTGGACGGATGTTCCATGTCCTGATGACGCCATCTTTTCGGCTCACGCTGCCTTGATGACACGCGACAGCAAATATGTTTATGGCGCCGGAAGTTCAACAATTTATCCTACCAATGGGGGTTCTGATGACTATATGTACGGCGATACAGAAAACAAAAACGCCATCTTTTCCTATACGCCTGAAGTTGGCAGTTCATCCGATGGTTTCTGGCCGTCAATAAGCCGTATCATACCTCTTTGCCAAGAAAACATGATTCAAAATGTTTATGCAGCTTTGCTTTCAGGCAGTTATGGAAAACTCTCCGACAAATCGGAAACCATCATTGGAAATAAACAGTTTAATCTTCCTTTCGAACTACAAAGGCTGGGTTTTGGAGAAAATGAATCCTGGACTGTCAGCATTGAGCCATTGGATGATTGGATTGTTCAGGTTGAAGGATCAAAGCAATTTGGTCAGCTTGAAATAATGGAGACCGTGCAGGATTCTTTTGCAATAACACTCAATAACAGCATTTTAAGCGGACAATCATTTCGTTTTCTTTTGACGCTGGATAATGGCATGTATGTTACAAAAGACACGATCACGAAAATGTTTGGAGTCACATCTTATGTTTTTCAGGATAATGGTAATCAACTAATAAACTGGACACCGGGAAGCTGGGGATTGACACAATCTTCTTTTATATCAGCACCTTCTTCCATCACTGATTCACCATTAGGAAATTATCCAAACAACGTAAATAGTTCAATAACCCTAACACAAGCTGTAGAAATACCAAATACAACTTATGCACAACTGAGTTTCTGGGCAAAATGGGATATTGAAGCCGGTTGGGATTATGCCAGAGTGATGATAAAACCTGTTGGTTCCATAAGCTGGATTCCTTTGCAAGGAAAATACACCAAGCCGGGAAACTCAAATCAAATTCCGGGTATACCACTTTATGACGGTGTTTCAAACTGGGTAAAAGAACAAATTGATCTCTCCGATTATGCAGGAATGAGCATACAATTGCGTTTTAATTTAGTGAGTGATGGATATATCACTGGCGATGGATTTTATTTTGATGACGTTGAAATTGTTGTTCTCGATGTTGAAACAGCTCTGGAATCGACAAAAGAAGCTATTACTTCTCTGAAAATTTATCCGAACCCTGCAAGTACACAAATCAGCGTACATTCAAGCATTCCTTTTACAGTCGGTCAAAAAGCGGAAGTTTTGGATACCTATGGAAAAATATTAATGGAAGTTTCTTGTGAAGCCGGTGAAAAACATCTTAACATTGCGACTGATAAACTCAAATCCGGAATTTATTTTTTAAGATTAAACAAGACACCCTCAGTGGTTTCTAAGTTTGTGATAAAATAATTAAATTTTTTTCAGAAATTTATAAAGTGAACAAAACAGCCGGTTTTTCTCAAAAAAAAGCCGGCTGTTTTTCATTTGTGTCATCTAAAAAACTTACTTTTGACCTGCATTCTGTCGTTCTGACATTGCAGGTCAAAAGCAAATTGAATTTAAAGATGGAGGAGAAAGCCAATGATTGAAACGGTAAAAATGGGTAGACTTACATGGTATCATATCCACCAGCCGGCCGACATAGATTTTGACTTCCTCCGCGAAAAATTTCATTTCCACCCCCTTGATATTGAAGACTGTAAGTCGCTTAACCAACGACCTAAAATTGATATTTACGATGACTATTATTTTCTTATCCTTCATTTTCCAAATTTCGACAGACAAAATATCTTTGTAAAAACAAAGGAGGAAAAGATTTTCTGGGGAGAGGATTATATCATTACGATTGAAAAAACACCCTGGATTGTGGGTCAGATTTTCAAGGAATTTAAAGAAAAAGAAGAAAAGAATCTGGATAATGAAATAGCAACTTCTGACGCCTTGCTGTACCGGGTGCTCGAAAGGCTTATGTCTGAATCCCTTTATCTGCTCAGAAAAGTTGGCGTTGATCTGGAACTGATTAATCGTGAGCTGTTTAATAGTAAACCTGTTAAAACAATTGAACGTATTTCAGTTACCCGAAAAAACATCATACTCATCAACACCATTTTTAAACCGCAGCTAAGATTGTTCCACAAGTTTGAAACAGGGCAGATTGCCGGTTTTGCTGAAAACATGGAAACCTACTGGGGAAATATTCTCGACTACTACCAGAAAATGTGGGATATGACAGAAGATTACGAAGACCTTATCGAAGGCCTGTCGAAAACCTTCGACTCCATGCAGACCAATAAAACGAATGAAATCATCAAAATTCTTACACTTATTTCCGTTATCATTCTTCCACTTACCTTTATTACAAGCCTTTATGGAATGAATGTGATACTTCCGCTGCAAGAGCAAAGTACAGCTTTTTGGATGCTTATTGCCGGAATGACCGCGCTCAGTGTTGGCATGGTCATGTATTTTAAGCGCAGGCGGTGGATGTAGTATTTATGACGGATTCTTAAAAATTTTTGTCTGACGTTGAATTGAAGCCTCGTGCACAAGTTCGAGCAATTGAATCAGAAACCGGTTGTCAAGACCAAGATTGGTTCCGATGGAAATTCTGTCGTCAAGGATGTGCTGCCAGCGTTTGAGCTGTAAAATAGTGATATTGTTATCACGTTTGTACTGCCCGATTTCATCCACAACCTCCATGCGTTTTGCCAATAGCTGCAGAAGTTCACCATCAAGTTTGTCAATTTCGGTACGAAGCGCTTCGAGCTTATTTTCGAAGTCGATGTTACCCGAAATTTCTCTTATTTTCAGATTGTTTAACAATACGCTAAGTGCTTCAGGAGTAATTTGTTGCGCAGCATCGGTAATTGCTGTTTCCGGGTCAAAATGACTTTCGATCATTAACCCGTTTGTTTCTAAATCGAGGGCTTTCTGGGCAATTTCGAGCAGCAATTCCCGTCTTCCGGAAATATGGCTTATATCTGTGATGAGCGGCAAATGCGGCACAAGCCGTTTCAGTTCGATGGGAATTTCCCACATGGGGGCATTGCGGTAGGGCGATTTCTGGAAATAGTGAAACCCTCTGTGAACAGCTGCCAGCTTGGTGATTCCGGCTTTGTTGATGCGTTCGAGAGCGCCCATCCAAAGCTTAATGTCGGGAGTTAACGGATTTTTAACCATCACAGGAATTCCGGTTCCTTTTAAAACTTCAGCAAGTTCCTGAATTGAAAATGGATTGACAACAGTTCGGGCGCCAATCCACAATATATCAACCCCAAAACTCAGCGCGGCCTCCACATGCAGAGGGTTGGCAACCTCTACCGTTGTGAGCATACCCGTTTCTTTTTTTACTCTTTGAAGCCATTTAAGTCCTTCCAATCCAACACCTTCAAACTCACCGGGCCTTGTCCGTGGTTTCCAGATACCTGCCCTGAAAATTTTGACTTTAGCTGTCTTTTGAAGTCCAAAAGCAGTTTTCATCAGCTGTTCTTCGCTTTCGGCACTACATGGACCGCTGATAATCAGAGGTCTTTCACTCAAAGGAATCCAGAAGTTATCTGTTATAATATTTGGTTCGGGGCTCATGATAATCTTTGTGCATTCAAAATTAACAAACTTATAACAATTCAGACCATAAGATTGTTGAGGTATAATATCAAAGTCATACATAGATTAACATTAAATCACACAGTATCAATCTACTAACAATTAATTTCCAGAAAATTTCGGTTTACAGGCCGATTTTTTGTTTTTTTGCATTCATTTTCATCTAAAACCACGATTCAGTGAAACGTACAGAAATTAAGCAAGCACTTCTAAGTGAAGACTTTGAGAAAGAGATAAATGTTAAAGGTTGGGTTCGCACAAAACGTGCAAGCAAGAATGTTGCTTTCATAGCCCTCAACGATGGCTCCGTGATTCACAACCTGCAATTGGTTGTTGATCTGGAAAAAATCCCAGAATCGGAACTCGCATTGATGCATACGGGCGCCTCTGTTTCCGCTAACGGCGTATTGGTACCCTCAGCCGGAAGCGGTCAGCGTGTTGAACTGGCGGTTCAAAGTATTACTTTGCTCGGAGAAGCCAATCCTGATGAATATCCGCTTCAGCCAAAAAAACATTCGCTTGAATTTTTGCGCGAAAAGGCACATCTACGCTTTCGCACCAATACTTTTAGTGCCATTTCGAGGCTTCGTCACGCAATGATTTTTGCTGTACATAAGTTTTTCAATGATAAAGGGTATTTTAATATTCATGCCCCGATTATTACAGCATCTGATGCCGAAGGTGCGGGAGAAATGTTTCAGGTTACTACCCTGGAGTTAAAAAAATTGCCTTTTACTACTGAGGGAGAGGTAGATTTCAAACAGGATTTTTTTGGTAAACCAACAAATCTTACTGTTTCCGGACAGCTTGAAGGCGAGTTGGCAGCGCTGGCACTTTCAAAAGTTTATACTTTCGGACCGACTTTCCGCGCTGAAAACTCCAACACCTCGCGCCATCTGGCTGAGTTCTGGATGATTGAGCCTGAAGTAGCTTTCTTCGATATCCACGACAATATGGATCTTGCAGAAGAAATGCTGAAGTATCTCATTCAGTATGCATTGGATAATTGTGCAGATGATCTTGCTTTTTTGAGCAAACGGCTTGAGGAAGAAGAAAAAAATAAAAAAGCTGAAGATCGTTCGATGGAACTCATCAGCAAACTGAAATTTGTGCTTGAGAATTCGTTCGAACGCATCACTTACACTGAAGCGATCGATATATTAAAGAACTCAAACCACAATAAAAAAGGCAAGTTCTCTTATCCGATTGAAAAATGGGGCGCCGACCTTCAATCGGAGCACGAGCGTTATCTCGTTGAAAAGCATTTTAAAAAACCTGTTATTCTGACTGACTATCCGAAAGACATCAAGGCTTTTTACATGAAGCAAAACGATGACAACAATACTGTTCGCGCCATGGACGTGCTTTTCCCTGGAATAGGAGAAATCATCGGCGGATCGCAACGTGAGGACAATTACGATAAGTTGCTTAAGCGCATGGAGGAGATGCACATTCCACTCGAAAGCATGTGGTGGTATCTTGAAACCCGCAAATTTGGCTCTGTGCCACATGCAGGTTTTGGACTTGGCTTTGAGCGCCTTATGCTTTTTGTAAGCGGTATGGGAAATATTCGTGACGTGATTCCTTTCCCCAGAACACCGCTCAATTGCGAGTTTTGATGTTTAGTTTTAAAGATATTTGACATTCAAAATGAAATATACAGACGAATACGTCTGAAAGCTTGTTAATAATTCAATGTTTCCAACTGAAAAGATTTGGATTATTCAACTAAATTTGTCGTAAATTCGTTTTGAAATTGATATCAAAAATTTAAAAACGAGCACCCAAAAATCAATTGAATAACTAGTATGCTCAATCAAAGGCTACAACAGAAACTACTCCAAAAGCTTTCTCCTCAGCAGATTCTGCTGATGAAACTGCTTCAGATACCGTCTGTTGCCCTTGAGCAGCGCATCAAGCAGGAGATCGAAGAGAATCCGGCACTGGAACTCGAAGAGGGTCAGGAGCTCGAGGAAAAGGAAGAAGAAAACGATTTTGAAGACGAAGATGAATATGATGCAGATGTTGAAGAAGAGTATGACAGCAAGGACGATGAATTCGATTTTGATGATTATATCGACGATTATGACGATATGCCGGATTACAAAACAAGCATCAACAACAGTAGTCCTGACGATGTAAGACATGAAATTCCCTTTGCCAGCAGTGTCTCATTTCAGGAGTTGCTTATTCAACAACTTGGCTACCGTAAATTAGACGAAAGGAAAACAAAAATCGGGCTTTATTTCATTGGCAATCTTGACGATTCAGGCTATCTGAGCAGACCTTTGGAAGCTATGGCAGATGACTTGCTTTTTGCACTTAATATTAAAACCAACAAAAAAGAGCTCACAGAAATTCTGAAAATAATTCAGGATTTTGACCCACCCGGAGTAGGCGCAAGAAACCTTCAGGAATGTCTTTTGCTTCAGATTAAAAGAAAGCAACAAGAAAATCCTGATGTGGATTATTTATTGCCAACCATGATCATCGACCGTTTTTTTAATGAGTTTATAAAAAAACATTATGACAAAATCATCAAAAGGGCTGAGGTTACCGAAAATGAGCTCAAAGATGCCTTGGCTGAAATTTTGAAACTTAATCCAAAGCCCGGAGATGCTGTCAGCGATTCCACCAAAGAGAACCAATACATCATTCCCGATTTCATCATTCAGAATATTGACGGAGAATTGGAGCTGAGTCTTAGCAGCCGAAACATGCCCGAATTGCGGGTGAGCCGATCCTATTCAGAGATGCTCGAAACCTTCTCGGAGAGCAAGAAAACCAAGACAGACAAGGAAGCGCTGATGTTTGTAAGACAAAAAATCGACTCGGCAAAGTGGTTTATTGATGCCATTCGTCAAAGACAAAATACGCTTTACAGCACGATGAGCGCCATCATGAATTATCAAAAAGACTACTTTCAGACCGGCGATGAAACAACGCTTCGGCCAATGATTCTGAAAGATATTGCCGAAATTGTCAGCCTTGATATTTCAACAATTTCTCGTGTTGCAAACAGTAAGTATGTTCAAACACCTTTTGGAACATTTTTGCTGAAGAGCTTTTTTAGCGAGTCGATGCAAACCGACGACGGTGAAGAGGTGTCAACAAGGGAAATCAAAAAAATCCTCAGTGATTGCATTGAAGCTGAAAGCAAGGATAAACCACTTACAGATGAGCAACTTACATCGATTTTGAAAGATAAAGGATACAATATAGCCCGTCGGACGGTTGCCAAATACCGCGAACAACTCAACATTCCGGTTGCACGACTTCGAAAAGAGCTTTGATGGCATGGCCAATAAAACTGTGAATACATTTCCCAAAACTATTTCTGTAATTTTTCACCCGCTGCTAATTCCTACATGGGCTTTTCTGATCGTGATGGCGCAGGGAAATCTTTATTTTTTCCAAATCCCTGCACATGCTAAATGGCTTGTTGCAGCAATGGTTTTCACAATCTCAGGCGCTGTTCCGGCAATGATAATTCTGTTAATGTACAGGCTGAAAATGATAAGTGCTTTATCCATTCCAATCAAGGAGGAGCGGGCTGCGCCCATCATCATTACTGCTTTGTTTTTTTATCTTACCTATTATCTGCTTAAACAACTGCAGATTGCTCCGATTTTTGGTTTCTATATGCTTGGCGCAACAACACTCGCAATATTGAGTCTCTTCATTAACCTATGGTGGAAAATAAGTTTGCATCTTACTGCTATGGGCGGGCTTGTCGGAGCATTTGTAGGTCTCTCATTATTAGTTCATGAGAACTATCTGACGACCGTTATCTCAGCAGTTTTGCTAGCCGGTATTGTTGCTTACAGCCGTCTGAAACTTTCGGCTCATAATCCATTACAGGTTTATGCCGGCTTTATAACAGGCTTCGGACTCATGTACTTTTTGGTTGAAGTATTACACTAGTGTCGTGTCAACTTGATATTGTCGTATATATTTTGTATATTTGTCGGCAAAAAAGCCATGATAAAATACAAAGTCACTTTAACAAAAGAAGAGCACGAGGAACTGATGTCAATAGTAAGCAAAGGCACTCATACC
>JAUXMV010000018.1 GCA_030683155.1 Bacteroidales bacterium
TCTTTTAACAAAAGAAAGGAGGTAATTTCTTAACAAATAATGATTTTTAAAACCGCAAGTTCGCGGATAGTTATAACTATGCTCAGTTCTATAGGCTTTGCTCTAATTTGTTTGGAAAATTATTTGCTGCGGAATCGCTGACATCAAAGGAGGCAATGTTATTTTGGTTAAAAGTTGAATATCTTGCTATCCCTTATATTTCATTCCTACTGCTTCTTGTTGTAATGCATTTTGCAGGTTTGAACAGTCGTATTCATTTAGGTCAAACATGGTACCTGCTGATTGTCCCAGTAATTACTATGTTTCTGAGCATTACGCATGAATATCATGAATGGTATTATAAAGATGTAACTCTTGATACTTCAACTCAAATTCCACTTTTAAATCTTCAATTTGGACCTTGGTATTACGTTCACGTCATTTATTCATATCTGCTTATTTTATATGGTGTAGTAGTATTGGGCCAAAAGATATATTATCAACGATCGCTTTTTCGAAATCAGTTGCTTTTCATGTTGATTGCAGTAATTATTCCGCTAGTCACCTTCACGATCTATTTTGCCGGACTAATGCCTGTTAAGAACATAGATCCAACACCATTTGCCTTTGCCTTATCAGGTCTTTCGATGTCGGTTGGTATTTTCAAATTCCGTATGTTCGATCTAATGCCGATTGCCAGAGAGCATATTTTCAGGAGCATGGGTGATGCAGTGGTGGTAATTGACAATAAACAACGTTTTGTTGATTGTAATCCGGTTGCTTTAAAAATTTTCAGTTGGAAAAAAACTCCTTACGGCGTCCAGATTGAAAATTTATGGACTGAATATCCAAAACTTCTTTCTGAATGCGTTTTGGGAAAAGAAACTTCATGGGAATTTGAAATTACCGGAAATGAAAGTAGGCATTATTATTTTACCACTATTTCTGATATTCGTAACCATAAGCAAATTGTTGTTGGTGAAATTTTAGTAATTCATGACATCACACACAGGCATCTGATGCAGGAAACTATTGTGCGCAGTGAAGAAAAGCTCAGGTTGCTTAATGCAGAAAAAGACAAACTTTTTTCCATTATTGCACATGATTTACGTGGGCCTATCGGTGCTTTTATAAATCTTACGGAACTTTTCATGGATGATTCTTTCGAAATGTCTTCTGATGAAATGAAAGGTATTGCTAAAGACATGAATAAATCAGCGCAATCTCTTCAAAGTCTTTTGGAAAATCTGCTTAATTGGTCGCGCATGCAACGACAAGATGTCGTCATTCAAAAGAGCACTGTTGAAATCAGGCCTTTGGTTGATAAAGCTATCGATTTAATGAGGGAATCAATTGCCAACAAAACACTCTATGTTAAAAACGCTGTTCCAGATGGCATTACTGTTTATGCAGATGAAAACATGCTGCAAACTGTTCTTCGAAATCTAATATCCAATGCAATTAAGTTCACTCCAAAAGGTGGAAACATTCTCATTCAGGCGGAACGTAAAGAATATGAATCTGTTACAATAAAAATTCGAGACACTGGCATTGGCATGTCTCCTGAAATGATTCAAAATCTTTACCGTTTTGATAAAAAAACCAGTCGCTTTGGAACCGAAGGAGAGTCAAGCTCTGGATTGGGGCTCATGCTTTGCAAAGAGTTTATTGAGAAAAACGATGGGCAATTATTCGTAGAGAGTCAAGTTGATAAAGGAACAACTTTTTCTTTTCATCTACCCGTGGGTAAACCTTCTGAAATTGAATAGAGTTCGGGTTATCATTGAAAAACATTGTTTATTGAGGTATAGGAATCAAATTATGACCTCATTCCTGATATGTTTTTATAAATTCAACAAACAAACGCTTCAGGTTTTCACCTCCTTTGGCAGCATGTGCAAAAACTTCTTCCAGACGTAAAGGTTTAAGATTATCCGGATCGCAAATATCTGTTACCACTGAGATTGCTGCCGTTGGTAATTGCATATGATTTGCCACAATAACTTCAGGAACAGTTGACATACCAACAACATCGGCACCAGCCATACGCAGAAACCTATATTCAGCGCGTGTTTCAAGGCTAGGACCAATCCAGGAAGCGTAGATACCTTCATGTAAAACAATATCCAGTTCAACAGCAATAGCTTTCAACCTATTATTGGTTTTGAGATCGTATGGCTGACTCATATCAGGGAAACGCGGCCCCATTTCACCAATATTCTGGCCTACGAGTGGATTTCCGGGAAGAAAATTAATATGGTCATCAAGAAGCATCAACGAAGCCGCATCATAGGACGAATTCAATCCGCCACACGCGTTGGATATCAGCAATAAATTGATGCCTAATTCTTTCATTACTCTAACTGGAAAAGTAATCTGATCCATGGAATAGCCTTCATAAAAATGAAAACGGCCTTGCATCATTACAATCTGTTTTCCATACAGGCAACCAAAAATAAGACTGCCATTGTGTGATTCCACTGTTGATGTTACAAAATGAGGAATACAACCATATGGAATAACTATTTGATTTTCAAGAATATTAGACAATTCACCCAAGCCAGTCCCCAGAATAATTCCAATTTCAGGATTGGCTACGCCTCTGCCTTTAACGTAATCCGCTGCTTCAACAATTTCAGAATATTTCATTTATAAAAGTTTTTTTAAATCACTAAATTAGGTAAAACCATAATTCCTCTTACATTTTTTACTATCAATTTCTCATCAATGTTTGTCAAAAATGTTTCATAATAAACTAAGTTGATTTTAAAAACACAGCTTCGTCCTGATTTCCTCAATAAAATTCATGATTTTTTCACAAAAAAATACCATATTTAAGCCATACTGAATGCTCGTTCTGATTGCATAAAAGAGATTGCATCGGTTTTTTCATTTTCTTTGCAAAGCGTTTTATAAACCTATGCATATTTTCTATTTACCTGAAGCAACAGAAGGCTATGTCAACCTTCCGGAAGAGGAATCAAAGCATTGTGTCCGGGTGCTCAGATTGGAAGCCGGCGATAAAATGCTCGTTACAAATGGAAAAGGCAACCTCTATGACGCCATTCTTATTGATGCGCATCCAAAAAAAGCCATTGCAGAATTATCCGTTCCAAAAAAAGGTTATGACCATTGGCCATTCCATTTGCATATTGCAATCGCGCCTACCAAAAATATCGAACGACTTGAATGGTTTCTCGAAAAAGGAACCGAAATTGGAGTTGATGAAATAAGTTTGTTTACCTCCTTTCATTCCGAAAGGAGAATCGTAAAAACTGAGCGGCTCGAGAAGATAATGATAGCAGCTATGAAACAATCTCTTAAATCGCGTTTGCCTAAGTTAAATAATGTTGTTTCATTTGAAAAGTTTGTTAAATCCAATAGAACAGGTCAAAAATTCATTGCATGGATTGATGATAAAGTCAAGGAAAACCTTATTGATGTGTGTCTGCCAGAAACTGATTGCACCATTATTATTGGTCCGGAAGGAGATTTTAGTCAAGATGAAGTTAAGCTGGCTATAGAAAATGGGTTCAAGCCAATAAGCCTTGGAAAAGCGCGTTTAAGAACAGAAACTGCAGCTTTGGCATCATGTCAAACAGTACAAATGATAAATTATCTGAACAAATAATGAAAAGAAGTATAATTGTTATAACGCTTATTTTAAATGCTTTAATCATTTCTGCTCAAAGCGATGTGCAAATTGCACTGTTGAAATATCGCGGAGGTGGAGACTGGTATGCCAATCCAACATCACTGCCCAACCTTGTAAAGTTTTGTAACATGCAACTTGGCACCAACATAAAAGATGAAGTTGCAACTGTTGAAACTGGCAGTGAACAGCTATTCAATCATCCTTTCATTCATATGACAGGACATGGAAATGTCTTGTTTGACTCACAAGAAGCACAAAACTTAAGAAACTATTTAATCTCCGGAGGATTTTTGCATATTGACGATAATTATGGAATGGACCCTTTTGTGAGAACCCAGATGAAAAAAGTCTTTCCTGAACTTGATTTCATTGAGCTACCATCGGACCACATTCTATACAATCAAAAATTCTATTTTCCAAAAGGCTTACCTAAAATTCATGAACACGATGGCAAACCAGCCCAGGGTTTTGGACTTTTCTGGGAGGGCAGACTTGTATGCTTCTATACATACGAATGTGATCTTGGCGATGGATGGGAAGATCCGTCTGTACACAGTAACTCTCAAGAAACCAGATTGAAAGCATTACAAATGGGCGCTAATTTGATTCAGTTTGTTTTTACACAATAATCATTTCTGCAGTCAATTTGTTTTCAATTAAAAGAATCAGAAAAACAAACAAGTATATTAAGCATTTCATATTCTGTAAGTTAACATTTATTTAGATTTCGACTTGATTCGTAGAATACTCAACAGAGAATAGAAAAACAACAAACTAAAAACAAAATTTAAGTAAAACAATGGAAATAATCATTGGCGACAAAAACAACCCTTTTCCACAATATGGCTATCTTCACACGATTCTTAGCTTTAGATCAGAATTTGCAAATGAAAGAAGAATAGATATATGGCTACCAGAAGGTTATAATTCAAAAAAAAAATATGCTGTGCTATACATGCACGATGGTCAAAATCTTTTTAATCCTTCAGTGGGCTTTCATGGTCAAATATGGTCAGTTGATGTTGCCTTGCAATCTTTGATTTTAAAGAACAAAGTGAAGCCTGCGATCGTGGTTGCTGTTTGGAACACACCCAACCGCTATCAGGAATATTTACCGGCTCCGGCTTTCAATTTATTGCCTGACCATCTGCGTTCGATGATTTTACGTGAACACAGCAATCCCGGACTTAGGCCAATGAGCGATGAATATCTAAGATTCTTAGTTGAAGAATTAAAGCCATTTATTGATTCCAACTATTCAACACTTGATGACATGGCCAATACATTTATAATGGGTTCAAGTATGGGTGGATTAATTTCGTCTTATGCCATTGCACAGTATCCTGAAGTTTTTGGAGGTGCTGGTTGTGTGAGTACACATTGGCCATTAAGTCTGCATCTGAATGATGAATCTTTATCCGAACCCTATATTCAATGGCTTAGCGAAAACATACCGGCACCAGAAAATCACAGACTGTATTTTGATTTTGGCACAGAAACCATCGATGAATTTTACGAAATGCATCAAAACAATATGGATAATGTAATGCAGGAATCGGGATATGAAGAAGGAAATAACTGGATGACATTGAAAGATGAAGGCGCACCTCATAGCGAAGCCGCGTGGAAAGACAGGGTTAAAATTCCATTGGAATTTCTTTTAAGATACTAAATAACAAACAATTAACAAGTATTATAAAGCGATTTAATACAAGTGATTGGTTATTTAGAATGATTAAAAATAATTATTTTACAACCAAACACTGGCTTAACATAAAAACTATTAATTGAACTTAGTTCAATTCTATGCTATACATATATTTATTAATGTATTTATTATCAATGTATTATTACATGCTGAATCACTACATAAACATTACTGTATTTCTAACATGATATAACAATGGTGCTTATAAGTCCATAAATAAACTAATTTTGGTCGGAAGTTTAAAAACTAATGAAATGTTTACTTTCAGACATGCACAAAAATCGATTCAACTCATTGATTCATTTCTAGACAAGATCGATCAGGGTATTATAATTTTTAAAGAAGGTGTCAACAATTATCTTTCAGGGAACAATGAAAGTTTCCTAAATAATTTAAGGACATTATCAACATTAGAAACCGAAGCAGATATCATTCGAAGAAAAGTTGAGAATATTCTATATACTCAATCTTTGATGCCTCAACTTAGAGGAGATATCATTCGTTTAATGGAGGAACTTGATAATATCATAGATCTTGCAAAAAAAAACCTCTATCAGTTTGATGTTGAAGTACCTTTTATACCAGCCGAACTTAATCAGGATTTATCTAAACTTACAGAACTAACTGTTGCGGCATGTGAATCTGTGATGCCAGCTGCCAGAGCCTACTTTCGTGATCCTGTTTCAATAAAAGAAAAGATTCACAGAGTCTATCTATATGAAAAAGAAGCAGATAAACTTGCTGATGCAATCAAGAGGAAAGTATTTCACGATATGCCAAATTTAAAACTTAGCGAAAAATTTCATTTAAGATATTTCACTTTGCATATCGAAACGCTATCAGATGCAGCAGAGAAGGCTGCTGACCTTCTTTCAATCATGGCCATTAAACGAACACTTTAATACATGTTGTTTCTGGTATTCATATCAAGCGGATTGTTTTTAGGTTGGTCATTGGGCTCTAATGATGCAGCAAATATTTTTGGCACTGCTGTGGGCTCAAAAATGATTCGCTTTAAACAAGCAGCATTGATAGCCAGCATTTTTGTAATCCTAGGAGCAGTTTTTCAGGGTAAAGGGGGCGCTGAAACACTGAATTCATTAGGTGCGGTTGATGCACTAGCAGGTGGATTTACAGTTTCACTATGCGCGGCAATAACTGTTCTTTTCATGACTAAGCGTGGATTGCCGGTTTCAACAAGTCAGGCAATTGTTGGAGCTATAATGGGATGGACTTATTTTACAGGGAACGAAGCTGATTACAAGGTACTTACAAAAATTGTAAGTACCTGGATCAGTGGACCTCTATTAGGTATGATTTTTTCTGCCGGCCTTTATTTGCTGGTAAGGATGTTTTTAGCCAAAGCGAAATTCCATGTTATAAAACTTGACACCTATATAAGGATAAGTTTGATCATTGCGGGTGCTTTCGGAGCCTATAGCCTAGGAGCCAACAATATAGCCAACGTCATGGGAGTTTTTATCAGCGCTGCTCCCAATATTGAGCTCAACTTTGGCTTGTTTGTATTAGATGGAGTGCAGGTACTTTTTCTCATTGGTGGTCTGGCAATCGCTTTAGGAATATATACTTACAGCGAAAAGGTGATGAAAACTGTCGGAAACGGAATCCTGTCACTTTCACCAGAAGCTGCCATTGTAGTAGTTTTTTCACAGGCCATTGTACTTTTCCTGTTCTCGTCAGTTAAACTTGCTGATTTAATGAATAATATTGGTTTGCCATCATTTCCAATGGTTCCCGTATCAAGCACACAGGTTGTTGTTGGATCAGTATTAGGAATCGGTTTAATAAAAGGGTCACGTGAGATAAAGATAAAAACGATGCTTGGTATTGCGGCAGGTTGGATCACCACCCCCATTGCTGCCGGCCTGCTGAGTTTCTTTTTGCTCTTTTTTATTCAAAACGTATTTGATCTTCAAATCACTTCAACCTTACATAAAGCCGTTGCTGCCCCATCAGAAATCATTGAATCTGGCAACAATCTTATGCAATTTGACTTGATACTTCCCGGAATTTTAATGGTCACTGCTGCTATTATCGTTCTGTTGATTTTTATTGTTTTGAGACAGCAAAAACTTAGGTTAAAGACAGAAAATGAGTTGCTAATACATCAAAATCAGTTATTTCAGGCACAACGAACTTTAACAACGCTTGAAATGAACACTGTACAATCAGCAAATGAAGCGCTTCATTCAAAGCTTGAAGCCAGAAGAAAAGAATTTATCGATATGGCTTTTAACCTGACTGAACAGCGTCTGTTTCTTGAGGAGTTAAGTACCAGACTTGATGAAAGTATAGAAGCTGAAAGCAATCCTGAAATAAGAAGTAAGTTATATGGAATTCAATCACTTATTCAGCAAAAGCTTACATTTTCCAGAGAAAAGGAAACTTTCTATGGAGAGGTCGAGCTTATACATAAAGAGTTCAAAATGAAGCTGGAAAATGCTTTTCCTGATCTGTCAGATCAGGAAAAGAAACTAGCAACGCTTATTCGCATGAACTTATCAAACAAAGAAATTGCAACGCTCCTTAGTATTTCTCCTAAAAGTGTTGAGGTTGCAAGATATCGTTTAAAAAAGAAACTTGGACTGGAAAAAGATAACAGTCTAATGCAATTTATCATTAACCTTTAATTAAATTAACGCTTATGAAAAGAATCATTCTTTTAATCGCTTTCTTTCTGGGTCTTACAGGCTCAGTTTTGATGGCTCAATCGCGCTCAGTTTCCGGCACCATCACTTCCTCTGTGAATGGTAGTGCGCTGAGCGAGGCTTCAGTCAGGCTTAAAGGCGCAATTACAGCATCTCAAACCGATGCTAATGGACGCTACACGATTGAAGTTCACGAAAATTCATCTGATATTCTAGTATTCAATCATGCTGATCATGATGAAGTTGAAGTTTATTTGAATGGAAAATCCTCTATGGACATTGAGCTTACAAGCAATATCCGTTTCAATCAGTATGGAGTGCGTGTAAACCGAAATCCATTGTTTGCAGAAGAAAGAAACGGAATTCTTGTACTTGAAAGTTACGAAAAAAACTACAAGATGTGGTTTGACATCAGAGTACAGGTTGATGGAGCTATGTTCTTTGGTAAGCCCCTTAACCCAATCGGAAACGGGACCTCTATCAGAAGAGCACGTTTTGCAGCTAAAATGGAATTTGGAAAAAATTGGTATGGCGAATTTGATATGGATATTTCCAACTCGGAACTCGAGCTAAAAGACGCTTACATTTCCTATACATTTAATAACGGAATTGAGCTAAAAGCTGGTAATTTCAAGGAAGGATTTTCAATGGAGTCAACCACTACTTCTCGTTATCTGACTTTTATCGAAAGACCTATGGCTGTCAACACTTTTGCACCATCACGGCACATTGGTTTCACTGCTTCTTATCACAAAGACTGGCTGTTATTTATTGGAGGGATTCATTTTCAAGCAGTTGATGATCTTGAAGAGAGACTCTTTTCAAAAGACAACAACAAAGATTTTGGTGTTGATGAAGGAGTCTCCTGGACTGGAAGACTTGTAGTAATGCCATTTCACAAGGATTATGAAAAAGGCTTACATTTCGGTTTAGCCGGTTCATACCGTACTCCAAAAACAGATGCTGAAGTACCTGGAACACTGCGTTATGACACGCGTTCACTCAGCTCAATCAACCGTAAAAAATATATCGACACAGATTTGATGGGAAACATTGATTACTCGACAATCAGTGGAATTGAAATTGCAGGCTATCACAAAAACCTAAGGCTACAAGGTGAATACCTGATGAGTAGTGTACATCGCAAAAATGATGGTGTAACAGAAAATTTTGATGGATTTTATGTGATGGGAAGTTATCTCCTATTTAAGGGAAAATACAATTACAATAAAACTGAAGGTGAATTCACACAGGTTGCACGCGGAAAATCATGGGGTGATATTGAGCTCGCCTTGCGTTATGATTATTTGAATCTCAACAGCGGTATGGACAAAATTATGGCCGGTGCCGGTGAAGGCTATACAGTTGGTTTGAACTTTTATGCCAACAACAATGTCAAAATCATGCTTAATTACGCCTATCTAAACCATGATCGCTATGCTAGCGGAAAAAACAAACTCTTCGTTGGATATGATGATAAAGGAGTACTTACCAGAAATCCAAAGTTAGTTGTTGATCCTGCAGGTAAAGCCGGAAATGACTATCACATGGTGGCTGTAAGGTTTGAGATTGATTTTTAATAGGTTATTAACAAAAAAATATCATATAAAATGAAAGTTAAAAATTTAATTTTATTGCTCATATTTATGAGCATATTTGTCACGTCTTGTGTAAAAGACGAAATTTTTCAAGGTCCTCCTGTAATCAGTGAATTGTCACTAAACCCACAGGCACCCGGAGAAAATCAGGCAGTTACTGTCAGTGTAAAAGTTACAGATCTAAATGGTCTTCAAAAAGTAACCTTGTTTTATAGTACAGGTGGCGCGTATACTCAGCTGCAAATGACAGGGTCAGGCAGTATTTTTACTGCTCAAATCCCAGGACAAGCTTCTGATGTAACGGTAAATTTCTATATTGAGGCAAAGAATGAGGCCGGTCTTTCGGCTTACCATCCTTCAGGAGCTCCTGCATCAACTGCTGCTTTCACTGTCGGAGCACCACTTATTGTAATGAATGAAATTTACTCCAGAGGTACTCCGGATGCACCTGACTGGATCGAAATTTACAATGCTTCAGATGTAGCCGTTGATATTAGCGGATTTAAAGTTTATGATGCTGGTGGTCAAACTGGTGCAAAACCAAAATTACCTGTTCCTGCAGGAACAATCATTCCTCCTAAAGGATTTTATGTAGTGGTAACTGATATTGGCGGTGATACCGGTTTTGGTTTATCCAGCGCAGGCGAAGAAGTTTGGCTGGAAAATGCAAAAGGAAATATTATTGATAACTATGCATTTGGCCCAATGGACGTTACACAATCAATTGGACGCAACCCGGATGGTTCTCCAAATTGGGAGCTTTTAAACACAATTACAAAAGGCGCTGCAAACAGTGCTGCACTCCCGGATCCAGAGATAAAAATGAATGAAATTTTCTCTCAGGGTAACACAGAAAACCCTGATTGGATTGAGCTTTACAACAATTCAGCTTTTGAAGCCGACCTGGCCGGATGGAAAATCTATGACAGTGGCGGACAAACCGGAAGCAAACCCAAAATGACACTTCCTGCTGGCTCAGTTATTCCTGCAAAAGGATTCCTGGTTGTGGTAGTTGATGATGGTTCGGCTAGTGGTTTTGGACTTTCAAGCAATGGTGAAGAAGTTTGGCTTGAAAAGCCAGCTGGAGCAATTGCTGACAACATAACTTTCCCTGCGCATACAGCTACTCAATCATACGGTCGTTTCCCAGATGGAACAGCTAATCTGCAAGTTATGGAAACTGTTACACGTGGTGCAGCAAACAGTAATGCAATTCCTGTTGTTGCAAAAGTTGTAATGAACGAAATTTATTCACGTGGAACTGTAGAAGCACCTGATTGGATTGAGCTTTTCAATGATGGCAATGCTGAAGTAAATATCAGTGGATGGTTAATCTATGATAGTGGAGGAAATACGGGTCCTAAACCTAAAAAAGCAATCCCTCAGGGAACGGTTATACCTGCAAAAGGTTTCTATGTAATCGTTGTTGATGATGGAACAGAAAGTGGCTTTGGCCTCTCAAGCAATGGTGAAGAAGTTTGGTTTGCAAAACCTGATGGAACAGTTGTTGACAATGCTATTTTCCCTGCACTTACAGAAACACAATCTTTTGGCCGTTTCCCTGATGGCACTGAAAACTGGCAGGTGCTGGAGACAGTTACCAAAGGCGCCGCTAACAGTTCAGCTACACCTGTTGACGTTATCATTCTGATGAATGAAATTTACTCCAGAGGTACACCTGATAATCCTGATTGGATTGAAATTTACAACGCTTCATCAGTAACAGTAAACCTAACCGGCTATAAAATTTATGATAGTGGCGGTAATGGTGGAACTAAGCCAAAAAAAGTCATCCCTGAAGGAACTGCTATTCCCGCCGGAGGATTTTATGTAATTGTTGTTGATGATGGATCAGCAAGCGGTTTTGGCCTTTCAAGCGGAGGCGAAGAAGTTTGGCTCGAAAAACCAGATGGAACCATAATTGATAATAAGGTATTTCCAGCAATGGATGCAAGTCAAAGTTATGGCCGTTTTCCTGATGGATCAGTGAACTGGCAGCTTCTGAATGCACTTACTCCAGGTGCACCTAACAGCAACTCGTCTACCCCAACAGTTGAATTGATCCACTACTGGCATTTCAATAATTTACCTGCCGGCACTTTGACTGATCCTGTAATTGCAGACTTTACAGCAACAGGAGTCGGTGCAGCCAATATAACATATCCCGGAACTGGTGCTGGATATATGGACAACGTATCTCCCGGAAGTGATATTAATGCTCGTCAGGATCAATTACCTGGTTTAGGTTTAAGACCCAGAAACCCTGCCAATACAAGAGAATTATTAATAGTTGCCCCTTCAACCGGTTACACTGGATTAGTTGTCACTTATGCTGCCATGCGTTCAGGCAATGGAGCAGCTCAAGAAGAATTGTATTATTCAGCAAATGGAGGTGCCGATTGGGTTAAAGTTGGAGAAGCTTTTGATATTGCACTGGATTGGGCAATTCATACATTTGACTTATCCTCAATCAATGCACTAAATAACAATAACAACCTACAGTTCAAAATACTGTTTGTCGGAGCTGGCTCAGATGGTGCATCAGGAAATAATCGGCTCGATAACATTTCGATTGATGGGACAAAACTATAATTAGTAACAACAGTTTTAATTAAAACCTACAAGGGATATCTCTGGCTGAATCATCGATTTTAAAAATAGTATGAGATATCCCTTTCTTAATCTTCATTTCGAAAAAGTATATTAAACAAAATAAATACAATAAAATAATGAGCCAAGAAGAACTTAAGATAGGCGAAATATCAAAACCACGTTTTGAGTTTCGAACATTCGGCCAAAATTTTGATGTCGCACATCACCGTATGGCGCGACTTTCAATGCCGATTCCGGAAAAAGTTTGGGAACGCCACTCAGATGAAATTTACATCATTTCCAGAACAAATGACATCAATAACACAAAAATTCGTGATGGCAAAATGGACATCAAGACGTATGTGCAAACAGTTGATGGCCTTGAACAATGGAATCCACTAATGAAGGGTGAATTTCCAATTAAATCAGAAGTGCTTGAAAATGAAGTTTTTCCTGCGTTTATGGTTGAAATGCCAAAACTGGAAAAAGAAATAACTACTTATGATGAGTTCATTCAGATGATAAAAAATCATCCAGACCTCGCAGCAGTACGTGTTCACAAGCAACGACTGGGATATATGGTCAACAACACCATTTGCGAATATGGTGAAGTGCTCATTAACGGCGCAAAAATCGTTACCATCAATTCTGAATCTACTGAAGTTGATGACATCCTTAAAACAATTAAAGATGTCCGTCTTGAAGGGGTCGAAAATATCAACTATCTTCAAGCCATCAAACGGGTAATTGGAATGACAGATAAACCTTTAGCAAACGAGAAATAATGGCACAGGAAATTGAACGAAAATTTTTGGTCTCCGGCGAATTCAAGTCGCTGGCTGTCAAGGAAACACGCATCACACAAGGCTACCTTTCTTCTGTCCCTGAACGCACAGTAAGGGTTCGCATCAAAGGAGAAAAAGGCTTTTTAACCATCAAAGGTATCGGCAGTGCGTCCGGCGCAAGCAGGTATGAATGGGAAAAAGAAATTCCCGTTTCAGAAATTGAAGAATTACTGAAAATCTGTGAGCCTGGTGTCATTGACAAAACCCGTTTTCTGGTGAAAGCAGGCCCTCACACCTATGAAGTTGATGAGTTTTATGGCGAAAATGAAGGCTTGATCGTTGCTGAAATAGAACTTTCTTCTGAAGACGAAGGTTTTGAGAAACCTGATTGGCTTGGAGAGGAAGTTACAGGTGACGTAAAATATTACAATTCTATGTTGATGAAAAATCCATTTAAAAAATGGTGATTCTGAAACATTAAAATTGGTCGTCTAATATTGCTGGATTTTACCTTGATTGATCAGATATCTGGTATTAAGGTAAATTCCAGCATTAAACTACCGTTAATTATAAGTTTGGTTAAAAAAGTCAAAAGAGTTATTAATCCGGAAAAATATTCTGCCGATGAATGAAACAACAACTTCTGAAGTGAAGCAATTCGATCCGCTCGATATGCGCAATTACAGGATAGAAAAACTTCCTAAGCGACAGAAATCAAATATTGAAAAATGGCTGGCAACAGCAGGTATACCTTTATCGATACTGGCATTTATTATTGTTGGCTTTTTCATTCATCTGCCATTTCTTGATGGAATTTTGTATGATGATCTGGTTTCAGAATCAGCGCGAAAAGCATTCACCAAAATTGGCAATGACGCTTTTGCGCGCTCAAACCATCTCATGCTTGCAATATTTCTGGCAGGCATAATTTTATGGATTACAGAAGCCATTCCAAACTACCTGACTTCACTCATCTTAATAATTAGTTTGGTTCTGACAGGTGTTCTGTCTGAAAAAGAAGCGTATGCACAACTGGGCCACCCTGTAATGTGGCTCAACATTATGTCGTTTGTGTTGGCAAGTATGCTTGTAACGACAGGCGTTGCCAAGCGTTTTGCGCTTTGGTTCATTCTTCGTTTCGGCAAAAATGCAGGATCAATATTTATCAGTTTTATTGTAATAAACACGATCCTGTCTGCATTTATTTCGGCCACCACAGCCAAGGCTGCTATTCTGCTTCCAATCTTCATGGTCATTGCAGCCATTTATGGTGCGCGTGGTAGTGAAGGGAAAAACAATTTCGGCAGAAGTATTGTCCTGCAAAATTTATTGAACATCAATCTTGGTGCCGGGGCCTTCGTAACTGGTTCTGGTGCTAATCTTCTGGCAGCAGCCCTCATTGGTGGCGCTATCGGTCAAACCATCTTTTTTGCCGACTGGATGGCAGCCATGTTCCCAATCATGGTTGGTTTAATGTTTATTGGCTACATTCTGGCCATGAAAGTCTATTTCCCGCTTTCAAAAGAAGAAAGAATGCCACAGATTGAAGGTGGCATGGAAAGACTGCAAATGGAGTATAAAAAATTAGGCAAACTCAGCTTTCAGGAAATCAAATCTGTTGTCATTTTTGTTTTGATTCTTGGATTCTGGGCTACCGACAAATTACATGGCATCAGTGCCACAGCCGTTGCTTTCGTTGGAGCCATTGTTGCTTTGCTACCAAGGATCGGCGTTGTGAAATGGAATGATGTTGATATCCCATGGCATCTGATGCTTTTCTCTGCAGGGGCTTATACTTTAGGGTCTGGTTTTGCGGTAACCGACCTCCCTTCCATCAGTGTTAATGCTTTTTTTGATCATCTTGGCATTAAAGATGAAACCCCTTTCTGGCTCATATACGTACTTCTGACCGGCGTAATGACTTTCAGTGCACTCCTTTTTCAATCGAAGACAATGCGAACAATGATCTTTGTGCCAATAGCCATTGGTGTTGCAGGCCGTTTTGGATATGAAATTGTAAGTCTAGCGCTTCCTGTAGCATTTATGATAGAGCATGTTTATGTATTGCCTTTTAACAGTAAACCGGCAGCACTTCTGTATGAAACTGACCAATATTCCTACTCCGATGCATTCAAGTATGGAATTACGATGATGATAATTTCATGGTTTTTAATAATTCTGGCAGGCCAAACTTGGTTCAAATTCCTTGGCATAACACCACTAGGCGTATTTTAGAATAACATCAAAGATTTAAACAAAAAATTAAGCACTTGATTTATAAATGAAATGATTGAAGAAAACATAAAAATCCACAATAAACTTTCGTTCGAGCTGAAACTTGGTTACACCGCACGCAAAAAAAAGGCTGTAAGTGTTTTTACCGTGAATACATGGATTTTTATTCCAAACAGCTTGGATATCAATCATAGCACCTACGATAAGAAGGATTTTTATCGTGATCTGAAATCAAATATCCGCCTGATTACGCCCACATTTTTGCTTCGGGATATTGCTGCTGGTAAATTATCACCCCTTCTGAAACTTGAAAAAGCAATAAAACAACTGACTTCTGAGCCAACCCGAAGCAACATCGCTGAATATGAACATCATATAAAGATGTTTCTATCAATCCTTAAAAGCGCCCTTCGAGAAGAATCAGGGCATATTTTGAAAAACAATATCAAAGAAGATACGCTTTTTCTGGTTAATGAATTTATTGATAACATTCAGCTGATTTCAAACCGATACCGAAATCTGAGAAGAGCTATCAATGTTTCTACCATCAGCCCTGAATTATTGAATTATTTTCTTTTTGGCGATGAGTTTATGAGCAATATCATTGAACAGCATTGCTTTAAAATCATTAAGAACTTCAATGGTGAAAAGGGTACCGGTAAAGCCAGAAAGAAAATTCAGTCCGAAATTGACAGAGAAGTGCAGTACAAAGTAATGAAAGGTTACCTTGTTCCTGAAAAAGACAGTCCTGACAATAACAGGGAGTTTGTCCACAGACTCACACTTCTGAAAAAATATGCGGAAAATGTACTTTTCGCTGCCGCCCACAAAAAAAAGGATGGCATACTGAAAGAGCAAGTCTATTTAAGCGTTGCTGCAGGCCTGTCAATGATATTTGCTACCGCAATCGCTTTTTCCTTTCAGCTTAAATATGGTAATTTTACAATGCCGTTTTTCGTTGCCCTTGTTGTAAGCTACATGCTTAAAGATAGAATTAAGGAACTTAGCCGATATTATTTTGCATATAAGGCCGGAAGAAGTTATTTTGATCACAAAACACGGATATCACTGAATGACAAAACAATAGGCTGGAGCAAAGAAGGAATGGATTTTATTGAAGAGAACAAAGTACCTTCAGAAATTCTAAAAATACGCAACAGGTCTGCCATTCTCGAAGCCGACAACAGAAATAATGACGAAAAAATTATTCTCTACAGAAAACTTATTAGGCTGGACAGAAAAAGCATCGATGAAATAAGCGACTACACCATTACCGGAATCAACGAAATCATCAGATTCAATGTAAATAGTTTTACAACACAGATGGACAATCCCGAAATACCTTTATTTATTGAGGATGCCACCGAAGGCTATACCATTGTAACTGGAGAAAAAATCTATTATCTGAATCTCCTAATGCAAATTAAAGGTGAAGATCAGCTTGATTATAAGCGTTACCGTATCGTTTTTAACCGTGATGGAATAAGAGAAATACAAACATTTTGACAATTGAAATATCTGATCATGATAAATACAAGAACGATTTTAAAATTTCTATTCACCTTCAGTTTGATATTTAACACAAATTGCAAGGCAATCCCTCAGTCAAATCCTGGCCAAAGCATCAAATTAAGATCAATTGCCAGACTGCCTTCAGTATTAAAAGAAAGCTCAGGCATTGTTGTAAAAACCGAAAATGCTATCTGGTCGCACAACGATTCTGGCAATAGCAATGATCTCTATTTATTTGATTCAGCTGGAAATCTTCTCAGAACAATAAAAGTAACAAATATTACCAATATCGACTGGGAGGACATTGCAACTGATATCGAAGGCCGGATATACATCAACGATGCGGGCAATAACAATAACGACCGCACCGATCTTGCTATTCATATTATTCCAAATCCAGACTCTTTTCAGGGAAATCAAGTTCAGGCTGCATCCATCAATTTTGCTTTTGAAGATCAAACCGCCTTCCCCCCTCCTGCTTCAAAGAGGAATTTTGATATTGAAGGAATAATTTGGCATAATGATTCAATTGTGATGTTTACCAAAAATAGAAGCACACCCTTAGATGGCTACTGCAAAATGTATAAGATTCCAGCCATGGCGGGTAACTATACCGCTAAACTAATCGACTCTCTGTACCTGGGAAATACCAATAACGAAGCACGGGTTACTGCTGCTGCTATTCGTCACGAAACCGGAGAGCTGGTTCTTCTCACAAGAGCAAGGATTTTGTCTTTCCAACAATACACAGGCGGCAACTTTTTTAACGGTGAAATGATAATCTATCCTTTTGCTGAACTTCCCGGTCAGGCCGAAGCTATTGATTTTGTCAACGACAACGTGGTTTATATCACCGAAGAAGGTTCATCAAACCAACCTGGCTACCTTTATGAAGCAGTTTTACGTGATGCTTCAAGCAACGATGAGAATATTTTCAGCGCATCTCTTTTGATAAAAAAGATCATTAATCACACACTTTTTGTTTCTCTAACGAATGAACAGACTGAAATTGAAAACGTAGAAATAATTGATCTCAAAGGAATTACAGTTTCGATGAGTAGTTCTGGAACAGCTCAGTTAAGTCTTATTGGACTCAAAACTGGCATTTACATTCTTCAGGTTGCCACGAAAAATGGTTTTATCATCGAAAAGATATTCATCAATGAATAGTATTTCTTACCATTTCATTGATTAAAACTTAACATCCTTTTAATGCGCTAATGCCTTTTCTTGTGTTTTTTCGCACATTGATTCGGACAAAATTATTTTGTAATTTTACAGAATGAAAAAATCATTGGCTTGACTATGGCAAAAATTTGCGAAAAGACATTTATTTGCCTGTTTTCTTTTATGTTTATAGTGGCCGAAAACCTTGAAATGAAAGCATTTATAACATTCAACAGATTGATTTTGAGCCTTTATTAAAGCAAATGAATTCAAGTTTAAACAATAGAGAAATGTTATTCTTTAAAAATAATTTTAGTAAACATTAAACAAGAAGATTAATTTAACTTGACATTTTATTGACAACTCTATGCATCATATTTACATTAAATCATAAATTATCATGAAAAAACTAATGACAAAGAAGCTGATTTTAGGATTCCTGCTTGGATTTTTTTATCTTGCTTCAAATGGACAACCACTGTTTGTAGAAAACTTTGAATATCCTTTAAACTCGCTGCTTGTTGACAATGGATGGACAGCGCATAGTGGAGCTGGAACAAATTCTGTTGCTGTTACCACAGGACTGTCGTTTACAGGATATTCTTCCTCCGGTATCGGTGGCGCAGCGGCAGTAATAAACAACGGTGAAGACGTACACAAAAACTTTCCTGAAGTCACTGCAGGAACGGTGTATGTAGCATTTATGATCAAGACTGAGCCATCAAACTTCTCTGGCTATTTTTTACATCTTGGACAAACCATAATCAGTACCACATTTTTCACACGTGTGTGGGTAAACGCTACCGGTGATGGTATCGGCATCGGGTCAACAGCCCCTACAACCTTTACACCAATAACCCCTGGAACAACAACCCTCGTTGTCGCAAAGCTTGAAATCGCTTCAAAGATTTCAAGTCTTTACATATTTAATTCCTTTCCTGCAGCTGAACCAAGTCAGCCAAACTTAACTTTCACCGAAACTGCTACATTTGCCAATGCTGGCAGTATAGCACTCAGACAATTCAATGCAGCACAAAGGATAAATGTTGATGGAATCAGGATTGCTACGAATTGGAATGATGCGCTGGGCTCATCCTCTTCACCTGATGATCCGGAAATAACAATCACTCCAACTGTACTTTCAGGCTTCACTTATGTTGTTGGAGGAGGTCCATCAGCTGAACAAAATTTCACGGTTAGTGGCAGCAACCTAGATGGTAATATTTCAGTTGTCCCTCCAACCAATTATGAAATTTCTCTTGGGTCAGGTGCCTCTTTTGTAGCTGCTAACCCTCTGATTCTTAATCATACTTCGGGAAATGTCCCTTCAACACCAGTTTATGTAAGGCTTAAAGCCGGACTAAGCTCAGGTACCTACGCCAACGAAATAATTACAGCAAGTTCACTAAATGCGGTAAATAAAACTGTTGTTTGCAATGGAAACGTAACAATGCCTGTCAGTGGCAATATCATCACCCAATGGAACTTTAACGGCCCTTCTGCTGATGAAATTCCGGGAGGCACAACTTCTCCGTTACCTTCTGTTGGCGCAGGAACAGCCGAATTAACTGGCGGAACAACAGCTACTTATGCTTCTGGCGTTGCTTCCGGAGGCTCATCTGATCCTGTTACCACTTCTCCACCAAATTTTGCCTGGAATACAACTACTTATCCAGCTCAGGGAGAATCACCCAAAACTGCAGGAGCTCATTTTTTGGTAAATACTGCAGGATTTGAGAACATAATTTTCACATTTGATCAACGCTTAAGCAATACCGCATCAAATACCTGGATGGTACAGTATACACTTAATGCGATGGCTACAAGCCCTGTTTGGGTCGATGCCCAGTTATTTACTTTTGAACCACAGCCAACCGGAACCGGAGATGTATGGTACAATCTCAGAACAGTAGATCTAAGTGCAGTAACCGGCTTAAGCAATAATCCAAATGCAGGTTTTAGGGTTGTATCTGATTTTGATCCTGTTGCAGGCCAGTATGTTGCAGCCCGTTCTACAAGTTCCTATGCCGGAGGCACAAGCAGATACGATATGGTTACCATCGAAGGTGAACCATTGTCAGGAACAACCGCAACAAAACTTGCTATTACCAACGTTAACGGAGGTGTTACGCCAAATATAAATCAGCCTTTTAGTCTTACTGTGCAAGCTCAGGATGAAAATGGTGTTTCAGCCGGAGTTACAGCCAACACCACTGTTACACTTACAAAAACCACCGGAACTGGCGTTCTGAGCGGAACTCTGACTGGCATAATACCATCCGGAGAACACACCATTACGTTTAACAATCTTTTATATAATGTTGCAGAAAGTGGTGTGAGTATTACTGCTGCAGCAACCTCAGGAATGACGCTTATCCCTGCAACAAGTCCTCTTTTTGTGGTTGGTTCACCTGCAACTCAGCTGGCATTTGTATCAGTTCCTGTTGGTGGTCAGGTAGGTGCAGCACTGCCTGCATTCAGCGTTGAAGCGCGCAGACCTGACAACACAGTTGATATAAATTATACTGGCCAAATTACCTTAAGCAAAGCTTCCGGCCCGGGTGCATTAAGCGGAACACTGACAAAAAACGCAATAAATGGTGTTGCATCATTTACCGATATTTCGTTTGATCAGGCAGGAAATTATACCCTCAATGCCAATGCTACCGGACTAACCTCCGCAGTAAGTACTTCGATCTTAATTTCATCCGGCCCGGCAATTACAGCTGAAATTATTCCTCAATTCATTCAGGGATTAGCGCCCTCAAACAACACACGTCTTCCATATGCTTATTGGGTTAGTATTGGAAATTTAGTTCCTAACAAAACCTATAGATATATAAATCAAGTAGTTTCAAGTACGGACGGACCAACAACAAATGGCGCAGGTAATGCAATTTTTGTAAACTCCTCAGGTGATTTCACAAGAACCACAAGTCCTAGCTATACTGACCCATTAGCACATGGCACATTTACTTCTACAGCGAATGGTACTTTTGCCGGCTGGTTTATGACTGAAGCAACAGGTAATGTCCGCTTTACTCCAGGAAATGACGTTTATTTCCGTATTCGTCTTAATGATGGTAATGAAGGCACTACACCGGTCAATTGGCTAACAACGACAAATGCCGCCCGCGTTATCGATTTTGGGGACAACTTTTTACCCAATGAAGGAACTGCAATACGTGCCACATCAGGTGATGACCCAAAATCAATGGTAATGCTGTATGATAATGCCGCCGGAACAGGCCGCCCAATTTATGCAACAAGTATTGAAAATACAGGAATTGACTTTTCAGTTATTACTAGCTATGCTCCTTTTTATGCGAATAATGTTTCCGGTGTTCCGGGATCATGGGGAGGCATCATTCCAAATTTGAACAGTCTTGGAATCAGATTGATAAAAGTTCAACATCCATTCACAGGCAGCACAAAACAGTATCAAAGTGCAGATGGTGTCTGGGGAACAGTTGATACAAGAAATCCTGACGGCGGAATTGATAATGTTTTAGTATTAGACCTCATTCTCATTGGAATAGAAGAACCCTCAGCATTTATTGGAAAAATTGAGGTTGACAATACGTTCATTAATTTGAAACTTATTAAAGACGGTCAAACACAACTTGAAATATTTAATCTGTTGGGACAACCTGTTATAAGCAAAGAAATCTATGGTTCAAATCATAAAATCTATCATCAGCTTAAAGCAGGTACATATATTATCAGGCTCTCAAATGAAAATGGAAGCGTAACGCAAAAGTTTTTTGTTCGTTAGCAATAGAGTATTTAAGGTATTTTCTACTTAGATTGAATAATATGGGGGACTTCATGGCAATGTAGTTCCCCATTTCTTTAACTTGTAGCGAAATATTGCAAAAAAACATTCTGAAATTGGATAGTTTTTAAAACTGCATCCTTAATAGAAACATCTTTTTTAAAAAACAAATGCTATTTTTCAATAAAAATGAGGCCATTTGTAAAAAAAACTACCATATTTGACTTTCGTATTGCTAAAGTATTACCTTTGCAATGGTTTAATTAATTATTTCACTTTCAAAAAAGTAAGTAAAAAACTCCATTTGGGACTCACCATTCTGAAAAACAGTTAGTTAATTATTTTTTGAAACTTTTTATCAATTTTTTTTTATTATTATTATGAACATTTTTGTTGCAAAACTCAACTTCAAGACCACCAGTGAACAACTGTTGGCACTTTTCGAACAATTTGGTGAAGTTACATCAGCTAAAGTTATTATTGACAAGCTGACAAACAGGTCTAAAGGCTACGGTTTCGTGGAAATGGCCAATGAAACTGAGGCTTATGCAGCCATCAACGACCTAAACGAGTCGGAACTTGATGGAAGTACTATCGTTGTTAAAAAAGCACGTCCTAAAACAGAAGGTGCAGAACCAGGAAGATTTCCTCGTCGTGAAGGCGGAAGCGGCGGCGGCGGTGGCTATCGCAGTGAAGGCGGAAGCGGCGGCGGCGGCGGCGGTTACAGAAACCGTTACTAAGCGATTACAGATACTCATAAAAGGCGGTTTTTACCGCCTTTTTTTTTGACAATAAAAAAGAAAGCTTGCTTTATAACGCAGTTTTACTACCTTTGCAGCCGTAAAATCAAACATTGACATCTTGGTCCGGTAGCTCAGTTGGATAGAGCAGCAGCCTTCTAAGCTGCGGGCCACAGGTTCGAATCCTGTCCGGATCACTTCTCAAAATCAATGAATTAGAGCGTTCTACGAAAGAACGTTCTTTTTTTTTGCGGCAAATTCAGTGAATAAAGGATAGATTTTCTGTAAAATACAGCCCAAAGAAGATGGCATCTTTCGTACTATTTTGAAGTCAACTTTAAAAGATGGTGCTTTTTTTGGCAAAAATATGTGTGTGGGATTTACACTGTGGAGTTTTTTAATGCACCAAAAATTGTGAACGGGAGACTGGACTACAACAGAACCAAAAAAAGGATTCTAAATCCAAGATATTAATAAGTTCATACCAATACTGATTTTGTAATTATTCTAGTGTCGTGTCAACTTGATATTGTCGTATATATTTTGTATATTTGTCGGCAAAAAAGCCATGATAAAATACAAAGTCACTTTAACAAAAGAAGAGCACGAGGAACTGATGTCAATAGTAAGCAAAGGCACTCATACCTCTCAGCAGTATCGAACAGCCTATATCCTTCTTAATTGCGACCAAGGGGAGTGTGGCGATAAAATTTCAGGCAGACACATCAGTCAGGTGCTAAAAATAAGTGATCGGATGATAGACCGCGTGAAGCAGCGGTTTGTTGAAGAAGGTTTCGATGCATGCTTAGAGCGCAAGCCAATGAGTAGTACAAAAGAGAAAAAGGTAGACGGTGAATTGGAGGCGCAGTTAATAGCTATAAGTTGTAGTGAAGCACCTGAAGGATTTGCCAAATGGTCACTCCGATTACTTGCAGATAAAATGGTCGAGATGAAATATATTGAAAGCATCTCTCATGAAACAATTCGTAAGGTGCTAAAAAAAACGAACTTAAACCCTGGAAAACAAAAGGTTGGATAATTCCGCCACACCAGAACAGCCAATTTGTTGCCGCTATGGAACAAGTCCTTGATGTTTATAAAAGAGCATATAGTGATCGTTTCCCTGTTATTTGCATGGATGAATCGCCGAAACAATTGATAAAGGAGACTCGCACTCCTATCCCAATGAAACCAGGGCAAGAGGCAAGAGTTGATTTCGAATATGAAAGATGTGGGGTTGCCAATATTTTCCTGGCATCTGAGCCATTAAAAGGCAAGAGATATGTTAGTGTTACAGAGCGAAAAACAAAAGTGGATTGGGCTGAATTTATCAAGAAGATTGCAGATGATTGGTATTCAGGTGCAGAAAAAATTACTTTGGTTATGGATAATTTGGCAACTCACAAAGCTTCTGCCCTTTATGAAGCCTATCCTCCTAAAGAAGCCAAGCGAATATGGGACAGGTTTGAATTCGTTTATACCCCAAAGCATGGCAGTTGGCTAAATATGGCCGAAATTGAATTAAATGTGCTCATGGGACAATGCCTAAAGAGAAGAATTGATAACTTAGGGATTATGGAGAAAGAAGTTACTGCATGGCAGACCCATCGAAATAATAAAACAGCTAAGATAAACTGGCAGTTTACAAATACA
>JAUXMV010000019.1 GCA_030683155.1 Bacteroidales bacterium
AGCAGATTTAGGAATGGAAAGACCAACTGAATTTGAACTGAACGGAAAGATTTATCTATCTGGATTTTGCATAATATGCGGACATGAAATCAAATCAGAAATTATTGAATTGACTTGAAAATAATAAAAACCTAATGCCAATAAATAGAACTCTGAGCGGCGCGCAGCGCCCAGCGATGAGTCCATGTTGAACTACATCCACCCAGAGCAAGAAGGCACTATGCACTTATTGACGGTTTTTGGTGTTTTTTGCCAGATATTTGAGCAGAAGTTCTTTTAAGAATTGCAGTTTTTTGAGCTTTTTATCAACTTCTGCAATGGTGGTTTAGTATTCAAAAGAACTGTTTTGGGTATTTTAGGTTTAGGAGCGGGGACACTTCCGGTATTCGATCGATACATAAAAGCAAATAAGCCCACCAACTTAATATTTTTCAAAGAGAATGGAAAAGCCTATTCAGAGCGCTCGCTGCAGGAGGTTGTGAAAATCATTGCCAGCAAAGCCGGAGTAGCAAAGAAATTAACGCCCACACAGCTTTGCCACACACAGCCTCGAAAAAGGGATTGACCTGCGATATATAAAGGAATTACTGGGACATGAAAGCTCTAAGACCACTGAGATATACACCCATGTAAGCACCTTAAGTCTTTCAAAAATTACCAGTCCGGGCGATTTGACAAAAATTTAATGCGATCATGTCAAACGAAAGAAAAATGCTTTAATTTTGAAATGCTAAACGCCATACCATGAGATGTACAAATCCAGAATTTGATCACAAATACTTGCTAAACAATCATTTGAAATCCAGTGCAAGTTTGGACAAAGTGGAAATAAATGCCATAGGGGTGCGTTTAGCAAGTAGTTATCGGTCACCCAAAACGACACAGCAAGACAAACACGAACGACATTGAACAGATGAATTTTAATTGACAAAGACTCTGTTTATTATAAACACTATAAAACGACCATAAAATTCCTAAAAGTTTTTATTTTTGAACAGTTTTAGGAATTATATTTATCTTTGCCCTATGCAAACAATAGAACGTAAACGTTACCTAGAAACACTTAGTGTTCTTAAAGACAAGAATTTAATTAAAGTTGCCACAGGCGTTAGACGTTGTGGAAAATCAACTTTAATGACACAATTTCAAGACTTGTTGCGTAAAGATAACGGCAAAGTTTCCATTTTGGCAATCAATATGGATATGCCCGATTTTAGGTTTTTAGCAGAAAAAAATTGGAAGGAGATTTATGATTACATCATTAAGCATCTCAAAAAAAACGTAACCAATTATGTGTTTATAGACGAAGTGCAAAATGTTCCCGAATTTGAAAAGCTGTTGGAAGGCTTGTACGTTCACCCAAACATAGATTTGTATGTTACTGGTTCCAACGCATTTTTATTATCAAGCGAATTGGCAACTTTGCTTACAGGTAGAGCTTATGAAATAAATGTATTGCCTTTTTCTTTTGCTGAATATTTAGAGTTTACGGGTAAAACCACAAACCCTGACCGTGCTTTTGCTGAATATGTGCGTACAGGTGGTTTTCCCGAAGCAGTAAGACTTTCAGCAGAAGGAAATCATTTTGCAAATGAATATTTGCAAATGGTTTTTAAAAACATTTACGACAACGATATTTCTAAGCGCTATACTATTTATGCCGAAGAATCCTATCAGGAAGTTGTAAACTTCTTAATAGATTCAGTTGGTTCAAGTGTTTCAGCAGGGAACATTGCCAAAGTTTTAACGACAAACAAAAAGAAAATTGACAACAAAACAGTGTCGAAGTACATTGATACTTTGGTTGAAGCCTATTTGTTTTACAAAGTAAACCGCTATGACATCAAAGGCAAACAACATTTGGCAACGCTTGAAAAATACTATTTGGTGGATTAATGTTTTCGCAACGCATTACTTGGAAAAGAATTAGCAAGCGATGCAGGACATTTACTTGAAAATATAATTTATCTTGAGCTAAAACGCAGAAATAACCAAGTATGGATAGGAAAAACCAATAATTTAGAAGTTGATTTTGTCGTTCGCAACAACGAAGGTTTTACACAATACATACAAGTTGTGCAAACAGTGCAAAACGCAACGACTTTAGAACGTGAGTTAGCACCATTTGACAGTATTGCAGACCATCACGAAAAACTTTTAATTACAATGGACTACGACACAGGGACATATAACGGGATTAAAAAAACAAACGCAATAGAATGGCTTACAAAGACCGAAAAATAAGGGCGAACCGATAACACACAATATAGTGCAGCGGGGTGATTCGTTCCGCATCCAGCGTCCCGTCTCCGTTTCAGCTTTTGTTTCGGTGGATAAAGACGGACTTCGAAAACCCCACCGACACCATATTGTCAACTTAGCACACATTTTAAGACTGAAAACCAGAACTCTAAGCAAATGAATTGTTTTATAGAAGAGATTTATTGGGCCAAATGATAATAGAATTATTAAGGGATTTGATGGAAAACTATATTCACGGATTTAAAGATTAACATTTTCACAAATCAGGAATAGAATGATAAATTTGATAAGTTTTTTAGGTGCAATTTTTATTTTAATTGCATTAGCTACTTTTTTTGCGAAAGCAAATTTTCATTTTCATTACATTCGGAAAAAAGAGAAAAAAGAAGCATCTTTTTCGGATTTAGTAAATGTAAGTTTCTCTAAAATGAGTGTTAGAATGAAATACATTGAATCTTCATTACCAATACCAATAACTGAAAAACAAGAAGATGAGAATTTGGAGAAACTTCGAAAGAATGTTAATCAATATTTACTGATTTCGATTGTTTCATTTATACTTTTTGTTATCGCATTTTGTATTGTTTCTTAAAAGAAATTTGAAAATTAATGCTTTGAAAATCTGGTAATTAAAGGGCATTAATGAAAAACGTGTGCTAATAAATAGGACTCTGAGCGGCGCGCAGCGCCCAGCGATGAGTTCCCGAAGCTTCGGGATTGAACTACATCTACCCAGAGCCAGAAGGTGTTATGCACCTACTGATGGTTTTTGGTATTTTTTGCCAGATATTTGAACAGATGTTCTTTTAAGAATTGCAGGTTTTTGAGCTTTTTATCAACTTCTGCAAGGATGGTTTTGTATTCAAAAGAACGGTTTTAGGTATTTTTGTTTCAGGAGCGGGCATACCTTTCCCGCTTTGCGACAATCGCAAAATGGACATTGAGTTTATATGGTTGGGTGCATCTGGTTTCGGACGAACAGAGCCGGTGAACGAATACGTGGAAGCTCTCTTACGATTCTCATATGGCCGGTTTTGCAGGCCGGACACAGGCAGGGATTAATGCCAGTAAGTCTTTCCTGTGAGTATGGAAGCCGCCATCAGTGCCGACAATGAGGTGCGGAGGATCGAGTTGTTTGTGGAGGATCTGGACAAGGAGATGCTTGGGCGTAAGACAGATCAAGCAGATCCAGAAAAATTTCGTCTTCCGGCCTATCATCCCAAAAATTTACTCAAGCTCTATATTTACGGTTATATGAACCGGATCAGGCCATAATGCGCGCTGGGTTAAGTCTTATTATGTAGAAAAAAGACAGGTATTTAATATTGGGTCAGATAGACATTCCCTTTAAAGTTACGGAAACAATATTTACAACTCAAATTTACTTCTTCAGGGTTCCATTTTGGTCACTCACCAACAATCATTTTCTGAATGATCTTTTTGCATATAGGTTTGCAGCATAATTCATTTATTCGAAAACATATAAGAACTTAAACATATGTATATGAAAGCAAATCTTGTCAAAACCTTCTTTGCAGTTGCTTTAGTAGTCTTTACTACCACCAAAGCTCATACTGATGAAGTTACCAAGCAAAGTAGCGGAAAAGTAACCGGACAAGTTGTTGATGCCAAATCGAAGTCACCCGTTGAATACGCCACTATTGCTGTTTATAGCACTATTGATTCCACTTTGGTTACGGGCACAATTACAGATATGGAAGGAAGATTCAATTTAAAAGATTTAAAATCTGGTTCTTACTACATTCAAGTAAATTTTATTGGTTTTGAAAAATCACAATCTTCTGCTTTCACCCTGCGCAGAGGAAGCAATGAGATTAATTTGGGCGAAATATTTATTCGCGAATCGAATGTTAGACTCGATGAGGTAGAGGTAACAGCTGAACGCTCAAGGGTTGAGTACAAGATTGACAAGCGGGTGGTAAATGTTGAAAAGGATATCAGCTCCAAAGGAGGAACCGCTGCAAGTGTGCTTGAAAACACCCCCTCGGTGCAAGTAGATCCTCAAGGAAATGTGACGCTTCGTGGCAGCTCCGACTTCATTGTGCTCATCGATGGTAAGCCTTCATCGATAAAAGGTAGCGATGCCCTAAAGCAAATACCAGCATCGGCAATTAAGCAAATTGAGGTAATTACCAATCCTTCGGCAAAATACGAGGCCGACGGACAAGCTGGAATTATTAATGTTATAATGCAAAAGGATAAAATGCAGGGATTGAGCGGAAACTTAAGCCTAGGCGCTGGCAATACGCACAAGCGAACTGGAAATGCTCTTGTTAACTACAGGACAGGTGGGTTCAACTTGTTTGGAGGCGTAGATTATACCGACAACATATTTGGCAATACGCTCATTATTAGCAGCAATGCAAAGGTTTATAGTGATACGATTCATTATATAAAAGTTGCCAGTCAGTCGTTTTTAAACTACAATGTTAACTATAAAGCAGGGACAGATATTGAACTGAATGAAAACAATTCGATATCATTGTCGGGTAATGTGAGCCAACAGAGCTATGATAGGGGCACATTTGGCACTATATATAAACACAACTTAACCAACTTCAGAGATGATTACAGCAAATCCGTCAACTTTACCGACATCGCTGGTTTGGTTTATGGCGCCAATGCCGAGTACACTCATAAATTTGCAGAAAACCATAATCTCTCTATTTCAGGGGTTTACTTCAGTTGGAACGGTGAGGACGATAACAAACTGAATGAACTTATAACCAACGATAGTTACAATGAGGTTGGGGTGGCTTCCAAATTAAGAAATCAGAAATCTGACTTCAATTACAACTACCGAATTAATATAGACTATAAACAACCCATAAAAAAGGGAAACTTTGAAGCAGGAGTTCAGTATAGGTTCGAAAAAAGGTTTGAGGATTTTGTATTTCAAAACTACATGGTTAGCACCGATGAATGGGTTCAAAATCCTCTTTACACATACAACTTGAGATATAAAAATGCCATTTATTCAGGATATACAACCTATTCAAACACACTTTGGGGCATTGGTTGTCAGTTGGGCTTACGTAGCGAATACTTCGACAGAGGCATTACAACTACTAATTCTATTGAACCCAACAACTTTTCGAAATTTATGTTTTACCCTAGCCTTCACTTGTCGAAAAGTATTGGTGATCAGCAACAGGTTCAGCTTAGCTATAGCCGGAGGATTAACAGACCAGTTCCCTACTTACTAAACGATATTCCCCAGTATATCGACCCTGAGAATGTTTTTATGGGTAATCCTCAGTTAAAACCCGAGTATACCGACTCGTACGAATTTAATTACAGGAGTAGCATTTCAATTTTCACCATATCATCGCAAACTTACTTTAGGAATACCACTAATATTTTTCAGTCGTTACGACTAATGGGCGTTAATGGGGTGATGACCCATCAGCTGGCAAATTCGAAAAATCAAGTGGCCTATGGCGAGGAAATTGGTTTCGACGTTAAGCTGGCGAAATGGTGGCAAATTAGCACAGGAGCAAACCTTTATCATTACAAACTGAATACCCTTGTAAACTCAACAGAAATTAAGCAAGAGGCTTTTACATGGGATGCCCGGGCTATTGCCAATTTCCAACTGAAGTGGGGAACCCGAATACAGGCCATTGGCTACTACAGAGCACCAAATTATGATGCCATGGGTAAAAATTCAGGATTTTTCGTTGCAAATTTGGCTCTCAATCAGCCAGTATTGAAAGGGAAGGGCAATTTAAGTCTGTCAGCTCAAAATATTTTCGACTCCATTAAATTCAATTATAGCACTTCTGGCAGTAGTTTCGATAACAAGTACGTCATTCAAGTTGAGGGGCCAGTGTTTATAATAAATTTCTCATACACGTTCAACAACTTCCAGAATAAGAACCGTGGCCGTGCAGACGATATTGATTTTAAGGGCGGAGGCGCATTTTAACCAATGACAATCCTAATTTTCGTCATTCAACTTATAAAATCCGTCATTCAACTTAAAAGTTCAAGAGTTTAAAGGTTATCTTTTTTAACTTTGTTAATTAATCGAAGCAATACGAAAAGTATGCTATCCTTCAAGAGCATCGACAAAACCAATGGCAACCTGGATTTCATTCTGGAGCGAGAGAAGCACTTAAAATATTACCTGCTAGTACTTTCCATTGCGGGATCGGGAGTTGTACTGCTGTGGGTATTTTTCGATTTCCTTTTTTATCTAAGCGATACTCAAGTATTACTAATGTTTAGGTTTAGTACCATTGCTGCTTATACTATTAACCTTTTAATTGCATTTAAACGTAATACCTCACTGGGATATCGGCAGCATTTAGTGGCAGGTTTTTACCTGGGAACGTTGTTTTGCGCAATGCTTGCTTCGCATACAGGATACTTTGGAAGCAACTACACCTATGGTTTCCTTTTTATAATAATTTGCTGGCTGGTGCTCATTCCTCTTTCTTACAAAAGACTTGTTGTTCACTTTTTCATGCTTCAGGTTCTATTCAACCTTTCGGTTGCCATTTTATCAAAATTCAATTTCCCGGTTAACCAATTTCAGCAGGCCAACTTTTTGTTTTTGGGGGTTTCGGTAGCGGGGATTATTGCCGCCTTTTTTAGCAACCAGGCTGCTGTAGAAAATTTTTTGATTAAGCAAAACATTCAAAAAGCCCTTGAGCAGGTTTCCGATGCCAATAGCCAGCTAAAGGTTGAAATGGAAAAAAGAGAAACTGCCGTAACCGAACTTCGTGAAAAGCAAATGCTGCTTCATGTTCTTTTAAATCAGCTACCATTGATTATTTGGAGCGTCGATTTTGAAGGTAACTTTATATTTAACGAGGGCAGCGGACTTAAAAAAATTGGTTCGGAATCTGGCTTACGCATTGGGCAAAGTGCTTTTGAAGTATACAAAGGAAACGATCAGCTTCTTGATTTTATCCGAAAGGCAATAAAAGCAGAAGTTGATGCGGAAATAGTTCTGTTAAATGGAATTTACTGGGATACCAGAGTTGTTCCTTACCTCGACCAGCAGGGAAAACAGATAGGAATACTAGGCGTTTCGTTCGACATTACTGAACTCGTTAAAATGCAGCAAAGCCTTTCGGAGAGCGAGATGAAACATAGAACGCTGATCGAGAAGTCCCTCGATGGCATAATTATTAGCCAGGATGCTAAGGTAATACTTGCAAATCAAGCCTTAGCCGATTTACTTGGTTATTCACTAGAGGAAATGTACACGGTTTTTGGCACCAATTCCATTGCTCCTGAGGATAGGGAGCGGGTCATCGAAATTCATTACAAGAGAATGAGGGGCGAAATTGAAAATATGCGCTACACAGCGTCGTTGTTAACAAAAACGGGGAGCAGAGTGATATTCGATTTCAATTCAACCTCAATAACAATCAATAATAAACCAGCTTCGCTCATTACACTTCGTGATATTACCGAGTTCACCCAAATTCAGAATGCCCTTAAGGAAAGTGAGGCAAAGTATCGTACTCTTATCGAAAAGTCGCTCGATGGCATTATTATTACTCAGGCAGGCAAAGTACACCTTGTTAACAAGGCGTTTGCCGATATGCTGGGATACACCATAGAGGAAATGTACACTTTGTTTGGTCCCGAAACCATAGCCCCCGAAGATAGGGAGCGTGTAGTAAAGATTCATTACAAAAGGATGCGGGGCGAAATTGATAATGCAAGATACACAGCAACAATGCTGAAAAAAACTGGTGAACGTGTAATGGTTGAGTTTAATACCACCACCATTCAAATCAGCAATGCACCTGCTTCGTTAATAACTGCCCGCGATGTAACTGAGATTTCGCAAATGCAGAATGCCCTGATGGAGAGCGAGGCAAAGTACCGAATGCTTATTGACCGTGCCAATGATGGTATCATTATCACTCAATATGGCAAGTTCAGGTTTGCAAACCGAGCATTCTGTGAGCTTATGGAGTATGCAGAGGAAGAAGTAATTGAAAAACCCTTTGTAAACTACTTAGTAGAGGAGGACAAGGAAAGGCTAATTGAATACCACAGAAAACGAATGGCTGGCGATATAGCCCAGTTCATTTACGAATGCAGCGCCATTACAAAAACCGGCAAAATTGTTCATCTCGAGCTCAATACAACGTACATTGAGTACCTGGGGAATCCGGCAACTTTTATAATAATGCGCGACCTCACCGACCGCAAGGCCATTGAGCGCGAGCTGGAAAAAAGCCAAAAACGCTACAAAAATCTCATCGAGAGCATCCAAGAGGGCCTTTACGTTGTTCAGGATTATAAATTCGTGTTTCTCAACGAGGCTATTGTAGATCTCATCGGCTATTCCGTTAACGAGCTAAAAGGGAATGACTTCATAAAAGTGATTCCTCCTGAACACAGAGAAAACGTAGCCCTGCGACACAAAATGCGTATGAGCGGCGAGCCTGTTAGTACCGACTTTGAAACAACCCTCTTGCATAAAAACGGAATCACAAGGGTTCCGGTAATTCTCTCCACAACACTTACCGAATTCGATGGGCGGCCAGCAGTGGTTGGAACAGCAAAGGATATTACTGAAAGAATGAAAGCCGAAGAAACCATTCGGAAAGCACATAATAAACTCGAAGAGATAAACCATACGCTGGAAAAAACCATTGAAATGCGTACCAACCAGCTTACCGAAGCAAATACTCAATTGCTCAAGTTGCAAAAAGAGAATTTGCAGTCGCAGTTCGAAATGCTGAAGCAACAGGTAAATCCCCATTTTTTGTTTAATAGCCTCAACGTGCTTTCGTCACTCATTAAGTTAGAGCCCGATTTGGCCGAGCGGTTCACCGAACACCTCTCTAAAGTATACCGATACGTGCTCGAAAATAAGGATTGCGAACTGGTTAAGCTGAGCACCGAGCTGGAGTTTCTTGAGGCCTATTTATTCCTCCTAAGCATTCGCTTCGAGAATAAACTGCAGGTAAAACTAAATATCCCAAGCAGCAAACGCGAACTAATGGTTATCCCTCTTGCCTTGCAATTGCTTATTGAGAATGCCATTAAGCACAATGCCATGTCTCAAAAATCGCCACTTATAATTAATATTTTCATCGACAATGAAAACTATTTGGTTGTTAAAAACAATTTACAAGAAAGAGAAAGTTTCATCCCGTCTACGGGTGTAGGCTTAAAGAATATTACCCATAGGTATATGCTTCTTAATCTGAAAGAACCCCAATTCAAAAGAACTAATTCGGAATTTATTGCCAGTGTTCCATTAATAAACAAGCAAAATTATGAGAGTATTAATAGTTGAAGATGAGCGCCTAGCCGCTCGAAGGCTAGAGAGTATGATACATACTTTCGATTCGGGCATTGTGGTACTAGCCAAACTCGAATCGGTTGAAGACTCTGTAAATTGGCTTAAATCGAACCCGCAACCTGATCTGATTTTTCTCGATATTCACTTAGAAGATAACCTGAGCTTCGCCATATTCGAGCACGTTGAGGTGAATGCACCCATAATTTTCACTACTGCCTACGACGAGTATGCGATTAGGGCATTTAAGCTGAAAAGCATCGATTACCTTCTGAAGCCAATTGTTCAGGACGAACTTAACAATGCAATTGTTAAATATAAAAATTGGAAAGTGCACGATGTCTCTATCGACCTTGCTCCAATTTTTGATTTAATTGACAAAAATAAACGTAGCTACCGTGAAAGGTTTTCGGTATCGTTTGGGCAAAAAATTAAATCGTTTAAGGTTTCTGATATTGCTTACTTCTATTCCAAAGAGGGCTTAACATTCGCAGTTTTGAATGATAACAAGGAATACCCCATCGACTATTCACTCGAAGCATTGTTAAACGAACTTGATCTTACCCAGTTCTTTCGCATCAACAGGCAGTATGTAATATCGCACCAATGCATTAAGCAGGTGCACATTTTCCCCAAAAGCAGACTAAAATTAGAACTAATCCCCAAGCCCTTAATCGACATTTTTGTGAGTATCGACAGGGTTACTCCATTCAAAAAATGGTTTGGTGAGTAATTAAAAGAAAGATGAAATGAATCCTATTATTAGACAAGAAAAATTTGATGACCATAAAGCGGTTTTTACCATTACCGAATTAGCCTTTCGCAATCTCGAAATTTCGGAGCATAACGAGCAGTTTCTGGTTGATCGGTTAAGAAAATCGTCGGCTTTTATTCCCGAGTTATCAATGGTTGCGGAAATAGAGGGAAAGATTGTAGGACATATTCTTTTAACGAAGATTTTAATAAAGAACGAGAAAAGCGAACACGAATCGTTAACGTTGGCGCCTGTTTCCGTTCATCCCGATTTTCAGAAAATGGGCATTGGAGCCAAATTAATTCAGGCGGCACACCAAAAAGCAAGGGAGCTGGGTTACAAATCGGTTGTTCTGATTGGGCATCCACATTACTACCCACGTTTTGGTTACCGTAAGGCAAGCGATTTTGGCATAAAGTTTCATTTCGACGCACCCGACGAAGTGTGTATGGCCGTTGAGCTGGTCCCAAAGGGTTTTAATGGAGTAAATGGGTTTGTGGAGCTGGCCAAGGAATTTTTTGAGAATTAGAATAGAAATTAAACATATCATGATACAGGTTAGGAGTTTGTCCCAGGTAGCGTTCGATAGGCTTTACGAAGCGTTCTCGGAGGCGTTTAAGGATTATGAGATCTCAATAACACGTTACGAATTGCAAAAAATGCATATCCGTCGCGGATTTGAAGCAAAACTTTCGTTTGGAGCATTCGATAACGATAGGTTGGTTAGCTTTACCTTTAATGGTATTGGCTGGCACAATGGACAGTATACTGCCTACGACACAGGAACCGGAACAATTGATGAATATAAGGGGCAAGGTTTGGCATCGAGGGTTTTTACCGAATCAATCCCTTACTTGGTTGAAGATGGAATAACGCAATATCTTCTCGAAGTATTACAACACAACGATAAAGCTATTTCGGTCTATAAAAAGCTCGGATTTGAGGTGAGTCGTGAATTCAACTACTTTGTAAATGATGCAGAAATGCTTGCCATTATTAAAAAGGATCTAGGTAAGGACTATACCATTAAGCAAATAACCGTTGACGATCTGGGTGAGGTAACCATGTTCTGGGATTTTGCCCCATCTTGGCAAAACAGCTTCGCTTCAATCTTTCGCAGTCAGACCGATTTTATTGTATTAGGTGCATATCGCGAAAAAGACCTGGTGGGCTATGGTATTTTTGAACCCACAACGGGCGATATTACTCAACTAGCCGTGCATAAGCTGCATCGGAGAAAAGGAATAGGTACAGCACTACTAAAAGAGATGGTAAAGCGTAACAAACATTCTAATATTAAGGCAATTAATACTGAAATTGGTTGCGAAAATATTACACGGTTTTTCCTGGCAAATGGGTTACCCTTAAAGGGAAAGCAGTACGAGATGATAAATAGAATGACGTTAAATCGTTGATTATTAAACACACACAGCATAGATGTAATAAAATCATACAAGGTTTGGGCAAGTCAGTACGACACTAACGAGAACAAAACGAGGGATGCTGAAGCGATTTCGTTAAGAGAATCGCTGGCAGGCATGGAGTTCAGTACTTGATTGCAAATCGGTTGTGGCACAGGTAAAAATCCAAATGGCTTGTGAGCATTGCAATGGTGTAACTGCTATTGATCTGTAGGACGAAATGCTGGCAAAAGCGAAGGAAAAAATCAAAGCTGATAACGTTAAGTTCATTAGGGCTGACATCACCAAAGATTGGGACTTTGCCAAAGAGGAATATGACTTCGTTACCTTTAGTCTTGTGCTTGAGCATTTAGAAGTTTTGATTGAAATTTTTCGAAAAGTTTCGAGAGTAATAGCTCCAAATGGATTGGTTAATGTTGGCAGTCTTCATCACTTTAAGCAGTACACCGGAATAAAAGTCCGATTTGAGACGGAGGATGGGTTACACATTGTTATTTGCTTTAAACATAATATTTTCGATTTTACTGGGGCTGCCAAAAACAATGGATTTCAAATAGAAGATATTATTGAGCGCTTCGACGATGGAAATAGGGATACAATCCCAAGGATTATCACATTGCTTCTAAGGAAATTATAATGGATGATATCTATTTGAATTTGATTGGTTACAACTCTCCTCTTTCAAACTTTTCGATCATCTCACCCGCGATGCTCAACGATGGTGAAAATGGAGGGAGTTCCCCACGATGAAACCAGACTGCTTCCGAAACTTCTTTTTCATCAATTTTAATGGGCTCGTTTTCATCAGCCTCGGCTACAAATCCAATCATCATTGATCCACTTAATGGCCATGGCTGACTTTTGTAATATCTAATATTTTTGACTTCTAAGCCAACTTCTTCGGCAACCTCCCTTTTAACAGCTTGCTCAAGGGTTTCGCCAAAATCAACGTAACCGGCAATTAAGGTATGCCAACCTACCCTACTTTCCATCCCTCTGATTAATAGAATTTTATGGTTACAAATTACGGCAACAATAATGGCTGGTGCTATCAGAGGATATTTAACTGTATTGCAACTTGGACAAACTATAGCTCTCTCATCGGTTTTATGCAGGGTTGCTGCCGCGCACTTGCCACAATACCTGTTGCTTTGATACCAATATTTGAATTGATATCCAAGCAAGCTTAACCAGGCCAACTCCTTGTCCGGCATAGCCCGAAAAAAAGTAATGTCTTTGAAAACAAAATTCTCACCTTTGGTTTTGGGTTTGTCCCTCAAAAGAAAACAGGGAATATTATTGAATGTAAATAGAAAAACGGCTTCAGCATTACCAGGAAAAGCCTCAAAATCTGTTTTTTGTGGTATTGAGAACTCATTCTCTATAACCTTCCAAAGTAATCCTTCTTCGTTATAGTAAAGGATATAGTCGTTTTCGGAAATTGATTTATTGCCAGAGAACTGAACGTTTATAATATTTGGGGAGATTTCGTTTATCATTTGGAAGCAGTTTGAGTAATTTTATAATTGAATACAAATTTGATGAATGATTTGGTAAGTTGAACCTCTTAAACAATTTTTTTTAATGCTTGAAAGCCAACAAATTTGTTTCGATTCAATCTTTTGTAAATGCGCTTTTAATCTACTTTTTTCGTTTTTTAACCGTATAAATTCGGCATTCACCTTTTTTTCTTTTGCGGCAGAACCTGTCACAACCTATATTTGGTTCAGTTATAAAAATTAATGGCTATGAATAATGAGTCTAAGGCAAGTGTTCTTAAGTTTGGGAAATTTGCTGTATACATTAACCTTATGGGCGTAATTCTTTCGGGGCTAGTATTTCCGGTAATTTCATCAATTTTTTATCCTCAACCCCAATGGCAAAGTGCCGATCTTTTCATCCAATCGTACCATCCCATTCAAACCGCCACTTTCTTCTGCGGTTATTTTCTGGTCATTGGATCTTTACTCACATTCGTTGCTTTGTACTTTCTGGCAAGCAAGTCCAAGCAGATTTGGGCACTTTCGGCCCTGTGCATCAATGTAATATTTACAGCCATTGTTTTTATAAACTACATAATACAAACCACTTATGTACCCTATCTGGCATCGACCAATGCGTCTGAGGCGCAAAATATTTTAGCAACGTTCACAATGGCTAATCCAGGTTCGTTTGCCTGGGCATTGGAAATGTATGGTTGGGGTGGAATAGGCTTTTCTTTTATCTTCATGGCGTTTATTTTTGGCAAGGAGCGTTTTGAGCCTACCCTTAAAGTGCTTTTTTGGGCTAACGGAATTGCTAGTGTAACTTCTGCATTGGCCACTTCGTTAAATATGAAGTGGCTCTTCTCGCCAGCTGGATTTGCCGCTTTAATTGTATGGAATTTACTGGTGGTAGTGATTGATATTGTTTTATTAAAGTATTTTTCGATGTATTCTTTTCAAAATAAAAGGTAGCGGAATAATAGATTATAATGCCAACATTAACGAAAACAACAAAATTATGAAAAGACTCTTTTTATTGTTAGCAATTGGGCTGATGGCTCAAATGGGATTTGCTCAGGAATTCGATAAGGCTAAATTAGACAGCTACTTCGATGCACTACAAGCGAACAATAGGTTTATGGGAAGCGTAGCAGTTTCTCGAGACGGCGAAATAATTTATACAAAAGCCATTGGCTACTGCGATACCGAGAGCAAAATAAAAGCTAATCCAAATTCCAAGTATCGAATTGGCTCAATAACAAAAACCCTTACAACAGTTTTGGTTTTCAAAGCTGTTGAAAATGATCTATTGGATATCAATCAAACTATCGACAAATATTTCCCAACCATTGCTAATGCCAATAAAATTACCATTAGCCAATTGCTTTACCACCGAAGCGGCATTCATAGCTTTACCAGCGACAAGGATTATTTAACCTGGAATACCAAGCCAAAAACAGAAAAAGAGATGCTTGATATTATTGCCAAAGGGGGAAGCGATTTTGAGCCTGACAGTAAAGCGGAGTACAGCAATTCCAATTTCGTTCTGTTGACCTATATTCTCGAAAAGAGTTTTGAAAAACCTTATGCCAACCTTTTGGTGGAGTACATAATAAACCCTTTGGGTTTGAAGCATACACACTTGGGAGGGAAAATTAATCCAAAAAACAACGAGTGCAATTCGTATAGCATTGGTGGAGACTGGAAACTTGAGCCCGAAACCGATATTTCAATCCCCCTTGGAGCAGGTGGAATTGTTTCTTCTCCAAGCGATTTGGTAAAATTCAGCGATGCTTTATTTAGCGATAAGCTATTAAAAAAGGAAAGCGTTGAACAAATGAAAACCATTAAGGACAACTATGGGATGGGTCTGTTTAAATATCCATTTTACGACAAAACTGGCTACGGACATACAGGTGGAATCGATGGTTTTTCCTCAGTATTCACTCATTTCCCCGACGAAAATATCTCTTACGCAATGACCTCAAATGGAACAAATTTTAACAACAACGATATTTCACTTGTTGTTTTAAGCGCCATTTTTGGTAAACCATACACTATACCTGAATTTAAAACATTTAGCATCAGTTCGGAAGAGTTGGATAAGTACCTGGGCACCTACTCATCGTTGCAAATTCCATTGAAAATTATGGTTACAAAAGAGAACAATACTTTAAAGGCGCAGGCAACGGGTCAATCGGCGTTTCCACTTGAACCTAGCGACATTGATAAATTTAAGTTCGACCTGGCAGGAATAGTGATGGAATTTAATCCAAAAGAAAGCACAATGATTCTAAAGCAAGGTGGTGGACAGTTCTTATTTACCAAAGAATAAATAGGTTAAGTAATTAGGTGAGGCATACAATTGTGATATTAATTTAAAAACGATGACAAGTTTTAAAAGCAGGATTTTCAACTTTATAATCCGTAATGGGCATATCCTCCGAGGACAGCTTCACAAGGAGGTGTTTGATATGAACACATCCATTGATATGTTCAGGGAGCGATGCGAAAAGGGAGCAAGCAAGTATGCGAAAACTCCTAAAAACGTCGCAATCAAGCCGCTGGTAATTAATGGCATTAATGCCGAGTGGCTTATTCCTGCAGGTGCAAGCGCTGAAAAAGTAATTCTTTATGTTCATGGTGGAGGCTATGTCTCTGGTTCGTGCAACGACCATAGGGGTTTTGTGTCGAAATTTGCTAATAATACAGGAGTTACAAATCTAACTTTCGAGTATCGTCTAGCGCCGGAACATCCATTTCCAGCAGCAGTCGAAGATTCCGTTAAGGTTTACCAATGGTTACTCCAATCAGGCTATAAGTCCGAAAACATATTAATAGCAGGTGAGTCGGCTGGAGGCGGATTAACGCTTGCCACGCTCCTTGCGCTAAAGGAGCAACAAATTCCTATGCCCAAGGCAGCAGTTGCCATTTCGCCCTGGACTGACCTGACATGCTCGAGCGAATCGTACAAATCTAAGAATAAACTTTCGCCCGCTCCGCTCAACTCGTGGTTCGTTTTTAGTAACCATTACGTTGGCAACAACAAGGCCGACAATCCTCTTATATCTCCACTCTTTGGCGATTTGAGTGGTTTGCCACCGTTACTAATAATCTCGGGAGTTGACGATGAGCTGTTTGAGGATGGCGAAAAGTTCTACATAAAAGCCAAGGCTGCAGGAGTTGATATAAGGTTTATAGCAGGAGAAGGAATGGTACACTGCTTCCCTTTGCTTGCTCCAATGTTCCCCGAGGCTACTGAGGCGATGGTTGAGATAGCTGGCTTCATTAAATTGCATTTAGGATTGAGGGTTGAGAAAAATAATCGCTAAACCTTTATGAACCATTATTAAATGACAGTATAACGGCATTTATTAAATTCTTAATGAAGTTGTTATTTAAATCTAATTTTCAAAAAACATTAAATACTTAAACTATGATTATTTCAACTACTGAAAACATTCCTAACAAGGAGACCGAAGCCATTTTGGGCATTGCCCGTGGTAGTACTGTAAGGGCGCGCAATATTGGCAGAGATATTTTTGCCGGTTTAAAAAATATTGTCGGAGGCGAGATTGAAGAATACACCCAGCTTCAGGCCCAAGCGAGGGAAGAAGCCATGCAGCGAATGGTTGCTGATGCAAAGCGGATGGGTGCCGATGCCATAATTGGGTTCCGACTCGAAAGCGCTATGATTATGCAGGGAGCAGCCGAAATTCTTGCCTATGGCACTGCAGTAAAAATTTCGTGAGATGAGCGCATTTGTTAAAGCCATTTTTGGTGTTTACGGGTTGGTTTTTATTGTTTTTATTGTTCAACTTGTTTTCTTAATTATTAAGCGACGAAAATCAAAGAAGGCTGAGACCTTTGAGAAAAGGGATAATTAGGTATATTAATGTATGTGGCTCAACTCAGATTTTTTGCTTTTTAACCTCTATGGTTCGTCATTCACCGTAAAATTGTTGTGACACATACCCTGAAAAACTACTTTTGATTCAGTTTTTTAATGAAATATTTCCACTGTAACCTACTTACAAATTAGTTGAATTATGGAAACAAAAATTGATAAGTCAATAGAGCTAAAGGCCAAGCTTGTTCTAATCAACAGCAAGTTGCATTTCAACGGAATGGTCGACGGGAATCAACCCATCTCCATCGACTACATACCGCCCATTGGCGATGGCTTGGGCTACACTTCGCTGGAACTTTTGCTACTTAGCTTCTCCTCGTGTCTGGGTAGCGCTTTACTTACCTTTTTGCGCAGGATGCAGAAAAATATTGATGGTTTTGAGATAAATGCCAACGGAGTCAGAAACACAGAGCATCCAACTGGATTTAAAACTATCACACTCGAGATTCTAATTAAATCGAATAACACAACAGATTCCGAAGTGAGCAAACTGATCAAAATGGCCGAGGAAACATATTGTCCTGTTTGGGCAATGGTAAAAGGAAATGTGAAGGTTGAAACCGTGGTTGTAATTCAATAATTATATGAAAGGTAAACAAGAAATAGCCGAAACGGCCGCCGTGTGTGGTCTTTACTGCGGTGCTTGTGGAATATACATTGCCACCCAGGAAAACGATACTGCTAAACTGGAATATTATGCAAAGATGATGAGCCAAACCATCGACGAGACCCTATGCAATGGGTGTCGATCAAGCGTAGTAACTGCATATTGCAAGAAATGCAAATTCACAAAATGCGCAGCCGAAAAGGACATTGGTTTTTGTGGCGAATGTAACGAGTACCCTTGTGCCGGACTAAAAGATTTTCAGACAATGATGCCCCACCGGGCCGAACTATGGGAGTCGCAGGAAAGAATTAAGGAAGTTGGCTGGGAGAAGTGGATCAGCGAAAGACACAAATACTTCTCATGCAAGCAGTGCAACACCGTAAATACTTCATATGATATGAACTGCAGGAAATGCGGAGCTACTCCAGGAAATGAGTTTGTTAGAAATAATCAGGTGGCAATACTTCAGTTTTTCGCAAAAAGAGAATAACCGTTTAAGAAGTTAGTTTAAAGCAAATTTGAGTAAACCAATGAATAAAAGAATAGCTTTTAGCAAGTTTCTCCGATACACCCTTGGCACATTATTGGCCTTTCTTGCCCTAAACGCCTTTGGAGGCGGTTACTACGGAATTAGTGGAGCCGAAGGTGTTTCGCTTGAACTCCTTGACGGGAGTCCTTTCGAAAGTTTTTTAATCCCAAGTCTCATACTTTTTATTGTAGTTGGAGGGTCGGCACTTTTTGCTTCCATAGCTGTTTTTGCTAAATCAAAGTATGCCCGAATGGCATCGTTTGCCAATGTACTCATTGTATTTGGATGGCTAAGCGTTCAGGTTGCAATAATAGGTTATATTTCGTGGATGCAACCCGCAACGGCATCATTAGCTCTGGTTATACTTGTGCTTACCTGGTTTTTGCCAAAACGACAATTTGTATCAAGATATTTTTGAAAAATTTTTTCAAACTATGGAAAACATGAATAGCATCCTCTTTCAAACCATCAATTGGGATTTGGTTCCTAAAACCGAACATGTGGGCGAAACAGGTGTTGCCCATTGGCAAACCTTTCAGTTGCCAGGGTTAAGGATTCGAATTGTTGAGTACTCCAGCGGCTATTTAGCCGACCATTGGTGTAAAAAGGGTCACATTGTGCATTGCCTCGAAGGGGATTTCGTAAGCGAATTACAAACTGGCGAAAAATTAACCCTTACAAAAGGAATGACTTATGTGGTTTCCGACGATCTAAGCTCTCATCGTTCTTCAACCCAAAAAGGAGTTAAACTTCTGATAATTGACGGCGATTTATTAAAATTGAAGTAATTATTGATCACTTATATAAAACTTTTAAACTATGAAAAAATCTTCTCTGTCTCCCTTAGGACTCGATCCACGTGGTGTGGGGCCATTTTTAATAATTTCGGCTTTACCTTTTGTTATTGCAGGAGTCGTTTTAAGCTATTGGCAACCACAATTAGCAATAATTCCTATATCCTTTAGCATTTTCATAAGATTGGTTGGTCTTACTTTTCTAATTGCTGGGAGTGTAATTTGGATTGCAGCAATTGCGCAGTTCGCTATTGGTTTTAAAAAGGGATTATTGATAACCAATGGTATTTTTGCTCTTTCCCGAAATCCTATCTATGCAAGTTGGTTTGTTCTCATTCTACCCGGATTATTCCTGTTCTATTCGAACTTTTGGTTTTTGCTCGCTGCAATTGCCATGTTTGTTGCGTTTAAAATGAAAATTAAAAAGGAAGAGGAGTGCTTAAAAAATGTTTTTGGCAGCATTTTCATAGAGTATTGTGAAAAAGTGGGCAGGGTGTGCAGTTTCCCAAAGAAATAAAGAGCAAATGGATAAACTCGAAAGTATTCTTTTAAAGTGCTGGAGTATTAAAACAAGCAGCAAATGGACCTCCGCAAATCCCTATTTAGGGCAGTGCGGAGTATCCGCATTGGTTGTTTACGAGCTATTTGGAGGCCAAATCCTAAAAACCAGGATTAATCATCAATGGCACTACTACAATTCTATAAACTCAATACGCTACGATTTCACCCAAAAGCAATTCGGTTTAGAACCCTGCTATAGCGATATTTCATCGAATTGTGAAGAAGCCTTTACGGACACCAATGAGGAACAGTTCATTGAATTAAAAAGCAAGTTTTCACAATTGCTGAATGAGCAAGCTGAAAAAAAACTTCTCTAATACCCCAGCAAAAAAAAATATTTTTAGATTGTAAATCTCTATCGTTAAATAGTAAAAGGTTCCTGACATAGATTTGAAAATTTATTCAATAAGCGAAAAATGAAACTTAAAGCTTTTGGCTACACTGAGCATATCGAACAATATAGGTTGGAAAACAACCTGACAAATTTTGATATTGGGCGTGTAGTTTCTGTAAATAAAGAAAGATATATTGTTATTACGGAAAAGGGTGAATTTGAATCCGAGATAACAGGGAATTTGCGGTTTTCAGCAAAAAATCGTGAAGATTTTCCAGCAGTAGGCGATTGGGTTGCACTAACAATTTATGAACCTGATTTTTCGATAATTCACAGAATACTGCCCCGATTCTCAATAATTTCACGACAGGCTGTTGGACAATTCGGCGAAATTCAAATAATAGCTGCAAATATTGATTATGCTCTTTTGGTGCAAGCTATTGACCGTGATTTTAATATCAACAGGTTTGAACGATACCTCACCATTTGCTACGCATCGAAAGTAAACCCGGTAATCGTGCTTACAAAAACTGATTTGATAAACGATGAAAAGCTATCAGAAATAACTGATGAGATTCGTCAACGGATTAAAAATGTACCGGTTATTGCCATCAGCAACGAAACTCAGGACGGATACGAAACGCTTAAAAAAACCATTGAAAAAGAAAAGACATACTGTCTGCTTGGTTCTTCAGGAGTTGGAAAATCAACACTGGCAAATAATCTTTCGGGCAGAACCATTATGCGGACTGATTCAATCAGCGACAGCACAAACAAAGGCAGGCACGTAACAAGCCATAGGGAAATGATTTTGCTTCAAAATGGCGGAATTCTGATTGATAATCCGGGAATGAGGGAGGTTGGAATTGCTGATTCATCCGGTGGTTTGGAAATTACATTCGACAGGATTTTCAGTCTTTCCAAAAATTGTAAGTTCAAAGATTGCACCCACATCAGTGAAATTGGGTGTTCGGTTCTTGAAGCCGTTGAAAATGGTATAATAGACAAAAGCTCCTATGAAAACTACCTTAAAATAGAAAGAGAAAAAACGCATTTTGAGGCAACAATAGCTGAAAAAAGAAACCGTGACAAACAATTTGGTAAAATGATGAAGAACTATAAAAAGGATATGAAGAAGTATAAAAGTTAATACAACACATTAAGCGAAAAAGCTGGATGCCAAAATCAATCTTTATTCGAACCGGAGCTCACGGATTTATTTATAACGACAGTGCATTCTTTTCAGTTTTCTATAAGCAAGGTTATGGGTGTTTTGGTTCACAATTGGGCATGCCTGACCAGCTCACAACGAGCCCACAGGCAATCTGTTTCTAGACCAGAAAAGAAAGCCTGGATTTATAAAGCCTATTCAAAAACAAATCGATAAATTTGACCTGACTACCAATGACATGCAAATTAGTAAATTGTAAATTACATGAATACAATTAGTTATGGAAACGTTAGTCAGAATTACAGAAAACCTTATCACATACCAGACACCTTCATCCAAAAAATAAATTCTATCTACTGTGATTTTTTGGGGACTTCTTACACTAATCAGATGAAGATTGATTTCAATGGATAAAAAAAGCCGATTTATAAAAGTTATTAAACAGAACGAAGGACTGATTTTTAAAGTAGCTACACTTTATACAAACAGTCTTCAAGACAAAGAAGACCTGTATCAGGAAATCGTCTTCCAGCTTTGGAAATCGTTCGACACATTCAATGAACAATCGAAATTAAGCACTTGGATGTATCGGGTGGCTATGAATACGGCTATCTATAATTTAAAGAGTGCTAAAAGACAAATAAACACTATTTCAATTGATACAGAAACAGAGTGGTTTGTTGACATAGTAGATAAATCGGAAGAGGAAAGCATAAGACTGCTTTATGAAAGTATCCAAAGACTAAACCTACTGGAAAGAGGTATCGTTCTGCTTTACCTTGAAGGAAAAAGCCATCAGGAAATAGCTGAAATTGTTGGCATAACAATCAGTAACGTGGGCACAAAGATTTCACGAATCAAGGAGAAACTTAAATTTCAAATCATTAAAAAACAATAATTATGGAACTGGAAGAAATGAGAAATGCGTGGCAAGAAATGAGTAAGCGGGTAGAAAAACAAGAATTTCTAACCAAACAAGTCGTTGAAAAAATGACGACTGATAGATACAATTCTAAATTGAATAAAATTGGCATATCAGAATACATAGGCACTATAATATGCTATATAGGGGCTGCCTATTTAATAATTAATTTCACAAAAATAGATGACACCTTGATGCAGGTCTTTGCTCTCGTTGCCATTTTGTTACTTTTTATTCTGCCCATTATTTCACTCAAATCGTTACGTGCGATGAAAAATGTAAACATCCCATCCAAAAGCTATTTGGAAACTATTGAGGATTTTGCGAAACGAAAAATCAGATTCCAAAAACTTCAAAAACTGAATGTTTCACTCGGTTTGTTTCTAATGCTTGTGGCAATCCCAGTACTATCAGCTGTGCAGGGTAAAGACATTGGTCAAATACCCTACTTTTGGACATTGATTTTCCCAATATCAATTGCATTTTTCTTGGCATTTGCCTATTGGGTACTGCGGTCGTACAACAAAATATTGAATGAAACGGAAAAAATGCTTTCCGACATCAACAACTAACAATCTAAACCAATATACTTTTCAAAACGGCAGAAAATATCTGCAACAGGATAGCTATGCCCTAAACAAACTAAACTATGAAAAAAATACTTGCAATTTTAAGCCTCCTATTAATTACTACTTCCGGATTTTCTCAGGAATTGGAGGGAGTATGGAACGGAAACCTTGAAGTTCAATCAGGAAGAAAATTATTATTCATTTTCCAGATTTCTAAAACTGCTGACAAACTGGAATCTGAAATTGCAATCCCAAGCCAAGGCGTAAAAGGTATCAAGCCGACCCTGACAACTTTCGAAGATAATACACTTTTCATTGATGCTTCAAATGTAGGGTTCAAATATACCGGCAAATGGAATGATACTTCAGGAAATATTGAAGGCACATTCCAAGAAGGGGTAAATAAAGTTCCTTTGGTACTTACTAAAGAAATCATTGAAGAAGTGAAACTAAACAGACCTCAAGAACCAATCAAGCCGTATCCATATCAGGAAGAGGAGGTAAAGTTTGAAAATCAAAGGGACAAAATGACCCTTGCAGGCACATTAACCCTTCCAAGACCATCAGGCAAAAAACCACCAGTGGTAATATTGATATCAGGAAGTGGTGCGCAAGACAGGGACGAATCCTTTGCCGGTCACAAGCCGTTTTTGGTTCTATCGGATTATCTTACCCGTAACGGAATTGCGGTTTTGCGATATGATGACAGAGGATTTGGTGAATCTACAGGTAATTTTGCAGAAGGCACTACCGCAGATTTTGCTACGGATGTATTGAGTGCCATCGATTTTTTAAGAAACAGAACAGATATTGACACCAAAAAAATTGGTTTGGTAGGGCATAGTGAAGGCGCCATCATAGCTCCTATGGTAGCTAACCAATCAAAAGAGGTCGCCTTTATTGTAATGCTGGCCGGAACAGGAACAGCAGGAAAAGAGGTATCACTGACCCAAGCGGTAGATTATCGGAATTTTCCAGTAGCTAATGAGAAGCAATATGAAGCCTATGTAAAAAGAGCTATCGAAATAGCATCATCTGAAAAGAAAACAGACATAGTTAAGGTGGAGTTGACAGCGTTTTATCAAAATTCAGAAATACTAACATCACTTCTCCCACCCAATGTGGATAAAGATGAATTTATCGAAAATCTTGTGTCCACCAGAACCACACCCTGGATCAGGTATTTTTATAATTACAATCCTGCCAATGAAATCAGGAAAATCAAAATACCTGCATTGGCATTATATGGAAGTAATGACACCCAAGTACCATCAAAATATCATTTGGAGCCTGTTAAAGATGCATTGGCCGAAAGTAAATCCAAAAAATATGAAGTAGTTTTGCTGGAAGGTTTAAATCATTTATTTCAGGAAAGTAAAACAGGTCGTATTTCTGAGTATGCCCAAATTGAACAAACATTTGCTCCCGAAGCACTGGAAATAATTGGTGGTTGGATTTTAAAACAAACCAGATAGGTTGTGTTATGAAAATAAACTTAGAAGAAAAATTCGCGAAAATAGCTAATCACTGGCATCCCTACATTATAGGGGAGCTTAACGAAAACTTTGTTAAGTTAGCAAAACTTAAAGGAGAATTGGTTTGGCACAGTCATCAGGAAGAAGATGAAATGTTTGTTGTACTTAGTGGCATATTGATGATGGACTTTAGAGATGGGAAGACAATTTCTACTGAATCAGGAGAAATATTGATAGTACCAAAAGGAGTAGAACACAGACCTTGGACTAATGGAGAAGAAGTAATGGTAATGCTTATCGAACCTAAAACTACCCAGCATACTGGAGAACTTAAAGTATCACAAACTATTGAAAAATTAGAATGGATTTGAAGGGAGAGGCAAAAGTAACAGCTGGCAACACTAAGTCGAATAGCCAAAAAGCCAAAAAAAAAGAGCCATTATACCGCTGAGGTGTAATGGCTTTTTGGTCTATTCGCTGTTCAGCGAAACCCGTAGTTGGGCTTCAGCTACATCATGACCAAGAAAACAATCAAAAGCACCTCAGCCGATGTGGGCTTGAAAGAACATTTCATGGAGATTCTTACATCATCAGGCCTGGCAGCCAACTTTGCAGGCATGATGTACGCTTTGCTTTATACACCGCTACTTTTTTTTCCGGCATTGGCATTATTCAAACCTAAGATATTCATAAAACTATAAGTTGCACGGATGCTTTCAGACATCAGGTTTTTTGGGTTTTATCCGACCGTAATAAGTGGATCATGTTGTTTTATCCTTTCCAAGCCATGTAGCTTTGTGCCATAATCCCTCAAGTGGTCCATGCCTGTGATTTTTGGCCCAGTACCTGCAAAAAAAGACAAAAATCAGAGTTAGTGAAATGCCAATCAATAAACTGTAAGTTGCACCGGTATGTTTGTACAGCCCCAGACCAAATCCGTAATACAGGTAGGCGCCGGCAACAGATTGCATGATGTAGTTGGTCAGGCTCATCCGACCCATCGGAGAAAAGAAATTCAGCAAAACACGAATACTGTTGTGGTAAAAAAGAAGTGTAAATCCTGAAACCAGAACCAATGTAAAAGCCAGATTTGACCAGCTTTTAACCAACAAATCAATTGATTGTAAGCTTGCCGGATCTTTTACCCATGTTGCCAGATTTTTCTGAAAGATGAAAAGGAACGTAAAAGATAGTGTAGAAAACAACAAAGCTTTTGCCCACAATTTTTTGTTTTTCGTATTGGGTGTAAACACTCCTTTTCGCCCCGCCAGCATTCCGAGCAGAAAAAGCGCCAGAATAATGAAATACCTGCCATTTTCAAAATTCCAGAGCAGTACAGCCCATTTTCCATTGGTCAGGTTGCCTTTTGCTGCGTCCAAAAAAGAACTGTTCATCAGGTAAGAGCCCATTTGACCAAAATATGCCCAGGAAGCTGGGTCTGAAACCGGCAGTCCGGGATGAAGGAGTGCTTCGATAAGTTTATAGATCTCAATGGGCTGCAAAAGCAAAATTACTGAAACTGCCAGCAATTGTTTATTGCTCAATCGCGACAGGGGAATCAGAAAGAATCCCAGAATAGCATAAATCGACAATATGTCTCCCTGATAGAAAACCGAATTAATGAGTCCAAACAATAACAAAAGCGTCATTCTCCAGGCAAACCTGCCACTGAAACCCTTGCCTTTTTTTGCTTGATTGTCTGACTGGATAAAGAACGTAAGCCCAAAAAGCAAAGCAAATAGGGCAAAGGCTTTTCCTCCAAACAAAAAGAAAACTGAACTCCAGATTGCACCATCAAGCGTCTTTATCCATTCGGGCAGGCTCTCAGGAAAATAATACAGGTCAAAATGCTCGATATTGTGCAGCAACATAATGGCCGCTACGGCAAAACCGCGAAGGGCATCCACAACTTCGAGTCTTGGCTTTTGCATTTGATGTAAATGTTTTTATACTAGGTGGTTAGCATAAAGCAAGTGCCATTTATTGCGTTAATTCAACCGTTCCTTTGAGCGGCAGATTATTAGATGCTGATCCAACCGATATTTCAAACAATCCCGGTTCAAGCACCCAGCCCAATTTCTCCGGATGGTAAAAACTGAAGGCTGATTCATCAAGCGCAATGCTTATAGTGGTTGATTCCCCCGGATTAAGTGTGACCTTTTCAAAACCCTTCAACTCCTTTAGTGGCCGTTCAACTGAGGCTACCCTTTGATGAACATAAACCTGAGCGACCTCTGCACCAGCGCGGTTTCCGGTGTTGGTAAGCGTGCATTCAACGAAAATCTTCTTATCCTTTTGGGTTAATTTCAGACCAGAGAAATCAAAACTTGTGTAGGAAAGTCCAAAACCAAATGGAAATACCACTTCAATATTTTTTGAGTCGAAATAGCGATAACCGACATAAATATCTTCGGTATATTGAACTGTTTTGTTTCCGGGAAACTCACCGACAGCATGTGAAGGATAATCTTCATGTGAATTGGCAAATGTCACAGGCAGCTTGCCGGAAGGATTTATATCACCAAATAAAACCTGCGCAATGGCTGTTCCACCTTCCATTCCCGGATACCATGCATGAAGATAGGCGCGCGTTTCAGGCAGCCAGTTTTTCATTTCTACGTTGCTTCCACCCATCAGCACAACGGCTGTTTTTTTGTTCACCTTATTGATTTCCTGAATCAGCTCTTCCTGACCAAACAACAGCTTGAGGTTCAGCTTGTCGCGTGCCTCAGCATCGTAGGTACCTTCGCCCCAAGGCATGCCATCGTGGCCATGAATCCAGCCGCCGACAAAAATGACAGCGTCTGCACTTCTGGCAACTTCTATGGCCTCCGTCATTAGTTTGGCATTGGCAGTTTTTGCCAGATCTGTACTTTTCTTGTTGTCTCTGGACTGTGAAGCCACTTCACTTGTATAATTCCTGAAAAGACTTTCATCATAATAGGGTTCATAACCTTCAGCAAAAATGATTTCAACCTGATCCCCAACCAGTTTTTGAATGCCTTCAAGCGGTGTGATTTCATACAATGGCTTCACCTGAGAGCTTCCGCCTCTTTCAGCAAACTTGCGTATAGCATTATGGCCAATGACAGCAAGGGTTTTGATTTCTTTTTTGTCAAGCGGCAAAAGACCATCGTTTTTAAGTAGCACTAAACCTTCCTGAGCCACTTTTAATGCCAGTTGCTGATGCTCAGGCACATTTCTTTTGCCCGGAGCATGATTTCCAAGTGCAGTTGTGCGATACATCAGTCTCAAAACACGTTTTACTTTTTCATCCACCACACTTTCATCGATATCACCGTCTTCAATCATTTTTTTTGCATGTTTTGCAAGATAAAAATCATCATAATCAGGATTGCTGAATGACTTAAGCAGTTCTGTACCCATTTCTATGTCAGTTCCATAAAGTAGCGCCTCCCTGGTATTTTTCACTGAACCCCAGTCGCTGATAACAACGCCGTCAAATCCCCAATCGCCTTTGAGCACAACGTTGTTAAGGTATTCGTGATGGGTTGTGTACTGACCGTTGATTTTGTTGTAGGCGCCCATTACACTCCAGACATTCGCTTCCTGAACTGCCGCTTTAAAGGCAGGGAAATAAATTTCATGCAATGCCCTTTTGCTTATTATTACATCAATATTATGACGATCGGTTTCCTGATTGTTTGCGGCATAATGCTTAACACATGAGGCAACACCTTGTTCCTGAACGCCTTTTATATATCCAACTGCCATCACTGCGGCATGAAAGGGGTCTTCGCTCAGGTATTCAAAATTTCGTCCATTGAGTGGACTTCTTATAATGTTGACTCCAGGCCCGAGAATTATATTTTTTCCCCTTTCCTTGGCTTCATTGCCCAAAACAACACCATATTCATAGCCCAGATTTTTGTTCCAGGTTGAGGCAAGACAAATCCCAACGGGCAGGTAAGTAGCTTTGTCGTCGGCATTTTCGAGTGCATACCAGCCACGACCATGCTCATGACGAACGCCATGAGGGCCGTCGGACATGGTTATTTCAGGTAAACCGAGTCTTTCGACACCTCCTGAAGTAAATGATGAACTTGCATGGATAAGACTGAGTTTTTCATCAAGTGTCATCATGCTGATCAGGGAATCCAACTTTTCAGCAGGAACTGATGTTTTTTCGAAAGCCATCTGCTTGTTTTTGGTATTTGTTTGACATGCAAAGAATGTTGTTGTCAAGAGTAACATGATTGAAAGAAAGAGTTTTGTTTTCATTTCTGTTCTTTTAGAATTTCTAAATCATCGTAAAGAATATGTAGTCAACACTTTATGCTTACGAGCAATATTTCCGGATAAATTTTCATTTTATTTCAAAATGGGAACTACAGGCTTTTTTCGATGGTTTTTTATCAATTATTTTATTTATTCAGTGTTTCAATTTTTGCTTTTCAGCGGTCAAGTTTTGGAGAACCGCAACTTTACAATCACATGCTTTTAATAATTTCCAGAATTTTCGATGACTCCTCTTCAGAAAAAGCAATGTTTTTCAAAGTTTCGATATTATCATTCAACTGCTTCACGGAACTCACACCAACGATCACTGAAGTCACGCGGTTGTCTCGCAGCAGCCATGCAGTTGCCATCTGAGCAAGCGTTTGACCTCTTTGAAAGGCAATTTCGTTGAGCAGACTGACTTTTTCAATCAGTTGAGGAGTGATATATTCGGGTTTAAGAAAGAATGCTTTCGAAGCCCTTGAATCAGAAGGGATTCCGTTGAGATATCTGTCGGTCAGAATGCCTTGTGCAAGCGGAGAATATGCCACAAAACCAACACCATTGTCCTCCAAAACATTCAGCAAGCCATTCTCCACAGTTCTGTCGATCATTGAATATCTTCCCTGATGAATCAGACAAGGTGTTCCAAGCTTATTCAGAATTTCGATGGCATTTTTTGTTTGTTCGGGCGAATAGTTTGAGATGCCGGCATACAAAGCTTTCCCGCTTTTTACGATGTGATCAAGCGTCATCATGGTTTCTTCGAGTGGTGTTTTCGGATCAAAACGGTGGGAATAAAAAATATCAACATAATCCAGACCCATGCGTTTCAGGCTTTGATTCAGGCTTGCAACCAAATATTTTCTTGAACCCCACTCACCATAAGGCCCTTCCCACATGCCATAGCCGGCCTTGGTTGTGATGATCATTTCATCCCTATAAGCAGCAAAATCCTTTTTCAGGATGGACCCAAAAACCTCTTCAGCCGAGCCTGCAGGCGGACCATAGTTGTTTGCAAGGTCAAAATGCGTGATGCCCTGATCAAAAGCCGATCGAATGATATCCCTTGCAGTGTCGAAACAATCAACATGTCCGAAGTTGTGCCACAAACCCAATGAAACAGCAGGAAGCAATAGTCCGCTTTTTCCGCAACGGTTGTATTTCATAGTGCTGTATCTGAAGCTGTTAGCTGTATAATTATTTTCCATCTTTGTTTAGTATTATTTCAACTTCAAATATCTCATTATTTTTTGAAAGTGGAAGCGTTCCATTCCACGCTTTGCCGTTGACGCGGCAAGACTGCTTTTTACCACCATGATTGACAATTTTCACAAGATAGGTATTGTCTCTGAATTTTCTGGTGAAGCTAAGTTCCTTTATCGAGGATGGAAGGTTGGGTGCAATGGTCAAGCCATCATAATCCGGTTTAATGCCTAAGATATATTGACTTACAGTATAAAAGTTCCAGGCTGCAGTGCCGGTAAGCCATGAGTTTTTTGCCTCGCCGGGCTTTGCGGCATCCTTTCCTGCAATCATCTGAGAATACACATAAGGCTCGGTTTTATGCAATTCGCTGATGTCTTCAAGATAGGCCGGTGTTATTCTTTTGTAATAATCAAAAGCTAAATCAGCATGTCCAATCATGGTTTCTGCAATGATAATCCATGGATTGTTATGGCAAAAAATACCCGCATTTTCTTTATATCCGGGAGGATAAGTAGTGATCTCGCCCAGATTAATGTGATATTTTGTGTAGGCAGGATTCAACAGAACGATGCCGTATGGGGTTGCTAATTTCTCTTTTACGCTTTTCAAGGCTTTTTCAGCACGACCATCTTCGATTCCAATTCCGGCCATGACGCAAAATCCCTGCGGTTCGATGAAAATCTGTCCTTCTTCATTTTCCTTGCTTCCGACTTTATCGCCATAAAAATCATATGCTCTTAAAAACCAGTCGCCATCCCAGCCGGCTTTGTCGATAGCGCTTTTCATGTTTTCGACATGAATTCTTGCCTGATTTGCCTCTTCTGTTTTGCCAGTAAAATCGCAAATGCGCGCAAACTCCTCACCATATAAAACAAACATTCCTGCTATCATCACTGACTCGGCTGTTTTTCCGATTTTGTTGTTCGTAGTCTGAAACGACTCTCCCGGTTTATCAGAAAAGCAGTTCAGGTTGAGGCAGTCGTTCCAGTCGGCACGACCGATCAATGGTAGTTTATGCGGCCCTAAGTTATTCACTACATGATAAAAAGAACGTTTTATATGTTCAAAAACCGGAGCGTCATTTCCGTTGTTATTAAAAGGGGCTGTTTGCTCGAGCAGGGACCAATCGCCGGTTTCCTTCAGGTAAGCAGAAACGGAAAGGATAAGCCACAATGGATCGTCATTGAAATTGCCTCCCACTTCATGGTTTCCTTTTTTTGTTAAAGGCTGATACTGATGGTAGGCGCTTCCATCTTCCAATTGGGTACTTGCCAGATCGATGATACGTTGTCGTGCAAGCTCAGGCGCAAGGTGCACCATGCCGATTATGTCCTGATTGGAATCACGGAAACCCATTCCACGGCCTATTCCAGACTCAAAGTAAGAAGTGCTTCTCGAGAAGAAATAAGTCACCATGCATTGGTATTGATTCCAGATGTTTACCATACGATCCAGTTTCTCATCTTCGGAGCGGATATTCAATTTTGCAAGTAAATCTGACCAAAAAGCCTGAAGCGCTTTCAATGCATCGTCCACCTGTTCAGAGGTCTGAAACTGACTGATCATTTTTGTCGCCTTCGATTTATTAATGACATTTGGAGCTGAAAACTTTTCCTCGTTGTCATTTTCCACATATCCCAGAACAAAAACAAATTCTCTTTCTTCGCCAGCTTCAAGGTTAACTTCGATAAAATGCGACGCCACCGGCGACCACCCATGTGCAACAGAATTTCCACTTTGCCCTTTGCAAACCATTTCGGGATTGTCGAAACCATTATAGGTTCCTAAAAAAGTTTCGCGATCGGTATCAAATCCATTGATATCGGTATTGACGTTGTAAAAAGCAAAATGATTCCGGCGCTCGCGGTATTCGGTTTTGTGGTAGATGCAGGAGCCTTCAATTTCAACTTCTCCGGTATTGAAATTTCGTTGAAAATTAGTCATATCGTCCAAAGCATCCCACAATGCCCATTCGGCAAAAGAGTGCAATTTGACAGCTTTTTGGGTGGCGCACTTGTTCGAGAGTTTTACTTTGATTACTTCTCCATCAAATTCAAGCGGAACAAAATACAACACCTCAGCCTCAAGCAGGTTCAACTCGCCTGTAATTTTTGAATAACCCAAACCATGCCGGCACTCGTAGCTATCCAGCTCATTTTTAACCGGTTTCCAGCCCGGCGACCAGATTTGGCCTCCATCATTGATATAAAAATATTTTCCTCCGTCATCAACAGGCACATTGTTGTATCTGTTTCGGGTAATTCTGCGTAAACGGGCATCTCTATAAAAGCTATATCCCCCCCCGGTGTTGGATATGATGCTGAAGAAATCGCCAGTACCCATATAATTAATCCATGGAAAAGGCGTCCTTGGATTCGTAATTACATACTCCTTATTTATATCGTCAAAAAATCCGTATTTCATGTTAGATTTGTCTTTTAAAATTAATTTCTTCGATTGAAATAAAATGCGCTTCTGAGACTATTCTCCGGCTCTGCGCCTGTTTAATTCGATTGTAATTTCATCCATTTTATGTTGTGTGAGCGGATATAGTGTCATTAATGCTGCTGCCAGCAATGCTATCAAAGCGGGAATCCAGCTCATCAGCATTTTTATGCCCGGGATGGCACTCTGAATAGCAACAGCATCCTGTCCGCTGTAGTGAAATGCTCCAAGCACAAGACCGATAATGGCTCCAGCTATTCCACCACCAAATTTGGTAGAAAACGATCCCGCAGAATAGATCAATCCGGTAGCTCTGCGACCGTTTTTGAACTCAGAATAATCGGCAGCATCGCCCAGCATGGCAAAAAACAATGTTGGAAAAATGGCTGCTGCAAACTCTGAAATCATACCAATAACAAAGATGAAAAGAATGTCCTGCGGCCCACAGAAAACAAGCAAAACATTCACCAGAGCCGAAAAAATAAGTGCATAAATAAAGAGTTTTCTTTTGCCGAGTTTCTTTCCAAGATATGCAGTAGCCATGGCTCCGGCAATGGAAACGACCATTAAACCAACCAGATAGGAGCCTGTTAAGAGCTGATCATTCAAATAATGGGTAAAATAGATGACCACAATGCCTTGCTTAATGTTGTTGTAAACATTAAACAGCAGACCAATAATCAAAAGTACCATCCAGGGCTTGTTGCTGAACAGGTCTTTTAAATCCTTTTTCAGATTTGTTTGTTGATTTTTGGAAGGCTGAACCCGTTCACGTGTGGTGTAAAAGGTGGCAAGCATCAGCAGCGATAAGATTACTGACATGATATAGATTGAGCTGCTATACCCTTTTTTCTGATCGATGATTGAGATTTTTTCAGCGCCAATTTTCTCTTCACCTTCTACAAGAAACATATAGCTTGAATCTTTCTGCATCGAGAAACTTACAGAATTTACAGGCTCAGCGTTTTCGTTTCCGTCATTGCGATCAACCCACGAAAACAGCGCGATACCGTCTTTGGTTTTAATGTTTACATTTTCCACATCTTTGGAAACAGAAACAGAAACCTGAAATTTGTCTGCTGCCAATTCATTCACCTTCACTTCTGGATTTACATTACCAAAGTGAGCCACTAAAAAAAGCAATGCGCCCTGAACAATCATTCCACCACCAAAAGCACCAACCATGCGGTATGAGCCAAGAACAGTCCTTTCTTTGTCATCACCGGTAATCACAGCCATCAGTGCGCCATAAGGAATGTTGTTGGCTGTGTAAATGAGGGTAAATAAGATGTAAGTGACGTAGGCATAGATTATTTTGCCGGTCGATGTTAAGTCAGGCGTTGTGAAAAGCAATGACAAAACGATACCCAGCGGGATTGCAGTCCATAAAATCCAGGGACGGAATTTACCGTATCTGCTGTTTGTCCTGTCGCCGATTACCCCCATCAGAATGTCGCTTATGCCATCGCTGAAACGGGCAACGAGCATCAGCATTCCAACAGCCACCGGACTGATTCCAAATACATCGGTATAGAAAACAAACAGGAAGGTTGCTACACCACGCCAGGCAATATTGGCAGCTCCATCGCCCAGGGCGTAACCTATTTTTTCTCTTATCTTTATTTTATTGTTTTCAGTCATCGCTTAAATTTTAGTAATCAGGTCAGAAAGGATTCTTCTTTCACAATGCACAAAGTTTAATCAAAAACATGTTATTGATTTTGCCTTGACCTTGATTATCCCAATCCACTGTATTGCAACGGATTGCAGCCAAGATACTGGCAAAGTTAAGAGCAGAATCAATTACGTGTAATTTCATTTGCGCTGATTCAATCAACAAACACCAAAAACAAGCGCAAGACGCCAAGGTCAAGTACCACAACAAAAACACCTAATTACTATCAGAATATATCATATGGAAAAGTCAAGCTTTTCCTTTTTTGTTCTATCATAAACATCCCGGCTGAAAATAAAAACCTGTGCCGGCTTGTGTGCCACACCTTTTTGCTTTTCATTCAATGGGATGACATATTTCATTTGCGCCACCTTTTTTCGGAAATTCCGTCTGTCGAGGGCTGTATTCAAAATAACTTCATAAAGGTTTTGAAGTTGTGTCAGGGTAAACTTTTCCGGAAGCAACTCAAAACCAATAGGCTCTCTTCTGATTTCTTCCTGAAGATATTCCAGCGCCATTTTGATAATTTTTTCATGGTCAAATCCAAGCTCCGGCAAGTCATTTACAGGAAACCATTTCGAGTCCTGATGCTGATGATCCGGTTTTATTTTGGTGCTGTCAACCAATGAATAGTATGCAACTGTAATAACATGGTTCAAAACCATTGGAAACTTTGTTTTTAGCCAAAGCTGGTCCTTCTCTTTTAAAAGACGGTCAGTATCGCCGAAAGTATGAAATTGTTTCAAAAAAATGTTTTCAAGTCCGGTTTTATCCTTCAATACCCTTTTAGCGGCATTATCCAGGTTTTCATTCTCCAAAACATGATGGCCCTGCATTGTGTAATCCTGTAAAATGACTTCTCCTGATTCAGGGTCAGTCAATTCACGTTTTGTAAGCAACACATTTAAACTTGTGTTGTCAAAACCGAATATCACACAATCCACAGATACATTATTAATTATTGGCCTTACCATAGCTAAAGCGTATTTATTACACACTGCAAAAATATTTACTTTTTGATTAATAAAACATTTTTTTAAAAAATAAATCTTTATTCAGTAAAAAACTAAATATACACATAAACAACTATATAGGAACGAAACAATTTAGAATTAATATAAATTACAAGAATTTTTAAAAAAAGTTTAAACTTAACATTTTTTATATATTTTTGCTGTTGTGTATTTTTTACACTAAGTAAAAATGAAGAATAAATGAATTAATCATCAAAAAAAAAACGAACCTATGAACAAACAGCATCTCCTCTAATTATTATCAGAATTATCATTTTTTGTTTTGTAATGTAATCTTATCACTCACTTAAATTAAACGTTATACTTATGAAATCAGATGTTTACAATTTATTAAAATTGAACACCCTAGCGAAGAAAGTATTATTCCTGACCGGGATATTATTTCTTAGTGTCACTTTTACATTAACCGCGCAAGGAGCTTTCAACTTCAGCGGAATGGTTCAGGGTGAAAACGGCGAAGCTTTACCCGGAGTTAATGTTGTTGAGAAAGGTACAACAAATGGTACTATCTCTGGCATTGACGGAGCATTTCAGATTAACCTGAACAAACAAACTATTCTTTTCGTCTTTTCCATGGTTGGTTATGAAACCATTGAAAAAGAGTTAAAGGCAAATGTTAAAGAAATTATTGTACTTAAAGAAAGTGTTGTAGGACTAAGCGAAATTCTTGTTGTTGGATATGGTATTCAAAAAAGATCCAATATTACAGGGGCAATTGCGAAATTGGGAAACAAAGAGCTTGCTCAACTTCCAACCACCAATGTGAATGAAGCACTGCAGGGCCGCATTGCAGGTGTGAATGTAACCACAACTTCAGGTTCTCCGGGTGCAGGACAAAAAGTTGTTATCCGCGGGGTGGCAACAAACGGAAATGTTCAGCCACTGTATATAGTAGACGGTATGGCAACGGGCAATATTGATAATCTGGAACCAAATGATGTTGAGTCCGTTACCGTTCTTAAAGACGCCGCTTCTGCTGCCATTTATGGTGCTGAAGCAGCCAATGGCGTTGTGCTGATTACAACCAAAAGTGGCGTCAAAGGTCCGGGAAAAGTTGAATACAGTTTTCAGGCTGGCTCACAAAGTATAGGCTCCTACACGCAACCAATGGATGCAGCAAGCTATGCAACATGGATCAATGAAGCGAATGTTGGAGTTACAATACCAACAAATTCAAGCACAAACACCAACTGGATGGACGAAACACTGAATACAGCCATGCTGCAGCGTCATCATCTTGCTTTCAGCGGTGCAACTGAAAAAGGAAATTATTATGTTTCTGGTGGTTATATGAACCAGGATGGTGTTATTGGTGGCGACAAGTCACATTATGAACGCTTTACACTTCGCACCAACATAACCCAGCAAATCAAACCATGGATAAAAGTTGGAACCAATGTGAACTATACACACATGCAAAGAAACTCCATTACTGAGGACTCCGAATTTGGCGGTATTATTTCATCTGCTTTGATGCTGGATCCATTAACTCCTGTAATTTACACCGGAGCTTTGCCTGATTTTGCACAAACAGTTTTAGGTCAGGGAAATACACTTGTTCAAAACGCTGATGGATTCTACTATGGATTGTCACCTTATGTAAAAGGTGAGATTGCGAACCCACTTGCCATGATTGAAATTGCCAAAGGCGGAACAAAGGAAGACAAATTCATGGGCAATATGTACCTGACTTTAGGTGATGAAAGCTGGAGAGGTTTCAAATTTACCACACGCACCAGTGCCGATGTTGCCAACCAGCTTTTCCATACATGGTTCCCTACCTATTGGTTTTCTTCAGAAAGAATGAATACACAGGCCAATGTCAGAGACAACACCAACACCTGGTTTACTTGGATGTGGGAAAACTATGTTTCGTATGACAAAACCTTTGGTATAAAGCACAATATCAGTGCTGTTGCAGGTATTTCCGCAAAACAATTTACACACAAGTACCTCAATACCCAGTCGGGACCAATGTTTGCTGAAGGCGACAATTTTGCACAGCATGGAGGTGTTGAAATCGCAGGCAGGGTAAGTGGAAATCTAAGAGACACAAGAACTTCATCCTATTTTGCCCGTGCATCCTATGATTATGATGGAAAATATCTCGTGAATGCGATCTTCCGCCGTGATGGAACTTCCCTTTTGCATCCAGACCAAAGATGGGGCAACTTCCCTTCAGTTTCTGCAGGCTGGATTCTTTCAAAAGAAGAATTCTGGAATGTTGATTTCATCGATTTCTTTAAGGTCAGAGCTTCATGGGGAACAAACGGCAATCTTTCAGGTTTAGGCCCGGATCAATTCCGCTCTTTGATTATTTCATCAGGGATTCAATATCCAAAGCCAGGTGGTGGCTTCTACACAGGTGCTGAACCTGAATTACTTGCCAATCCTGAATTGACATGGGCCACAAGCGAGCAAATTGACCTCGGTTTTGACATGAATCTGCTTGGAGATAAATTTTCTGTTGGATTTGATTATTTCCATAAAAAAACCAGAGATCTTTTAGTTCCCGGAACTCCTCCACCATCCGTTGGAAACAATGCTCCATTTGTGAATGCAGGTGATGTTACCAATAAAGGCGTCGAACTTGAACTGGTTTACAGAAATTATGACCATGCCCTTAAATATGACATCAGCGCAAACTTCACATGGTTAAACAATGAAGTTACATTTCTGAACCCATTGCTCGACAGAGTGGGTGGCACAAGTGTAGGCACAGGCTGGACAGCAACATATCTTGAATTAAATCAACCTGTTTGGTTCTTCCGTGGCTACAAAACTGATGGAATTTTCCAAAATCAGGCTGAAATCGATGCTTATAAAGCTGCTAACGGTGGTTTAGCTGGCTACAATCCTGTTCCGGGCGATCCAATTGTTGTAAACACCAATGGTGACAACCTTATCAACAATGAAGACCAGACAAGCATCGGTAGTCCTCATCCAAAATTTATGTGGGGAACTTACCTCAACTTCTCCTATTCAGGATTTGATATGCGATTGTTCGTGCAAGGAGTTCATGGTCAGGATGTATTATTGGGATGGAATCGCTATGACAGATCGACATCAAACCGACCGCAATTTTTCTTCGATGAAAGATGGACAGGCGAAGGAAGCACCAACGAAAGGCCAAGAGCTGATCAATCAAGCCCTTACATATACAATAGTGATCTGATGATTTTTAAAGGTTCTTACGTAAAAATCAGACAAATTCAATTAGGCTACACTGTGCCTGTGAAACTGATGAAAAACAATGTTCAAAATCTGAGACTTTCACTTTCACTGGATGAGTTTTTCACATTCACCAATTATCCCGGAATGGATCCTGTTGCAGGTTCTGGAACTGACGCAGGACAAGGAATTGACCGCGGATTCTATCCAAGTCCACGCAAGGTTCTCTTCGGTTTAAATCTGGCTTTCTAGTCTTGACTGACATTTAAATAAAAAAATTAGTAGTATTCATAAAAAGATAATACAATGAAAACACATTATAAAATAATATTTGTCCTGGCATTTATCACACTTTTTTCAGCATGCAACAAAGACTTTTTAGAAGTAGATCCTATCGGAAAAATGTCTGTTGACCTTTTCTATAAAACAGATGAAGATGCTACAAAAGCCATCATGGCCACATACGACATCCTTCAATGGATGAATGCACGCGACTGGAATAGTGCCTATTTGGTAAAAACTTTCCCTTCCGACGAGTCGAATGTTGGCGGAGGTGATGCCGGTGACCAACCTCCTTATCAGGAGTTGGGTATATATACCTACGGACCCAGTAATGCACCTATTACTGCAGTGTGGCAATCTAATTATTTTGGTGTATATCGCGCAAACCTTGTTTTGAACAATGTTCTTCCGGAGACAGATTTACGCAAGCAAATTCTTGCAGAGGCAAAATTCCTTCGCGCCTATTACTATTTCGAGATTGCATCCATGTTTGGCGGTGGCCCGCTAATTCTTGCAGAACTTGCTCCAAGCGAATACAGTCAACCTTTTGTTAATGCAGCGGCACTTTATGCGCAAATTGAAAAAGACCTTACAGACGCGATAGCTGGACTTCCATTAAAAAGCGCTTATGGCATGAGCGATAAATTCAGAGCATCAAAAGGCACTGCGCAGGCATTGCTCGGAAAAGCTTATTTATACCAAAAGAAATACACCGAAGCTGCGGCAGCTTTTGAGCAGGTCATCGCATCAACAGAATACGCTTTACAGGAAAATTATTCAACACTTTTCCTTCAGGAGTCAGAATTTGGTGTAGAATCACTTTTTGAAGTTTCCTGGGTTACAACAGCCGGTTATGATTGGGGAACATTCCAGTGGGGTGGTGCAAGACCAATGGAAAACAACATCACCTGGCAGCTGACAGGGCCCAGAGGCGATTATTTTGAAGCTGGAACCACTGGTTTAATTGGCGGTTGGGGCTTCAACTATCCAAAGCAGAGTTTATACAATGTTTTTGCAGCAGCTGGTGATACCGTCAGAAAACCGGCTTCAATTCTGTCGCTTGCCGACTTAAGAGCTTTGGGTGGCAACTGGACCAATGAAAGCTCATGGGGCTGGGATGGCTGTATCCGTGTTAAATACGGAACCAGAATGGACGAAACAAGTGGTGATGATGGCGCAGTTCCTGAGTTAAACTACGGAACCAATCTTCGTCTCATCCGCTATGCCGATGTACTGTTGATGGCAGCTGAAGCTTACCACATGGCCGGCGACAACGGAACTGCAGCTTTATATCTGAACAAAGTAAGAGAAAGAGCAAATCTCGGTGCATTCCAGGGAAACATTATGGATGCAATCAAAAAAGAACGTCAAATGGAACTGTGTTTTGAAGGTGTTCGCTTCCTCGACCTTGTTCGTTGGGGAGATGCACCAACAGTTTTAGGACCTTTAGGCTTCGTTGCTGGCAAACATGAAGTGTTTCCAATCCCTCAGGATGAAATGAGAAACAACTCCAATGCTGTCCAGAACAATAACTATTAGCACTTAATTTTTGGGTTTTTAAATATAGTGGTTAGTGATTAAAGCGGGGCAACTCATAATGCCCCGCTTTTCGTTTTTTCATTAATACAAACAAAAAATCATTTGGCGTTCAAATTATTTCCATCAATTTTGCAGATTCATTAAAAATTATTCAATGTATATTTCAGATACTATCTTTGGCAAACTTCCAGACGGACGAGAATCAAGATTGTTTCAGGTTGCCACCAAAAATGGATTACAAACCAGCATTACAAATTTCGGAGGTATTATTACTTCAATAAAGATGCCTGACCGCAATGGGGTGGTGAAGGAAATTTGTGCCGGTTTTGAGAAATTTGATGACTATCTAAAACCTCATCCGCAATTTGGAGCTTTGATAGGCCGATACGCAGGCCGTATTGCAGCTGGTCTTTTTAAAATTGACGACACGTTTTATCAGCTTAATTTAAACAATCCGGACTATCAGCTTCATGGCGGCGAAACAGGTTTTCACACACGTCTCTGGGACTATCAGTTAGAAGAAAACGAAGAATCTGCAAGCATAAAACTTAACTATAAAAGCCTCCATCTTGAAGAAGGATTTCCCGGGAATTTATCTGCAGAAGTGATCTATACAATTTTTGATGATAACCGGCTGGTGATTGAATACAGTGCACAAACTGATCAGCCGACACATGTAAATCTTACCAATCACGCCTATTTTAACCTGAGCGGATTTGAAGAAGATATCAGCAGTCATTGTCTGACCATAAACGCCGATAAATTTGTTGAATTGAATGAACTGATGCTTCCTACAGGAAAGTTTATTGACTGTGAAAAAAGCCCTTTTGAATTCAGAAATCCGGTTTTACTTTCTGAGCGAAATATTCCTTATCATATTGAGCTTGACAATTGTTTTGTGCTTCAGGAAGTTGATACAAAGAGTCCTTTGGCCATTTTACACCATAACAAGTCGGGCAGAAAGATCAATGTTTGGAGCACACAACCAGGCATTCAGGTTTATTCCGGTAATTTTCTTGATGGCAGTTTGCGTGGACACAACAGCCAGAAATATTTCAGACACAGTGCAATATGTCTCGAAACGCAACACTTTCCGGACAGCCCGAATCATTTAAACTTTCCTTCTACCCTGCTCAAACCAAAGGAAAAATATCATCATATCGCTACTTTCCAATTTTGCATCGAATGAAAATTAAATCGTTTGAGCCACAATCTTAGGTTCGATCCCTTTTGAGAAAATTAAGAAAACTTTAAGAATAAAAAGTCAGAGAGATTCAAAAAAACTCCTGGAATCATTTAGAGTATTTCAATTCAGGATCACAAATTTTGAAACGCTTGTGGCTCCATCAGTAAATCTTGCTTTCAAAAAATAAGTGTCTGGATTTAGTTCATTGACATCGATGGTAAATAATGTCGAATTTATTGCCATTCCCTGAATAAGCAAACGTCCAAGCACATCCAAAATTTCATAGGATACAATTTCCGAGTTACTTCTTAATGTTATGCTGGAGCTTGCAGGGTTTGGATACAAATTCAATCCGGTATTGATCTCAGACTCCGGAATGCTCACAAGTTGATCGTTGGAAGCAATCCAGCTTTGGGGCAGACTGTTGTCAAGATCGAGGTCAATAAGTTTCAGGTAAGGACCATTTCCATCAGCTTGTGAAGGCCATGGCGAGGAATCAAAATACCGCACTTCGTCAATAATATTTCCCCAAACATCAGACAGTACAATGTTGTAGGATTTGTTTGACAGGTAACGGGTGTATTGTCCGAAGGCTGAAAAACCATAAAATTGTTGAAAAACATCTGCATTGCTGGCCAGTCTGATAGCCGCCCTGGGAACGACAAAAGAATTGGGGGGAAACTGATAGCTTATACCCAGCTCTTTGATATAGAACCCTGTTAAATCAACAGTCTCGTCACTGTGATTGGTAATTTCGATAAACTCCAGATCGTCTTTAGAAAAACCCTGTGCTGACTTCGGGTGGTAATGGATTTTTGAAATAACAAGGGAAGGAATGCCTGGATTGGCGCAGTTCTGATAGTTATTCAAATTCGTATTAAGCCATGTAATTCGGGCTAAAATCCAACTTTTCATGGTATAAATATGGGTGGGATGATAGCCAATCGTTCCCCATCGCTGATTTTCTCTTTGCACAGCTTCCGAAATCAGATTGACAGTTTCATCAATTTTTGCTGTTACTGATGCATTGCTCAAAGGACCTCCTGAAGCAGCAAGTTCATTCCATCTTTTGGCCAGATAGCATTTGAATGTTGGATTGTCGTATAAATTTTTCCAGAACTTTGAACCTCTGTTATCACTGTAGTTGAATTGCCATACATTTGGATGACTCCTGTCAAAACCCCAGAAAAACAGGTCATTGCCATAAGTAAGGTTCAAATCCCATATTGGCCCTGCCCTCAGTTTTCCACCTCTGTCTTTATGAAAAAAAGTACTGAACTGATAGGCATCTACATTGGAGGCAAACTCATTGATGATCATAAAATCAATGAAAGATGGGATGTCAATCATCGTCGGAAAACCATCAATCAAAGAGGCGTTTTGTGTATTCATGGCCGTTTGAAAGCCCATAAAATGATTACGGATGTAGTTGTGCTGTTGGGTGGTAACCTCGGAAGGCTTTGGGTTTTCGTGAATATAATCTACCAACCCATTGACCCCTGCATAGGAAGGCATTGTCCATGCAACAGGATCTCCACCTGTGGTTTTATCAGCCTTCGTGATATACCCACCTGTAAGGTTGGGAAGGGTATTATCGGAAGTTGTAAGCTTGACCATATTCAGTCTGTCAGTATCAATTTTTATTTTCTCCATGAAAGTATACAGACCTTTATAATCGCCATTAACAATCACTTCACAGTATACGCCACGCGTAGAGTAATTTCCGATTTCACGCGATAAGTAGTATGATAAATAATCGCGAATTAATGAAGCATCATAAGCCAGTGCATTTAAAATCCAGTCATTTTCGCTGGGCATTCCTAAAATTGACACATTGTTGTTGGAGACATTATCGCTTAAGCGTGTTGTTAAACCATATGGTTTTTTTGGAAGCATTTGCGAGGTTGAGCCTCTTGTTTCGATTCCGATTCTGCCGTTATAGTTCAGATAGGCTGCTGTATTTTGATCCGAGACGTAGTTGCGTGATCCATCCGGCCTAAAAATCACTTTCATGTTTCCGGGCACTTTAGGTTCATCCGGAATTTCATAAGGTTGCCCGGTAACAGGGTTGATATCAGTGGTAATAATTACAATCGGCAAATTGCTGCTCGTGAAATTCTGTGCAAAGCCAGTGAGCGACAAAAGAAAAAGAGCAAGAAGGGAAGCGATTAAATTAATCTTTTTAATAGAAGTTACAGTCATCGGAAAAAACTTGAAGTTGAATTATTGATCACTTTTCCAGAAAAATTATTCAAATAAAAGTTGAACAGTGGATTGTGAAACTATTTCACAAAAGTAGTGATTCATACGCATTAAGACCAGAATTTACCGCATATAAATAGATAAAAGCTTAAAAAAAAATCTTATTCACAATCAAAAAACCTGACTTGGTTATTCATTTCTTTCTGTTGCATGAAATCAATGGATTGCAAACAGTATTTCTTTCTTTTTATCACTTTTGAAATAAAACACCCTCTGACGGAGACAAAAAGCAACCATAAGCAAAAAAAATACGTCATTAAACCAGCGCATTGTTAAGGTACATGTATTGAATAATCAACATCGTTTTTTTTAAGCGTAATTTATTTCGTATTCTATCAAACAATAATGCTGTTCTGGTGTAGTTATTAATAAAAATAAATGCACCAGATTCAATAAATTCAAGGCTAAAAAAAGTAAAGGAACCAAACCAGTAACACTTATAATTCACGATGAACCAACTGATTTCACCACGCGCAGAAATACACCCTGAAGCAATGATTGGCAATAATGTTATTGTTGAAGCATTTGCAAAAATTGACAAAGATGTTTTTATTGGCGACGGCACCTGGGTAGCTTCCAACGCAATTATTTATCCCGGTGCAAGAATAGGATCACATTGCAAAATATTTCCCGGAGCCGTGATTTCAGCTGAACCACAGGATCTTAAGTTCAAAGGAGAATATTCAACCGTAGAAATCGGCAACCATACTACAATCAGAGAATATGTTACTGTCAACCGCGGGACTGCAGCAAAGGGCGTTACAAAAATTGGTGATCATTCTTTACTGATGGCTTATACCCATCTTGGTCATGATTCAGAAATTGGCAACCATTGCGTGATTGTCAACAATGTGCAGATTGCCGGTGAGGTGGTTGTTGAAGATTGGGTTGTTATTGGGGGAATGAGCGCGATACATCAGTTTTGCCGTATTGGTCAGCACGCCATGGTTTCTGGTATGACAGGTATTTTGTCTGATGTTGCACCCTATACCAAGGTAATTGGAATGCCGGCAAGCTATATGGGCATCAATTATCTGGGTATGAAAAGACGTGGTTTTACCAAAAAACAGATCGATGCCGTCCATGATGCATACAGAATCATTTATCAGAATGGTTTAAACACATCGCAGGCAGTTGAATACATGCAAATGTGCCTTGATCCATCGGAGGAGATGGATGAAATAATTTCCTTTATTCGCAACTCGAAACGTGGAATCATTAAAGGTGTTGTTGCCGATATTCCCAGAAACGTTGTTGTTACTGAAGTTGCCTAGGAAGTAGTCAAAAATATTTCTGGATTTTCTATAAATGCCCGGCTTGCTCAAGCTGCTGCCTGCACTTACTGCAATATGAAGTTGATTTCTGATCGATGTCTTCCACATAGGTGCTCACTTTCATCACACAATCATAAGTATGGCAATGAATCAAACCAAAGCAATGTCCAAGTTCGTGAATAATTTCTTTGGCAAAACGACTGTATAACAAGGCTTCATCGCGTGGCAAGCCATAGCGTTCGTTTCCAAGCCTGTAGAGCGATGCAATGCCAGAGTTTCCATTCAAATATGCTTGTCCGAAAATATATGTCAGAATGGGAATATATAAATCAACTGCAACCAGGGCTATCGTTATTCTATCATCATAAGCAAGGTTTGATTCAACATACTTGAGCAATGTATTTCCGTTGTACTGTTTTCTAACAGGATCGAAGTGAGATTCCAGATCATAATGTTCCCTTTTAAAATTCACTCTGCCCTTTAGTTCATTTTCAACCAGAGCAGCCACATGCTCAAGGATTTCCTTTTCGAAATACCCAAGTGTGATAAGTGTTATTTTTTTTAAGCCCATTAAGTTTTTTATGTGATCCTGATCAGTTTCTATGGAAACATCAATGTCTGTTAGGTTCGATATTTTAGTTTAAGGCCTGGCATAGGTAACTTGGAAAGTAAGGGTTAACCGTTTTGTTTCAAGTCGTACTTTTTAATTTTATTATACAGCGTGACTCTATCAACCTGTAGTGCCTTGGCAGCGCGTGATACATTCCATTCATATTTATCAAGGATAAAAAGAATATGCTTTTTTTCAAGATCTTCAAGACTTTCAACCTGACTCACTGCCACATCTTTATTCAGTGGAAGATCTTTCACTTTTATTTCTTTGCCATTTCCAATTACAATAGCACGTTCAATCATATTTTCAAGCTCTCTGACATTTCCTGGAAAATCGAATTCCTGGAGTCGTTTGATTGCTCCTGACTCAATGCTGACGATGTTCCGACTCATCGAAGTACAGAATTTCTTTATGAAATGATCTACCAAAAGCGGAATATCTTCTTTTCGGCTGCGCAAAGGCGGGATCACTATATTCACAACATTGAGCCTGTAATAAAGGTCTTCGCGAAAAGTTCCGTTATCAACCATTTTTTTCAGATCTCTGTTAGTGGCACAAATGACACGGAAATCAGAATTTATCAGCTTGTTTCCACCAACGCGCATAAAGCTTTTTGATTCCAATACACGCAAAAGTTCAATCTGCATTTTAGGCGAAATTGTTGCTATCTCATCCAAAAAAATTGTGCCATTGTCGGCCATTTCAAAGCGGCCTTTTCTGTTGTAAACAGCTCCTGTGAATGCACCTTTTTCGTGACCAAACAATTCGCTTTCGAGCAAACTTTCGCTTAATGCGCCGCAATGTACGCTCACCATAGGAAAAAATCTTCGCGAAGAATTTGCGTGTATTGCTCTAGCTATCAATTCTTTACCCGTACCACTTTCGCCATTGATAATGACAGAGGCGCTTGACTGTGCAACACTTTCAACCTCTTTCAGCAAATTTCGCATGGCTTCACTATCGCCAATGATATCTTCTACATTTTCGAGTGTGACAACGCGATCGCGCAGTCGTTCGTTTTCTGAAGCCAGAGTTATTTGCTTGGAAGCATTTCGAATCAGGTGCGAGAGGTCATCTGGGTCAAAAGGTTTTGTTACATAATCAAATGCTCCGTCTTTGAGTGCTTGAACGGCAGTATCGACTGTCGCAAAAGCTGTCATAACGATGACAACGGCATCAGGTTTTAGTGTTTTAATACGTTTTAGCATTTCCAATCCGTCCATGCCTGGCATTTTGATATCTGTCAGAATGATATCAAAACTTTCATTTTCAAGCAGTGCCAGTGCTTCTTTTGCGCTTTCAGCACATGCAACGTTATAGCCGTCCTCGAGAAACCAGTTATGCAGGGAATCTCTTACTGATTCTTCATCATCAACGACAAGGAGTGATATTTTCTTTGACATGTCTAGGCTTCTTTGTTTTTAATAAGGTTAAAAGTAATAGCGAAAGTTGTTCCGTGACCAACTTCAGACTCAATATTTATTTTTCCTTTATGGTTTTGGATGATTCCATGAACAATAGCAAGACCCAGTCCAATGCCACTTGCCTCATGCTTGGTCGAAAAGAAAGGCTCAAAAATATGCGGAAGATTTTCTTTAGCAATACCTTTCCCGTTGTCGATGATCTCTATCTGAACAGTGTCTTCTGTAGGGTTTGATGTTTTAAGCAGAATTTCGCCCTGAACCCCGGGCGAAATGGCCTCACTTGCATTTACAATCATCGCCAGACAAGCTTGCTTTATCTGATTAGGACTGCATTTGATAAGATCGCTTGTTGCCTGAAAGTGTGTGTTAAAAGCCACGTTGGCAATCTTCATCGGATGCTTCATTAGCTCATAGGTGCCAGCTAAAATTTCATGTAAATGGCAGGATTCGTGATCATTTTCGTCTTTTCTTGAAAAATCGAGCAAACCTTTTACAATATCGCCACACCGCTTTGTTTCACCTTCAATCAGTTTCAGTTTTTTCAGCATGGAATCCCTTTTAGCATCATCGATTTCAGGATTGGCCAATTGCTTATGCACAAGTTTGGTATAAATAAGGATGCCTGAAAGAGGATTATTCAGCTCATGAGCAACGGAGGCAGATAATTTACCTAGTGAGGCTATTCGCTCTATTTGAATTAGTTCGTTCTGAACCGCTCCAAGCTCCTCTGATTTTTTTTGCACCTTATATTCAAGCTGTTTTGACCAGTTTTCAAGCTCAAGATTTGCTGTTTGCAATTTATCAAGCATTTCGTTGAATGCAAGCGAAACCATGCGCATATCCTGAAGTTGATTGGGTACTATTTTCAGCCTTTTATTTGTATCACCTTTAGCAACAGCCAAACTTGCATCAACCAATGCATGTAAAGGTATTTTGATATTTACCCTTGTGAAAAGCACTAAAATAAATGAAAGTGTAAATGTTATCAAAACTGCTATCAGAAAATAACGTGTGGAAGATGCCTTGATAGCATTATCAAATGAACCCAATGGCATTTTTATTATCAATGAGCCTAAAACACGCTCTTCCTTATCATGTGCATGGCAATCGGCGGTATAGCATGAGGTCTCATTCAAAATAGGATTTCTGATAAGAAGATAACGTTGGCTATTTTCAAGCATATGCATACTGCATGAGCTTTCAAGTTCAATAATACGATAAGATTTTTCCTCACCGGGGAAAAGTGAGTTTAAATCATTATGACAATTTGAACAATCAGGATCGTGGTTGTGTGAAGAGGTAGGTGAGTAAGACGAATAAACAAGATAATCAGTATTATCATAAAGATTTACTTCGTCAATACCTGTAAGATTGTTAATGATATCAAGGGTATTATACAGCTCTGTTTTGTCGTTTCTAAGCATTGAATGATAAAGAGCTCCTTCAACAATAGAACCAATATTACCTCCATTTTCATGAATCATGGTCATTAAGAACCTCTCATTGACAGATTTAAAAATGATTATATAAGACCCTAACAAAAAAATAGACAGCATCGCAATAATAAGAACTACCCTGCTGTATACTGATGAATGAAAGCGCACAAATCTGGGATATAACTTATTATCAGTGAGGATAGCCCTAAGCTTTGCTTTAATACTGTAGCTTTTCATTTTTGTGTTTTTTTTCGCTAATTAAAATACTTATGTGCTTTCACCAGTCAAGAGTTTGCAACTGATAGATGAAAGCACATAAAGCAGTCTGAAAATATGAGACTATCATAATACCCTGTTTTGATCCCGCAATATCGGAAAAAAAACAGTTCGTCAAAGAGGTTTATGCCTCAATTTTTTGAAAAGGTCTTCCGAGAAATTCGTTTTCAAAATCATTCCATACCTCTTGCGGTAGTTCGGTCAAAAGATGTTCGCGCAATTCACCACCATCCTGAAGTGTTTGTGCCATTTGAGTTGCACTGTTCTTCCAGAGTGATGACATTAAAAAGTCTTTAAAGCGAACCAATTCGGATGAAGTCCAGCTAATAGCTTCTTCAGCAATTACACAATCAGCTGTTTCTGAAATCCAGCTTTTAGGCTTAATTTCATACATCCAACCCTTTCCATAGGTATCTTCCATCATTTTTGAGGCATCATCTTTCAGTTCACTGTTGAATTTTCTGATGCTTCCGGATAAAGGAGAGAACACCTTTATTTGTTTTTCTTTCTGATGAATAATTGCAATCAGATCACCTTTCACAACATTGTCACTAGCCTGTTTCATTGGTTCGACTGAAACAAGGCCAGTAATGCGCAACATGAGTTCATCTAATCCAAAGCGAGCCATGCCAGATTTATACATATACATCCACATATGGTTCGGGCTGTGATAAACTCCGGATGGAATGTTGAGCCTTTTGATGCTAAGAACACTTAGTGCTTCATGAAATTTTTGAGAAATCTTTGATCTCTTGTTGAGTATGATCCAAAATGGGACGAGCAACAGAAAAAAAGCTACTGTAACCAGGTATTCTATACCCTTGGTTTCGAAGATGTTGGTGTAATAAAACGCTTCCATGATATTATTATTTTTTGAGGTTAATTTTTATAAATCTTTTTTAAATAAATGTCTGCTTGTAATCTTTAAAATAGCGTTGACTTTTTTAATGACCTTTTGCCCAGTCTGGTCCATTGCGCAACACAGGCATTCTAAGGATAATCCATCTGAAGACCCAGATTTGAATCAAAATAATTGCCAGAGAAACGGTAAGCTCTTGCCATGTAGGAACATATCTCACTGGTGCATCAATATTATAGGCAATCAGAGATACATTTAAACGGTTGATTAAAATGCCCATAAGTGTTATTACTGATGAAACTATAACCATCGTAGCATTTTTCGTTTTATAGCTATACATGAACAGAAACATTGGAAGAATAACCAATCCAATCATTTCAAGCAGGTACCAATTGCCCCAGCCAGTTCCCATGTATGCGAAATATTTCTCATGCACAAAAATGATGATATGCATAAAAACATATGAAAAGAGTCCAACAGAGCAAATCCCGGCAAGACCAACAAGAATATCATCCTTTGCTTTAATCATTTTTTCTGTGAGTTGAAAAGCAAATATTTTCCAGCTTATGGCAACAACCACAACAACAAGGGATAGACCGCCAAATACACTTTGGATCACGAACATAAGTGGCATATAATTATTGTACCACAATGGGTGAATCTTACCTTTTGCAAGCAAGAATAGCGCGCCAATACCACCCTGATGCAAAACTGAAAGGGTGATGCCAAAAACGACTGCAACAAGCGTGATGCCGGTAAGGAATTTATGCATTTTTCTTGCGTTTAGCCATGCTGCAATAGATGGTGAAAACTCAAGGAAAAGACACAAAATGTATAGCATAAAATGCCAGGCTACCAAAAACAAAATCGAACTAACACCATAATCATTACCAATGATAACATTGAAAATGTCAAGTGGACGACCCAATTCAAGAACGAGCGCTGCTGAATAAAATACGTAAGCCAGCAGTCCGTTCAATACAGCAATTTTCAATACAGGCTCATAACGTTTTATGTGTAAAACATGGGTCATGAAAACAAGCACATAGGCTCCACCAGCCATGGCCACACCAACGACAACATTAAAAGCCTTCCATATTCCCCAGGGCACATCCTGTGAAAGATTTGTTACTGCTTCGAGTCCGAACCTGAAGCGATATACGATTAGTCCTAATCCAAGAAGAATAATCGGGAGGGTAATGATATTGAAGGCGGTGAATATTTTAGTCTTTGGCTTAAGTTCACTGATTAAAAACCGCCATGTTTTATTCTCTTTATTGTCGAGATATTGGATTGTATCTGTCTGGTTCATATTTCGTCCTCCTCAGTAATGGTAGAAGTTGATTTTGTTGCTTGATAAACACCCAGTAAAAATGTAGGTAATAGTAAATCTACCGGAGCAATGCTTGAAATAAAGCCTTTTGTTAGTCCTGGAAATGATTTCTTTTGAATCTTCATGTTAAACCCAAGTTCTTCAAACGGAACAGGTGAAAGATACATCCATGAGGTTCCGCCAGCTTCATGTTCACCATAAATATAGTCAACATAAGTATCAGGATTTTCAATGATTCTAGTCCGGGCTTCCTTTATGAGGTCGCTGCGTTTTCCGTAGGTCAATGCTTCTTCAGGACAAAAATATGAACAGGCAGGAATTTCGCCTTCTGCAAGACGATTAACACACATATCACATTTAACAACTTTAGGATTTGTACTCTTATATTCAAATTTTGGAATATCAAAAGGACATGCAATCATGCAGTAGCGGCAGCCCATGCATTTGTCTTCACGCCAGATAACAGGGCCTTCCTGAGTTTTATACATGGCCATTGTAAGGCAAGCTGCTGTACAGGCCGGTTCGCTGCAATGTCTGCACTGATCTTTAAAAGCGACCATTCCGATCGAAGTTTCGTGTCTGTTTACAACTGTGCGACAAGTTTCATCTAGTTTTCGTGGTGGCGGATTTCTTGGAATATCAGGCATTTCAGCTTCGTGTGCTTCGGCGCAGTCGTACTCGCATCCGAAGCATCCAACGCAACGCGACATATCATACAGCATTCCATTGAGTTCCGTGCCATTGTCTGAAAAGGCCTCTGATGCAGTGCTTACTTTTCCTACCGAAAGTGCTACTGCAGTAGCGCCCATGGCTTTGAAAAATGTTCTTCTGTTAAGGGACATACTTTTAATTTTTTATATTGGGGAGATGGTAGTTGTTGAGAAAAACAGGATTACGATAATGTATTCAAAAATTCATTCTGAAAATCTTCCCACACTTGTGGTTCGAGATCTGCCATAAAACCTTCTCTTAATTCACCACCATCCTGAAGCACTATTTGCGCATATTGTGGTGAACTGGCTTGTAATGCCCTTGCGATAAAATCCTTAAGTCTGTTAAATTCTGATTTCAACCAAACAGTATATTGATCTGCCATCAACATGAAATCAATTTCACGTTTCCAGTTGGTTGGTTCAATTTTATAGAGCCAGTTTTCAACGAAAGAATTTCCTTCTACTGGTTGATTGTTTATTGCAACTATGGTTCCTGAAACCGGAGAATTGAGCGTGATTTGCTTTCCACCCTGAATGATTGTTACAACGGCTTCACCTTTATTTACTTTTTCACCTTTTGCAAGTGTTTTAATACGACTTACAGACCCAATTACATGATGCAGAAAGTCATCCATTCCTACTGCAACATTACCGTTGTTTTCCATGAATGCCCATGTATGAGATTTATCATAGAGTAGTCCTTTCGGAGTTTCAACTGAACTAAGATTAAAAACACCATCTGCTGTTAAAGCATCAATTTCTGTAGTTTGACTTCTGTCGCGAAACAACCATGTAAGCAATAATCCAAATAAGATAAATCCGCCGATTGTGATGATCAAAAGAAGGATCCATGCCTGATCGTTTTCTTCGGAAACAGTTTTCAGTTCAGGTGCATTAAGATTTCTGACTGCAGCAAGTTTTTCGTGTGAAGTGAGCGCTACAAAACCGTTTGCTGATAAAACATCTTGTCCCTCAGTCATCATCCAGGAAACAAGGCTTGTTTCCATTGCATTCATTTCACTTTTGGTAGAAACAACATGAATGTTTCTTCCAAGTTGCTTTGGATATCTGCCAACCCATAATGCATTTGCAAAAGTTTCTACTGAACCGTAAAAATCTTCTGCAGATTCAATACGTCCGTTGTTATTTCTGTCGATTGGCAATAAAGCAAATCCGTCAACAAAACTTTGATCAGCATTAAGAATATCTGAAAGCATGCAGAAACCGATTATTTCATTGTTGTTTTTTAGATTGGAAAAGAAATCATTCTTCGAATCAAATGGCTTCCTGGTTAAAGGAATGGCCTCTATGTTCAAATATTCTGATAGACCATCAAGTACTTTTACATTTGAAAAACACAAAACAGAATTCTCAGCCGTGAGCATTTCAGTGATTTTTTGAAATGATACACCTTGCTCCATATACATTCCAAATTTTGGGTTGGCTGTATTGATAACAGGAACGATCGCATCGCGACCAACTAAAAGCTGCCAGGCGTAAGATTCGGATTGCTTTCTCAGGTTATCGGTATAAACAAGGTTTAAACCTTCAACAGGTTTTACTCCATCTGAAATATTCAGCGTAAATTGTATCTCTGGATTGATGCTGATGTAATCATTGGCAAGGTCAGATGCTAACTGCTCCAGTCCGGGAGCTGCTGATAAACGAATGTTCTTTTCTGACTGTCCAAACATTGTGAGACTAAATGCCATCATGATGCTGATAAAAATGATCCGGGTTTTCATGGCTGTAATTTTTATTTGATGAGTTTTCATTGATTTCTTTTTTTCTTGTCTCTATATAGACGAAAACCATGCCAAACTCATTTTTTGATACTTAACATGTTGTTTTTCAATTATTTATATTAACACTTGTTTAACTTTTAAACACTTCGTACTGTTGAATTATTATACACTTTTTTCTCACTTGTTGTTTATAACGTTGATTTACAATTTATTACACACTTTGTTTAATTTATATACAGCTGTATATTTTTTCATCAGTAGTGTTTTAAAATACTGATTTTCTGATACATACAAATATATAAATTCGTGAAATATTGAGGCCAGAGGTGTTTTTATGCGGGGAGGCTCATTGAGAATGTGTGCAAAAAGAAATGATTTCTTTTACACTTTTTTTTAATTATTCAAGAAAATTAGCGGGGATTTAATAAAAAGACATGCCGTCACACCAGGTTGCATTACTTTGTGCAAAACAGAAAAAGAATGCAAATGCATTCAACCTGAAAGAATTTATATGTAATGTGGAACCCTGAAAAATGAGGAATCAAGAGTTATTAATTGCGAGCAAATGCATTCTGCCAATGCAATCATTTAGTAAATCAGGCAATCTTTATCAACTGGATCTATCAAAACAGCACGATCGAAAGATTTATTTATGCAATTTTACAACATCTTACATAAAATCCATTATGCTTCCTGAGATTTGCATCAAAGAAATTTCAGCAATTTTTGTCAGATATTTAATGGATATAAGTCGTTCTTCAGCATCAAGAAGACTCTTTTGAACTTCCCTGAGCTCAAGTCCGGCCAGATTGCCAAGTTTATAGCGCTCAAGGGCAATCTGTAGGTTTTCGCGAGCTACAGCCAGATTCTTTTCTTCAAGTCGGAGGAGCCTGATATTATTTTCGTAGGCAAAGAAGATGGTCAGCAGATCGGCTTTCACTTCCTGTTCAACCTCTTTAAATTGAATGTTCGTGTTTTCAATTCCAATGCGTGCAACACTTTTTTCGCGCTTTCTGTTTGAACCATCAAATAAATCCATTCCAAGGCTAAGCCCATAATTCATTCCATGCGAACGTTGATTCAGATAATCACCCATGTTATATCCATTATAATTATACCCGTAACCTGTCGATAAATTAAGGTAAGGATAAGAGCGGGATTTGATAATTTGATAATCAAGTGTTGAAATAATTTGATTTTTTGACGCTATCTGCAAGCTTGTATTAAAAACAATGGTTTTTCGAAGCAGCTCATCGTAAGTCAGCTTTTCATTGATTTGAATCAATGTATCTTTTAGGACAATATTCTTTCCCAGATCCTCCGAAGCCATTAATTCGTTAAGTCTTATCTGGGCAGAACGGAGCACTGCGCTCTGCCGCGAATACCTTGAGCTATCCGCATTGAGATAAACGAGTGATTGCAGCAGTTCCAGTTTGGATGCACCACCCAGTAAATAACGCTGTTCATCAATCCTGACACGTTCACGTGACAATGAGATTGCATATGCCAGATTCTTATATAAAGTAAGCTGCTCGATGTAATAATTATACTCAGCGGCAATGCGTCCAACAAGATTTTCAACCGCCATCTGCGTGCTAAGACCCTCTAATTCATTCAGCTGACCAAGCTTTCGATAGGTATTCTGCACCTGAAACCCCCTGAAAATAGTCATCCCAAGATTGACAGAAGCCGCAGCGGAAGTATTATGGATTCCGGTAGAAGATGTTTCGCCCCCATCCCGTAAATTTCGGTTGACAGCGTTCACTGTACCTCCAAAACTGTTGTTTGCTGTTACACTTGGCAACATTCCGGCATTTCCATACGTATAATTAATTGCAGAAATTTCTTCACGATTTCTTACAGCCTGTAATCCAAAATTATTATCTAAACCGATCTGAATACAGCGGCTCAAATCATATAAATCCTGAGAATAAACAGGAGCAAGGCTATAGAAGTAAAGAATCGGAAAAACTATAAGTCTGATTCCTACCGGCAATTTAAACTTCGACAGGATAATTTTGTTCATGTGTAATGTTTTTTGATTCGCTTGAAATAAGAAGGTAAATAGCTGGCACTACATACAAGGTAAGAAATGTTGAAAGTGTTAGTCCGCCAACAACGGCAACCCCCATAGCCACGCGGCTTTGAGCACCTTCGCCCCAGCCAAGGGCAAGTGGCAAAACACCAAGTACGGTTGACAAACTTGTCATCAGAATTGGTCTGAACCTTGCGGCAGAAGCATAGCGAATGGCGTTGAGTTTGTTCATCCCTGCTTCTTTACGCTGATTGGCAAATTCAACAATCAGGATCCCGTTTTTTGAAACAAGGCCTATGAGCATGATAATGCCAATTTCGCTGAAAATATTCATCGTGATGTTAAAGTACCACATAAAAAGCAAGGCTCCGGTGATCGCCAGAGGAACTGTCATCATCACGATGATAGGATCTTTGAAACTTTCAAACTGTGCAGAAAGCACTAAAAAAATCAAAACGATTGCCAATAAAAAGGCAAACATGAGGCTCGAAGAGCTCTCCATAAAATCTTTAGAATCGCCTGAAAGTGCAGTCCTGAAAGAATCGTCAAGCACCTTCTCTGCGATTTTGTCCATCTCCTCAATACCCTGACTGATGGTTTTTCCATCTGCCAGACCTGAAGAAATTGTAGCGGCAACAAAACGGTTGTAACGATAAAGTTGAGGAGGTGCAGTTGACTCCTGCAAAATGATGAAATTATCAAGCTGAATCATATTGCCTTTATCATTTCTCACATACAAAGACTTCAAATCCAGTGGCTTATTTCTGTCTTCGCGGGCAAGTTCACCTAAAATCTGGTATTGTTTGCCGTTCATAATAAAATAGCCAAATCGCTGTCCGCTCAATGCCAGCTGCAAAGTCTGTCCAATATTTTGTGTGGAAACACCTAAAAGATTGGCTTTATCGCGATTGATAACAATCTGAAGCTCAGGCTTTGTAAATTTCAAATTCACATCGGCCATAACGAAAGTAGGGTTATCCTGAACTTCTGCCATAAATGCAGGGAGCACTTCGCGAAGTTTATCAATGGTGGGCGCTTGCAGCACATATTGAATTGGGAGACCTGCCCGACGACCTCCAAACGTTGATTGCTGAATAACATTAGCCCTTGAACGTGTCATTTTTCTTAACGCTGCCGAAAGTCTATTCGCAATCTCTTGTTGTGTTTCATCTCTTTCAGAAGGATCGACCAAAGTTACGCGGACAAAACCACCTCCACCCCAAGCTCTTTCTGTAATCTTATCATAGTCCGGAATGATTTTTTCTATCAATTGCGCAACCTCAGTGATATAAGTTTGGTTAAACTCATAAGTGGAACCTTCCTGTGAGGACACATTTACGTTGAATGAAGATCTGTCTTCAAGTGGAGCCATTTCAGCAGGAATATTTTTATAAAGAACATAAATCAACACAAAAGCTGACCCTAGAATTGCTATAGCAATATATTTTTTTGCAAGAAATGTATCAAGTGACTTTTGATAAGCATTGTTCAACGCAATAAAATACTTTTCAGATGCATTATACGCCTTGCTTCTTTTATGTCTGGTTTTCAAGAATTTAGTTGATAACATGGGCGTAAAAGTAAGGGCCACAAAGGAGGAAATCGCTACTGCGCCAGCAATCACAATGCTAAATTCCCTGAATAGTCTTCCGGTCATTCCTTCCAGAAAAACAATCGGAATAAACACTGCAACAAGTGTGATTGTTGTTGAAATAATGGCAAAAAATATTTCATTCGAACCACTGATTCCTGCTTCAAGCGGGGTCATTCCCTGCTCAATTTTGACATAAATGTTTTCCATCATCACAATGGCATCATCAACAACAAGACCAATGGAAAGAACGATGGCAAGAAGTGTAAGAACATTAATGGTATAGCCGGCGACGTACATGATAAAAAAGGCTCCTACCAATGAAATTGGGATAACCAGAATCGGTATGATGGTGGTACGCCAATCGCGCAGAAAGACGAAAATGATAATTATAACCAATAAAAATGCAAGGTATATGGTTGACTGCACTTCCTTGATTGATGAACGTATATATTGCGTGTTATCGAAACCAACATCATACTGCACATCGTCAGGCAGGTTCTTTTTTATGTATTCTAATCTTGCGTAAATTTCATCTACAATATCAATATGATTGGCTCCGGGCTGAGGAACTATTACTGCAGCAACCATAGGAATTCCATTCATCTTCATTATTCCGCGCAAATCTTCAGGCCCAAGTTCTGCTCTTCCAATGTCGCTAACTCTAACAATTTGATCGCCTGTCTGCCTTAAAATGAGACTGTTGAACTCCTGTGGAGTCGTCATCAGCCCCAAAGCCCTGATCGTAAGTTCAGTATTTGTTCCCTCAATACTTCCGGCCGGAAGCTCAACATTTTCTCTTAGGATTGCATTTCTAACATCAAGTGGTGTCATTTGGTAGCCTGCCAGTTTTGCCGGATCAAGCCAGATGCGCATTGCATAACGCTTTTCGCCCCAAATCATAACAGCGCTTACGCCCGAAATGGTTTGCAACTGTTCTTTAAAAGTTAGCTCAGCAATTTCTGAAATTTCCAGAAGTGACCTTTGCGTGCTTTTCACCGCAATCATCATAATAGGACTTGCGTCAGCATCGGCTTTTGACACTGTTGGCGGATCGCAGTCGCGTGGCAGAAAACGTTGTGCTTGTGATACTTTATCCCGCACATCATTGGCGGCAGCTTCCATATCAACCGAAAGTTCAAACTCAACAGTGATATTACTGCTCCCTTGTCTGCTGCTGCTCGTAAGGGTGCGAATACCGGGTATGCCATTGATTGACTGCTCCAAAGGTTCTGTAATCTGCGTTTCAATCACGTCAGAGTTTGCGCCGGGATAAGAAGTCCGGACAGAAATTATGGGTGGGTCGACGCTTGGAAACTCTCTGACGCCGAGATATGTCATGCCAATCAAGCCAAAAAGAAGAATAACCAATGAAAAGACTGTGGCCAGAACAGGCCGTTTTATGCTAATGGATGACAAACTCATAGTTCAGAATTTACTTGTTTATTGGTAACTATAGTATCAAGCTGAACAGGTGTCTGATGCCTAAGCTGCAAAATCGCAGACGTAAGCAATGTGTCGCCAAAATTGAGGCCTGATCTGATCTGTACATGCGATTCAGTGCGCAGCCCGAGCGTAACTCTGACTTCTTCTGCCTTACCATTTCTGTAAACAAAAACCTTTTCACCGTCCATTTCAGGAATAATTGCCTGTGTTGGCACTGAGATCGCGTTTTCGATTTGCGAAAGCAATGCTCTCACACTTGCAAAACGACCCGGCTTCAATTCTTCGTTGAGGTTTGGATAAAGAGCCCTGACGATAATTGTGCGTGTATTGACATCTACCTTTGGTGCAACAGCATACACCTTGGCATTAAACGTTTTATGAATGCCGTCAACAACAAAAGTTACCGGAAAACCAGGTAAAATTTCGCCCGCATACCTTTCAGGAACAGAAAACTCAAGTTTCAAAGGACTTATTTTGACGAGTTGAACGATTTTGGTTTGCGTGGTTGCAAATGCACCTTCGCTGATCATCCTCAAGCCAACAACACCATCAAAAGGGGCTCTTAATTCAGTTTCAGAAATGCGTGCTTTGCTGAGCAGAATATCAGCTTCTAAAGATTGTAATTCTGTTAAAGCCTGATCATAACTTTCACGGCTGATGGCATCACTGCTAAGCAATTGCCGTTGACGAAACTCACGTTCCATACTAAGTTTGAGTTGAGCCTGAAGCTTTAAAAGCTGAGCCTGAAGTGGTCTGTCATTGATTTTTGCCATCAACTCACCCTTTTTGACGCGACTTCCCTCATTAAAAAATATTTCAACCACCTTTCCCGCTGTTTCGAAAGCAAGTTCAACTTCTTCGTCTGGAATCAATGAGCCGGTGCTATAAATCATTTCGTTCATGTTACCCGGAACAATAACATATCCGCTGGCATACAAGGGCTGTCCTCCACTTCTTGAAGTCTGGGTTGGTGCTGGAACCTTATTTTTTGAGCCGGAAAGAAGCCATGGTTTTAGCTTGGGATAGAAAATAATTCCAAGAAGAACCACCGTCAGTATGACAATAATAGAAGTCCTGAATGATTTTTTGGATGACAATGCCATTTGATAAATTTTATAAAAACTTGTTAACTATGTTTACTTTAAGCATTTCATGTATGCTTATAACATCTCAAAAGGTGGTAGTACAAAAGTACTAATTCTTTATTAAACCGAGGCTGACAATTTCATGAATTGATGGAGGACAGCCAAATAAATAAACTCTGCATGTTTGGTCTTAGTTCAGAAACACCTGGAATTAAAGAAATTCGCAAAATACATTGCTTTGAAATTGTTTCATCAAGGCTTCCAAAAGAAAGTAATCTCAGAAATTTCTGCTCTAATGTTAAAACCTTAAATAAAACAAAAAGCAATGATTTGAAACAAAAAAAAGCAGCACAATGGCTGCTTTTTTGTGGAGCTGCAGGGAGTCGAACCCTGGTCCAAACAAGGAATACCTAAGCTTTCTACATGCTTATGCTGTTATTGGTTTTCGTACAGTGCAAGGAAACAGCCATCCTAAACCCTGTCTTATCTTCTGAATTTCGCTTTGGTGTCGAAGTTCCGCCAAAGCTATCCCGAATTTGATTAGCACCCCGTGATCAGGCCGGTATCAGGCATTTCCACCTGCGGGATGTCTCGTCCGGACACCTTGTGTCTGGATAAGCTTAATCTAATTTGATTAGATTAGGCTGCAAGAGCAAAATTGTTTTCGCCAATTGTTGTTCGCGATCAAGATTTACGAGCGTCATCGCAAGGCTCGGCATGCTTACATAACCATTCATCTTGCTGTCAAAACCAGTCAGCCCCGATGTTTTGAATCCAGCAAAAACTTTGCCGGAAACAGCTGCAAAGATAGATAAAAAGTGAGCCCGTGTTGGGTAAATAATAAAATTCCTGCTAAATATCTGATTGAAAGCATGTTTGAAAAAATAACAGCAAATAACTGAATCAGCAGAACTATTTCTGTGATGACATTGGTTCTTAAAAAAAGTCAAATACTGACACACAAAAAATCATTTGACTACATTTGTCTTGAATTCAGTTTTTTATGAACCTGCAAAAATTTAATATACTGGTAGCTGTTGCATTGCTTTCAATGATTGGCGTTGTTGTGATGCAGGTATACTGGGTTCAGAATGCAGTTCAGCTGAAGGAGGAGCAGTTCAGCCGAAGCGTGAGTATCGCAATGAAGTCTGTTTTGAACAGAATACTTGAGCTGAATACTGACATTACAATAAAAAGACTTGCAGACGACTTGCCGTGCAATATTGGCAAAACAGATATAACTGAAGCTATTCCGCCACGTCTGCTCGACTCTTTACTCCGGGTAGAACTTGGATGCATGAAAATTATGAAAGGCTATGAATATGCTGTTTACAATAAAGCAAACAATAAAATAGTCATTGGAAATTCGAAAGATTTTGCAAGTGAGATCCATTTTTCTGAACATCAGCAAAGTGTGGAGGCACTTTTTAAGCCGGGAAGCTATTATTTATCATTGTACTTTCCAAATCAAAAATCGACAGTGCTGAAACAGCTTTCAGGCTGGATGTTGCTTTCTGCGATCTTTTTACTGACGGTAATTTTGAGTTTCTGGTACACCATATTTACAGTGTTCAGACAAAAGAAATTGTCTGAAATGAAAAGCGATTTCATCAACAATATGACCCATGAATTCAAAACGCCGATCTCTACTATCTCCATTGCTGCTGAGATGCTGCTCAAAGAAAATGTTTACCGTTCTGAAGATCGTATAAAAAAATACGCTTTAGTGATTCTAAACGAAAACAAAAGACTTCAGCAACAAGCTGAACAGGTGCTTCAAAGTGCTACACTGGAAAACGGAGCAATCAGACTTAATTTGAAAAAATCGGACATCCATCGTTTACTAAACAAAATCGTTGGCAACTTCGAGTTGCCCATAAAAGAGCTTTCCGGCAAGATAGAAACACATTTTAATGCTGACCCAATTGAAGTGTATGTTGACAGAATGCACATGACAAATGTTTTTGCCAATCTGATAGAAAACGCAATCAAATATTCTGCAAATCCTCCGGAAATTTCAATCAATACAAATTTGCGCAAAGATGGCATTGCAATAAGCATTTCCGACAAAGGGATTGGCATTGAAAAGGAAAACCAGAAATTGGTTTTTAAAAACCTTTTTCGGGTTCACACCGGTGATGTTCATAATGTAAAAGGCTTTGGCATAGGCCTTTTCTATGTGAAAAAAATTGTAGAAATGCATGGCGGTAAAATCACACTTCAAAGCGAGCCCAACAAAGGTTCCACATTTGAAGTTTTTTTACCTTTTAAAAATGAATTAAAAAATGAAAAGCATGAACACATTGACTCCTGAAGATTTTAAAATCCTGCTCGTGGAAGACGATCCTGGTTTAAGCATGGTTTTGCAGGATTACCTTGAGCTGATGCAATACAAAACTATTCTTGGAGGCGATGGAGAAGAAGGTTTAGCGCGCTTCAAAGAACAAGAATTTGACTTGTGCATCCTTGATGTGATGCTTCCAAAAATGGATGGTTTTGCTCTGGCCACAGCCCTGAGACAAATTAAAAAAAATATCCCGATCATTTTTCTGACAGCAAAATCATTAAAAGAAGACCGGTTGAAGGGTTTTTTGCATGGTTGCGACGATTATATCACAAAACCATTTAGTACGGATGAACTCAATTTACGCATCAAAGCCATTCTTCGGAGATGCGTCGTGAGGTATCCTCAAATACATGCCGGAGAGCAAAAGATTTTCAACATTGGCAAGCTTGTTTTTGACGTCCCCAATCTTGAAATTTCTTCAGAGAACGCAAAATACAGCCTCACCCGAAAAGAAGCAGGACTGCTGAAGCTGCTGTGCGAAAACGAAAACAAGCTGTTGTCACGCGAAATTGCACAACAAACAATCTGGGGAGAAAGTGATTATTTTATAAGCAGAAGCATGGATGTTTTTATAGCACGTCTACGAAAATATCTCAAAGAAGATCCTGATATTAAGATAAAAAATGTACACGGCTCCGGGTTCATTCTTCAGGTAAATAAATGAGGAAAAACTCATCGATATCAAGAATGGATGCTTGTTAAACTATAATTATCAGATTTTTAACCTCTATTAAAAGCTCAAACACAAATGACCAAAGAATCAAAATTAATGAGTGGTATTATCCTGCTCTCTATACCAACAATCATGTTTGGCGGCAACTTTCTGCTCGGACTTCTGTCGGGCAGCTACCCTGAAATGGAGCTCACAGAATTTCAAAAATCGATGTTCAGAGCCGGCCATGGTCATGCAGGCGTATTGGTAATTCTTGCCTTGATAGCGCAGTTTATGACAGATCATGCAAAACTGACCAATAGCTGGAAATGGATCGTAAGAAGCGGATTTCCAGCGGCATCCATTCTGGTGAGCGGCGGCTTTTTTGCTGCTGCCGGCGGACCCGGATTGATCCAGCCCAATTCATTTATAGCAATTTTATATTTAGGAATTCTGGTGTTGACAGTTTCCCTTGTCGCGCTTGGAGCCGGCCTTATCCGAAGCAAATAGCAGTCTCTGCAAAATGATTTTACTTCTCAGGAACAAGTTTAAAAAACAAGCCCGGGCCTTCAGTTAACGCATAAATATAGCCATCCGGGCCTTGTCTTATATCGCGGAATCGGGCAAATTCTTCCAGAAGTTTCTCGGTATAAACTACTTTGCTTCCATCAAAGACCAATCGTTGTATTTGTCTTCCTGCCAAAGCACCAACCAAAAGATTGTTTTTCCAGTTTGGATAAATATCGCTTGTGACGAAATCCATGCCGCAAGGTGCAATCGACGGAACCCAGTAATGGATTGGATCGGTGATGCCGGGTAAGGTAGTGTCGGTGGTAATGATGGTGCCATTATAGTTGATTCCGAAAGTAGCTTTTGGCCAGCCATAATTTGCGCCTTTTTGCTCGATGTTGATCTCATCACCCCCTTTTGGGCCGTGTTCGTGTGTCCACAATTCCTTTGTCACAGGATGAAGTGCCATGCCCTGAATGTTGCGGTGACCGTAGTTCCAGATTTCAGCTTTTGCTCCTTCCACACCAACATAAGGGTTGTCGGCTGGTATGCTACCATCAGCATGAAGACGCATTACTTTTCCATTGTGGTTTGCCAGGGTTTGCGCATTGTTCATCACACCGCGATCTCCAATCGTGAAATAAAAAGCGTTTTCATTTTCAAAAACAATGCGGCAGCCAAAATGGTATTGCAATTCAGTGAAAGGGTCTCCTCTGAAAAGCTCCTCCAGTTGAACAAGATTATTTCCTTCAAGCTTTGCCCTTGCGATAGCCGTACTTCCAATGGCGCCTTCATTGGTGGAATAGGCAAGATAAATCCAGCCATTATTTTCATAATCAGGGTGTAAAACAACATCGAGAAGCCCACCCTGTCCATGCGCCCATATAACAGGCAAGCCTGAAACAGATTCCTTTGAAAGTTGACCGTTTTCAAAAATCCTGAGTTTTCCGGGTCTTTCGGCCAATAAAATTCTGCCATCCGGCAAAAAGGCCATACTCCATGGATTTTCTAGACCTTCGGCAAGTACTTCAACCCTGATTTTATGGGTACTCTCAATATTTGGCACTTCAATCGGAGGATGTTGACTGCCTGTGCAGCCGAAGTAAACAAAGAGTGCCAAAAGGGAAACTGCAGATAATTTTTTCATGATAATGGAGATTTATGGGTTCAAAAAGTGGCATAAAAGTACAATAATCTAAACAAATCTTCTCCAATATCCATACAAAAACAATCCTAATGCAAACTTTCAGACTAAAATCCAAAGAAACGCTTGCCAAATACTATCTTTGGCATTCAATAAGCCAAAGCGCTAAATTTCGGTTATCAAAACTTAAAAATATGGATGTAACTATTAAGCATAAGGTGATTGTTTTCATTGCCTTTACATCAATAATTCAACTTGCATTTTATGGAAATATTCAGGCCCAGGAAACACTAAAAGTGATGAGTTGGAACATCCGTCTCGACACACCGCATGACGGCAAGTTTGCATGGGATTTCAGAAAAGAAAAATTTGTCGCCTTCGTGAAAGAGCAAAAAGCCGATTTACTTGGCTTTCAGGAGTTGCTTCATAACCAACTGACTTATACCGCTGATCATCTGACTGAATACAGTTGGTTTGGTGTTGGAAGAACTGATGGAAAAATGGCGGGAGAATATTCGCCGGTATTTTTCAAAACTGAGCGCTTTGATTTTTTGCAGGGAGGAAATTTCTGGCTCTCTGAGGAGCCTGAAACTGCAGGTTCGAAAGGATGGGATGCAGCTTATGAAAGAATAGTGAGCTGGGTGCAGTTGTTTGATAAAAATTCAGGAGATACACTTTGGTTTTTCAACACGCATTTCGACCATATTGGTGAAGAAGCACGCAAAAACAGCGCTTTACTTATCCTTCGGAAAATAAATGAGCTTACAATCGGGCAAACAACAATATTAACAGGAGACTTGAATGTTAAACCGGATAATGAAGCCTACAAAATGATGAGCAATCCACCTTCTTTGTTGTTTGATTCGCGCAAAATTGCCTTTGGAAGCAAGATGTACGAGCAGAATACTTTTACTGGTTTTGATGATGATCCGTCCAATGATTCACTCATTGACTATATTTTTCACACGCAAACATTGCAACCCCATAGTTATGAAGTATTCCTGCCGAATACTGATGACTTTTACTATTCCGATCATCTGCCTGTCGTTACTGTTTTCAACCTTAATACTAAATGACATTTAGAGATTTGTGCCGATAATACAGATCATTGGAAAATGCGAATTAAGCAATCGGAGTTAGTCTCTATGGGTTTCGCTGAACAACGTACAGACCAAAAAGCCATTACACCTCAGCAGTAAAAAGGTTCATTTATTAGGGCTTTTCGGCTTAGTGTTGTGGGCCGTACTTATTGTCCAAGACTGATTTTGAAATGAGGTAATTCAACACTTAACATAACTTTCGCCTGTAAAGCGTTGAATACTCTCATAAGCGTCTCTATTGTTACGTTACTGGCATTATTTTCAATTCTTGAAATTTGTGCTTTTTGAACGCCAATAAGTTTTCCTAGCTCCGCCTGGGTTAATTTTCGCTCTTGTCTGGTCTGTTTTATAGCTTGCCCAATCAAGTCCATTTGCAATTCATATTCAAATCTGTCTCGGTTTGGAGTGCCAATTTTCCCGATAAGTTTGTCTTGAACTTCGTCTAATGTATGAGTTTTCATTTTCTTTTCTTTTTAATGATTTCTTTATCTTCAAAATATCGTGAACGAACTTGCTTTGCTTTTTGGATTTCGCTGTCAGGTGTTTTACTGGTTTTCTTGACTATTCCATGTGTTGAAACAACAAGTGTATTCTCAGAATCTGTCTTGTCCCAAAATGCTAACAATCTGTATTGCAGCCCTTGATGAAGTGCTTTGAACTCCCAGATTTCATCTTTCAGTTTTTTGAAAAGTTCAGGATCATGTCTTGTCTGCGCTTTACGAATATTAAAAAGGATTTTTTCGTAGTGTTTCTTTTCAAGACTGCTGAGAAATTCAAAAGTTTCATCTAAAAAAACAATTTCAAAAAGCTTGTCCATTCATTTAATTCTTGATAGTGCAAAGATACAGTAATGTTTCATTATATAGAAACTATTTTTGGGTTGTGATTTTTCTCACTTTGGCCCAAACGGACGTTTTGCAGATTTGCGATGGGCGGAACTTATACCATAAATGTTGATGCGGAGAACCAAACTTTGATTAACCACAAATGTGTCTGCGGAGCACTGAACCGCCACTTTTGCCAAACCCGTGTTATAGGGCGTTTTTCTTTCGGTCGTCAATGAGTTGTCTGTCCACATAGTTGTTTTAATTTGCTATGAAATGTTCGTAAAGCCAATAAATCAAATATCCAACTGCAATAAGTCTAACGATAATACTAAACGCGGAATGTTTTACTTGTCCTTTTTCAAGTGTCAATGGAAGTTGTTGTTGATTCGACCATTCTGAATTTAGTTGCATTCCGAATTGATAGTTTTTGTCGTCAGTTGTTTGAACTTTTAAAACTTGTCCACCACCAAAAAGCGAATTGATTTTTATTAATTGAGCAGTCGCAATGGTGTCAAGAGGAATTGTCCACTTACCACAAACAAGTTTTTTGTCTGTCAGTAAAACAACTGCTCGTTGTGAAGTAACCCAATCGAGTCCACGCTGAATGTCTTGATTTGTAGTCGTCACTATACCTTTACTTGCGTCTGCCGCCAAAACCCTTTCGTTCGGATTGTTAAGTTCAAACTTTCGCCTTACTCGTCTTGTCCCGTAAATTAGGTCAACAAGTCCTTTTAATAGTTGATTTATCATTGTCGTTGTGTCGTATTTTAAAATCCTGACTAACGTTTTTGTTAAATACTGATCTTCAATTATTTACATCTCATTGATCTATTCGAAATTTATGTTCTATTTCCACTAAACGTTAGCTTCCGAAATCAACTTTTGTAAAGTAGGGTGAATTCTGACTAACGTTTCCATAACTAATTGTATTCGTGTAATTTACAATTTACTAATTTGTAAATCATCGGTAGTCAGGGCAAATTTATCGATTTGTTTTTAAACAGGCTTTGCAAATCCGGGTTTTCTTTTCCTGTCTAGAAACAGATGGTCAGTGGGCTCGTTGTGAGCTGTTCAGGTATTCCCGCTCCTAAACCAAAAATACCCAAAACCGCTCTTTTGAATACTAGACCAACCTTGCAAAAGACAATAGAAAGTCCAAAAACCTGCTATTCTTCAAAGAACCTCTGTTCAAATATATGGCAAAAAACACCAAAAACCGTCAATATGTGCATAACACCTTCTGGCTCTGGGTGGATGTAGTTCAATCCCAGAAGTTTCGGGAACTCATCGCTGGGTTTCCGACTTGTCGGAACAGACCGTTCAGAGTCCTATTTATTGGTGACTGGTGTTCATTCATATCCGACTGTATGTCATTTATTTAGCTTTTATTTTCTTGTCATTCTCAACCTGCACCAACCTACCCACGAAGCATAAATTTATTCTGTCTTTTTGATCGTGGCAGTCCTAAAACCGCCCTGAAAGGCTGTTTCTTGGGATTGAAAGGCGGAAGCTCTTTTGCAAGCCTTTGGTTTGACCGTTGGCTCGTGTGGACTTGCAAATGTGCTAACGACTGTGGGTTGGCTTAATCCATATTTTCCTTTATAGTTTTAAAACTTGCTAATGCACTTTCAATATTATCAATAATCTCGTCTAATAATATTTCTGGTTCAGGGAGATTTTCTAAATCAATTAACTTATCATCTTTAAGCCAGAAAATATCAAGATTAGTTTTGTCTCTGGCAATTAAATCTTTGTAATCGTATTTTCGCCAACGACCATCTTCATTTTTGTCACTCCAGGTTTCCTTACGTTTAGTCCTATCATAAGCTTGATAACATTCTACAAACTCTTTCAGATGTTCAACCCGAAGCGGATTCTTCTTTGGTGTATGTCTAACATTTGTCCGATAATCATAATACCAAACTTCTTTTGTTGCAGGCGTTTTCTGTTCTGTGTTTCTTTCAAAAAACAAAACATTTGCTTTTACTCCTTGTGCATAGAATATTCCTGTTGGAAGTCTTAAAATTGTATGCAAATCTGTTTCTTCCAAAAGTTTTTTGCGGATTGTTTCGCCTGCACCACCTTCAAATAAAACATTGTCCGGAAGTACAACGGCTGCACGTCCATTTGCGTTAAGCATAGTTACAATATGCTGCAAAAATGCTAATTGTTTATTACTTGTTGTAACCCAAAAGTCTTCACGAAGAAAGTATCCATCTTTCTCAGATTGTTTTTTATCAACCGTGGGAATATCGCTACTGCTGATTCCAAAGGGAGGATTGGCAAGAATAATATTTACTTTTTCTGAATCTTTAACTTTGCCTTCTTTCCCTCTTTTTAAACTGTCAGTAACCTCAATGTCGGGCGTTTTTATCAGGTCGCCAATTCCATGAAGAAACAAATTCATTAAGCATAAACGTGCCGTAGATTTTTCAATTTCCCAGCCGTGAAAAGTATCAAACTTTAAGAAGTTTGCTTCGGAGGATGTTAAACTTTTTTGATTTAAGTAATTCACCGCTCCTAGAAAAAAACCACCGGTTCCACAAGCAGGGTCTGCAATGGTTTCCTTCGGTTTAGGTTGAATACATTCTACCATTGCAGAAATGACCGGTCTTGGAGTGAAATATTGACCAGCACCACTGTTTTCAGCATTCTTTTGCAATAACGACTCGTAAATTTCTCCTTTGATATCAGTTTCTTTTGATGTCCAATTTTCTTCATCAATAAGATTGATTAATTTCTTGAGTTTTACTGAATCATGGATTTTGTTTTGAGCACCGGCAAATATTTTTTCAAGCATTCCTCCAGAAGTAGAAAGCTCTTTTAAAACTCTTTCATAGTTTTCAATCAATGGTTTTTTTGTTTTCAAAGTTTGCCAGTCACAACCAGATGGAATATTATATTGGCTCATATTCTCATCTGCCATTTTTAGGAATAGCAAAAAAGTTAACTGTTCCAAATAATCGCCATATCCTAAACCATCATCTCTTAAAGTGTCACAAAATGACCATATTTTTGCTACTAATATATTTGTTGCCATAATTTGTATCTATTGTAAAACCATAATTGCATCTTCTAGCCATTCATGGTTTTTTTCTTTTGATTTTATTTTTATAAAGCTTTTTACGACCATTGAAAACGGTTGTGTTATTGAAGATAGTTCTGCCAGTTTAGAATAACATTCATCTATTGTTTCTTCGCGTTTGATTTCATCGTCAAAGTAGGTTCTGAGATAATTATTCGCAAAAGAAACAATGTTATCACATTTATCCCACACACCTTTTCGCCCTCTTTTTAAAGGTGTTTGAACTAAGCCATAATGTTTTATGGAAACAGAACCTTTTCTATATCTCATAATATTTTCTTCTTTTGTATAAGTTGGATACACCTCTCCATTTTTATCAAACGAAATCAACGAACAATCTCGCGGTTTTATCGGGTCTAACAGTAAAGGTCTTTCACAGGTACAATACAAATCCTCAGGTTCAGCAATTGGGGAGTTATCTTCTAATGGAAAAAAGTCTCCTTTCCCATAAACCTCTTCACCCTCAGCAAATCTGTCTTTCCTAAGCTTATTGACTAATGAACCAGCCAATCGATAATTTTTCCAATGATATGATAACCACCAATACCCGTCATCTCGAATAACTATTTTATTATCATTCTTTGACTTTGATTTTGGTCGATAGTGTTCAATTTCCCATTCACTTGAACTTTCAGGTGCTTCAGAATACCAACATTTATTACCACTTAATTTTGACAATGCAGGATAAAGCTCCCTCCAATAATTATTTTTACTCCAATAAACAGCTCTTTCTGGTTTTGACAAACCTTTAATTGCATTTGAATGCTTTTCTGCTTGCTCAAGCCAGCTTTCAAAAGCACCTTCACCTTTTATATTGTCGTAAACTTCTGGGAGTCTATCTATTTGAATAAATCTCATTACTTCTGTGCTTTTATTCTTTGCAAAACTCGTTCAACAGCTTTTTTACTTTCTTCTTTTAACAATATTTTTTCATCATTTGAATATTCTACTTTCTGCATTAACTCATTTTTTGACATTTCAGCTAAGAAAAGTTTGAAAAATTGGTCTTCTACTTCTTCGTAAAAGCCAAACTCCTCTAATTCAACCTTTAATTTTTGATATTCATTATACTCATTTGCATCAAGTTCGTCTCGCATTAGTCGACCTTGCAGGTATCTTTTTCTGTTAAGCTTTTCTTGTGTGTTTTTATCTAAAATTGTTGGCATCCCAAACAATTCACTAGTTAAGATACCAGCAACCCCCAAACCTTTAGGACTAACATCAGGTTCAATTACTTCTGTTTTATATTTTTCGTCTCTTTTAAACACTCTTACTTGTTCTTTTTCCATACCTCCAATCACAAGTGGGTCATGAGAACAAAAAACGATTTGTGTTCTTTTTGAATTATGAACTACACTATCCAAGAACTCAAGATATTTCCATTTCCACATTGGATTTAAATGAGTATCCGGTTCATCTAATAAGATAAGTGCTTCATCATCTTTTGTGAATTTCAGAAGACCAAGAACTGTAATCAATTGCTTCTCTCCTTCACTCAACTCACCCATTGCAAGTTCACCTTTTATGTTTTCCTTAACAACTTTTATTCGAACATCTTGGTCTTCTACTAATTCGGAATAATGCAAACTACATAAAGCATTAAATAATGGGATTTTACTTTTATACATTTTCATGTCAACCAAAGAGTCGAATGTCTCTTTATCTTTTATGAACAGGAACAGTCTATTTAGAGTTTCCCTTTTATTTAAAGAACCTTTCACTGTTTCCTTGTAAAACATTGGAGCTGTTGAAAAATTCCACAAATCATCAATAAACCTCCGCACAAGACCGTCAGTATTCCAAAATCGGTCTTCTCCTTTTCTGGCTTTTGACCAATTGGGCTGTTTCAACATGAAAAGAGCTGAACCAAAATTAATTATATTCAATTCATTCTTTAGGAATTCTATAGTTTCAGCTTCTCTTTCTGGAAATAAATAAAACGCAATTAATGCTAGACTTGCATGAATAGGTTCAACTAGAAATATTCGAGGCATATCATTAAAATCCTCATATTTCAAGCCATGAGTCATCATTTTCTTAAACTGTAAAAGTTTATGGTCAGAGTATAATGCTTTTAATCTCTCACTTAAACCAGAATAATATACAAATACATGACTTGGAAGATATTCATTCTTATTATTGAAGAAATGAGATTTTGAACGAAGCTTTTCCCCGTCTACGATAAATTTATATCCTCCTTTAGAAGTATATTCTACCTCAATATCCCTGTTTCTGCAATTATATTTGATTGTGTATTCAAAGCTTTCGGCTTTTTTCTGAACTAAAGGGTTTCTTTCCAAATCCAAATCTCTAAAGATTATTACAATGGCTTCCATGAAGTTTGACTTACCAGTTGCATTTAAGCCTAGTAATACTGTCTCCATTGATTTTGTACCAAAATCAAACCTGAAGTTTTCAAGATTTTTAAATCTTCCTTTTATATGAACACTATCTATTTTCATTTTTTTAGAGATAAGAGAGATTCAGTATCTTCTTTAACTTCAGTAAGCTTGCTATAGATTTCTTTTATCTCACTGTAAAAACTTTCAATATCTCCCTCATGAATTGAATTTGTCCAAAGTTCCTGAGTTGAAATGGGTTCTTTAGATTTGCTAAGAATTTCAAGAACAGTTTTCTTTGTTTCCATTTGTCTCTTCTTTTTTGGTATAAGCTTATCTATTACTTTTTGAACTATTAAATATTCATCTTTCTCTTTCTTAATCTTCTGCAATAATAATTCTGCTGATTCATCATTTGAATATTGACTTACCATCTTTCCCTCAAATGCCTTTTTCAATACCGAATACTTAAGTAGCATGACATCATTTAAGCTCTTATTTATTGACTTTTCAAGATTCTCAATTAGAGTAAATCGAGATTCAAGTATTTCAACAATTTGTTTTTGTTCTTTTGGTGGTGGTATTGGGCAGGCAATACCTAATATGCTTTCTCTGTCAATGCCAGGTATTGCAGAACCTATTCCTAATGCTTTTATATTTTGCGATTGAAACAACAAGAAATAAAACATGTATAACTTTGAGCCTGATGTAAAATCGTATGCCATTAACTGCCTTCCAATCGTTGATTTTTCTTGAACAACATTGAGTTTCCCTAGTCCTGAACCTTTAACCGTAATTAAGATATCGTCTTTTGTAACAATAACTTTGGGCTTTGTTGTCCATTTACTGATTTTAGGGTAATTCACTCCAAAATCTGATGGACCTGTAAAATATGGGATTCCATTCTTGTTGAGATTATATTCATTCTTTAAAATATGCTGACCAGATATAAGTCTTCCATTATTACCAAGTTTTGATAGTACCCATTCGTCAGGTAAAACACCTGTTTCAATATTTGGATTTGTCAACTTACCTTCAAAAGCACTTTTTAATAAAGTTTTTCTATAAATCTCCAATTGATACTTTGCCTTTTGTAATCCTTTTTCCGCTTGGTCAAGTTCACTAAAGAGCGTTTCGATTTTAGAAACAATATTTTTCTGATGAATTTTTGAAGGTAATGGAAGTTTTAATCTTGATAGTGAATTTGCATTTACATGAGGTTGCCCCACACCAAGTGCTTTTATTCCAATTTGTTTCCAGTAACTTCCAGATTGAAAATAGTAATAAACATATTTGGGATCAACGTGCTTTGATAATTGAATCCGAATCAAGTATGAGGCAAAAATTGCATCAGGAAAGTTATCACTGATTAAAAAACTTTTTCCAACTGTAGCCCCTGTTCGTGCAAATACAATATCTCCACTCTTTAAAATGAATTTAGGTTTGTCAAGTTCATCAATTTCGCAATATGGAACTGCATTCCAATCGACATGATTATCTTGGATGTCAGTTATACGAAGAAGCTTAGTGCCAGTATTATTTGAAATTGATTTTGCTGTATAACCATAATTTATCTTCAAAGAAATATCTTTAATTTCAACTTCAATCCACCCATCTGGCAATTTATATGTTTTGTTACCTTTATCCATTATTCGATTTCAGCAATTTCACGAATTAACATACCTAATATATCGCCGCTTTCTTCTCCTGAGCCATAAGGTAAAGCAGTCTCAATTCCTTCTGTAATGTTTGGATTTTCCAAAAGTTTCTGGCATTCACTCTTTAAATATTCTTTGACACTTGGATTTGAAGCACTGATATTATTCATTATGTCAGAGCAATTATCCAAAATGTAAATAATGTCCTCAAAATCGTGGCTTTGACGTAAGTCGTTTCCTCCTCTGGAATTGTGTGCCTCAAATTTCGCAGCCAAATAATATTCTGGTGGAAAAACAAAAACAATAGTTCCATCGGGAAGTGTTTTTTGTATTTTAATCTCAATTCCTTCCTCGTACCACCGGTTACTAAATCCAAGGACATTTGAATCGGTTGGCATAACATCAACTTTAATATCTTTGTAAATCCATCTGCAAATAGGCGCACCTTTTGATGTGTCGTTTTTAAAGCCTTTGGCTCTTAGATTTTCTTCCATTCGGGCAAATTGGAGCCTTGAACTAATCTCAATTACACAATCGACATCAAGTGTTGGTCTGATTTCCGAAGCTGCAGGATTATCGGCGTATAGTTCAGCAACCGTGCCACCTACAAAAACCATTTCATCTTTCAATTCGCCTAAACCATTGGCAACAGTTTGTAGCATTTGGATATTTGTACTAGGCATTTTTCAGGCGTTTGTTTAATTCATCGATTGCAATTTGAATTTCCCTAGCGCGACCAACCCGAATGGTATCTACAATAGTTAGTAGTTCATAGAATAATTTATCCCCGTGAACAATCTGAGGTAAGGTTTTGTATAATGGTTCAATGGCTTGACCTCTATGAGTACCTTTAGCATTCGGCCATACATAAATATCAATATCAGATGAAATATGTTCTTTTATTGGTGAAGCTGAATGAGCAGTAAGAGTTCCTTTTACAATTGCCCCTGGTTCAGTTGGGAAAACGTATTTTAAGCCATAAACCAAAAACTCGTTAAAAGAGTTGACATTAACCTTTCTTTTTTTACTATCAATTAGTTTTGCAATCTTACATCTATTTAATGCTTCAGAAACTTCAGAAGGACTTATTCCAATAGCGTTTGCGATATCAATATTTCGCCACATACCATCTCCTATTGAAATAATCTTCAATAGAACTACAATATCTTGTGGACGCATTCCATTATGCTTCTTCATAATCATTACTATTAATTCGCGATTCGCGAATTGCAAATATATCTATAAAATCAATTCAAACAAAAAGTATTCTTTGAGCATTACAATCATATGCAGTAAGTCTTCCAAAACCTTCTTTATCTTTATATACACAGCCAGTATCAATATTAATTACATCAAATTTAGAAAGAACTCTTTCTTCACACTTAGAAATCCTTATAGGATTATGACCATGAATAATGGTTTTATTTGCTAATAAAGGATTTTTGTAGGATTCTTTGCATTTCCATAGCAATGAATAATAATCAGTAAAAGGATTAAGTACATTATCATTAAAACCAGCATGTACAAAAAGGCAATCTTCAAATGAGTAATAAAATCTCAAATCTTTAAAGAACTTAATGTATTTGGATTCAATAGCTTTCACAGAACTGATTTCAAAACTTTTCAAAGTTTTATCTCCACCGTTTTGAATCCATAGTGAAATATTCTTTTCGTTTTCATAAGCATCAAGCAGCATTGCTTCATGGTTACCCATTAGCGGAACAACATCAAATCCTTTCTTTTGTAATTCCATTATGAAATCAACAACTTCTTTACTTTTATCACCTCTGTCAATGTAATCGCCGAGCAGAATAAGTTTGTCATTTTCTTGAAGTTGGATCTTATTTTCTATCAATTCTATTAGTGAATCGAAACATCCGTGAATATCTCCAATGGCAAAAAGTCTCTTATTCATATCTCAAATGTTTGAATGAAGCTTGAAGGTAGGGAAATTGCAGTTCTTTTGCAAATTTTGGTCCGTGGGCAGCCTGTGTGATTTGCAAATGTGTGCAATGTGGGAATTGAGGTTCTTTTTTTTGTGTGTGGGGGGGTACAAAATAAATTTCCATCAAATTTGCACTGTCCTGTCATAAAGCTAAATCCTTTCTATTTATAATTTGTCACTTTTGTATCTGTCTGGAAGGCTGTCATTTTACACTTGTTGTCAATGGTTGGAACCTACAAGAAGTTGGCGATTTCGAAGCACAAAACTGTCTGCCAGTACTGAACTTGAAACGAAGCACAAAGCTTCATTTAACCACTGAACCGCCAATTTCTTGTAAGTGCTGTTACCTGATGCCGTGCTGTTCGTCCGAAGCACAACTGTTTGAAGTCCGCACACTGATGAAAGAAAGCGATTTACAATCAAGGCGGTGTCGTTCAAGTTATGCACCATAAAGTTTTTTAAACACACTAATAATTATGTCTTCGTTCTTGTTCTTCTCATTTACTATGCTTGTCAATGTTGCAGAAAGTCCCAAAACTGCACTTGCAATAAGTAATGGTGCTGAAATAACTGTAATTGAATTAGCTATAGTTATAACACCACCACCAATTCCACCAGCAATTGTTGCTTTCTTAGCCAAGTCTCTAAAATCAATTTTATTTCTCTCTTCTATCTCCTTTACCAAAGCTGTTCGTATGATTTCAATATTGTTTCGTGCATTCATAGAACCACCACTTGTAATTTGTGCTAAATACTTTGAGTAAAAATCTTTGTTTGAAGCAATAATTTCAAAATATTTACTTAAGGGAATGTCCAACGCAATTTTTAATTCCGTCTCGTTTAATAACTTTTCAGAAAGCAGGGCTGCTAAAATCCCTTCGTAAGCATAAACGCCACCGTCTTTGCCAATAGCATCTACATTGTCAATTTGTGAATCAATAATTGATGAATAGTTTTCTTCTGATTCTGCTATTGTGTAGGGGTGAAGTTGGCAATGCTTTGTTATCGAAAGCATATTTAACAAACTCATTAAGTCAACAGTTAAGTTGGCTTTATCAGCAACCTCTTTTATAATTTCCTTTGTTCTAGGAAACCAATTGAAAGGGCTTGGAATAATTACAACCCTTCCGCTTTTTGCCAAAGGGAGTGCGTTTACTAATGAACTTGCAAGAACTCCTAAGTGGATAAGGTCAATTTTATTTGGTTCTTTTCTCGTTAAAAGTCGTTCAAATAAATAATCAATTAGCACCACTCTGTCACTAATAAGAAACCCAATTTTCAAGGCTGTGTCTAATTCATTTACAAGTCCGAATAAACCTGATTGAATTGAAGCGTTTTGCTTTGAACGAACGATATCAATCGCACTTGTAGAGTTTGCCCAAATTGATTGAAGTTCGTTTTTTAAGTTTAGAATATCTCTCTCATTTACTGAATCGGGAAAGTATAATGATTCACCTGCTTCGTTAACTTCAATGTACAAGTTGCGTTTTACTGCCTCAATGTAATCAATGGTAAATTGGTTATAATGCATCTTGTCGTTTTAATTGAATTGATAATTGCAATCACACTTGAGTAGTTCATTGATTCTTTCATTTGCAGATGTCTGTTGAGATTTGTCAAGAAGTGAAATGTAGTATCTGATTTCTTGCAACCTTCCAAAGTCATTAACTTGAGCCTTAATGACACAGCCAATAGTTTCCAAATCTAGCTTTTGGTCGGCAGGGCATTCAATAGCATATTTTATTATAGCAGCCATAATATCATCAGGTATATTTTCAGAGCAGAGCATTTTAAAATGAAACATATTGTCACTCCACAATAAGTTTTGGTTTACGTCCAAAGTTGTTTTCACGTGCTTCCAGAAACTGCTTTCACTTATGTCCCATAGAAATTCAAGGTAGTCTGCAATGTAATCTTCTTGAAACCTTCTGTTGTTTACCTTACTGTAAATTTCATTATCAGTCATTGACTCAATAATTTTTTTAGCGTCTTCTGGTTGGAGTTCCTCCAAAGCATGATGCAGATTCTCTGTCCAGTCAGGTTTCATAAGTTGTTTTTTTGTCTCGTCAAGTTCTTTGTCATTCATTTTGTGTCAGTTTAATTTATAGAAGTCAGTTTCAAGCTATCACTGTCCCCAACGGTTGCACCAAACTCGCTACTAAACGCCACCCTATTCTATTTTATTGAATTCCAGTGAATATGCATGGATCAATGCGGGTAAATGTGCTAAGCGTTTGTAAGCGACTATAAACGGATAGCGCCATTGGGGAGTTGGGTTGGGTTGTATTTCTATGCCGGGATCGTACATGTTTTTGATCGAGAGTCCAGAATTTTTTGGGATTATCCAAGCATTCGGGGTTTTGAAAGGTTCGGAAAGGGCAAAAGAAAAACGCATCAAGGCATGGCCTTGATTGCAAATCCCCTGTTTGGGGTGGTGGGTCCTATCTTTATTCATCCGGTCGACTTTTAGTTTAACGTTTAAAAATAATGTGCCCAAAATTCTTATGCAAGCAGCCGCCGGGCATAACTTGGTAGGAAGTGTAAAAATATTGGATTTATTCTTTGGTCTGACATGGACGGGGAAATAATTTTGAGTTTGAATTTTTTATACACGAAAGGTTTAAGTCCTGTGCTGCGACTAATCTGAAATGGCTTTTGGCAGTAGGCGAGGCTAATACCGAAAGGAGAAATGACATATATCAAAAACAGAAAGCACCCATTCGAGGGTGCTTTCTTTGAATATCTGAAAAAGGAAATCCCCCCTTTTCAGTAAGGTTTTAACTAAGTTTTTTCTCCAGTTCTTTATACACAAGTGCACTTGCTCCTACGATGGCTGCATCGCCCTGCTTCAGTTGAGACGGCAAAATCTTGACCTTGTTTTTGAAATTTGGAAGCAAATGTGTTTCCATGCTTTCAATTGTTGGCCTGAAGATGTAGTTTCCGGCAGCTGTTGGACCGCCAAAAAGAAAAATTGCCTCAGGACTCAGATGATGAGCTGTTATTGAAAGCCCCTGACCAAGCCACTTTCCTGAGAGTTCGAATACTTCTATGGCCACTTTGTCGCCCTTTTCTGCAGCCTCAAAAATCATTTTTGAAGTCAGATCGTTGAACGAAACCTTTGCCAAAGGACTGTTTACTGCATTGTACTTCGCGAGTAGTTCAAATGCGGTACGCTTCATTCCCGGAGCAGAGCAATAGGCTTCGAGGTGACCTCTTCCGCCACAACCGCAAAGTCTGCCATCAGCAACGATGGTCATGTGTCCGCATTCGCCTGCAAAGCCATCATCGCCGTAAACAAGGTCGCCGTTCACAACGATGCCGCTTCCCACGCCGGTGCCAAGTGTATACACAGCAAAGTTTTTCATTCCTTTTGCACCACCATAAATCATTTCACCAATTGCAGCTGCATTGGCGTCATTGGTTATGGCAATTGCTTTCAGGTCGGGAAAATTGCTTTCAAGGAGTTTTACCAAAGGTATAACACCTTTAAAAGAGAGATTCGGCGCATGCTCAATGGTGCCGGTATAGTAATTTGCGTTGGGTGCACCAATACCAAGCCCTAACATTTCGATTTCTGGATTAAGCCTTTTTACAGCATTAACCAACTCGCGAATGGAGGCAGTCATGTCATCAACGAAACTATCAATATTTCCGTGTGTGGGGGTTGGAATGATATCTTTTACCAGAACGGTTCCATCCCGATCAACAACGCCAATGGCAGTGTTTGTTCCGCCGATATCTATTCCAATTGCAACTTTTTTCATGAGGAGAAAACTTAAATATTTTGATACAATTATTATTAGGCTCTGCGAATCTGACTTCCACTTACAGCATAGTAGAAGATGTAGAGATAACAGACTGCCGGCACAAGAAATGCCCATGTGTAGCCAAAGTTATCTGCAACACTTCCCATGATTGGCGGAATAATTGCTCCACCCAGGATCAATGCATTTATCAATCCTGAAGCACCACTTAACTCGCCCTTATCCAGATCTTTTACTGCAAGAGAGAAGATATTTGGGAACATGATCGAATTAAACAGTCCGATGGAGATGATGGTCCAAAGCGCAAAAGATCCGGTTGTGAAGGATGTAGCGATGTCGAGCAATGCCGCAACAAGTGCGAAAGTAGCAAGTGTTCTGGCAGCTTTGCCCTGACCGATTTGCATGATGATAAAATTAGCAAGTGCAATTGCGGTAAAGGTGATGCCTATTGTCCAGTTCCATTCTGTTACAAACGAACCCGAAATCAAAGCAAGCATAAGTACAGGAAGCGCATAGGTGAATTTTTTTGAAACAGGCATGTCAGAAAACATGAATGATCCGAAGAATCGTCCGATCATCGCACCGCCCCAATAAATAGCAGCATAGGTTGAAGCTTCTTCAGGCAACATCCCGACACTGTTTTTGAGATAGTTTACGATTAAACCTGCATTGCCAACTTCAGCACCAACATACATGAAAATTGCAACAGCGCCTAACACAACATGAGGGTATTTCCATATACTTTTCTTCTCACTTTTCTCAGACTTGATAGGAGGCAGTTTGATGGTGAAAATTGCGATAGCAACCAAAAGAACAATGACGCCCATTATGATGAAAGGCAAAGGAACACGTTCGGCAGCAACAGCAGCATCGGCTGGAAATTCCAATCCTTTAAAAATTGCAATTGAAATTAGCCAGGGTGCAATCATCGTAGCGATAGAATTGAGCGCTTGGGTGAGATTCAAACGGCTTGAGGCAGTAGATTCCGGCCCGATGGCAGTTACATAAGGGTTTGCAGCAACCTGTAAAAACACAACTCCTGTTGCCAAAACGAAAGTACCAAACAGAAAAACAGGGAATGATGGAATACTGGCCGCGGGGATATAAATAAAACTACCTAACGCCATGAGTATAAGGCCTGAAATTACAGTCCATTTGTAACCAATTCTGTCTATCAGTTTTCCTGTAGGGATTGACATAATCGGATATGCAATGAAGAATGCCGATGAAAGCAATTGTGCCTGAAACTCCGATAAATCGAAAATTTCTCTGACCGGCGCACTAAGGGTGACAATGAATGTAGTGGCAAAACCGAAAATGAAGAAAATTGCTCCAAATACAGAGAGCCCTACTACAAGATTGTTGTTCTTCTGTTCAATCATAAGTTTTTAATTAATGTTGTTAATTCTTTTCATGCTTTCCTTGAAAGCGAACAAATGTAAAAAATAAATCCGATTTGAAATATTTTTTTTCATTGAAAATTGTTTTTTCAGAAAATGCTCAATTACACCTGATTCACAAGAAAAAAGCGAAAAAGATTCCATTCTTCACTTCTTCAAAAAGAATATTGCGTAGGATTTTTTAAACTGCATCACCAAAGCATAATCCAAAAATGAAAAGAAAAAGCGAAAGACTGAATGAAGCACGGGCGCTGTGAAAATCTCCAGCCGGAAAAGCTATTCCTGAAAATAAACTCTTTTCACCCTCCTTGAAATGCGTGTCAGAATTTCATAAGGAATTGTTCCGGCATCTTTTGACAAATCCAGAATGGAGCGTTTATTGTCAAAAACAACCACTTCATCTCCCTCTTCAGCAGGAATATCCCTGAGATCAATCATACACATATCCATACAGACATCGCCAATAATTGGGGCAGGACGTCCATTGACATAGAGTTTCCCAACTCCGTTCGAAAGCGTTCTGGGCAATCCGTCGGCATAACCTATCGGGACAATTCCAATCCTGCTATCTTTTTTGGTAAAACTACTTCTGTTGTAGCCAACGCTTTCACCTTCCGGCACGTATTTTATTTGCGAAAGACTGGATTTAAGCGAAATGACATGCTCAAGCCGCTCTTTTTCCCATTCAGCAACAGCCACGCCATACACGCCAATACCAAGCCGCACCATTTCGAAATGTGCTTTGTGAAACCTGCTGATGCCCGCAGAATTCAGAATATGTCTGTCAAAATGCTTTCCCAATCCAATTCTGAGTTGCTCACACGCCATCTCAAATATGGAAATCTGCTGTAATGTGAATACATCATGAAAAGGGTTTTCACTGGCGGCAAGATGAGAAAATACTGACTGTACTTCAAGCATCGGATTCGACTTTATCCTTTCAATCAGTTCAGGTATTTCCTTTGCATCGAAGCCGAGGCGACGCATTCCGGTATCAATCTTCAAGTGAATTTTTACTGTTCTTTTTTCAAGTCCGCTTTGCAAAACAGCTTCTTCAAGTAAGTCAAGCACCCGAAAGCTAAAAATCTCGGGTTCAAGTCTGTGATGCAACATTGCAGCGAAACTATGCTCTTCTGGGCTCATCACCATTACAGGCAAACTAATGCCTGCCCTGCGCAATTCCACACCTTCGTCGGCGTAGGCAACAGCAAGATAGTCAACCCTGTGAAACTGCAATGCATTGGCTATTTCAAAGCTTCCGCTTCCGTAGCTGAATGCTTTAACCATCAGCATTATTTTCACCTCAGGTTTGAGCAATGAACGATAATGGTTAAGGTTAGCGATAAGGTTATTGAGATTAATTTCAAGCACTGTTTCATGTGCTTTCTGTTGAAGCAGGTGACTGATCCGCTCAAAACCAAATTTGCGTGCGCCCTTGATAAGTATTGACTTGTTCTGAAGCGTCTGTAATGGGAAAGCATCAAGAAACGCCTCTGTTGTATCAAAAAAACTTGCTTTCGCTGAAAAGAGATCAGATTGTCTGGCAAGGGCAGGTCCAATACCAATAAGGTTTTCGATATCTTTTGCTTCAAGCAGCCGGGCTATCTGACTATACAGTTCCGCTTCGTTGCGTCCGCTTTCCAAAATATCAGACAATATCAAAAGCTTGCTTTTGTGCTGATTTTGTTGGTTCAAAAAATCAAGTGCAATAGCAAGAGAGTGAACATCGGAATTATAACTGTCGTTGATTAAGGTGCAATTATTGACACCTTCTTTGAGCTCGAGCCGCATTGCAACTGGACTCAAAAGTGGCATGCGGGCCTCAATGACCTCATGGCTGTAGCCCAAAACCAGCATCACACTCCAACAGTGGATTGCGTTCTCAATTGACGCTTCATCAGTAAAAGGAATAGAAATCTGACAGGCATTATCCTGAAACATTGCCCTGATAATGGTTTTTCTGATTTTAGTCTCAATCTGCAAGACATTCAAATCGGCGTTCCCTTTCTGACTCCAGGTGAAAGGCTTAATGGAGTGAAGCAATTGCGACCTGATGATACCTGATTGCACTTCGGGCTGATCGGCACAATAAATGAGTGTTTCAACGCGGGTAAAAAGCTTTAGCTTCTCCCCCACTTTCTGCTCGATATGCATAAAATTTTCGCCGTGAGCAGGACCGATATTGGTAAAAAGTCCAATTGTGGGTTTGATGATAGCTTGCAAGTGCTCCATTTCGCCCGGCTCAGAAATTCCAGCTTCAAAGATGGCAAGTTGATGCTCATCATCCATTTGCCACACAGATAATGGAACACCTATCTGTGAATTATAGCTTTTTGGACTGCGGACAACAGCTTTATCCGGCGTAAGAAGCTGGTTCAGCCACTCTTTAATTACCGTTTTGCCATTGCTGCCCGTGATGCCGATGACTGGATATTCAAATGATTGCCGATGGAAAGCAGCAAGCTGTTGCAAAGCTATTAATGTGTCTTTTACAAGAATAAAAGTCACCTTTAGGCTTTCATCAAAATATATTTCAGGGAGCTTACTTACAACAAAGCTCTTAACCCCTTTCTCAACGAGGCTTTCAATATATTTGTGACCATCATTGCGGGCAGTAGAAATAGCAAAAAAAAGACAATCATTAGCGGATATCAACTGACGGCTGTCAGTAAGAATATGTCTGATGACAACATCCTGATCATTTGAACCTACAATTGAACCGTTTAACTGTTGTGCAATTTCATTCAATTTGTAAGGCATACCTGTTGCATTTTTGAATTAAGAATTCTGCAGATTTCCTATTTTCAAGGGGTTTGACAGCAATTCCTCCTGCAATCTTCTATTACGAATAACATCGATTGCCAGATAAATTGCTTGTCTGAAAGGCTCTTCCGAAGCTTCGTTTTTTCCGGCAATTTCATAAGCTGTTCCATGTGCAGGCGAAGTGCGAACAATCGGAAGTCCGGCGGTATAGTTCACGCCACCATCAAAGGCCAGACTTTTAAAAGGCGTAAGTCCCTGATCGTGGTACATGGCAAGGACGGCATCATATTTTTTCCAGGTTGAGGCGCCAAAAAAGCCATCTGCAGGAAATGGTCCAAATGCCAGAACGCCATCTTCTTTTTTTGATTTTTCAATCGCAGGATTGATAACATCATTCTCTTCCTGCCCTAGCAATCCACCATCTCCGGCATGAGGATTCAGACCCAAAACAGCTATTTTAGGTTTTCCAATACCAAAGTCGGTGATCAGGCTATGATTTAAAATCTGAAGTTTTTTTCTGATTAGATTAGCGGAAATTTTAGAAGGTACGGCAGCGAGCGGAATATGGCCTGTAACTGTGCCAACTCTTAGTTTGTTCCAAACCATCAACATCAGGGGCTCCTGATTATCGAAATGCGAAGACAGATATTCGGTATGTCCGGGAAATCCAAACTCTTCCGACTGAATATTTTGTTTGTTAATCGGCGCTGTTACAAGCACGTCTATCAATCCACTTTTCAGGTCAGACATTGCCATCTCAAGTGCCAGCAAGGCCGCCTCACCAGCAATTGCAGTGCTGATACCCAAATCAATTTTAAGGTCTTGCTCGGTACAATTGATGATATTTACACGTTTTGGGTTGGCTTGTGATGCGTCTTTAACAAGGTTAAAATTGAATTCCCCAACATTCACATTTTTTTTATGAAATGATGCTACTCTGGAATGTCCGTATATAATAGGTGTAAACAACTCAAGCATCCTTACATCTTCAAGGGCTTTGATGATTACTTCATATCCGATACCGTTTATATCGCCGTGTGTGATGCCCACCTTGATGCGGTCGTCATGTATTTTCGCTTTTATCGAGTCCATATCTGAAAAGTCATTTAATTCAGCAAAGTTATGCTTTTTTATCGATGAAATAAGCAACTCGAATGCTTCGGCTTTGCTAAAAGACATGAATCATTGAAGCCTGTGCCGAAAAGAAGACGTACTTTTTAGCCCCTATGTTTGTAACGCATTAGGGCTTGCTGAAAAAGTCATAATCTATTGTAATATAAGAAGTTGATTCGATAATTTCTTATTTCTTGTGGAAGGATTTGGGAGATATTGGTTAAAAAAAATTGCATCAGATATTTCGGTGCGCTGCACCTTTAAACACACCACCGGTCAAAATTCTATAAATATTACAGGTGCGCTGCACCTGAAAACTGAGCCACAGAGTGGCGATAATCTTTGTAGAATATACAAATTGAATTGAAACGAGAGGTGCAGAGCACCGAAATATCAACATTCTGAGTTTTTCAGCAAGCCCTATTTAAGCATGATACATATATCATGAATCAAGAAATTTATTCTCTGAGAAAGGCACCTGCTACATTGTGAAAAATAGCTAACAATTTATTTAACAGCTGCTTCATTTATCCTTTTTAAATTTCTATGCGTATCTTTGATAAAAGGTAATAACAATACATGAAATTGCTTAAATAATTTACAATCAGACAGATGAGTCAAAAAGGGAACAAATTTGGGACTTTTAAGGGTGTTTTTACCCCGTCTATTTTAACAATTCTGGGTGTAATCATGTACCTCAGGATGCCCTGGATAGTTGGGCAGGCAGGTTTATTGGCTACTTTAGGCATCATTTTCGTTGCACACATCATTTCAGCCACCACCGGCTTAAGTGTTGCAAGCATTGCCACAGATAAAAAAGTAAAAACCGGCGGAACTTACTATATGATTTCACGCAGTTTGGGGCTTCCTATTGGCGGCACACTGGGATTGGCACTTTTTGTTGGTTTATCCCTTAGTGTCAGTCTTTATCTTATCGGTTTTGCAGAAACTTTGCTCACTGCGTTTAATTTTGAACAGACCCTCAACAACATTCGCATCACCGGAACAATTATCCTCATCCTTATAACGATTATCACCTTTATAAGCACAAATCTGGCCCTAAAAACGCAGTTTATTATTCTTCTGGTGATGACATTATCACTGATTTCCATTTTTATGGGTCGTCATGAATTCGGGCCGGATACAAATGCGGTTAGTACTGCCACCACAACACTTCCATGGATAGCACTGTTTGCGATATTTTTCCCGGCTGTAACAGGTTTTGAAGCCGGAGTGTCAATGTCAGGAGATTTGGAAAACCCCAAAAAATCGATTCCAAAAGGAACAATTTATGCAATAATTGTTGGTCTGATGGTTTATGTGGCCATGGCTTTTTTCCTGTATTATACCGTTGATCGCGATGTTCTGATCAACGACTCTTCTGTACTTCTTAACATTTCCTTTTACGCGCCTCTTGTTATTGCTGGTGTTTGGGGGGCAACTTTATCATCTGCTTTTGGAAGCATCCTTGCCGCACCGCGCATTCTGCAGGCTACAGCCATTGACAGAATTACGCCAAAGATTTTTTCAAAAGGTGTTGGCGCCGGCAATGAGCCCCGCAATGCACTTTTACTTTCTTTTGTCATCGCATTTGCAGGCATTCTCATTGGTGAGTTGAATGTTATTGCACGCGTGGTTTCGATTTTTTTCATTATAACCTATGGATTTCTGAACCTCACTTGTGCCATTGAAAATCTGGCTGGCTCCGACTTCCGTCCAACATTCCGCATACCTGCCTGGATCAGCATCATTGGTGCGGTGGCCTGTTTCGTGATCATAATTCAATTGGATATCACGGCAATGATTGCTGCCACGATAATCTTAGGAGGTATCTTTCTTTTCCTCAAAAGAAAAGAACTCAGACTGCAGTCAGGCGACACATGGGGAGGAATATGGTCGTCACTGGCAAAATACAGTCTTTTGAAACTATCTGTTTCAGATAATAAAAACCAACAAAACTGGAGACCCAACATCATTCTTTTCAGTGGAAATGTGTCCGATCGGCCACATCTTATTGAAATGACCCGCATTCTTGTGGGAAAACAAGGTGTCTTTACCAACTTTGAGCTTGTTGAGGATCCAAATGACAAACATCTTTTTGACAAACTTGCAACAACTTCTTCCGAAATAGATCAAACAGGTAAAGCCATCATAACGCGTCATTACACATGCAATCATCTTTATGATGGAATGAAAATGATCGCAAGGGTATATGGTTTTTCGGGTTTTGAGCCCAATACAATTTTTATGGGATGGGCCAAAAACACAAAAGACCCTGAAAAATTCATGACAACAATCAGCGAACTTCATGAACTTGACTTTAACCTGATTTTTCTCAACCATAAAAAAAAGCTTGATAGCGAGAAAAGCAAAACCATCGATCTTTGGTGGAATGGCAACAGTCGGAATTTGAATTTTGGGGTTGCACTTTTAAAATACATCACAACCGATCAAACATGGCGAAATGCCAAAGTAAGGGTTTTAATCGTAAACTATAACAGTGCAAAAACAGAGAGTATTTATGCTTTGATCAACCAGATTATTGATAATTCGAGGTTGATTGCAAACGTAAAAGTGATCAATAATGCAACTGAAAAGCTTTCGGAATATGACATCCTGAAGAGTGAATCTGCAGAGACTGATCTTACCATTATTGAGTTAAAAGCCTTAATATCAAATAATAAATAGCAGTGGTCAGACAACATAAATAAATTTATTGATCTGCCTTCATCAGTACTTTTGATTGAAGCCGGGAGTGGTTTCGAAGAAATAAACGCTAACAATATCCTAAGTGCTAAATTAAAAACTGATAGTAAGTTAGATGCCGAAGCTGTTTTGCTGTCTCAAAAGATTAATTATCCGGCAAAAGAGCTGCTCGCAGAAGAGGTGCGAAGGATCGCTCTGAAACATGAAGAACTTCAGAATAATTTACTAATAAGTCCGGTCAAGTTTGCAAACTCGCTGCTGAAAGATTTTCATAAAGAGATCAACACCTTGACGAAGAGGATTTTTTCTAATCTTGAAAAGGGTTTGAGCGAGTCAAAGAAAGCAGAATCAGAGGTGCATATTTCTAAAATTTTATCTGATTCTATTTATCAGATAAACAACAAACTTGACACACTAAAGAATGTTTTACTTGTTAAAGCACATAAGGAGTTAAGCGAATCTTTGAATGTTTATCTTGAAAGTGTAAAAAGTAATTTAGACAGCGTTCCTCCAAAAATCTCGATTAAATTTGAGCGTAAAGAGTTTGATATTAAAAAAAGCGACCCGTTTTTGGTCAAACAATATAAGCTGCGCGCTATCATAAAGGGGAAATTTACAAAATGGCCAATCAGGCAAAAAGTTGAATTTGCAAAAGCTGCCAGGCTATTCCTTTTTGAAAACAGGCATGAAACGATTTGGGACTATTACCGCCTATTTGGATTATCCACTTTCAATTATGTAAGCCAAATAAGACGCTGTCTTGTTGACCTAAACAAGGGAATTGAGACAATGCAGTCTGGCACTTCAAAAGAAACAAGCAACACAATCATTGATCTGAAGCAACAAACTTCGCAGCTACTAACTGATGCGCTTAATGACTTTGAGGTTTCCAACCAAAATGCATTTTTGAATCTAAATTCAGATCTTGAGCACAGCCTGCAGAGATTTTCGGGCATATTGGGCAAAACAGGGTCAAAACATCTTCTTTATCCGTATAAAAAAATTCTAGAAAGGAAAAATATTTCGATCGATAGTCTGACAGCAATGCCTCAGCTATGGCAATCCAACATCAGGCTTTTTGTCAACAAGAGCCTGTTAGAATTTGTCTTTCTTTCACTGGGACAACGTCTTACAAACAAGCTCAACAAGCAGATTGGTGAAATTAATTTTTGGGTTAAAGGCAATCATCTGGAAACAATTGAAACCATTAAAACAATGCTGGAAGCATTGAAAACCACCTCCGAATTACCAAAAACCAAAAACATTTTAAAGAAATTCAATGAGCTGAAAAACCCCGGGATACTTGAAAGGTTTGAGTTGTTTCTCAAAGAAATCAATGATATCATAGCCCAGTTACCCGAAAAAATTGAAGTAAACAGTGAGCAGTTTTTTACTGAAATTGAAAATGACAAATTTCCTGAAAGTGATGTAAGGATGATTGATCTGCGGCAAAAGGCACAATTCTTTATTGGCACCGAACTGATCAGCAACGCCAGAAATTCAATAGAAATTACCTCAGAAACACTAAGGGAAACTGCTGTAAATCTGGCCGATAAACTGCGTCTGGCAAGCTTTAACATGCAAAATATGCGCGACGCTGAAGAGCATGATGCTGACTTCATTGCTTCAGCAACATTAAAAGAAAACCTCATCAATGAGTTACTGACAGATATAACTGAAGAGGAGCAAAAAATAAAGGTCAGTTTAAAAAAACTTGAAAACAACCTAAAACTGCATCTGAAATTAGCCCTCGACCCACTATATCAGCTGGTTTTCAGCAATCTCGCGGACGAACAGAAATCTCTGAAGAAACGACAAAAATCATTCCTTTTCAATCCTATAATTAGAGGTTTTGCCAAAGTTAAATCCTTCTTCAATGAAAATTTGGTGCGCATTCTTTATTCAAAAAGTGAAGGGATAATGCTTGCACAAAAGCTTTCAAGTTTTGAGATAGAGTATAAAATCAGTAATCAGTCGATACAAGAGGTTCTCGTCGTTCTTTCAGGGCAGCAACAGGTGCTTCAAAAAATTCCTTTTTATTACAAAAGCTTGTTTACGGGCAGCACAACACTCGACAAAGATTTATGGGTTGAACGGCCCCGCGAACAAAAAGAAGCCGAAAAAATAGTTGCCCGCTACAGGGCTGGCTTTTCAGGTGCAATGCTTATTACCGGAAATCGAAATGCAGGCAAATCAACCTTCTCTAAATATGTCGCAAACACTTATCTGCCAAGATTTGAATTGCATGTATTATCAGCGCCCATAGGTGGTTCAGCGCTGAAAGAGGATTTTTTGAAAGCATTCAAAAAGGCTTTACGCACAGAGGGAGACCCCTACGAATATTTGCAGGCTTCAACAAAACAAAAAGTCATTATCATCAATGATTTGGAGCTTTGGTGGGAACGCAATGCTGTTGGGCTGGAAGTGATTATGGAAATCATCAGGCTTATCCAAAGCTTTGGAAAGACAGTTTTTTTCATCATTAATTGCGGAACGATTGCTTATCAACTGATAAATCGTCTGGTTCATTTTGACACCTATTTAATGGGGCATATCACTTGCGAAAATTTTGATGCCATTGAGCTTAAGGAGTTGGTAATGCGCAGACATAGAACAGGTGGACTGAAATTGAAAATCAATAATAAAAACGAAGAGGATCTTACTGAATGGAACTATGCCAATTTGTTTAACAAGTATTTTAATTTAAGTGGTGGAAACTCCGGTTATGTGCTGCAGGCATGGCTTACAAACATTACCAAGATTTCAGGAAAAACAATCTATATCAAGCCCCCTGCTACGCCCAACTTATTGCATCTGAACTCGGTAAGTGATGAACTTTGGCTCGTTATTCTTCAGTTATCACTACATCGCAGATGCACTCCTGAACGGCTTTCGAGGGTTCTGCGACAACCACTTTCAAACACACAGATTCTTATCAGAGACATGCAGCGGGCAGGTTTGATAGAGGAACGTTTTCCTCATGTTTATGCCATCAACAAACTGCTTGAGCCACATTTGATCAGCATGCTGAAAGAAAAAGGATTTTGTTAAACCTATGTAATAAACATAAACACAATATGCTGTTATGACGATTATATATTTCATTTTGGCTTTCGTGCTTTTTTTGGCACTCAGGTTCATTTCACGTTTGGCATCCACGGTGCCGGCCAAAAAAAGCATCCATAAATTCCTGCTCAGAGCATTTCCGATGGTTGAATTTATCATCTGGATCGCTTTTGGATTATGGATTTTAAATTACTTTTTTGAAGATAACTCCATCTATGGAATCCTCGTATCAATTGCAGCCGGCAGCCTGATATTTCTGCTTGGCTGGTACTTTTTGCGTGACTTCGTTGCTGGAATCATCCTCAAAACTGAAATAGCTTTTGAGGTGAATCAGCGCATCAAAACAAGCCAACATGAAGGAATACTCAGGAAATTGGGCTACCGTTCAATTGAAATAGAAACTGAAAACGGCGAACAAATAAAAATTCCCTATGGCATGATAACAGCCAACGCCATTGTGCTTCAAAATCTGGATGAGAGCAGCCACGGAAGTGAAACGAGTCTTCGTGTAACATCTTCAGTGCCAGTTCAGGAAATGATGGATCGTATTAGCAAAGAAATCCTGCTTCTTCCCTGGTCATCCATAAATCATGAACCAATAATCAGGGTTTCACAGCAGGAGGCATCCTTCAATCTCTTTTTGGTTCATTTTTATTCACTCTCAAAACGGCACACTTCACTCATTAGTCAGCATCTTAAAAACACTTTTGAAAATGATGAATCGAGCTACATGATCAAAAAAGAAGTCTAATAATTGTCTAAAAAATCAATTCTGATCCATTTTCAAATTGATACTTCATATTTCTTAAGCGCCTGATTAAATGCTTAATACAAAGAAATATCACAGCTAACTTTTTCAGTTTTGAATCTTTATAAGCTTACCTTTTGAATTGCGTTTTCCTGCTTTGACTTCATACAAATAAATGCCTTGGGGCATACTTTGTCCAGAGAGATTTTGCCCGTTCCATTCAACATTGATCACTTTTTCATTATTTGTGACCACGGCTTTTTCCCAGACCAATGTCCCACTTAAGTTGAAAATTTTTACTTCTGTCAAGCCTGCATCTTCAAGGGTAATATCAAGACTCACTTTTTCTGTAAAAGGATTTGGAACTACTGATACAAAACCCTTTTGTGTGCTTTGATAATTTGGCAAGCTTGTGATGGCATTCGGTCCGCCGGCATAGCAAACGATTTTTCCATCACGACCGCCAGCTACCATTTCCCAGGAGCCATCACCATTCATATCCGGCAAGATTCCCAAAGCATCAATGGCTTCGCCATAAGCTTCAGAAAATATCGTTTCCCCTGAAACTCCATCAAGAAACATGGCATAGTTGCTTTGGTATAAGGTTCCAAGCGCAATATCGTTGATGCTGTCGCCGCTGATATCAGGTATAGGTTTCAGATTCCATGGTTTATCTGGCGTGGAGACCGACCAGATTATCTGTCCTGTAAAACCATCTATTGCCATCGCTGAAAACCCACTGTGTGCAGGCACAATATCCGAAAATCCATCGCCGTTAAGGTCATCCATCCGTGCCATTTTCAAAATCAGATTGTTTCCGATATATCCCTGTTGAAGTACACTTCCATTCGCAGGATTCATCAAATAATAATTGCCGTTGAAACTTCCGGCTATGATATCCGGAATGCCGTCACCATTGATGTCGTCCAGCTTTTCGAGTGCAAAAACGGCCGTGCCAGAGGTGCTAAACTCCCATAAAACGGCGCCATTCGCACCATTAATGCCGACAACCCTTCCCTGAGTTTCGGCAGCATTGCTTGCACCGGCAATCACATCCGGGATTCCATCACCATTGAAGTCTGCGACGCCCATCACTGAATAAACTGCTCCGTTCAAAGGGGCATTCCAAATTGGGACGCCGGTTTTTCCATTCAGGCAAAAAACCCTCTTTGGCCCTGTATTATCAAAGTCATTGCCTGTTGCAGCCAGCACATCCGGGAATCCGTCACCATTAAAGTCGTATTTGGAATCCACCTGATAAACCCATCCACCGGCTCCAAAACTATTGGTCTGGTATTTCCAGAGAATGTTTCCTGTTTTACTACAAATCGCTACTACTGAGCGATCGCCCCAGGCCGTTCCGACGATAATATCATCAAATCCATCTTCATTGATGTCAGCGGTATTCGTGAGCCCTTGCTGTTGATAGACAGACCCGGAATAGATTTCAAGTTCCCATAACACTTGTCCGACATCGGAGGCGTTACCATTAAAAGCACGAATATAATTGTCTTCAGAAGCAACAATAAGATCGGCCCTTCCATCCCCATTTATGTCAGGAATAAACAGCATTGCTTTCGGACTGTTATCGAAATTTCCTGAAATAGTATATTGCCAAATAGTTGCACCTACGGGCATATAAACATCATTTGCATCTCCGGCAAGCGGAATCTGGAACAAACTCTGATCAGGATCATTGCTTGAAATACTCAGAATGGCATTATGTGAACCACCGTCAGAAGGGTGAAACCAAACATCAATCGAATTGCTTTCAAGTGGCCCCAGATTAACTGGAAGCTGCTGACCAATTACATAAAAATCAGGATTGTCTGTTCAAATATTATCAATTGAAAGCAAAGCATTTCCCCAGTTTTGAATTGTCAGAACCCATTTTTTACTGGCTTCTGTGCGAATATTTCCAAAATCGTATGCCACTTCAGAAGGGAAAAGAAAAGGTCCGTTTTTTAGTGCGTTACCAGTAAAGGTAAGTTCAACCTCAGGATTCAGTGGGTCGTTTGTTGAGAGCATTCCAGTTGTTTGCATTGGTCCCGGAAACATTGGACCCCATGATGCTGTGCCATTGTATGTTGCACCGGGCTCGATAGTGATATTTCCTTCAGGGAGGGAAATATATGATCCCAATGGAACACCAAATAATGCAGTTAAAGGCGCCTGTCCGGAATTGCCAACAGTGAAATTGATTTCCTGTTGAGCTCCGAGGGTTACATTTCCAAAATTAAAATTCGTTTGACTGATGGTGAGCTGTGGTGTTCCAGCCCCGCCCGGATCAATTTTATAAAGTGTGCTGTTAGCACCAAGCGCTCCATCAACTACCCATAAATAATTTCCGTCGAAGACAATGCCCGATGGACGTTGGCTGACAGAAGGGTGGCTTTCGATTACATTACCCTGTTCATCCAGACGAAAAATCATGTTTCCGTTGTAATCAACAAGCCAGATTGATTGATCCTGTTTTGCCAAATCCCAGGTTTGCGCCATTGGTGGAACAAATTGTTGCAGTATTGCACCTGTATTATTCACTTTATAAACCCAGCCCGGATCAGGGTAATAGCTTGAAACCCAGAAATCGCCATTGTCAAAAGCAATTCCCGACATATACTGCTGCGGTAAGGTAAATTGCGAAATCACACTGCCTGAAAGGCTTAACTGTAAAGCATAAGCATTTCCGGTTGAACCACGATCGATAATCCAAAGGTTTTCACCATCGAATGTCATTCCGTATGAATCGCCTATGGTCGGATTCGAAAACTGAAGTTGTGATGTTCCTGTTGAAGGATCGAAACGATGAACATTTGCTCCGTTGGCACCATAAATACCGAAGTACAAATATGTTCCATCCCAGGCCAGTCCGGAAGCTTTGCCCGGAACGGTATAGGTTTCCAGAATTGTCCAATCTTTTGGTGAAAAGGCTTGTCCAAAGAAATAAACCTGGATCAGAAAAATTGATAAGAATAATTTTTTCATGACGAGAGGATTTAGTTTCAATATGATAACAACCCCTCAAAAATAATCAATAATGAAACCTGAATAAAGTCTTTTTTTTGTTTCTGTTGAAAATGCTTTTTATGATTACAATAATTTCTCAATAAAAAACACTATTGTCCGGTTAAATTAGGAGATTCTTCGCTAACGCTCAGAATGACTTTGACTTACATGGTTTTTAATGGAATGTGGCTTGGTGGTGGCTTTGCCACCACCAAGCCACATTCTTCT
>JAUXMV010000036.1 GCA_030683155.1 Bacteroidales bacterium
CTCTCCAACCGGATCAGGGTTTGTGATTTCGGGCATCGAAGCGCCTACATCCTCATGCCACCTTTTTACCATTGCATCGTAGGTGCCATCTGCTTTTATTTCTGCAAGAAAGCGATTGAATTCTTCCTTCAGCGCAATGGATTTTTTATTGAATCCGGCAGCGATATCAACAGAAAATAAATTCGATTGCAGAAGATCAAAATTTTCATTTGCCGAAAGCACTTCCCGCACCGAAGTATGATCCATAAAAGCTCCCTGAACCTTTCCCGAATTGAGCGCCATCAGCATGTCGGGAACAGAATTATAAGAAAGTACTTTCTTTCCGGGATAGTTTTTTAATGCGTAACTCTCATGGATAGAACCCATCAAAACACCTATTTCAGTCCATTGCTCCTTAAGGTTTTCTGAAACTGAAGGTTGAGCAACAGTGCTTTTTGGTGGCAGATTAACCAAAGCAGCCAAACCGCTTTCGTAATAACTTTCAGAGAAAAGAACGCTTTTGGCTCTTTCTTCAGTGATGGAAAGACCGGCGCCCACCATTTCAACCTTGCCGGAAATCAGCGCAGGCAGCATGGCGCCAAATTCCATGTTCACGATTTCAAGCTTTTTATTCAGATGTTTGGCGATGCGTTGCGCAAACTCTATATCAAAACCAACAATCTTTTGATCGGATGAGAAGTAGGTCATGGGCTCTGTAAAAGCAGAAGTGCCAAAAACCAAAAGCCCGTCAGTGCCTTCAAAAGATATTTCAGGCATTGGTGCATGGCCGCCTTTTTCGGGAAACCACCTTTCAAGCATGTCGTTGTAGGTGCCATCGGATTTCAGTTTTGCAAGCACCTCATCCATCGCAGCTTTTAAGGAGGCGTTTTTTTTATCCACAGCGAAACCATAGCTGTCGGGCAGCAAAAGTTCGTCCAAAACGATTAGGCCTTCATTTTTGGCTGCAATATTTTTCAGAACAGGTTTGTCGTAAACAGCGGCATCCGCTTTTCCGCCTTTTACTGCCAAAGCACAATCTAAAACTGTGTTGTAATAAACTATTCTGGCATCGGAAAAGCGTTTAAGCACAAACTGATCGGCAGCAGTACCTGTTGGAACAGCAAAGGTTTTGCCCCCTTCAAGCTGTTTCAGATTTTCGAAGTAGTTCGCGTTTTTCTCACAGCTGCCCAAAAAAAGCGTAATCGAAAAAATGAAGAATAATAATCTGTTTTTCATACATTACATTGCTAGAACTTGTTTCAGTTATTGTGGTGCAGAATGGCTTGTGTTTTCGATGAATAACAATCATCAAAGGATAAGCCGGCCTTTGCCCACAGAAATTCACCTCAAAGTTATAGGTTTTAAGATTCTGTGCAAATCAAATGGGGTTATAAAACTTTTATCCGGCTGTTTTTCATAGAAAACCAATTTTACAGGATTTCAACACTTCCTTGTGTTTTTTAACACCCCAATCCAAAATTCGGCTTCACCATAGCACCGGGATGGGTGCGAGAGCCCGCGCGAACGGCGGGGCGGCGCCAGGGCGAATGAAAAAACGACTGCAAATCCTCGAACCTGGCCTCTGATAGGAGGCCATCTCGCCCCTCAGGGCGATGGTTCGCTGGATTTGCGTTGTTTTTTCAGAGCGGGGAGATGCTTCGTTCGCGC
>JAUXMV010000020.1 GCA_030683155.1 Bacteroidales bacterium
TCTTTTAACAAAAGAAAGGAGGTAATTTCTTAACAAATAATGATTTTTAAAACCGCAAGTTCGCGGATAGTTATAACTATGCTCAGTTCTATAGGCTTTGCTCTAATTTGTTTGGAAAATTATTTGCTGCGGAATCGCTGAAGATTGTGTTCAATCTACCGTGCCATTCAAAAAAAAACTATTTTAGCACAAAATCAATCAAACTTTACACTATGGTACCTAAAATTTCAACCCTTGGAGGCTACATTTTTGAATATCAAAAAAGCGTAACGAATCCGACGGGATTCTGGTCAAATATTGCTGAAAGTTTTTATTGGCGTAAAAAATGGGATCATATTCTGGATTGGGATTTCAGGAGTGGTTTAACGAAGTGGTTCCAGGGCGCAAAACTGAATCTTACTGAAAATATTTTTGAAAGACATTTGTTTTTTCGAGGCAATCAACCTGCTATAATATGGGAACCAAACGATCCATCGGAAGCCCACCGCACTTTAACCTATAGCGAACTCTTCATTGAAGTTCAGCGTTTTTCTAATGTTTTAAAAGGCCTTGGTATAAAAAAAGGTGACAGAGTTGCCATTTATCTTCCAATGGTTCCCGAACTTGTAATAGCACTTTTGGCTTGTGCCAGAATTGGAGCTGTCCATTCAGTTATTTTTGCCGGATTTTCCGCACAGTCACTCGGCGAACGACTTCAGGATGCCGGAGCTAAATTGCTTATTACTTCTGACGGTGGTTACAGAGGTTCGAAAACTATTCCTATTAAGCAGATTGCTGATGATGCCATGAATATGTGCAAATGCGTAACTACAGCCATTGTTCTGAAACGCACTGGAGAAAACATACCAATGGTTGATGGACGTGATCATTGGTATCATGATTTGATGAAAGGTGCTGGTGATACTTGTGAAGCTGAAGAAATGGATTCAGAAGACCCTCTTTTTATTTTATATACAAGTGGTTCAACAGGTAAGCCTAAAGGGCTTGTCCATACAACGGGTGGTTATATGGTTTATACTGCCTATACCTTCAAAAATGTATTTCAATATGGTGATGGCGATGTTTATTTCTGTTCTGCTGATATTGGGTGGATTACCGGTCACAGTTATTTGGTTTATGGCCCTTTGCTAAGTGGTGCAACATCTTTGATGTTTGAAGGTGTGCCTACATGGCCCGATGCAGGCAGATTCTGGGATATCATCGATAAGCACAAAGTGAATCAGTTTTATACCGCACCCACCGCAATCCGTTCGTTAATGGCATTGGGGATGGACTGGCTTCAAAACAAAAGTCTTGCAACTTTAAAAGTACTTGGCACCGTTGGTGAACCGATCAATGAAGCTGCCTGGCACTGGTATCACGACCATATTGGAAAAAATCGCTGTCCGATTGTTGACACATGGTGGCAAACCGAAACTGGCGGCATCATGATAAGTCCGATGGCTGGCATTACACCTACAAAACCATCCTATGCAACGATGCCCCTGATGGGTATTCAGCCCATGATTGTTGATCAAAACGGAAAGCAGCTCATGGGTAACAGTGTCGAAGGAAATTTATGTATCAGTTATCCATGGCCTGGAATGGCTCGCACTATCTGGGGTGATCATGAGCGTTTTGTAAACACTTATTTTACCACTTATCCTGGTTTGTATTTTACTGGCGACGGCGTGAAGCGTGATGAAGATGGCTATTATCGAATTCTGGGCAGGGTTGATGATGTAATAAATGTTTCGGGTCACCGGCTTGGTACAGCTGAAATTGAAAACGCTATCAATGAACATCCACTTGTTGATGAATCTGCTGTTGTTGGATTTTCACATCCTATTAAAGGACAGGGTATTTATGCATATGTTGTGTGTACACATTTCAGCACTGGAGGTGAAGAAGGTATTCGAAATTCAATTATGATGGCCGTTTCAACAATGATAGGACCATTTGCCAAACCTGACAAGATTCAAATTGTGACCGGCCTTCCCAAAACGCGTTCAGGAAAAATCATGCGGCGAATACTGTTAAAAATTGCCGAAGGAAAAACAAGTGAGTTTGGCGATATCACCACACTTCTCGATCCTGAAATTGTAAATGATATTGTAAAAGGCTCAAAAGAAATCTGAAGATAAAGAGCAAAAAACAAAAAAATCCCGAATAAACCCGGGATTTTTTATTTTGTCAGAAATATAACTTAGACAACAAGTTATCTGAATAAAAAGCTTACCCGCATTGAGATTCTGTTATAGTTGGTAAAAACGCGTCTTTTGGCCTCACTTGATTCAGGAAGATACCAATAATACGTAGGTGAATTATAAGATAGTTGTTGATAGTGATAACCAACACTTAGAATTAAAGCATCATTGCCAATCGGCAACAAAACCCCAACTTCAGGAGCAAACAATGCACCTCCATAGGTTTTATTTCCACTTCTCCCCCAGTTGTCATCCACATGGCTCTGAAGTGGAATTGACCCTCCAACCTTAATAGAAAGAAAGGGCGTAAGTATGTCAGATTTAAATATATACTTCGACTCTAAAAAAAGTGGCATTACACCAAATTCATAATACTCATAGCCAATGCCAAGACCGGCTAAAATATGCTTGTTAAACTGATAGCCGTTTACCATTGTAAGGGAAGGTACCGGGACATATCCGTCCCGGCCTTCGCCAAACAATAGGGCTAGTGAGCTAAGGTTAAAAAATCCCTTGGTTTTTTGAAGGGATGAAATACGGTTCTTTCGAGACCATATGCTATCAATATCTTGTGCTTTGATTAAATTGATTCCACAATCATTTTCGATCAACACACCATTAATACTATCTTCCGAAACTATTTTTCCATAAACGACTTCACCATTTTTCAAGAAAACAGTATTTTCTTTCTGTCTTTGTGAATGAGCATTAAATGGAACAAATAAACTAATTACCATAAGGACAACAAAAGTCATAAAGCCATAATCTCGTATCCTTTGAAAGAAACAAGTCACAGATTTTTCAGAAAGTCTCTCTGAACTTTTTACCATAAAGACCTCAGGCTAAGAGACCAAAGTTTACTAAACTGTTTAGTCCAGCTATTCTGTCTTCCAAATCTATTATTCCAGGCTTGTGGCTGGTTTCCACCTGGCAATTTGAACGCTGAAAGCGGCCAGCTTGCTCTTTCAGCGGTTGTCTCTGTTTTTTTTCGGTTAAATCCGAAAAGTTGCAATAGTTGTTTCATAGTGTTAGGGTGTTAAAGCTGCTGCCATATCCCCACGGCAGCAGCTATTGAACATTATATTACAGATGAACAAAAGTTCTTAATTACATTTTTCATGGCTTTACAACTAACATTTGGCTCAACAAAATCAAATTTGCCGGATCCGAATAATCATATTGGAAAAGCCCATCCTCGCCAATTAACATCAGCACTCCATTGAATGGAATGACGTCATACGTTTTGATATTTGCAAAATGCGCCAGCTGATTCATATGGATCTGCATCGGATCCGTTGCATCATATACTTTTAGTCCGGCATCACCATCACAGATGAACAGAATTTTATTATCAATACCAAGTCCATGTGGATTAAACATTGGATATGACTTAATTAGAAATGGGTTTTCCAGAGAAGAAATATCAATGACATCCAATTGATTAACAAAACCATTACAGGCATTTCCTGATCTAAGGGTTACATAAGCAATGTTTCCTTCAACAACTACCGGATCACAAGAGTTAATGTGTTCAAAAACAGATATAAAATTAGGTGTTGAAGGATCTGACAATCCATAAACAAGCATACCTGTTGTGGTGCCAAGAAAAAGCCTGCCTTCAAAAGGAAAAATTGTTTCTACAACTCTCTGAAGCTGTACTTCTCCGGATTTCGTTATTCCAGTCGAAGCGCCAATGTTAAAAACTTTTAATGCATTGTTATGAACTGCATACATATAATTGGAAATGATTGTAAATCTGGCCATTGAGCCGGCAACACCAGTGGAACCTCCTATTATGCTCACGTCTCCGGAACCAAGCTGTGGCGAACCAATTGCATCAAAATAAAAGTTTTCACCTCTGTAACCGCTACCTTTTTCAACCAATTCGGTAATCTCCTTCTTCTCCCAACCAACAACAACTCCTTTACTAAAGTCTAAGCCGTAAACCGGAAGGCTGATATCAACAGGTGGCAAAACATTTGGAAATGCGTCGTTAAGTCTGCTTATTTCAACAGGGTTTTGAGGATCGCTGATATCTATTGCAACAAGATCGATAAAGCTATCGGCATAAAGTGTATTCCCACGAATAGAAATATCAACATTTCCGGGTATCTGAATAAATGTCAGGATTACTGGCGATGCAGGATTTGTATTATCAATCACATGCACACCTTCTTGATTTTCATTAACAAACAAATAATTGTCTTTGAAATAAATTTTGCCAGGCTGCTCTAATTGCTTAGGGGGAGTTTTTTTTACAGAAGCTCTGAATTCCGTAAATTCCATATAAACAGGAATATTGGCCGTATAGGTCAACTCTTCATAGGTCTTATCGCGGCAACCATTAAATGTTAAGGCAGCCAAAAAAAGGATTGCGATAAAGTTGAAAAATTTAATTTTGGTTTTCATGCTAAACTTCAGTTACGTTCCCAAGATGCAAAGCATCAGGCAAACGTTGCATGATAGTTTAGATTTTCACACGCAAACCTGCATGAAATACAGGCCAGATTGTTTTGGCTGATCTGATGTTGAAAGGTTGTGTTCTGTTAAGGTAAAACACCTGTATACCTGACTCGCCATAAAGGCTTATTCTTCGGTAAAGATTTAGGTCAATTCCGGCAGCGCTTAACGTTGAAATCTGCATTCCAGAGATAGTCGTAAAGTCTTTTTCTGTAGCAACCCTGCTTCCTTCTTCATACCTGAAAGTCCGGTTAACAGCCTGAACGCCCTTCTCAAAAATGAGTGATTGGAGAAGATATACATTGAATGATTTTCTGCTAATGAAATCGTACTTCGCTCCTATAGGCAAACCAATGTAGTAAAGAGCCTGTTCAAACTCACTATACTGGCTGTTCATTTCTACTGTTTTGCTGATCGTACTGAGCTCCGTGTAAATCACACCACTTTCCATCGCAAAGCGTTTGCTAAAATTATAACTCACTTTGAACCCGATAGACAATGGAGGTCTCACATCTGTTTTTTCAATCTCTTCATAAAATGAAGTCTGATAAGCCACATCAGACTGAAATGGATCGGGGCCATATTTTGATTTGTTTGCCGCAATTGAAAAGTCAGTTCCAGCTACAACACTGCCGGGAATGCTATTAAATGCCAGGCCAAAGGACAAACCCCTGTCTGTTTCTTTTCCTTTCTGAAGTTGATCGTTAAAATCTGCAATTTGTTTGGCCAATTGCTCGTCTAATAGTTTTTGAGCGTGTGCAATTTTATCAAAATCAGTTTGTTGCGCTTGTGCTTCTTCTGCTTCCTCCCCTGTTAATGCCAAACTTTCGTTAACTTCACTAACAATTGATACATTTTCCTCCTTTACCAATGATTCTGCTAATTCAGGAGTAATTATATCAGTGACTTTAAGATTAGAATTTTTTATTTGAGTTTGAGTTCTGTTTAGAGCGGTAAGTTTTGAGAAACTCTGTGTTTGTTCAGGTAGGTTTGTTTTTGAATTTAAGAGATTATCAGTCAATTCATTATTTGTTGTTAAACCTTTATTTTCTGATGATTCGTCAGCGGCAACTAACTCATTGGTAGTCAATTCATAATTTTTCGATGATTCATTAAAGAATAAATAAGGAATGCTAATCAGAAACAGCAGAATGGCTGCTGCAGATGCTACTCTATAGAAAAAGAAACGTGTTTTACGTTTTTTATTGGCAACAATACCCTCCCAAACACTTTCGGGCGGGGTGATGGTCAGGTTTTCAAACTTTTCCCTGAACAATTCTTTTATATCATCTCTTTCTTTTGTCATATCTACGCTCTCTTTTCTAAACGCTGTCGTAACCATTGTCTGGCTCTCGCATACTGTGATTTCGACGTTCCCTCACTGATATCTAATAGTTTACCAATTTCCTGGTGTGTGTAACCCTCAATTGCATAGAGATTAAAAACTGTTCTGAAGCCGGTAGGAAGTGACTGGATGAGCTGCAACAATTCACTTGCATTAATTTGATCTTGAAGCTCAGTGGTTTCATAATCACCTGGATTAATTTTATCTATCTCGACCGACTTTTTAAAAACATCTACCTTTCTTATTTTCTCCAATGCTGTATTTACGACAACTTTTCTTATCCAACCTTCAAGCGAACCTTCGAACCTAAAGCGGTCAAGATGGGCAAAAACGCGGATGAAAGCCTCCTGCAGATAATCTTGAGCCGTATCATGATCGTTGGCATACCTTAAGCAAACACCGAACATTTTGGGCGCAAAAGCATCATAAAGGCGCTTTTGTGCTTTAAAATCACCTTCAATGCAATCTTTTAAAAGTTGCCCTTCGTCCATCAAATTTTAAAAGCACTGCTCAACTCTGCGCAAGTTTTAGACGCAAAGATACAGTTGAAAGTTGCATAACAAAAAAATTCTTCTTTCAAATCAGTTCTCATAAATTCGCTGAGGTTGTTGGATACAAAGATCGAATTTTCGCTAAACCAAAAAAAATATTTTTCTTAACAATATCTCAGATGCTCAGATTAGTTGATTTACAGAACACTCTATTTTCAACAAGTTGATCTTAATTCATCTATTTTCAAAGAAAAAGTAAATTAGAAACATATTTAATGCCAAAAAGTTGTGTTATGTGCTTGCATTTAAAAAAAATGGGAGCTCATTGCCCCCATTCATTTCATAATGAAATACTAAGCTTTCGGTCCGGCAGCAACGAGTCGCTTACCTTCATCCGTATCAGTATATTTTTCAAAGTTATCGATAAACTTTTGAGCTAAGTCGTTGGCTCTTTTATCAAACTCAGCAGGATCAGCATAGGTGTTTTTAGTGAAAAGAATATTTGAATCAATACCTTTAAGTTCAGTTGGAACTTCAAGCTTGAATCTTGGTGTAATGCGGGTTGGCGCTTTTTCAATGCTTCCGTCCAAAATAGCATCAATAATTGCCCGCGTATCTTTAATTGAAATTCGTTTTCCTGTTCCATTCCAACCTGTATTCACCAGATAAGCTTTTGCACCAATGGCTTCCATTCTTTTCACAAGTTCAACTGCATACTGCGTTGGATGCAGAGCGAGGAATGCGTTGCCAAAGCAAGCCGAAAAGGTAGGTTGAGGTGAAGTAACGCCTCGTTCTGTTCCTGCAAGCTTGGCTGTGAAACCAGAAAGGAAATGGTATTTGGTTTGCTCACTATCAAGTTTAGCTACAGGAGGCAAAACGCCAAAGGCATCTGCGGTAAGGAAAATGACTTTTGTAGCATGTCCTCCCTTTGAAACAGGTTTAACAATGTTGTCAATATGGTAAATCGGGTAAGAAACCCTTGTGTTTTCAGTTTTCGCCTTGCTGTCAAAATCAATTGAGCCATCATCTCTTACAACAACATTTTCAAGCAATGCATCGCGTCGGATTGCATGGAAAATATCCGGTTCATTTTCTTCGCTGAGGTTAATTGTTTTGGCATAACAGCCACCTTCAAAGTTGAATACACCATCATCATCCCATCCATGCTCATCGTCACCAATTAGCATTCTTTTCGGATCGGCTGAAAGTGTTGTTTTGCCAGTTCCTGAAAGACCGAAAAAGATTGCTACGTCACCTTCTTTACCCATATTGGCAGAGCAGTGCATCGAAGCAATTCCTTTAAGGGGCAAGTAATAATTCATCATTGTGAAAATACCTTTTTTCATTTCTCCACCATACCAGCTTCCACCGATGAGCGACATTCTTTCGGTAAGATTGAAAACAACAAAGTTTTCGGAATTCATTCCCATTTCTTTCCAGTCAGGGTTGATTGCTTTTGAAGCATTCAATACAACAAAATCAGGTTCAAAACTTGCTAGCTCTTCATTGGTCGGGCGGATAAACATATTCTTCACAAAATGAGCCTGCCAGGCCACTTCCACAACAAAACGAACATTGAGTCGTGTGTCAGGGTTGGCGCCGGCGTATGCGTCCATGATGTAAAGCTTGCTTCCTGATAATTGGTTTGCGGCAATGCCTTTGAGTTTCACCCATTTTTCAGGTTCAAGGGGCCTGTTGTCATTTTTTCCTTTGGTGCTCCACCAAACAGTGTTTTTTGATACCTCGTCATAAACAATGTACTTGTCTTTAGGAGACCTGCCCGTAAATATGCCAGTATCAACAGATACTGCGCCCGTGTCAGTCAATACACCTTTAGCAAACCCTTCAAGCGATGGATCGGTTTCATGCTCAAAAAGCAGTTCGTAAGAAGGGTTGTGAAATATTTCTTTGACATCGTCGATGCCATATTTGGCCAGATCAGCCTTAAGCTTTGCTTCATTGATAGCCATAATTCAGTTTTTAAGTAATACTTTGAAAATTCTAAGGCTGCAAAGTTAAAAAAATGATCACCGTTTCAAACGATTGCGCCAAGAAAATGAGGGATTTTTTAGGATGTCATAAAATATGAATCCAGAGCCAATGATAAATGGCTGATTTTTCATCGATAGAACTTAAAAACAATAAAGGTTCAATTAAGATTTAACGGGATTTGAAGGAATTGTGTTAACGCAAAAAAGCGTCTGAGAAAATCCCAGACGCTTTAATAAATTCAATTGAAGAACTTACTTTTTAGACTTTTTCTTGTCTTTTTTATCTTTTTTGCTCTTCTTGGCTTTTTCAGCCATTTTCTCAGCTACAGCAGCCTGAGCAGCAGCCAAGCGTGCAATTGGCACACGGTATGGTGAACAACTTACGTAATTGAGGCCGGCAGTGTGACAGAAACCAACAGAGCTTGGCTCTCCACCATGTTCGCCACAGATACCAAGTTTGATATCAGGGCGTGTTTTGCGACCATTCTTTACGGCAAGTTTCATCAGCTGACCAACACCTTCCTGATCAAGTACTTCGAAAGGATCATGTTTCAGGATGCCTTTTTTCTTGTATACATCGAGGAATTTACCGGCATCATCACGTGAATAACCAAAGGTCATTTGTGTTAAGTCGTTTGTTCCAAAGCTGAAAAATTCGGCAGATTTTGCAATTTCGTCAGCAACAACAGCTGCTCTCGGAACTTCAATCATTGTTCCAACGAGGTATTCTATGGTATCGTTTTTCTCAGCAAAAACTTTTTCAATTGTAGTGCGAACGATATCTTCCTGCATCTTCATTTCAGCAAGTGTTCCGGTAAGTGGAATCATGATTTCAGGAATTGCAGTGATGCCTTTTGCTTTCAAATTCAAAGCGGCTTCAATGATGGCGCGTGCCTGCATCTCTGTTATTTCAGGATAAGTATTTCCAAGACGACATCCGCGGTGACCCAACATAGGGTTGAATTCGTGAAGGTCTTCAACTTTTGATTTGATTACCTCAACAGAAACACCCATTACGTCAGCCATTTCTTTTTGTCCTTTTTCATCATGAGGAACAAATTCGTGTAATGGTGGATCGAGCAGACGAACTGTCACGGGCAATCCGTGCATAGCAGCAAAGATACCTTCAAAATCTTCTCTTTGAATTGGGAGCAGTCTGTCAAGTGCAGCGCGACGACCAGCTTCGTCATCGGCAAGAATCATTTCGCGCATTGCAACGATTTTGTTTCCACCAAAGAACATATGCTCAGTGCGGCACAAACCGATACCTCTTGCACCAAAACTACGAGCTACTTCAGCATCGTGTGGTGTATCAGCATTGGTTCTAACATACATCCTTGATTTTTTATCAGCCAGTTCCATCAGTTTTCCAAAAGAACCACTCATCTCAGGATCTCTTGTCTCTAAACGGCCTTCAAAAACTTCACCGGTTGAACCATTCAATGAAATAAATTCTCCTTCCTTGAATGTTTTGCCATCCATGGTCAGCGTGCGTGATTTATAATCAATTTTGATCGTTCCAGCACCTGAAACGCAGCATTTTCCCATTCCACGGGCAACAACAGCAGCATGAGAAGTCATACCACCACGGGCAGTAAGAATACCTTCAGCTACATTCATACCCTTGAGATCTTCGGGAGAAGTTTCAATACGAACCAAGACAACTTTTTTGCCTTTTGCAGCCCATTCTTCAGCTTCATCAGCATGAAAAACGATTTGACCAGTGGCAGCACCAGGAGAGGCCGGAAGACCCTTAGCATAAACTCTGGCGTTGGCTAAAGCAGTTTTGTCGAAAACAGGGTGTAAAAGTTCATCAAGCTTGTTGGGTTCAACGCGCATGATCGCTTCATTTTTGCTGATCATGCCTTCTTCAAGCATTTCCATAGCTATGCGAACCATTGAAGAGCCTGTGCGTTTTCCATTGCGTGTTTGAAGTATCCAAAGTTTACCCTCCTGAATTGTAAATTCAAGATCCTGCATATCGCGATAGTGCTTTTCGAGTGCTGTTTGCAATTCATCAAGCTCTTTGTAAATTTTTGGCATTGCTTCTTCGAGTGAAGGGAACTTAGAAGCTCTTTCTTCTTCACTGATGTTTTGCAAAGTTGCCCATCTGTGTGAACCCTCAAGTGTAATTTCCTGCGGTGTACGGATACCAGCAACAACGTCTTCACCCTGAGCATTGAGCAAATATTCGCCATTGAAAATATCTTCGCCGGTCGCAGAGTCACGGGTGAAAGCAACACCAGTTCCTGAGTTATCGCCCATATTACCAAACACCATAGCCTGAACGTTTACAGCGGTTCCCCACTCTTCAGGAATGTTGTTCAACATACGATAATAAACTGCGCGCTCATTCATCCAACTGTCAAAAACGGCCATTACAGAACCCCAAAGTTGTTCCCATGGATCAGTAGGAAAATCTTTTCCTGTAACATTTTTAACTGCTTCTTTAAACCTGCGCACTAACTCTTTTAGATCTTCAGTTGTGAGATCTGTATCAAGGTTTACGCCTTTTTCTTCTTTCATCTGATCGATGATTTCTTCGAAAGGGTCATGATCTTCCTTAGATTTTGGTTTCATGCCCATAACAACATCGCCGAACATTTGAACAAAGCGACGATATGAATCCCATGCAAAACGGTCATTTCCAGTTTTGCGGGCAATGCCTTCAACAGCATCGTCGTTCAAGCCAAGGTTCAATACAGTGTCCATCATGCCGGGCATAGAAGCTCTGGAACCTGAACGTACAGAAAGAAGACAAGGGTTTTCGCGGTCACCAAATTTGGTTCCCATTACTTTTTCAACTTGGCGGATAGACTCTTCTACTTCCGCTTTAATGAGGTTAACAACATAATCGTGACCCTTTTGGTTATAGAGTGTACAAACCTCAGTTGTGATTGTAAATCCGGGAGGAACAGGGATTCCGATAAGATTCATTTCGGCCAGATTGGCGCCTTTGCCACCCAGCAGATTTTTCATGGAAGCATTTCCATCGGCTTTGCGGTCACCGAAGAAATAAACATACTTGGTTTTTGCCATGTTAAATGATTTTAGATATGTATTTATTACTGATTGTCAATTATTTGTGACAGATATATTCTACTTTGTTCAAGGATGGCAAAGATAGTAATTTCAAATGATTTTGACAATGTTAAACCGCTTTAGAAAGGCATGAATGTATGCAAACGGTTGAAAAATTTGCGGGATTCTATTTATAACATGTCTAAATTATCTCGTGACCATGCAAATATAGCCGGAAGTCTCTCAGAAATTGAAAAAAAAGCGCCAATTTCGTAGCTTGAAATAATCATAAAAAATTTGCAGATATGAACAAAACCATTGGTATTCGCCATGAAGACAAATACACTATGGAACGCAGGGTGGCTATCACACCAATGCACGCAGAAAAGCTTATAAGTAAAGGTGTTGAGGTAATTGTTGAGGAGTCGGAGAAGCGTGTTTTTACGCATGATGAATTCGCAAATGCAGGTGCACAAATCGTTAACTCCCTAAAGAAAGCGCCAGTAATTTTTGGTGTTAAAGAGATGCCTTCTGCTTTCTTTGAAGAAGGTAAAACTTATGTTTTCTTTTCACATGTGATCAAGGGGCAGTCATACAATATGCCCATGCTAAAAGCCTTAATGGAGAAAAAATGCTCTCTGATCGATTACGAAAAAATTGAAAACGAGGAAGGCAAGAGACTCATATTTTTTGGAAAATTTGCCGGTCTCGCTGGAGCAATCAACTCCTTATGGTCGCTTGGACAAAGGCTTAAAGCACAAAAAATACATAACCCTTTTGAAAACTTAAAGCAGGCTTATCGATACAATTCACTTGATGAGGCAAAGGAAGCCATTTCAGCTGCCGGACAAGAGATCGCCCTTTATGGTTTGCCTAAGGAACTTTGTCCAATGGTGGTTGGTTTTACAGGCTACGGTAATGTTTCAACAGGCGCTCAGGAAATAATCAATTTGCTTCCATCCATTGAAATAACACCACAGCAGTTGCTTGATCCCAACTTTGTGAAAACAGCAAAAAACATAATATATAAGGTAATATTTCGCGAAAAAGATCTGTCCCGCCTGAAAGACGGCAGCCAGAAATTTGATTTACAAGACTACTATTCTCATCCTGAACGCTATGAAAATCAGTTTGAGCAGTATATTCCTCAGCTGTCAGTTTTGTTGAATTGCATGTATTGGGATACTCGGTATCCGCGCATTGTTACAAAAGATTTTCTTGAAAAGCTATACAGCAAAGGTGAACCTATGCTGAAAGTCATAGGAGATATTACCTGCGACCCTGACGGATCGGTTGAATGCACGCATAAAGGCACTGAAATTGAGGATCCTGTTTTTGTTTATGACCCTATTAAGCGGATACCAAAAATGGGTTTTGAAGGGAATGGCGTTCTGGTGATGGCAGTTGACATCCTTCCAAGTGAGCTTCCGCGCGAATCATCAATTGCCTTCGGCGATGCTTTATTGCCCTATGTGAAATCAATTGCTGAAGCTGATTATGACGAAAGTTTCGAAAAAATTCAGCTTCCCAATCCTATCAAAAAAGCATTGATTGTGCACAAAGGAAAGTTTACACCCTCCTTTGAATACATCAGTAAATATCTATAAGATAACATCTTACATTATAAAACCAAAACATTATTAAATCCAAATTATTCTTAACATTCATTGTATGAAAAAAGTATTGATTCTTGGTGCAGGTATGGTTGTAAAACCTATTGTGACCTATCTGCTTGAAAAAGGGTTTGAAGTAACAGTAGCAACAAGGACAAAATCAAAAGCGGAAGCTATGATTGGCAGCCATGTAAACGGCACTGCAGTTGCATGGACTGTGGAAGACGAAAATGGCCTGAGTGAAATGATCGCCAATCATGACCTGACCGTAAGCCTTCTTCCCTGGACTTATCATATCACTGTGGCCAAACAATGTATTGCGCACAAAAAAAATATGGTCACAACGTCCTACGTAAAACCTGAAATGAAAGCCCTTGATGCACAGGCTAAAGAAGCAGGTATCATCATTTTGAACGAACTTGGTCTGGATCCGGGTATCGATCATATGTCGGCGATGCGCATTATTGATCATGTTCATGGTTTAGGTGGAAACATTGAAGAATTTTATTCAATTTGTGGCGCGTTGCCTGCTCCGGAAGCTGCAACAAATCCATTTCGATATAAGTTCAGCTGGAGCCCAAAAGGCGTGGTTATGGCCGGTAACAACGATGGTAAATATCTGAGGCATGGAAAACTGGTAGAAATTCCAACAGAAAACTTATTTAAAAAGCCTTTCAAAGTATCATTCCCTGAAGTTGGACCTCTGGAGATTTATCCAAACCGCGATTCACTGCCATATATTGATCTTTATGGAGTTCCAGAGACGAAAACCATGATGAGAGGCACTTTCCGTCATCCAGGCTGGTGTGAAAGTATTGACGCCATGAAAGCATTAAAGCTCATCACTTCCGATGAATATGATTTCAGCGGCAAAACATATGCAGAGATGTTGGCCATGCTAATTGGCACTGATGATAGCAATGACATCCGCAATAAAGTTGCAGATTTCTTAGGCTTATCTAAAGAAGCCTATGCATTGGATGCTATTCAATGGCTCGGACTTTTTGATGACATGCCAATGAACCGTGAAAAAACAAGTCCTTTTGAAATCACTTCAGATTTAATGATTGCAAAGATGGAGCTTGGACAGCACGAACGTGATATGGTTGTGATGCAACACATTTTCCTTGCTTCCTATCCTGATGGAAAGCAAGAAGTTATAAAATCTTCGATGCTTGATTTCGGTACTTTAGCAACAGACACGGCAGTAGCGCGCACTGTAGCACTACCGGCAGCAATTGGCGTTGAAATGATTTTGAAGAACGAAATTAGTGAAACCGGCGTTCATATTCCGGTACTTCCGGGCATTTACAATCCTATTCTTGATCGTCTGGAAGACATGAACATCCGCATGGTTGAGCAATACGGATTGCCTTTGAGCGAAAATATTAAGTAATTTCAAGACATGTTATCGAGATTCTTGGCATTATTTTTAACAACAAGTAATTGAAAAATAAAATTGTTTAGAGTAAAAACTCCTGTATTAAAACGCAGGAGTTTTTTTATTACAATGGGTATTGTTGACTTCATGTTGATGAAAACATCTTCGCAAAGTCAAGGCTTATCATTACTTTTGCGGCAAATTTCAAGGTATGTTTTCATTCTTTTCCATTGTTCTGATATTGGTTGCCCTTTATATTGCAATTAAATGGTCGCAACCAAAAAATACAGCCAACACTAACAACACAAGGAAAAGCGGCGGCTATTCCAAATGGGTTGGAGGCGGCTTAGGCTGGGCGTTTGGAGGGCCAATCGGCGCTTTGTTAGGCTTTACCTTTGGTAAGATTTTCGAAGACATGAACAGCGGAAGCTTCGAACAGCAGCCAACCCGTCAGGGTGACTTTAATATAAGTTTACTTGTACTTACAGCCGCTGTTATGAAGGCAGACGGAAGTGTCAGAAAGTCGGAGCTTGATTATGTAAAAACCTTTCTGCTCCGCAATTTCGGCGAAAAAGCAGCTGAAGAGTATCTGCTGATGCTGAGAGAAATTCTTAAACAGGATATCAATGTAAGGGAAGTTTCATTGCAGATTGGCAGCTTCATGGAATATCCGGCAAAGCTGCAACTTTTACACTATTTATTTGGTATTTCAAGCGCTGACGGTCATTTTTCCCAGGCGGAAACAGATTTACTAGCAGCCATTGCGGGCTATTTTGGTATCCATCCTGCTGAATTTTCTTCCATCAAAGCAATGTTTATAAAAGAAACTGACAGTGCCTACAAAATTCTTGAAATAACAGCTGAGGCATCGGAAGAAGAAATCAAAAAAGCCTATCGCGAAATGGCAAATAAATATCACCCTGATAAAGTGGATCACCTTGGCGAAGATGTTAGAAAAGCAGCAGAAGAGAAATTCAAAAAGGTGGTTGAAGCCTATGAAACCATTAAGAAACAACGCGGAATAAAATAGATTTTTTATTTATAAAAACGCCAGCTCACACCCAGATAAAAACGAGGATCGCGCATAGGGTAATGCGGTGTGGTGTAATATGTGAAGTTTCCGGTAAGGCCAAAAATGTTGGCATATTGCGCAAAAATACGTGCGCGTTTCACTTTCAAAGCAAGGTGCAAATCAATAAAAGGATAGCCACCAATTGCTTTATCATCCTGAAGATAGAACGAACGCAGTGCAGGCATATAGGCATCAGCGAAGTATTTTGAGAACCATGATGCATCGAAGCCCGTTTGAATTGTTGCTGCACCTTTGAAAATATCACTGGTAAAAGTCACCCTCATTTTTGCCGAAAGTTCGGGCAAGTGAACAATGGTATCATTGTCGCTTCGCTGATAATTAAGGCTTCCAATGAGATCGAACTTTCCGGGTTTGAAATGAAAATCGGAGAATAAATGCAGTACCCTGAAAGTACCCGTAGTTTGTGCAGGTCGTGCGTCCTGACTCATATAAATATGTTTGTCAAGAATGTGAAGATTTCCCCCGAGTGTTACTCCGCTGATTCTATAGCCACCAGAAAAGCTGATGTATTTTGAAGCAACAAAATTATTTTCCCACCTAAAATGGTTCGACTCAAAACGCTGATGAAACCATGATGGAGATTGGTTTAACAACTTTATTCTGAAGAAAAGGTTGCCAAGATTTTTGCTTTCAGTACCAAGAAATTGTTTCACTCCACCATCAAAAAGCAAATCACCTGTTGCATAACTTCCGGTGATAAGTTTCACTTGTCCGTCAATAAAGAACGAACGCAACAATGAAATTTGAATGCCACCGTATGGATTCAGCTGCCAGTCATTTCTTTTCCATATTGAGTCGCTTTGCAAGGCATTGAGTGTTTCGACTCCACCATATATATACAGTGGCAAATCATTTTTCAATAATTTGTATCCAAGATTGCTCCACTGAAGCCGATTGCGAAAAGTTGAAACATAAATACTATCGAATGTCAAAGCAGAATCAAGCACAACATCATAAGGTCTGTAATAAGCCTCGAGTGGACTTCTTTCAGAATAAATCATCTGGTTCCGCTGGTATTCCATTTGATGTGTTATCCTTCCAAGAATAATGTTGCGCGTAGTTTCAACTGTATCTTCTACAATTACCTGAGGAATCGAAAGCACATAATATTGCTCTAAGCCAAATCCCGACTGCTTCACTCTGTTTTGGGCATCTATTAAATTAACAGCGATGATTCTTCTGTCAAACTCATTGCTCGACTCAAAGTCTTTGTCATTAGCGACACCACCATTCTCGCCCATCGTCAGCTTGTTGTGAAAATAGTGTGCCAACACACCATATTTTTGATTTTTTGTGCTGTATCGGCTTGTAAAATAAACACTGTTGTTCTCGATCTTGTTGTTTTTGTATATACCCGGCGAGCTTACGAGAAAGTACTCCATTCCAATAAACAATCTTGGTGAGATCTGTCGGTTGAAACTAGCATTCAGATGTTGTTCTTTTTTTGATCCCATAAGATAATTCAATTCCGTAAAAGGCATCATCGGGTCGAGATATCTGACCTCATTGCTGCTCTTTAGATATTGGCTAAAAACATGCTGATTGACATCGAATGTTCCAAAATAGAGGGGTGCAAAAACGATTTTTTTGTGAGGAGCACCGGCATTGCTGAGCGTAAGAAAAACATCATTGCCTTTTGACAATGCATCAAATTGCGTGAAAGTGCCGATTGCAGTATCAATTTGATGCGTTACACCTAAAAAGAGACTATCAAAACTTCTGTTAAAATATTTTACTTGTGTTGAGTCAATTGTGGTTGTTCTCTGATCGCGTTGAGCTTTAGCGGGCAAGACAAACATCAGCAAGAAGATGCCAAAAACAAAATGAAGCAGAAATCCTGAGTTTTTAAAATGCATTTTCAAGCATGAATTTGACGGTAAAATTAAACATATCTTAGACTGCTTTCCCGTTTTTCTTAACCATTGGAAGTAAATACGAGGAAATGCCAGATTTATTATGCTGATTTAAAATTTGTTTAGGTTTAGGAAAATTATGAAAAGGATAAAAAAATGTGACAGTCCTGAAATGATTAACGCATGTGAAGCTAAAGTCGTATTCATTACAAAGGTGTTACATCTTTTTATGTTTCATCTGAAGTTGAAAGATGAGAAATAATCTGTAAAATGATTAATTTTACTGCAATATTAGATTTCAAATTTTGTTCTTTTAATGCTGAAAAACTTACTCATTTTATTAGGCTTTCTTGTGCTATCGGGCACTTTGATTGGTTCTTACAGGACTAACATACAATCGATTTCCAGACGGGAAGGATTGTCAAACGGCGCAGTAAATTCAATTGTAAAAGATGCAGAGGGATATATTTGGTTTGGAACCTGGAACGGATTGAACCGCTACGATGGCAGCAGCATTGTAAGTTTTTTACCCGGAGGCAAGCCTCATTCCATTCATAACCACGTCATTCGCGAACTTTACCCATCTGGACAGGGTCCATTGTGGATGCTTACCAACAAAGGAGTGAGTCTTTATAATAATTTTAACGACCGCTTTTATTCTTTTTTTGATCAGGAAGCAGAGCAAATCAATTATGAAACAGATATTGCACTTAGCCATTCCGATGAAATTGGCACCTGGGTCTCTGTTTTTGGCAGTGGCATATTCCAGTTTGACAGTGTTTCAGGTCGATTCAAGCAAATGAGTTTTGATAATAACTCTGAAAGGATTTCAAGAAATATTAAGAGAATCCATCTTTTGGACAAGGAAGCCTTTGTAATTTCAGGCTCTGGAATTTTATATGAAATCATTGAAAACAGGCTTGAATTTATTTTGCAACTGCCTATGAATGAAACTTTAGCTTCCTCTTCAGCAGTGCTAATCCAAAATAAGCCTTATATTTTTGTAACGCAGAGAACCGGCAGCGCTTTCATTGTCGATGTCAATCTAAGACAAGTAAGTCAACTCCATATTCCAGATGATATCATAACCTCCTTTGCACTTTCGAGATATGAAAATAAAATTTGGGCTGGAACTGAAAGAGGGAAAATTTACAGCTTTAACATGGAAAGCAAAGCGTTTGAACTGTTAAACTTGTTCTCCGACCCGATTTACAGCAGTCCGATAGCAACACGCATATTAAGTATTTTTGAAGCAAGTCAGGATATTTTATGGATTGGGACCGATGGCAATGGTGTTTATAACCTTAAACTTTCCGAATTTCCTATCAGAAGTCTATCTTCAACCCAATTGTCCTATCCAATTGTTCGTTCAATTCTGGTGACACAGAACAAGAAATTACTCATCGGAACAAAAGGCGGAGGCATTGACATTTTTGACGCAAATGGCAATTACTATAAATCAATAACTGCAAAGAACGGGCTCAGTAACAACTCCGTTTTGTCATTATTTGAGCGGCAGGATGGTTCAATCTGGGCAGGCACAGATGGAAAAGGGATTGACATCATTTCAGCTGATTTTAATCAGGTCAGGAATTTTCCCAGAGATTTCGAATCAATTAAAACCCCCGACTTTGCATCTGTTTATAAAATTCTTGAAGCAGGAGATAAAAGGCTTTACCTCGGCACCAGTGGTTATGGTGTTATCATGGTTGAATTTGACAAACTTAAGAACAGCATTCCGATAAGTTTTGAGCAACTTCAGCTCGACAAAAATAATGAGCAGCAACAAAAGCAAATTGTTTACGCTCTCGCAAATGAAAAACCAGGTATAATCTGGGTAGGAACAAGGGGCATTGGCGTTTATCGCTACAATACCATCAACAAGCGAAATATGGCCCAATACAATACTGAAATATTTCCAAACCTTATCCGAAACGACGATATACTTTCGCTGCTGACCGATGAAAGCAAAAATCTTTGGATAGGCAGCAGCAGTGGCATTTTCGCACTCAAGATATTGGATCAAGATGCTATAGAAGCCTCGAAAGTTGTGTTAAGCACCGATTTATCCGGAGCCACCATCCACACCCTTCAAACCGACAAAATGAATAATCTTTGGATAACAACCAATCAGGGATTGTCATACATCGATATTTCGCGTGGAAATGTCAGAAGTTTTACGGTGAACGACGGACTTATCAATTATGAATACAGCGATGGCGCATCCTTCTTTGACCCATCTACAAGTCAGTTATATGTTGGCGGAACAATGGGTGTAGATATCATTCAAACCGACCTGATAAAATTCTCATCCTTTTTTCCAAAACTTGCTATTAATGATTTATTGGTAAGAAACCAGCCAGTTCAGATCGGTGAAAACAGTTTGCTCACTTCCCGCATCAATCATCAAAAAAAACTGGTTCTCAACTTTAATCAAAATGCATTGACATTTTTCGTTTCTCCTTTGGCATATTGGGGCAAAGAGCGCCACCGGATTTCGTTCCGGCTAAAAAACTTTGATAATAATTGGATAAACAACCCACCCGGACAATCTATCAATTTCACCAACCTTTCGCCCGGAAATTATCTTTTGCAACTGCGTGTAAGCGATGAAAACGGAAACTGGGGGGAGGAATACAAAGAAATCGAAATAATAATCAAACCGCCTTTCTATCTTACATTATGGGCAATAGCCGCGTATATTTTACTGCTTGCAGGCATTCAGCTGCTAATAATAAAATCTTATCGCAGAAGAGAATCGCGAAAAAAAGAAGCGGCACTTATAGAATTCAAACAACAGAAAGAAAAAGAGCTTCAAAATTATAAAATTGAATTCTTTACCAATGTGGCGCACGAATTCAGAACCCCGCTCACACTTATCTCATCGCATGTACATGCGCTGATAGAAGAAACAAAAGCCCGCAGTCAAAACCCACGTTTGCTGAAAGTTTATAACAACAGCTTGAAATTACAGAAACTTGTCCTTGAAATTATCCAATTCAGAAAGCTTGAAAAGGGAAAAGAACTGCTGAATATTAAAACGGTAAACCCTGAAATACTTGCTCAGGAGGTTGTTTCAGACATGGAACTTCTTGCTCAAAAAAACGAAATCAGCTGCGAGGTTTTCTGCGAAGGAAAAGAGGTAAGGATAAATACCGATGCTGACAAATACCAGCGTATTCTTACAAATTTGATCTCAAATGCTATAAAATACAACAGGCCGGGTGGTTTTGTGAAAGTTAAAATAAGCTGCAGTGAAACTGATTTTATCACAGAAGTTGAAGACAATGGCATTGGCATAAAACCTGAGCTTAAAAGCAAAGTTTTTGAACCCTTTGGAATTTCATCTGCGCAAAAAAAAGGCAGCTTCCCGGGATACAGGTCTACAGGACTTGGCCTGGCAGTAACCAAAGGTATTGTTGAACTTTTACAGGGAACTATCACCTTCGAAAGCAAGCCTGATGCAGGCACACGCTTTATCTTTCGTTTACCAAAAGTGCATGAAGTAAATGCGTCCGAAACTTCAGAAGAAACTTCGGATGACAGAAAAGAACTTGCTTTTATTGATGAAGAATATGCACAGGAGCCGATCACTATCCCTGACAGCTCGTCTGAAAAATCAACTTTACTATTGGTTGACGATGAAAGCGAAATTCTGGCATTGCTGCAAGATATGCTTAGCCCTGCCTACAACTTGTACATGGCTGCAAACGGAAAAGAAGCAATGGTTTTATTGGAAAATCAGAAAATTGACCTTGTTATTTCTGATATTATGATGCCCGAGATGGATGGTATTGAACTTTGTTTCAAAATAAGGGAAAACTTTGATACCAGTCACTTGCCATTGATTTTGCTTTCAGCCAAAGCTGAAATTGAAGACCGCATCAAAGGGCTGTATGCCGGAGCAGATTCCTACATCCCTAAACCATTTCACCCAGACCATCTGAAAATCAGGATTGAGAAACTCCTTAGTCTAAGGCAAAATATCCGCAAGAAATTCGGCCAACAGGAGGCCGAAAGCACTTCAATTATCAGCAAAATCCCTGATCCCTTTTTTCAGAAAATGCTCAATTATATTGACGAAAACATTGATGACGATTCCCTCTCAGCCGACAAACTCAGTGAAAGACTTGGCATCAGCAAATCTTCGCTTTACAACAAAACAAAGTCTGTTTTAGGAACAACTCCACATGGATTGCTCAACCAACGAAGAGTTAAAAAAGCTGCTATCCTGCTCGACTCCACCTCCCTCAATGTAAGTGAAATCATTGATCAGACAGGCTTTAAAAGCCGCGCACATTTCTATGAACTTTTTAATCAGGCATTTGGGTGCTCACCATCAGAGTTCAGACAAAAAAACAAGGTCGAAGAGTGAAGATGCATTTTTTAGAAAATAAAAAACTCCCTAAAATAAATTCTTGTGATATGTAAGCTTTAATGAATCAAAAAGGAAAAAACTCCTTGAAAATTCATTGAAAAACTGAATCTCTGATTACACTTTTCCTTAACTATTCAAGTAAAAAATACAGCTTGATTTACCTTTTTGAAGTTTTTGGCGATATTCAGCGAAGGCATCCGCCAGAATAAAAATCTTCAGGATTTATGGCTGTAAAGTTGTAAAAAGGCCTTAAAAAGGCATATTTGTAACGGAGCGGACAAGTTAAGGAACACAGCGGACAGCGTTTTATGCAATCGATTGTAATTTTGACAGGCAAATAAATATGTGATCATGGATATCTCAAAACGCTTCCCGCAAAACCCACTTTTACGTCCATCTGACCTTGAGCCAGGCATCAAAGGCATGGAAATTTTATGTCTGCTTAATCCAGGAGTATTCAGGTTTGAAGGAAAAATATGGCTTTTTCTGCGTGTTGCCGAAAGGCCAAAACAGATCGAAGGAAAGATAAGTTTCCCTGTCTATAATAATATAGGTGAAATAGAAATCCTGAGTTTTGATAAAAGCGATCCCGATTTGGATGCTTCTGATCCCAGAGTTATAAATTACAAGAAAAAAGATTATCTGACAACGCTATCCTATCTGCGACTTGTTTGCAGCGATGATGGGATAAATTTTTATGAGCCCGAAGGCTATTTACCTGTTTTCGGACAAGGTGAACTCGAAACTTTTGGCATTGAAGATTGCAGAGTTGCAACAATGGAAAATGAGTTTTGCCTAAGCTTTACTGAGGTGTCCGGGTTTGGTGTGGGCGTTGGTCTGATACGCACCAAAGACTGGAAAAACTTCTCCCGTGAAGGGATGATCTTTCCGCCTCACAATAAAGACTGTGCCATTTTTGAAGAAAAAATCAACGGAAAATATTTTGCCCTCCATCGGCCAAGCAGTCCCGAACTGGGAGGCAATTACATATGGCTTGCCGAATCACCTGACATGATTCACTGGGGCAGACACAAATGTATTGCTACTGTAAGGCCGGGCATGTGGGATTCGGCACGTGTCGGAGCTGGTGGTGCTCCCATCAGAACTGAAAAAGGCTGGCTCGAAATTTATCATGGCGCAAACAGCGAACATCGCTATTGCCTTGGCGCCCTTTTGCTCGACATTAATGATCCATCAAAGGTGATTGCGCGAAGCATATATCCAATCATGGAACCAACAGAGGCTTATGAACAAACAGGTTTTTTTGGCAATGTAGTCTTCACAAACGGGCATTATGTTGTCGGAGATGATATTTTCATGTACTATGGTGCCAGCGACGAAGTGATTTGTGGCGCCAAACTTTCTATCTCCGAAATCCTCAATTCCCTCACCCAGTAGCAATATCCACTTCAATGATATCCAAACTAACTACCGAATATCAGTTCTTTATGGCTATGCCGCACAACATGCGGATTCTGCTAATCACCAATATGCTATATTCCCTGGTATTGCCGGTGGTGGAAATTTTTATGGCTGCCTATATTATGCGCTATTTTTCCGACACAAGTTATGTTGCCATGTTTCAGGTTGCCATGTACACAGGAATTATCATCACCTCATTGGCAAATGGGTTTCTTCTGAAAAATTTCAAAGTTGCCCATCTGTATAGTTTTGGCATTTTACTGAGCGGACTTTCGATGGTAGGCATGATGATGGTCGATAATATTACGATATTTGGCTTATTGGTCTCCGGAACCCTCATTGGTGCTGCATCAGGATTTTTCTGGACCAATCGCTATCTGATGGCCCTGAATACAACATCCGATGACAACCGCAACTATTTTTTCGGTCTGGAATCTTTCTTTTTTACGATTTCAAATATCACTGTGCCCGTATTAATAGGTGTGTTGCTTGCATATTTTGATGGAAGCATGATTTTTGGATTTGAACTTGATATCCTCAAAGGTTATCGCATTGTGACTTTGATGGTTTTTGCAATTACGATTCTGGCGTGTTTTTCGCTTGCAAAAGGAAAATTTGAGAACCCAATTCAAAAAGACTTCCTCTACTTTCGCTTTGACAAACTATGGAATAAACAAATTTTACTGGCGGCTTTAAAAGGTCTTGTGCAAGGATTCCTCGTAACAGCCCCGGCCATGCTGATCATGAAATATGTTGGAAAAGAAGGCTCTCTGGGGCTTATTCAAGGTGTCAGCGGAGGGTTAACGGCCATTTTGATTTATCTTTTAGGACGTTTTGCCAAACCTAAACATCGCATCTTCATTTTCAGCATTGGCATTACAATTTTCCTGATTGGAACAATCGTGAATGGCATTGAGCTATCGATGATCGGTGTCATTGTATTTGTTTTGTGTAAGGTGTTTTTTCAACCCTTGCATGACCTCGCATACTATCCAATTATGATGAAGGTCATTGACGTGGTATCCAAACGTGAAAACCGAAACAATTATGCTTATATCCTGAACCATGAATTTGGTTTATACGCAGGAAGGGTTGTTGGTCTGGGCTTGTTTATTTTTCTCGCCTTCTATGTTTCTGAGACATTTGCACTTCGTTATTCTCTTATTATCGTTGCGCTGCTCCAGATGCTTTCCATTCCACTTGCTAAGAACATTTTGAAAAACTCATATAATACAGAAAAATGAAAAAAGTTTTGCTCTACTTTTCAGTAATCTCATTGTTTGCAGGTTTAATATCGTGCAAGCCTCAAAATGGTGAAGCTGTTGCTCAGACTGACATTGCCCGCATCGCTCAGATGCCTGAGATTCCTCAACCCCTGAAAATTATCGACTGGAAACAGAAAGCACTCCTTTTTGACAGTTTGGCATTCGACTTCAACAATACAGCAGCTTATGGACCACTAATCTGGCTTGATAGTGCAAAGCGTAATATTGACCAGGTGACATTTGGCCTTTATACAGTGATAAATGATGTGCGTCAGGGAAATGACAACTACAATGGTGAATTCCATGAGGCGCTTACTTCACTCAATGCATTGATCAGTGCGGGTTTGCTCGGTATTGACAAAACAAATCAGCATGGATATAATTTTGTAAAAATGTCACAAAACTATTTCAACTCTGACACAGAATGGAATATTGTGATGAACAACACAAATCCCGAAGTGGCTATGGCCGGTGGTGGCTATGGCCGCGACTGGTGGTATGATGTCTATCCAAATGTCTTATTCTATGGCGTTGCAGCCCTTTATCCTGATGTTGAAAATACCGAATTTATTCAGCGAAAGGTTGCAGATCAATTCTATAAGGCTGACTCGACACTGAATGGAAACTACGACTTTTCATATTTCGATTATGCCCAAATGAAAGGAATGCGCAACCATATCCCATGGCAACAGGATGCGGCGGGCGGACATGCATGGGTGCTGCTTTCGGCATATAACCGCTTTGGTGATCAGCGTTATCTCGATGGTGCCAAAAGCGCTACCGAAGTTTTAGTAAATCAGACTGAGAGTCGCTTTTACGAAATTTTACTCCCATTTGGCGCTTACGTGGCTGCGCGATTGAATGCAGAACATGCCACCAATTATGATGTCAAAAAATTGCTTGACCACACCTTTGATGGTTGCCAGTCGCAGGAAGGTCGTTACGGATGGGGTGTTATCGCAGAGCGATGGGGCGATTTTGATGTTCATGGTCTGCAGGGAAGCATCACCGATGGTGGTGGTTATGGATTTTTCATGAATTCAGTTGCTATGGCATGGCCTCTTGTTCCAATGGTAAAATATGAGCCTCAATTTGCGAAAACAATCGGGAAATTCATGCTGAATGTTGTCAATGCATCGCGTCTTTTTTATCCCGATGAAGTGGATAATACGCATCAATGGCTTCCAGAAATGAAAAATATTACAAATGGCATCATCGGATATGAGGGTGTCAGGAAGATGGATGATTTCAACAAGCCGGAACTAGCAGGCATTTCACCTGTTTCGCTTGGTGATGGCCCAAAATGGGTCGAGGGTCAGCCGGCAGAAACGATGTTTAGTCTCTACAGCACCTCAATTGCCGGCGTTTTTGGCGCCATCGTTAACACAACAGATGTTGAAGGGATTCTGGCACTTGATTGTAACGCTACTGACTTTTACGCTGAGACACCCTACCCTGTTCATCTGTATTATAATCCATATAATTTATCAAAATCAGTGACTTATAAATCAGAAAGCTCAGTTGACCTCTTCGACATTGTATCAAAAACCTATCTGGCAAAAAAATCTGAAGGCAATTTTACAATCGCCATCCCCGCTGGAGAAGCTGTAATTGTGGTTGCCCTGCCAGCTGAAACGAAACTAAAAAAAGCAGGTTCAAAAATCAAAGCCGGTGATATAGTTATCGCATTCAAATAATTAATAAAGCTTCATTCACTTGAAACCTTTAAAAACGATCAAATGAAACGACTTATATTTTTAGTGTTATCACTTCTCACAGCGGGTCTTTTACAAGCCCAGAATGCTGTTGAAGGAATCATTACTGATGGCAAAACGCAGGAAACCCTCATTGGTGCTACGGTCTCCATCAAAGGCACAACTTCGGGCGTAATAACAGATATGGAAGGGCGTTACCGACTGGTTTCAGATCAATTAACTGCCACTTCAGTATTGGTTTTTTCATACATTGGCTACACCTCCGTCGAACAAATTGTTGGCAATCGCAGCATCATTGATGTCAAACTTATGCCTGAACAATTTATGCTTGATGAGCTTGTTGTGGTTGGTTATGGAACAACAAAAAAACGCAATGTTCTGGGTGCAGTATCAAAGGTTGACAACAAAGAACTTACCAGAATCCCTGTCCCCGGTATAGATCAAGCGCTGCAGGGAAGGGTTGCCGGAGTTCAGGTTACGCAAAATACAGGTGCTCCCGGAGAGGGGGTTTCTGTCCGTATCCGTGGAGCAGGTTCAATCAATTCCAGCAACAATCCTTTATATATTGTTGATGGAATACCAACGGCAGATGCTTTAAATCTGCTTTCGTCCGGCGACATCGAAAATATTACTGTATTAAAAGATGCTTCTGCCTCAGCTATTTACGGATCACGCGCAAACAATGGCGTGGTATTGATAACAACAAAGAAAGGTAGTAAAGGGAAAACATTGGTTACCTATCGTGGCCAGACAGGGTTTCAACAAGCTACCAGATTAACAGAAATGGTCAATACAACGGATTATATCACCGTATATAATGAAGCGGCAACCAATGACAATTCATTTTTACCTCCAACGCTTGCGCGATCACTCATTAAGCCTGAAGATACAGAAGGTTTTGCCAATGTAAATTATGTGGATGAACTGCTTCGGTCAGCTCCTATAAACTCCCATGAGATAAGCGTTTCGGGAGGAAATGAAACAACAGATTTCCTGCTTTCTACTTCATTGTTCGACCAGAAGGGTATTATCAATGGCACAGGTTACACACGAGGAACCGTTAGGCTTGATTTAAATAATGAAGCAAACAGATGGCTAACTGTTGGCGTTAGTATGCTTGCCGGTAAAACTTCCAATGACATTATCGGCAGCTCAGGCGACGGCCGGGGTGGCAATGGTGGAAGTGTAATCAGGTATGCATTTTTCCGCAATCCGGCAATCCCCGTAAGATTCAGTGATGGCCGATTTGTTGACAGGCCGGCAGAATATTTCGGAAGACAGATATTTGATTCATTCCTTGGCGATGGTTATAATCCAATCGGCATGACAGAAAAAAATGAGCACACCAGAAATGACGACAGTTATCTGGGCAAGGCATATTTCACAGCGAAACTTACAAGCAAACTCAAATTCACAACCAATCTTGGTTTAGATTACAGAAACTCAGAAACGCGACGGTTTTTTCCCACATGGGGAACACTAAATCGCATCAATGCAAGAAACGGCCTCAATATCGCAAACGAGCGAACAGCCAATATGACCGTCAACAATCTGCTCAACTATGAAACTTCATTTGGTCCTGCACATAATTTCTCAGCAATGTTAGGTTTTGAAGCCTTGAAAAATGGCGGAAAAGGACTATATGTTACTGATTCAGATTTCCCGATTGAACAAACAGAATTATTATTTATCGGCAATGGACTTGGCAACAAAACAAGCAGCCAGAATGAATACAACTCAACATTGGCTTCATTCTTCGGACGTGTAAATTATGATTTCAAGGAGAAATATTACCTCTCTGGAACCCTCCGCAGGGACGGATCATCGCGATTTGTTGGTGAAAATAAATGGGGAACCTTTTATTCTCTATCGGCTGGATGGCTTCTGAAACAAGAGGGATTTCTGAAAGATGTAGCCTGGCTCGAAAACCTGAAACTTCGCGCCGGCTATGGTGCCATTGGAAATCAGGAAATAGGCCTTTATGCCTACAGCGACAGAATTTCGCCTTATTTTGATTACCCTTTCGGCAATGAGTCAAACAGCGGTTATGCACAAACTGCACTTGGTAATGACAATCTTAAATGGGAAACAAGTTTTCAGTATAATGCCGGAATAGATGCTGAAATCTGGAAAGGAGCGCTCGCTTTCTCTGTCGATTACTTTTATAAGGTTACAGAAGATATGTTGGTAAAAGCACCCAATCCACCTTCCGTAGGCTATGCAGAATCTGCCTGGATAAACAGTGGTTCGGTCATGAATACAGGACTTGAACTTGAAGCCATTTATCGTCAAAACAAAAAAGAATGGGGCTACACAATCGGAGGCAACCTCACCTTTTTGAAAAACGAAGTCCTTAAACTAGACGCACCTCTTTTTGGAGGTTTGGTTGAGTCCGGCATTTATGCTACGAGAACTGAAGTGGGTCAGCCTATCGGTTCATTCTATCTGCTTGAAATGGAAGGCATTTTTCAAAATGAAACTGAAATTTTGCTCTCTGCATTTCAGGGCAACACCATTAAACCTGGTGACGTGAAATTCAAGGATCAAAATAACGATGGTCGCATCGATAATAGCGACCGCGTTCATATGGGAAGTGCCATACCAAAAATAATCGCTGGGGCAAACTTTTCTGCATATTATAAAAACTTCGACCTGAATTTGTTTTTTCAAGGAGCTTACGGCAATAAAATTTATGTGCAAGTCAATCAGGATATCGAAGGTTTCTACCGCGGATTTACTGTCACACAGCGATATTTTGACGAACGCTGGACGGGCGAAGGATCTTCAAACACGCAACCTAGGCCATCATGGACATCAAAATCGAACAATGCACGTCCTTCATCGCGCTTCCTCGAAGATGGCTCATACATCCGTCTTAAAAACCTCCAGTTAGGTTATACTATTCCTGAAAAAATTCTGGCTATGGCTGGCGTCGCAAAAACCCGTCTGTATGTTTCAGGCACAAATCTCCTGACCCTGACGAAATACAGTGGTCTTGACCCGGAAATGACAGTCAGCGACAACTCAAAAAATGAAGGTGACCGTTCTGCAGGAATCGACTGGGGAACTTATCCCTCAGCTATGACAATCATGTTTGGTATTGACATCACCTTTTAATCAATCTGAGCAATGAAAACAAAAATCAAAGAAATATCAAATGCTTTTAAAACAAGGTTTATGAAAGCTTATGCAACACAAAATGAAGGATTAGATTACTTTTTACCAGCGCTGGCAATCTTTATTTTGTTGACCTCCTTCAGTTCGTGCAAAGATTTTCTCACAGAAGAACTTAAAGGCAGTTTTTCATCAGAAACATTTTTCCAAAACGACAAGCAAGCCATTCAGGCTGTAAACGGCGTGTATGATGCTGTTGCATTTAACAGCTTCAGCAATGCGCTATGGGTTTTCGGTGACGTAGCTTCTGACGATGCTGTAAAAGGTGGCAATCCTGGCGACCAAAGTGAAATTACCTATATCGATGAGTTTAATGCCGATGGAAACAATGGAATCATAAGTAATTACTGGGCCTTCACTTACGAAGCAATTGCCAGGGCAAACAATGTAATTGCCAACGTTCCTGCTGTGCCGATGGAGGATGAACTAAAAAACAGAATTATCGGTGAAGCAAAATTCCTCAGAGCCTACAGCTACTTCAATCTGGTAAACGTATTCGGAAAGGTCCCTTTGAAACTTTTACCTCAGCAAACTCAGGCAACTATTCATGTGCCTTTGAGCGAAATTTCTGCTGTTTATCAACAAATTGAAAAAGACCTGAGCGATGCAGCAATAGTTTTGCCTGTATCCTATAACTCGCCGGATAAAGGCCGTATCACAAAAAGCGCTGCCTTGGCCATGCTGGGAAAAGCGCGAATTTATCAGCAAAAATGGTCGGAAGCCCTGAGTAGCTTTCAGCAAGTGGAAGCACTTGGCATCCATCGCCTTTTGGCAAACTATGCCGATAACTTCAAAATAGCTTTTGAAAATAGTGAAGAATCTATTTTTGAGATTCAGCATAAAACCGGCAGCAATCCTTTTACCGGAAATGCATTAAATCAATGGTTTGCACCTCCGGCTGAAGGCGGATACTATTTCAATGCACCTACTCAAAGTCTGGTCGATGCCTTCGAAAGAAGTGTTACCGGAGAAGCAGATCCTCGCCTGGATGCCTCAGTTGGCCGTGATGGTCAGCTTTGGCTGAATGGTGAACTTTTCAGCGCAACATGGTCGCCAACAGGTTTTCTCACAAAAAAACATCAGCAACCGTTAAGCGAAATACCCTCATCACTTAAAGGAGACGGCGACCTCAATTATATTTATCTGCGCTATGCCGATTTGCTGCTAATGAAAGCAGAAGCCTTCAATGAAACAGGAAAAGCAGATTCAGCAATCGTAAACCTCAACAAAGTGAGACTACGCGCCAGAAACAGTTTCAATGGTGAAATACCATCTGATCTTCTTGCCAACATCACTACTACCGACCAAAACCAGCTTAGAACAGCCATCAGAAAAGAAAGAAGGGTTGAGCTAGCGCAGGAATTCCACAGATATTTTGACCTTATGCGCTGGGGCAAGGCAGAAGCCGAGGCGGCTTTGGGTCAGGATTTCAATTACGATACCAAAAGACATTTCCCTATTCCTCAAGCAGAAACAGATGCCAATCAAGGAATTAATCCCTGATAAACAGTCTATTTATTTATAATTCAATTCACTAATCAAAATAATTCTAAACTTATTAACCCAAAAAAATTAAAAAAATGAAAAATTTCATGAAAATGCAAACTTTGCTGCTTATGCTTATCATAAGTTCAGCTATGATCCTCGGATCATGTAAAGATGATAAAGATGATATCATCGAAGGTGACAAAACCGAACTCAACGCGCTTATCGCACAAGCCGAAACCCTTGCCAATGCAGCCACTGCAGCGGATTACCCTCAAGCAGCCATAGACAATTTCAAAGCTGTTTTGCAAACTGTTAAAACTGCAGCTACGGAAAAACTCACTCAGGCTCAGATTAACAACCTTGTTACACAGCTAACTGAAGCAAAAAACTTGTTTGTAAGTCAGGCTTATGGCTTTATCGATGAGTCGCTTTATCTCACTGCCGGCTGGAAATTTGACGAAGGCACCGGAACTACTGCAACAGCATTCTCAAACACTGCACATGTTGCAACTTTTAAAAGAGGAAATACTGTAATACTTGGCAATGCAGCCATGATGCCCAGCTGGGTTGATGGTGTAAAAGGCGGAAAAGCAGTTTCACTTGACATGGGTGCTCATCTTGAAGTTCCATACACTACCAGCTTCCTTCCTGCAAACATTACCATTTCTGTTTGGATTAAACCAACTTCACTTTATGAACACAATTACATTGTTTCACAAAACTACTGGAATGGTTATAAACTACAGACGCAAGGCGGAGGAAAGCCATTCTTCACTTACAAAAAAGTTGATGGCGGTATCGTAGATGCTGACAATGAAACAGACAATTCTATCAGAGTTAATCAATGGAATCACGTCGTGGTTTCTGTAAATGCAGCAACAAAAGAATTGAAGTTTTATGTTGACGGAACTTTAACAAAGACCTGGACAGAATCTGATAAAGGCATAGGACCACTTACACAAACGCTTACATCTCCTGATCCTCAGCCGTTTATTATTGGTTGTGTTGCAACAGATGCTGAGCTTGCTGCCAATTTTATGGAATGGACCAATGCTGATAACCTTGGATATTTCAAAGGCGCAATTGACGAATTGAAAATTTATAACATCGCGCTTAGTGATGGTCAGGTCGCCAAGCTTTTCAATGATGAAAAGCCATAAACTAAAAAACTTTTGTGGTTAGTGTTTTAAGGTTGAGAATGGTCTGATTGCACTGTGTAAAAGCAGACTTTTGGACCATTCTTATTTAAACCCTATTATCAAAAAGGTTAAATAAATAAAGTATTATAATTTAGAACAGCTGTTCAATTCAACTCTGCTGAGACCTAAACTATTCAGTACCAAACCTTAATCCGTTTCCAAAAAAAACATCTTGTTAATGTCTCCAAAACTGACTCTTATGAAAAAAAACCAAAACGGATTATCATTGTTATTGACATTAATCCTTTCCATCGGCATCGGTTTATGCGTAAAAAGCCAGCAACTCAATCTCAGGGTGGCAGGAGATTCGTTGCAGGGTTTTCGTATTGAAATCCTTGATGGCAACCAAATACTCGTTACAAATAATGAGGTTTTCAGGATCAGGCTTTTCAATACTGATGCCAGTACGACAGCAACAATAGACTGGAAAGCTGATCATTACAGCGGCAACGACACCTTGATCATTTTAAAACGAGACACCTATATTCCTGAATTTGACGCCAACCTGAGTATAAGTGTCCGTTACGAAATTATCAATAAAAATGTGGTGAAAAAGACTTTTAATCTTTTCCAGCCTTCGATGCCAGACATGTTTTATATTTTGGAGGAGACATCGCTGCCGGCGGAAAAACCCCTTCATTACATAACTTTTGAACATGAAAATTTTCCGGGAGGATTGGTGCATGAAATGTATCCGGCTGTTGGCTGGGTAAACCAAAAGCATCAGGTAGTTGGATTTCTGACTGATGCCGGTTATTTGAACCATTTTACAAGAACTACCCGCCGCCGTTTCAGTGGCCGTGGAGGCGGTTTCGTAGGCATGCGAAAACTCCCTGACCCGGCTTTGTTCTCTGTTTCATCACTAGATGAGCAACATCTGCAAAAAGATTATGTCCGGCAATCATTTGGCGAAATGTACAACCTTGATTCCGGACAAAATAAAACTATAAAAGCTGTTGGGGATCATCAAAAAGTTGGAAACGTTCAGGTTGAAAGCAATGACAGCATCATCTCTCTGAGTCTATTTCCATCTGGAAGGTCTGGAATAGAATATATTGCACCATTTAAAGACCAGAAAATCTATACCATTTCATTTCAATGTAAAGGCAATTCAAATGTTGCCCTGAAATTGTTTCGAATAAAAAATGGCATTAAAACCCTTGAACTTGAAGAAGGTGTAAAATACATCGATAATTTTCCTGCCAATGAAAACGAATGGACACATTTTAAAGGCAGTATATTTATTCCATACATTGAAAATGATTCCATTTCCTTATTTATAGGCACACTATCCGGTAAAGAATCCTGGTTACAAATAAAAAACCTGCATATTACAGAGCACTTCCCGGAAAGCGAAGCCTACAACTTACTCCCTTTGGGGAAAGCCATTCAAAAAACAACCTATGTTTTTGTTGAACCCTACACTTCCCACAAAAATTTCATGATCTCAGCCCAAACAAGACTGGCTGAAGGCAAAGGTTTTAAAGGCACGGAGATAGAGAAAATGCTCTATGCCAATTTAAATATGCTCACATGGATCACATCGGTAAATGATATGACACCTTTTGTTGTTCCTAACATGAATTATTCTCCGGATATGTACAACCGCGATGCATTCTTCTCTATCGTAGCTACTTACAACAAAGAACTTAATCTGGCAATATGGGAACAATGGGGAAAAACACAGACAAAAAAAGGCGGAATTGGCACAATCATCACTCCATACATGGGTTCCGTTGAGGCCAAAGACAACGAAGCAACTATTCATTGGCTTATCTGGGCCATGCTAAACAAACGCCGCTTTGGTGTCGATCTGCCACAAAACAAAATCAAAATGGCTGTCGAATATTTGCTCAATGAATTTGACAGCGAAAAAGACGGAATATGCAGGTCGCACTTTTCCCTTAGTCAGGTTGATATTGTTGATTTCAACCCCAAAACAGATCGGTTGGCGGTAAATCAGGGAATGCTTGCTATTGCACTCCGTACAATCAATGAACTTGGATTTGAAATACCGGAATCCTATATGTTAAAAGTCGAACAAAAATACCGCGACTTTTACGACCCACAGCGGAAACACCTTCTTTTTGACCGCCAATTTCCTGATATCATCTCGCTGAATGATCTGGAACCCGAATTCTATTCACTTTGGCTTTTTGACCGGCCAATACTCACAAGTGAAATGGTTATCAACCATCTTGAAAGAACCCCTGATCTTAATAAAACGGATGCTTCACCCCACCCCGAAATGGGCACAACTGCACCTATTTGTGTGCGATTAACAAAAGATGAAACCGGATTTGCATATCTTAGCGGCGATTACCAGCCCTTCGAAGCATTTGGCGAAGCCAATTACAGCGATGGACAAAATGATGGATATTACTATAATGGCGGAAGCTGGATGCGCGCCGAATATTGTGCCTATGTGGTTGGATTGAAGCACGGCTGGGATAAAGCAGAAAAACGAATGGAGAACAGAATCTGGGCAGAGATTCATCTCAATCCGAAATGGCCCTTTAGCAAGGAATTCATTCCAACAAAGTGGACAGATACCAATAAATGGTGGGTTTCAACCAAAGGACTGAGCTGGAATGTATTCATTCTAATGGCCAACGAACTTGCTGGTTTACGCACAGCAGATATGGATCCTGACTTTGAAAAAGACATCAACAGATCCACTGCGTATTAGCTTTCTGATAACTAATGTTAAACTTGCTAAGGCTTATGTTTTTCAGAGGTATCAGTCAAAACTCAAATCTATCATCAATTACATAACTTAAAATGCACATAATGAACCGTTTCATACTTACAATACAGCTAACAGTCTTTTCCATCCTGTTGTTTGGGCAAACCGGGCAATTAAGCATTTCCCGCATTGATTTGATGCCTGATTTGCCGGCACCGTTGCACATCAGAGATTGGAATATGGTTACAATTGATTACGACTCATTCGTTTTTGATGTAAATAAAACGGGTCAGTATTTACCATTGTCACGGCTGGGTACTCAGGGACAGTTCAATTATCCTGACAACACTCCCTTGTTTCTTGATTCGTATGTTGGATCAAATGGCCATCTGAATCATGGTGAAGCCATCAACATAATGCCTGCAGTGATTGGAGCCTCACTCGTTGGTGTAGACAAAAGCAATCAAAACGGACAAAACTGGGTAGCCAAAACAAAAGACTTTTTTAACCTGAAGAACGGGCAAAATGTATATCTGAACAACTATTCAGCCACTTCTGGTGGCGACTGGTGGTACGATCTGATGCCCAATGTTTACTTCTATCAGCTCAAAACGATGTATCCGCAGGCAGCACCGGAATTCACATCGCAGTTTACCTCTGTTGCCAATCAGTGGCTTTATTGCGTCAATCAACTGGGCGGAAGCACAACACCATGGACAGTTCCATACATGAACTACAGAGCTTTCAATCTAGCGACAGGATTGCCACTCACAACCGGAGTGCCGGAACCTGAATCTGCCGGAAGCATTTCATGGTTGCTTTACAACGCTTATTTGGTAACTGGCGAAAGAAAGTACTTCGAAGGCGCTCAACTTTCAATGGATTTTCTGGCTGGTTTTAATTCAAATCCATCTTATGAACTTCAGTTGCCATATGGCACAATAGCCGCTGCACGCATGAATGCTGTTGAACGCACCAACTATCCGGTTCAGAAACTGCTCGACTGGAGTTTCAACCGCGGACATCTCCGGGGCTGGGGAGCCATCGTTGGCAACTGGGGCGGCTATGATGTTTCTGGCCTCATTGGCGAGGCAAATGACAATGGAAATGATTATGCTTTTATCATGAACGGCTTTCAACAGGCAGCTGCTTTGGCCCCTCTGCCAAAATATGATAAAAGATATGCTAAAGCTATTGCGAAATATATTCTGAATGTTGCAAATGCCAGCCGACTTCTCTACTGGAACGCACTGCCTCAAACCCATCAGGATTCTTATAACTGGGCCTCTGTGAATGACCCAACAGCCTGTATTCCTTACGAATCAATGAAACAAGTATGGCAGGGAAAAAGCCCTTTTGCCATGGGTGATGCGATAGGCGGCGGATGGGCTGCAACGAATTTATCATTATACAGTGGCTCAAGTGTTGGGTATCTTGCTGGCATCATCAATACAACAAATATTCAGGAAATTCTTCAAATTGATTTGAATAAAACAGACTTTTACGGCGATAATGCCCACATTTCATATTTGTATTTTAATCCAACTTCTGAAAGTAAGACAGTTCATGTTGAGCTGCCATCCGGTACATTCGGCATCTATGAAACACTCACTGAAACTGTTTTGCATACTTCTGCAAATAGTTCTTTCCAGCTTACAATTCCTGCAGGAGAAGCACGTTTAATCAGCCTTTTTAATCCGGCACTGACACCTGTAAGCAGCGATGGACGACTATATGCCGGTGAGAATGTTTTGGATTATCATTATCTCTATGATTTCTCTGAGAACATTCGCATAAAAACGATCTCTACTGATTTGAATCCATTGATCATAAACAGCACATTTACTGCCTATTGTGAACCTGGAAACGTCCAGCCCGGCGATCAGGTGCAATTTTCATGGTTTATGAATGGCGTTCTTATTCCGGGAAACAATCAGTCACAGGTTAATCTAACAGCACCTTCATTTCCGATGCAACTTGTATTAAAATGCATTGTAAGTCATAATGGTAAAACAGCAGAAGACAGCCTTCAAATCAGCGTTGTAGAACGCATCCCCACGCCACCGGCAGTGAATGGAATTCAATCCAATTCAGCTTATATACCAACAGGTGGGTCAAATACTTTCACTGCTTTGGTTGATCCTTCTCCCGGGGAAGTATTGTCCTATAACTGGACTGCAACTACAGGCCAACTCAATCAGACCATTGGAAATACTGTGGTCTGGCAAGCGCCAGATACTCCTGTTGTTGCAAATATCAGTGTGGAGGTGACCAATCAGGATTTGCTTTCAACAACAGTATCAATTGGTGCTTTAGTCAAAGACACGAGCCTTGCAACCCAAAATCCGATGATCTGGTATCCTTTCGACTCTAACAATTTCAATGCAGCAGCGAATATTCATCATGCTGTTGCTGTTGGTGTGTCGAAAACAGCAGATCCAAGAGGAATGCCAACGCTGGCGTATCGGTTTACGTCAGGCCAAAATATTATTTATACTGAAAATCATAATGATCTGAATTTTGGAGAGGCAGTAACATTGAGTTGCTGGGTAAAATGTGAGCAACTGAATTCAGAGAGATTCATCCTCTCACATGGGTCATGGCAACAGCGCTATAAATTATCAATAACACCCGAAGGCCTGTTGCGGTGGACCGTTAAAACAAATTCAGGAGTAGCTGATTTAGATGGAAGTGCGCCTATAGATTTGAATCGCTATTATCACGTAACAGCTGTCTATACAGGCTATTCTATGGAATTGTACGTTGACGGAGTGTTTGATACTTTCAAAGAATTCAGTGGCATCATCCAGCCTTCCACAAAGCCATTTACAATAGGTCGCATGGATAATACTGAAACACTGTATGCATTGCGTGGCAGCGTAGATGAGGTGAAAGTCTGGGATAAGGAAATCCCTGTTTCACAGATTTCCGAATTAAAAGACCAATGGGCAACACCGGCAGGCCTGGGTGAAAATGATTTTTTTATTCGAGTTTATCCAAATCCGGCCAATGACATCATTTTTATTGAATTTCCAGAAAATGCGAAAATTGAACAGGTTTTGCTTTATTCTTCAGACGGAAAAAAAGTGTCAGCCGTTCTATCTGGAATGCACAATGCAAAAATTGAGATGAAATTATCTGAAACTTCAGCAGGATTGTATTTGCTCAAGGTTATTCTTAAAAATGGACAAGTGTTTTCAAGAAAAGTCCTGGTAAAAATCTAGGATACTCACATCTTAAAAAAAGATTCCTTTGTCAGTTTTTACAAGAAGGATTTATTGCGAAAATCATAAAAAACTGTAGTTCAGCCCAAAATAATCCAAAACAAAATATTGAGTTTTCCAATCTTCAAAAAGTGAGGTATTTCAGCTTTATCCCTAAATTTGTAAGCTTAAGAATATTCAAATTCAGGAAACATGCATAAGTACTTCTTCGTCTTTTTAGTTTGGACTATTTCCCTTCTCAATGCCATCGGACAACGCGCAGAATGGGAAAATGAGCGTATCAACGAGATTAATAAAATTGCAGCTCATTCCACCTATGTTCCATATTCGACTTTAGAGCAAGCAATGAGGGACATTCCCTCTGAGTCACCTTATTACCTGAATCTGAATGGAGTCTGGAAATTCAATTGGGTGAAACACCCAGATCTGAGGCCAGTCAATTTCTTTCAAAAAGGTTTTGATGTAAGTTACTGGGATGATCTTTTCGTGCCTTCAAGCTGGCAAATGAAAGGCTATGGCATACCAATCTATACCAATATCACCTATCCGCATGCGGCAAATCCTCCATTCATCATGGAGCCTGTTCCGGCAGATTACACAAAAATTGATTACCCAAATCCGGTTGGCTCTTACAAGCGTGATTTTGTGTTGCCGGAAGAATGGGATGGACGACAGATATTCTTGCATTTTGCCGGTGTCGAAAGCGCAATGTATGTCTGGATGAACGGAAAATTTGTTGGTTATAGCGAAGACAGCCGTTTGCCAGCTGAGTTCGACATCACGAAATTTGTTCAGAAAGGAGAAAACACAATTTCAGTAGAGGTTTATCAGTGGAGCGATGGCAGCTATCTTGAAGACCAGGATTTCTGGCGAATGAGCGGCATCTACCGTGACGTCTTTCTTTTTTCAACTCCTAAACTACATCTTTTTGACTATTGGCTGAAGGCGGATTTTAACGAAGATTTATCCGAAGCTGTATTGAGTATTGAATCAACATTTAAAAATTATTCTTCAAAAGCTCAAGCCAATCTGGAAGTATATCTTATTGAAAATGAAGATGATTTAATAAATTTAAAACCAATTATCCGACAGGAAATAAGGCCATTCAAAACTAAAAATAAAGTTTTCTTAGCAAAAACTACTGTCAGCAATCCGAAATTATGGTCAGCTGAAAATCCGGATTTATACACTGTTTTACTTGTTACAAGAAACAATTCCGGAGAAGTTGAGATGGTTCAGACTTCAAAATTTGGTTTTAGAAAGATTGAAATCCGTGATCAGCAGCTTTTCGTCAATGACCAAAGTATTAAAATAAAAGGAGTTAACAGGCATGAAATTGATCCATGGGAGGGCAGAGTAGTTTCCTTTGCTTCAATGAAGAAAGATATTGAGTTGATGAAACAGTACAATATAAACACAGTAAGAACTTCACATTATCCGAACGATCCACTTTGGTATAAGCTATGCGATCAATACGGAATTTATGTGATTGATGAGGCAAACGTGGAGTCGCATGGTATGGGATACGATGAAAGGTCACTCGGACATGTGTTAAGCTGGCAGGAAGCGCACGTTTCGCGGGTGATGAATATGGTTGAAAGAGACAAGAACCATCCATCAGTCATCATGTGGTCACTGGGAAATGAAGCTGGGCCAGGCATCAATTTTGAAGCCGCCTCAAAAACCGTTAAGCAACGAGACCCTGAACGTCCCATCCACTATGAACGCTATAGCGAAATTGCAGATGTGGAATCTGTTATGTATCCTGATGTTTACTGGCTTATTCAACATGGAAAATCAACAAATCCAAAACCGTTTTTTGTTTGCGAATATGCACATGCCATGGGAAATGCTGTTGGAAACCTTCAGGAATATGTTGATGCTTTTTATGGTTCAAAGCGCCTAATCGGAGGTTGTATCTGGGATTGGGTGGATCAGGCACTTTACAAGGAAATTCCAGGCAAATCGGGTGAGTTTTTTCTGGCTTATGGCGGTGATTTTGGTGACAGACCCACTGACTGGAATTTCTGTGCAAACGGACTCACCACTGCCGATCGTCAGATTACTCCAAAGATGGAGGAAGTGAAAAAAGTCTACCAAAATATTCATTTCATAGCGCAAGATTTGCCGAAGGGAGATTTAAAGATTGAAAACCGGTTTAACTTCACCAACCTGAGTGAATTTGATGCTTTCTGGGAATTAAGCGAAGATGGGAAAATAATTCAGGCAAACGGTTTCGAAATGTTGCAGATTGAACCAAATGAATCAAAAACAATCCGTATTCCTTTTGAAATCCCAAAGTTAAAACCAAACAAAGAGTATTTTGTCACAGTAATATTTATGCTCAGAAAAGATGAACTTTGGGCAAAACGTGGTCATGTAGTGGCATGGGAACAGTTTAAGATTCCTTTCGAGGCAGCACCTTCAGAAATTATAAAACAAGAAGAAATTCCGGATATCGCTTCAAACGAAAATGAAGATGAAGTCAAATTCTTCAACAGACATTTTTCAGTTGTGTTCAATAAAAAAACAGGCACCATTGTTACTTTAAAATATGGTGAAACTATTGTCATTTCTACTAATCCTGAAGCGATTGATGGCATTGAACCTGAAACAAATCTTATTTATTGGAATACAGAAACAAAGGCAAGAATTGCAGGTCCAAGGGTGAATGTTTTTCGTGCTCCTGTTGACAACGACTATTTCTTTGGGAATGGCCCCGGTCCAATCTGGCAAAAAGAAGGACTTGCATACCTTAAAGATCATGTTCTTAAATTTGAGTACCAGCGTATTAATAGCAAGGGTTTTTTACTGAAAACAAGCATCGAATCAACAGCAAAAGGAGGCTTCACAATTCAGTCAGATATCAATTACACCATTTGGGGTAACGGCTTTATTGATGTGGAAACAGTGTTTAAACCACAGAAAGTGGATTGGCTTATCGCCAAACTCGGCTTTATTCTCGAAATGCCTGAAGGTTTTGAATATGTGAAATGGCTTGGTGCCGGTCCTCATGAAAACTACTCTGACCGCAAAAGCTCTGCTGCAATCGGGCTTTATGAACGCGAAGTAAATGAAATGACCGAGCAATATATCCGACCACAAGATATGGGTAACCGCAGTGATACACGCTGGTTTTCAGTAGCTAACAGAAATGGTAAAGGAATCATTTTTGTGGCAGACGAAAAAATGCATTTCAGTGCATTGCATCATTTACCCATCGATCTTGATATTGCCAACCACCCTTATGAGCTGACACACCGCCCTGAAACCATCATAACAATTGATGCTGAGCACAATGGTTTGGGCGGCGGAAGTTGCGGCCCTTTACCCATGGAAGAATACGCGTTAAGATCCGATTCTAAAAGCTTCCGTTTTTCAATAAGGCCTTTTGACATTGCAACAGCCGAAGTAATCGATCCGGGAAGGCAAGAAGGTCCGAAGTGATAACAACAGCTCAAGGCTATTCAGGATGAAAAAATAACAGGATTGAATATCAATATTTTATAAGAGTGTATATACAAAATATTCGCTCTTTTGATCTTATAAGATAATATTCAGGATTCGCTGAAAAGCTTCTTGGTTCGATCTTGAATGTTTACGACAACACAGCTCCGACTTTGGAGAAATAGATGAACCAATGCCCATAGCTTCTTATTTTTGCCCGAAACTATAGACCTAATTTCGATTGAAATAATCAATGGATGAATGAAGGGTAAATGGATTTTGTGGGGTGTCACCCCCCCCAAACCAAAAAACCCCATCCAGATTTGGACGGGGTTTTTGTTATGATTTGGCGACGACCTACTTTCCCACATTTCACTGCAGTATCATCGGCGCTGACAGGCTTAACTTCTCTGTTCGGAATGGGAAGAGGTGGACACTG
>JAUXMV010000045.1 GCA_030683155.1 Bacteroidales bacterium
AGCTGTTTTCTATTTATCAAACCAATAACTTGCATTTGTCTTTCGATAAGTGCCCTCTTTTGTTTTGTCTAAATTATTGCATTGCTATACTAATAAATTAAAAATGAATTAATTACAACTTAAATCTTTACGTATGAAAAATAGTATTTTCTGCTTTGATTTTCCTTCTGCTTTTTCCGGGTGGTTCTCCTGTATTTGGGTTTGTGTCAAAACGAGGAAAGTTGCTACTCGAAATATCGACCCTTATCCTATGGCCTTTTTTGAAAACATTTGCTGTTGGAAATGGCTCAATATTAACTTCATACACTTCTTCAGGAAGAATTAAATCACGTTCATGCCTTCCGTTTCTGTAGCTCATCCTGACGATTGCATCGGTAAGATTTAGTTCATAGCCTTCCGGATAATCGGCTGAGGGTGGATAAACGTCAATCAGCTTTACGGTAAAATCGGTGTCGGTGGCAGATGATGAGCAAAACAGCTTCACTTTGATAGGTCCAACAACTGTTATGGCATGTTCAAGTGGCTCAGTTTGAAATACAACAACATCATTTCTTGCTTTTAAGGGCAAAAAAGGAGGTAAGCTTCCGGTAAAATCCGGGTGTTCTTTTTGATGATAACCGCCATCTTTTAATCTGGCTGAATTATTTCCTCCAATTGTTGGTACAGGTCGTTCAGGATCGTAGGTAAATGTTGTTGAAGCATTTGTTGAAATTGGTTTTTCAGGTTTTAAGATGCCCTCTTCGTGAAAATACCAGGTAAGTTTTTCGCCTTCTAGCGGCCAATTATCTGTATCCAGCCAGTAGCCTCCATGGTTTAGCCGGCCGTTTTCATTTTTTGTGCCATTGCCACTCCCCATCACAAACAAGCGTATTGAGCTTTTTGGTAAATCTTGATGCATGTTGTCTTTCAGTAAATAATTGAACCATTTTAACTGATATTGATCAAAAAAATCATTGATAGCGGCATCAGCTCCAAAATCAACATCACCTGCAAAAGTATTGGCGTTTCCGCTATGTGTCCATGGCCCGATAATCAGCCATTTAGGAGTGTTCTGAATTTTGGATAATTCGAGATAATTTGCAATGGTTCCCCTCAGAAAGATATCATACCAACCGCCAATATGCACCATCGGAACATCCGCAGTTTGTTCAAAATACTCTTCCCAGTTGAGTCCCATTGATTTCCAGTAGTCATTATAGTCACTGTTTGTCAACTCGTTAAAAAAATAATCTTCGAATTCCGGAGCAACGGATAGAGGGTTTAAACCTTTTTCGAAAGGCCATCTTTTGTACCAATCTTCAATTTTTTCATTTTCGAAGTAAGCTTTTATGCTTGAGTCGTTGGTTTCCAACGGAATTTGCCGCCAGGCCCATGATAGTTCGCGACCCAGCTCAAAAGCCCCGCCTTGTCTAACAGCGTGATCCCATGCGTTTGTCATTCCACCCATATTGATGATCATTGCAGCCAATCCTTTTGGATTCAATTTGGATGCATCTGCCTGGGTGTGCGCTCCGTAAGAAGTTCCCCACATGGCTACTCTTCCATCTGAAAAAGGCAATTGCGCAAGATATTCTATTGATGCTTTCCCGTCGCTTGCTTCAAAGGAATTGTATTTGATAAAAACACCTTCAGATGCATATCTTCCGCGCAAATCCTGTATTGCTACAACATAACCCAGGCTTGCGAAAAGCATGGCCTGCTTCATCAGTCTGTCTCCGCTTTTATTGTAGGGTGTGCGCTGAAATAAAACCGGAAGTTTTTCCAATACTGATTGTCCATCCGCAGCAGTGCGGTAAATGTCGGTTGCAAGTAAAACGCCATCTTCTGCCGGAATCATGATGTTCTTTTCAATACTTACATCATAAATCATTTGCTGTGCCGAAACTGATGAAAAGCAGCAAAACGAAAGTAAGACAATCAGCATCAATGGTTTTAAAGCATATTTTGACATTGATTTTTCAGATATTTTGAAATGAAAATGTTGCATCTGTCTTCTTTTATTTTTCGGGAAAGCTTTGATCTATAAACTCAAAAATAATTCAATTTTAATTTTGGTATTATTTCAGACAAATGTAGCAACTAATTCAAAAGAGGCTTTTTGGTTTGAATAAATGTTTTTTCTAAGGGCAGTGAAAGAAGTGATTATAGGTGTAAAAGAAATCAAGTTGTAAAAGTTTAAGCCATGTAGCAAAAAAAAATCAGATACCTGCCTTTTACAACAAGTATCTGAAATCAATAAACCGATAAACGGTATTCTGAATATTCGACCAGTTATTTCATGATTTTTTTCAAAACTTCTTCTTCACTCAATTTTTTTGTGCAGAAGAACCAGTCATAGCAATGCATTTCTTCTTTATTATCCATTCTGTCTTTTGCAACGCCACATGAGCCTGCCGGCGGAACAATCACATCATCGCCCGGACGCCAGTCGGCTGGAGTAGCGATGGAGAATGCATCTGCAGTCTGCATAGCTATTAAAGCGCGATATAACTCATCAAAATTGCGGCCCAGACTGAGTGGGTAGTATATTATTGCTCTGATGATACCGCTTGGATCAACAAAAAATACCGCTCTTACAGCTTTGGTATTGCTTTCACCCGGCATCATCATTCCATATTTTTTGGCAACATCCATTGTGATGTCTTCGATCAAAGGGAAATTTACTTCGACATTTTTCATGCCTTTGAATTCAATTTTTTCTTTGATGGTGCGCAACCATGCAATATGACTGTACAAACCATCAACTGACAGACCGACGAGCTTACAGTTGGCTTTGTTGAATTGCTCTTCCATGCTTGCGAAAGTCATGAATTCTGAAGTGCAAACCGGTGTAAAGTCAGCAGGATGACTGAAAAGAATTGCCCAGCTGCCATTGTAATCTTCAGGGAAATTAATCGGACCCTGTGTTGTAACTGCCTTAAAAGAAGGCGCTTTCTCGCCGATGCGTGGCATGGCGTAAAACTCTTGATTTGGATTTGTTTCCATTGGTTTTTAAGTATTTAATTGATAAAAAAACATTTCAGTATTTCACTACAAAATTAGTGATTTCTAAGTTTCGTGGCAATGATTTCTGCAGCTTTTATCAGTGGATATGCTGCGGGTGATGCTGTCAGACATGGATGGGTACCAATCTGAGAAATCAATAAAGAATTTACCGACATACGGTTTTCAATTGCCAGCCCAATGACGTTGGTAAGTTCACCTGCGCTCAATCCGCCAATGACTTCGCCGCCAATAATTACCCCTGAGTATTTTGCGACGATCAATTTTACCAATTGTTTATGTGTATCTGGTAAATTTCCCGGATGACGGTCGACACCTTCGAAGAAGCCTGTAACGACTGCAATTTCTTCCTCGTTTGCTCTGTCTTCAGTGAGCCCTGCAGTGCCAAACCCGTGCTCTCCAATAGCAGTTGAATAGATGCTGATGGTGCCACTGAAAGTCTTTACAACATGGATATTAAAGAGGTTCATACCCGCAACCCTTGCCTCAGCGCAAGCTGTTGACGCAAGCATTGTTGGAACTCTTTTTCTTGTAATGAAATCGCGTTTTTGCGCGCAATCACCGATCGCAAAAATGTCTTTCTCGTGTGTGCGCATATACTCATCAACGGCAATAAATCCGCTCTCATCAACGAAGATGCCTGCCTTTTTTGCAAGCTCAGTATTTGGCTGATAACCCATTGAAAGAATTACAGCATCTGCATTCAGAATTGTACCATCTTCGAGTTTTACCCCTTCAACTTTTGTCGTGCCAAAAACTTCACTGATTCCATTTCCGGTGATAATGGTGACACCTCTTTTTTCAAGTATTTCTTCAATTCTGACAGCAATTTCCTTGTCAAAAGCGCTGCTTAAAATGGTTTTTTCTTTTTCGACAAGAAAAACTTCATGACCACTTTTTCTTAGTTCATCTGAAAATTCAACACCTATGAAACCGGCACCAATCACTACAATTTTCTTCAGACCTTCAATTTGGTCTCTCATCGAATCCAGGTATGTTTTGTCTTTAGGAATGACAAAAACATGCTCCAAATCTGCACCTTTGAGCCATTTAGGCTTCAGTGGCGTTGAACCTGTTGCAATCACAAGTTTTTCATAAGCTATTTTTTCGCCATTGTCGAGCGTTACTGTTTTGGCTGCTTTGTCGATTTCAACTACTTCATTTAAAAGCGATTCCACACCAGATTTTGCCAACATATTGTCAACTGGCATGATGTTGAGCAGGCTGCTGTCAAGTGTTCCAAAAATGTATGGTATCCCACACGGAACCATGACGTCCTTTTGTTTTTTTACCAAAGTAAATTCTTTGTCGGCCCAGGAGGCTTTTCCGGTTACAGCCGCAACCATTCCGGCAGCACTGCCGCCAATGATTAATACATCTGTTTTTTTCATAATTCTATTTATTATAAATACTTAATAATCCGTTATTTAGATCTTCAATTATATCTTCAACATCTTCTATTCCTACAGAAAATCTTATCAGATCGTCAGTGATTCCGGCAGCAAGTTTGTGTTCTTTACTCACCGCTGCATGTGTCATTGAGGCCGGATGTTGAATCAATGTTTCTACGCCGCCAAGAGAAACAGCGAGCAATGCCAGATGCACATGATCCATAAGTTTTTTGCCGGCTTCGTAACCGCCTTTGAGGCCAAAGCTCATCATCGAACCAAAACCGTTCATTTGTTTTTTAGCCAGTTCATATTGAGGATGTGATTTTAATCCGGGATATTTTATCCATTCCACTTCAGGATGAGATTCCAGAAATTCTGCTACTTTTATTGCGTTTTCCTGGGCTCGTTCTATGCGTAAAGCAAGCGTTTTTACACCTCTCAGAACCATAAATGCTTGTGTTGGATCCATATTGCAACCCATATAAACCATTGAATGGCGTATCTTTTTGTAGAGCTCGACTTCTTTCGTAACGATAACACCTCCAACGATATCGGCATGTCCATTGATAAATTTTGTGATAGAATGGAGCACAACATCAGCTCCAAGATCAAGTGGTTTTTGAAGGTAGGGGGAGCAAAATGTGTTATCAACAACCAAAATGAGGTTGTGCTCTTTGGCGATTTTTGAACAGGCTGCGATGTCCGTTATTTCCATTGTCGGATTGGCAGGAGTTTCAATATAAAGCACCTTGGTATTGGGTTTTATTGCCTGAATGATATTTTCAATTTTTGAGGTATTCACAAAAGTTGCTTCAACATTAAAGCGTGAAAAATCCTGTTCGAGCACACCTCTCGCTGGTCCATAAATGGCATCTGAACTTATGATATGACTTCCTGCACCCAGCAAAGCCATATGAACAGTGGTGATTGCTGCCATACCTGAACTCGTTGCAATGCCATCGTAACCGTTTTCCAGTTCTGCAATATTTTGCTCAAAAGCTCTTATTGTTGGATTTGCAATGCGTGTATAAATGTAGCCATCGCTTTTTCCAGAAAAGCAATCAGCACCATGCTGAGCGCTCTTGAATCTGAAAGTTGAGGTTTGATAGATTGGAACCGTTGCACTTCCGAATTCGTCATCAAAAGCACCGGCGTGAATGAGTTTGGTGTTAAAACCTTTGTCATTTGTTTTCATCTGGTTTTATTTTGGATTTTGTATTTAATAATCGGGCGTTCTTTTTTAACGCTATTTATTTTCTGAAATATTTTGAGGTAAAAACCATGAAATGGCTTTAACCGGACACCGTGAAACACATTTCCCACAGCTATTACAAGTCTTATAGTCAAATACATAGATGAAAGGATTGCAGGGAACTTCCATCGAAATGCAGTATTTGATACATTTTTCACAAACGGAGCTTCGCGCTTTTATAATTGCTTGTTCAGGACAAATCTGAATACACAGCTCACATCTGATGCAGCTTGAAAAATCAATAACCGGAATCTTATTCATATAGCCTTATCTAAAAGTGATTTTACACATTTCACCTTAGTCTTTTCCATTGGTAATAGTTTTAAAGGCAATGGCAATCGCTGTAGCAATTTCCGATTCCGGTGCATATTCTGTAATGCTTTTGCAATTGACCATTGCTTCCACTATTTTTGGATCAAATGGTAGTTTTCCAGCAATATTGATTTTTGCCTCAACACAAAAAGAGAGAATCTGATCAGTTAAGTCCTCATTCAAATCATATTTATTGATAAGAACCCATGTCTTAAGATTAAATTTTGTTGTTATTTCAACCGTTCGTTTTAAATCAAGAAGGCCTGAAATGCTTGGTTCTGTTACTATTAAAACACTATCGACGCCGGTTATGGTTGAAATTACCGGACAGCCTATCCCTGGAGGGCCATCGATAATAATTGTTTTCAGATCATTTAGTTTTGAGATCTTTTTTGCTTGAGCCCTGACAATATTTACAAGTTTACCAGAATTTTCTTCTCCCGGCGCCAATCGGCCATAAACCATTTTACCGTTTCTGAAGTTGCCCGAAAACATCCTGCTTTTATCATTGCTCTGCATCGAGATTGCCTGAAAAGGACAAATACGTGAGCAAAGTTTGCAGCCATCACAAGAAGTTTCTGAAATAGTGACTTTGTCTTCAATGTTGGAAATTGCTTCAAACCTGCAATAATCAATGCATATTCCGCAATTTGTGCATAATTCTTCGTTAATAATGGCTTTCTGTGAGCCAACATAAACTTGCTCCTCAAGTTCAGTAGGATTGAATAGTATGTGCAAATTGGCTGCATCAACATCACAATCAACCAACACTACTTTTTCGGATAATGTTGCAAATGCTGCACTGATGCTGCTCTTGCCAGTTCCGCCTTTCCCGCTGATTATTGCTAGTTCCACTTTTCGACTATTGAATTGAACATCATTAAAAGCTCATTCCGGAATTTTTGATTCTCTTTTGCAACCAATTCACCCTTTGAGTAATGCATAGCAATGGATCGGTCAAAAGGAATTTCCATCAGCAGCGGAATCCTTTCTTCTTTGAGATATTCATAAACACCTTGATCGCCCATTCCAGCTCTGTTGATGATGACACCGTATTTTTTATTCATCGTTTTCAATGTCTCGATTGATTGTTTTAAATCGCTCAAGCCAAAGGGCGTAGGCTCTGTAACCAAAATCACAAAATCGGCTTTGGCAACAGTATGTATGAAAGGACATGAAGTTCCGGGAGGTGCGTCCATGATGACAATACCTTCATTTCCAGCCTTTTTTATCGCTGCCTTAATGACATTGACTGGCGAAAAAACACCAACTTTCATGCGGGCCTCAATTGTAAGTGCTTTATCACCAATTGAATATTGACTCACTGAACCTAACGAAACATTTTTTTCAGAAATAGCATCAAATTCACAGGCCACTGAGCAAGCACCACAACCATGACATAAATCTTCAATCACCTGAATAATTTTTGCGGGTGGTAAAAGGAAAATTGCATTATAGGCACAATAGTCATGACATTTACCACAAAATGTACATTTGCTTTCATCAATAACAGGAACCTTTTGCGTTACTTCCTCGACACTCAAAAGATTACCTTTTAAAAAGACCAAATCATTGGGCTCTTCTGCATCGCAATCGACCAAAGTAACCCTATACTCTTGCTGCTGAAGGGTATAGAGCAAATTTGTTGAAACCAATGTTTTCCCGGTTCCTCCTTTTCCACTTGCAATGGCGATTTTTATTTGCGGCGAATCAATCATATTTTAACCTTAATTGCTCATCTGCCAGGCTTGGTAAAATGGCTTCCTGAAAAAATTTACTATCCCAGGTATTGAGTTTTGAGTGTGTTTTGAAGTACTTTTCCGGCATCGGGTGTGTCCCGAAAACGACTTTCATTCCGTACTTTTCAGGAATGAATTTGCTGAAGTATTCCAGATATGGGCATGGAGGATAACCAACCAAAAGACCAGTCGCAAAATGAATATGTGTCACCCCGTTTTTTTTCATTTCTTCAGGCGCATATTCAATGTTTCCGCCCGGACAACCACCACAAGTTGTGTAAGCAGCAATTTCAGCATCCTGGTTTTTGTATGTTTCAAAAGCACCTTCTCTGTTAAAAAATGACCTGAAACATTTGCCTCCTGCGCATGTATGATAGCGATGGCAGATAATAATTCCGATTTTGACTTTCGATGTTTCCATTTTTCTAGTTTTGATTATAAACCACAAAATCTCCTTTTTTTACCTTCAGGATTTCTGCAATCACATCGCATTTTATCATCAGAAGGAAGAATATTTTAGAATTATTTTCCTCAAAAAGCCCTTCAAGATTCCCTTGACCTTTTGAAATGATTAAATCCGCTTCATCATAGACCTTAAGAAATGTATCGCTGCACTGACTTAGAATTGTTGAAGGTGCATCGTATCCATTTGAAATGAGGTCTGCAACCCAATCCATTCCAACATCAATGGCATCCTGTATCGTTACGTCATTCATTACCGGAGAGCCTTTTACAGCGTATGTTATATCGTTGTGCATCATTGTTTCAATAAATAATTTATCAAAAACTATCTCACCGGCATTGTCTCCTATGTAAAGGATTTTTTTTGATTCCTTAATTTTCCGTTTTAAAAGAACAGCATCGTTGATTGCAAAATCGCTTTTCAAAACGTGATCAATCGTTTCCGAAATATTGAATGTGTCGCTCGCGCCATAATCAATGATGTTGCCTGCAATAGCAAGCCGCAGCGCCATGTCAAATGGATTTTCTGTTTCGAGAACCTTCATTCTCCACTTTTTGTAATACCGCTTAGCAATCTTATTGCTTGTATCTTTTTCTTCTGAATAGGGATCAGGAACGCCAGTAATCTGACAAAAAATCTTGTTGAGCAATCTGGCTTTTTCAGGATTTTGCATGTGATAATTTGTCCTGATCGTCTCATGAAAGAAATCTAAAAACTGTTCTTTTTGAGAAATGCTAACATCAAATTTTTTAAAAAGACGTTGATATGTTCTTAGAAAACAATTTGCGCATCTATCATCAAAAGTGACGCTGTGGTTAGCTATGACAGTTTTCGTGTTCATGATGATCGTCGTGGTTGCAATAGTTGGCGGATAGATTAAGTTTGTTTTCGATAAAGTCTGTTACCAGCTCTCTGGCTGTTTTTACAGGCGCACCAACGAAAGCGTTTATTTTTTGATCATTAAACAATTGAATAGCTCTTTGACCCATACCGCCTGCAATAACATCTGTTACTCCAAACTGGGCAACCCAACGTGGGTATAAACCCGGAACATGTTCAGGCGGGGTTAGTTCTTTTATTTTAATGATTTTTCCGTCAATTACATCAATAATTGCGAATTGTTGGCAATGCCCGAAATGGGCACATAAAACTCCATTTTCCAATGGAATGGCAATGCATTTATTCATAAAATTATTTTTAAAAATTATCTTCAATAGGAAAGATTTTCTTTCCTTCATTTTTTATTGATTGTTCCCTCTGAAACGATTTCGCTGTCCAAAACCATTGCCATTTTCTCGCCTGCATCTGAAGCGCCTTCCATCATGTGGCATTTCTTCAGTCGAAGAATCATTTGATTCTTGTGACATTGCTTTTGGCATGTTTGCTCCAAAATTTGTGCATTTGCCCATTCTGCGACCTGTCATTGGGCCCTGGTCAAAGGGGCCTTTTTGATTAAAACCTGACATTTTAACCTCCTGTTTTATTGGTGAATATTATTGTTTTCCGCTTTTTAAGCGTCTTCCTTTTCCTTGTCCTTCTCCGGAATCTGATTTCCTTCTTGCGCCCATGCCTCTTCCAAGTTTTTGTAGTTTTTCTTCTGAAGAAGCATTGCTGCATTTTCCAAGTCGGCGTCCGGTGCCGGAGCCTTCGCCCAAAGGGCCTGTTTGATTTAGGTTAGGCATTTATATTTTTTTTAATGATTCAACATTTCAATGATTTCACTGATTTTCTTTTCAGAATCTTTCAAAACGATCATTTGAATCTTTAGGCTATCCAACAGCGGTTTGATTTTAATTCCAAATTCGCCTGACACTATTTTGTTGACATTGCGTGAAGCAACAAGTTGCACAGATGCAGGTCCGGCGCCTTCTTCTGCATTTAAACCTGGGTTTGGAATAAATTCAGTCGATTTGCTTTCAGTGTCGTAAACAACAAAGAAATTACAGCGGCCAAAACGTTGGTCGAGTGTTGAGTCATGTGAGTTTCCGGTAGAAGTGATAGCTATTTTCATGTTTAATATATTAAAGATTAGCAAATTACAGTAGTTTTTCTATGAAGTGAAATGTTGCATTTGGGGCATATTTGCATTTTGCATGGAACGCCTTGGGGATGATTCTGTTCAAAACCACATTCGGGGCAAAAGCAAATGTTCTTTGTTTCGCTCACACATTTATCATCTATGGCATTTTCAATTTCAATGCTTTTTACTTCCTCGCTACCACAAAGAGGACAAGCCGTAATAGGTTTTTCTCTTTCCGGATTGTTGAAATTACTTTTGCATTTTTCGCATTTGTACCAGTCACTATCGAAATACACTTTTCCACCTTCAATCGTGATTTGTCTTCCTTCCACCATAGATTTTGCAATTTTCTGACGGGCTGAAGCATAAATTCTTGTAAAAGTTGGCCGGGAAACTCCCATAAATTCTGAAGCCTGATGATGCGTAAACATATCATAATCGCAAAGTCTTAATGCTTCATATTCCTCAAAAAGAAAGAAAACAGGTTCTGTATTATTCTTCCCGACTTCTGGTCCATAAGGTTTAAAGCCTTTAATGATAGGAGGGTTTAGTACTTTTCTGAGTGTTTTTAATCTAGGTGACATATTTATATGAGCATAAGTTCACTGCAAAGATAATGAACATATGTTCAAAACAATTAATTATTTTCATTTATTTTTTCAATGAAAATTTATTTTGACATTTTTCGGGAAAGATGCTGGTAGGATTTTTTTTGTTTTTCAAGCATATATATGCAAAAACGCCGGACAAAATTGCCCGGCGTTCTTGAAAAAACAAATGAGATGTTTTTACATTTTTCTTATTTTAATGTTTCTGTACCAAACATCATCGCCATGATCCTGCAGTCCGATGAAGCCTTCCTGGGCTACCTCAGCCCAATCCGGATTGTATTGAGGGAATTTGCTGGCAGCAACCATTGCATACCATTCCGGTGTCCACAAATGATATTTTACAACGAGTTCGCCATTCAGCCAATGTTCTACAAGACCTTTATAAATTAAAAGCTTCACCTGATTCCATTCGCCAACAGCTTTCACCTTGTCTTGCGGAACGCCGATCATATCATACAATGCACCTGCACTATGAACACCATCGCGGCCATCAGGATGTTTTAAGTTGTCAAGCACCTGCATTTCGGGAGAAGTCTGCCAAATGGTTTTGTCAGCGGATTCCTGCGCCAAATAGAAGATGCCGCTGTTGCCACCATCCGAGATTTTCCATTCAAGCGTAAGTTCAAAATTTTGGAATTTTTCATCGAAAATGATGTCGCCACCTTCCAATGAACCAGCTTCGCCGCGACCTGAACCGATGCATTGCAAAGTTCCGTCAACAATTTGCCAGCCTGACGGAAAATAGTCTTTTCCATAGCCACGCCATTTGCCTGGGTTTTCGCCGTCAAACATCAGCATCCATCCTTCAGCAACTTCAGCTTCGGTAAGTGCATTGATTTTTGGAGTTTCAACCACCGCTTCTGCATTTTGTTCAGCGGGTTTTTGAATATTTCCGCATGAAGCCATGCCAGCTAAAATAATCATATTTAACAGTAGATTTTTCATCGATTTTAATTTTAAGTTTTCAAATTGATTAATATTCATGTTATACCATTGTAATTTTATTGCTGTCCACAAATTTTTTGGTATAATGCCGATGCTTATACAATCGGTATTATTTGAACCTTTAGTTCGGAGCAAAATTTCTGATCACTCTGATTTTTAAATTGCATTATAAACTCCAGCCTTCTCTGTAAGTATGTTTGATGTACTCGTCAGCAGCAGCTTTGGCATTCATTGTTTCATGCTGTGTGTCGAAATGCGGATGTCCATCAATGATTTCAAATTTATCACTTTTCACAACCCGAATCACATCACTGTCGCTGATATTGGTAAAGCGCATTTTTTCGCCATCCCACTGAAGCTCGCGTTTAAGATCCTGCAATCTTACAGCAACGACGCCCATTACAACCATTTCGTTCATCGGCCCGGAATAGCCAAAATGTGAGCTTGCCTCAACACGGCTTTCCGGACTTTCTTTACAGGCACGCACCCAATCCATTTCGTGGCCTCCTTCAACTCTACGCATTTCTTTTGCAGGACGTTTGTATTCTTTGTCATAATCGAGCGGAAGTAGAAATGGATTTCTTCCATAGCAGCCAGTCATGATTTTTCCTTTTGTTCCAATCAGTAAACAGCCACCGTCTGAGTCGCGACCCATTGTTTCACCATCAGGCAATTCTTCCGGACGAGGAGGTAATAATCCACCATCCCACCATGTGACAGCGACTTCAGGCATTTCAATATTTTTGAATTTTTCTCTGGCAGGAAAAACGTATTTCACTACTTCAGCCAATGGAGGAGATTCAGTATTAAATTGTGAAGATGTTCCCTGAACTTTTGTGGGATATTTCAGATTGAGCGACATGAAAATCGGATCCATGATGTGACAGGCCATATCACCTAAGGCACCTGTGCCGTAGTCCCACCATCCGCGCCAGTTCCATGGCGTGTAAATGGAGTTGTATGGGCGTTCCTTGGCTGGTCCGATGAAAAGATCCCAGGCCAGTGTATCAGGCACAGGCATAACTTCTTTTGGTCGCTCAAGGCCTTGAGGCCAGATTGGACGGTTTGTCCAGGCGTGTGCTTCCTTGATTTCACCAATGGCACCATCCCAGACCCACTCGCAAACCTGACGGATGCCTTCGCCGGAATTGCCCTGATTACCCATTTGTGTGGCAACTTTGTATTCTCTGGCAACTTCAGTCATTTGGCGTGATTCCCAGACAGAGTGTGTGAGTGGTTTTTCGCAATAAACATGTTTGCCCATTTTCATAGCATTTATGCTTATGATGGCGTGCGTATGATCAGGAGTGCCCACTACAACAGCGTCAATGGAGTCGCCTAATTCTTCAAACATTATACGCCAGTCTTTGTACTTTTTGGCAGCTGGAAAATCATTGAAAATCTTTTTAGAATATTTCCAGTCAACATCACAGAGTGCAATAATGTTTTCGCTTCTCACTGCACGGATGACGCCGCCGCCGCGGCCGCCAACACCTACACCAACGATATTGAGTTTATCGCTTGGCGCACGATGGCCCAGACCTGAAATAACGGTACTGGGCAAAATCATGAAACCTGCTGCTGTCAACGCAGAATTGCGTAAGAACGCGCGACGGTCCATGCCATTGTTTGTTTTGGGATTTTCTTCCATCATACTATGGTTTTATGGGTTAAAAGAAGTGTTTTTGAATATATTTAAGGCTTTGGCCAGCACAAAAAAGTGGCGTGCCTTCAGCATATTGCTCTTGTTCAACAAAAATTCGCTCTAATCCTGATGATCCGCTTGCTTTTAAAAGTTCAACATAATCAATGATTCCATTGCCGACAATACAACTTGAACCATCGTTGCTTTTATCTTTTACATGCCATGTAGTAAACCGGCTAGGATGTTTTTCGAAGTAATCCAGTGGATTTTTGCCGGCTTTGAAAATCCAATAGATGTCCATTTGAAACGAAACAAGTGAAGGGTCAGTCTCATTTAACAGGATATCGTATGGAAGTTGTCCATCTAAAGGCCTGAATTCAAAATCATGGTTGTGATACCCAAATCTGATTCCATTTTTTAAACAGCTTTCACCTATTTGATTCATTTCATGGGCTGTACGCCGGAAATCATCGAGTGAATTTTCAGGTCTTCCCATCATAGAAGGAAGAATAAGAAACTCCATGCCTGCTTTTGCTGCTTCCTGAGAGAATTCATCAGCATTTGCTGCTGTAATTCCAGTGTGACTGCTGTGAAGTCCAAGTCCGATTTTAGCACAATGACTGCTGAAGTCACTTGCCCTCTGACCAAATAAATTTCCATCAAAACCAAAAGCCTCAATGCTGTTGTATCCCATTTCAGCCAATGCTTCAAGCGTGCCGTTAAGGTCGTCCTTTATTGCTTCACGTAAGGTCCATAACTGAATGCCAACATCTGTATTTAACTTTGGGTTTGCCTGTACATTCAATGATGCTGCTCCAAAAACCATCGTCCCGGAAATCAAAGGAATTGAACGTAAAAAATCTCGCCGTGATTGCATAATTTAAGGTTTTAAACTGGTTTTATAAATAAATCGTTCTTTCTTCACTGTTGCTTCTAAATGCTGCCTCAATAATCTGTATGCCAAGTAAGGCATCTTCTAACTTCACTTCTGCTTTAATGCTGTTGGTTAAAACATTATAAACATTGTTGTAGAATCCCATGTAATCTCCATTAAATGTGGGATATACAACTTTTGTCTGTTTGTTTTGACTCATCGAGTGAAGAATACCGAAATTTTGCTTCAGGTCTTTTCCTAAGTTTTCTGAATCGGGTTTTCTGCCTTTTTTTAATCTTGATTCCTGCGTATCGAGCCCATATTTCATATAAGATCCTAAAGTACCGTGAACCTGAAAACGTGGCCCGGGCTCTCTGACAAATATTCCTGCTTTCAGTGTTGCAGTCATTTCGGCATAATGAAGCTTCAGGTCGAAACTATCGTTGACTTTGCTTCCGGGCCGGTGATGATAAAGTTTGCACCATATTGCTTCAGGCTTTCCAAAAAGACTTATTGCCTGATCAATCAGGTGTGGCCCCAGATCGAAAAGCGTGCCGCCACCATCAGGATTGTTGTAGCGCCATTCAGCGCGGGATACTGTTGGGCTGTAGCGGTCAAAGTGAGATTCAAATTCTACGACATCGCCCAGAAACCCTTCCTTTATTAAGTGTTTGACCGTCAAGAAATCGCCATCCCAGCGACGGTTGTGGTATGGAAAAACTTTTTTATCAGTTTCAGCGGCGACAGTCATAAGTGCTTTTATATCATCGCTGTTAAGGGCAACAGGTTTTTCGATAACTACGCCTTTTCCTGAATGCATCGCCTGTTTTGCCTGTTCAAAATGCAGGCTGTGTGGTGTGCATATGACCATCAGATCAATTTCAGAATCTTCCAGTGCTTCAGAGAAGTCCTTTAACTGGATTGATTTTGGATATGCTGCTTTAGCGTTTTCACCTGAAGTAACTATTGTTTTCAGACGAAAGCCCTGATGTGCTTGAATGAACGGAGCATGAAAGATTTGTCCTGACATTCCAAATCCGACAAGACCAACATTAATTATTTGGTTGGAGGGATTGGAAATATGTCGCTCATCTTTCATAGTTTTCAAAATTAATAAATTACTTCATTCACATCATCCCAGTTCACACGACGGCCTTCATGATATGAAATTGTACCCATATGGGCTGTGATAGCTTCCTCGAATGATTGATCAATATCGCAGCTTGGCTGTGTTCCATCGTTTAGCCTTATACAATTGAGCCATTCACGCAGATGGAGATGCGTTGTATCGACCGCTTTGCCATCGCGATAGGTAAATAGCAATCCTCTGCCGGCAAAATATTTTTCTGTCGGTGTTGTAATAGCATCAATTTTATCCTGCCCCGGAACATAGGAAAATATTGGTTTATGAGGCTCAAGTATTCCACTTTCAATTTCTGCTTTGTATCGGGTTGATCTTGGATCAAGGTTAACGGTAAGTGTCTCGTCCAGTTCAAGCCAGGCATCATGACCCATAATTGCTTTTCCGCGATTTTTTTCGCTGCTGAGTGTTGCGCTATATAATAAGGTAAGATCACGCTTTGGGTATTCGAATGCCATATTCAGCACGTCGGGCACCGTACGGCCATCTTTATAAAAATAAATGCCGCCTGAAGCCATTGCTGAATGTGGTATTCCTAAATCGAGGATTTGGTTTATTGCATCAAATTCATGCGTAAAAAGGTCTCCACTTAAACCAGTGCTGTAATCCCACCAGCAGCGCCAGCGGAAGAAGCGTTCCAGACTGAAATCATGCCAGGGTGCAGGACCAATAAATTGCTTCCAGTCGATGGTGTTTTCATTGGCTTCAGGATCAATATCATACACCCAGGCTCCATTGGGGTCGTTGCGGTTGGTGCAGACTTCAATAAGCGAAATTTTACCAATTACATCTTGTTGAATCAATGAACGTGCTACCTGATAGCTTTCGGTTTGCCGTCCCTGATGCCCCAGTTGAAATATGATGCCGGTATCTTTTACTACTTTTCTTACCTCAAAGGTTTCTTCTACAGTCCAGGAAAGCGGCTTTTCGCAGTAAACATGTTTTCCATGCTTTGCTGCTTCAAGTACGACCGGAACATGAAGGTGATCCGGCGTTGCTATAATGATTGCATCTACATCTGGCGAAGCGACGAGCTCCTTATAGGTCAGGAAGCGTTCAGGCAATGCATCCATTTTGCCGTTTATACCATTGCGAAAAATATTGGCTCCCGTAGCAATGGCACGTTTAGCGTTTTTTTCGAAAATATCGCAGATGGCAGTTACCTTTACGTTCATATTTTCCTGGCCAAGGTATTCTGTGAGATATTCCAGCCAGTATTTGTCTGTTTTACTTCTTTCAGTCCATTCGTCATTTTTTGCAGGGTGGACAAAACCGAGTGCTTTCATAAGATATTCGCCTCTTCCTCCACAGCCAACGATGCCAATGCGGATTTCGGACCCGTCAACCAATGGTGGAATCCCTTGTGGAATGATAGGTTTTACGTTTTTGAGCAGACCTGATGTACGATTTATCTTGTCTTTATTTTGCAAATAAAGTCCATAACCGATTGCTCCTAAAACTGGGATTGAAACCAATCCTGCAATCATGTCGCGACGGCTAATTCCTTTTCTTTCTTTTTTATTTTCCTGACTCATTATTGCTTTAAATTCTTTTTCCAAAACCTCTCCAATCCAATAAGATGGTCAGTTGGGAATGTGAAAATTACATAGAGTGCGAAAAGCTCTACCAATGTTTTGTTAATTATAAAATAGCTTCCATCCGATGGAAACAGGTACTCAATGCCCGGAAATGCCGGATGTGAGAGGTAATAAAGCCCCAACAACGCCATTCCGGCTAAAGCTGCATATCGCGAAAATAAGCCAATGATGAGTGAAAAACCAATTAAGGTTAACCCCCATGCGTTTAAAACATCGGCAGCGGATTGTAAAGTGCTGTTTTGAGCAAGCCAAATAAAGAATTCCTTCAGAAAGCCGCCCGAATCCATCAAATAGGCTTTGGAAGTCCATAAAGGGTTGAGAACCTTTACCATACCCTCATAAAAAAAATGCCAGCCTATTGCCATTCGCAATAATACCAATGCTAAAACTTCGCTTTTCGAATACTCCATAATTTGCGCTGAAATTTGAAGTCCAAATTTATCTGTTTTTAACGAATTAGGAGCCACATTTTTGATAGTTTTTGAATTAATTGTTAAATCGATTTAACCATTTATAAATGAATAAAATACATTTAATTGAAGACGATTTATTTTTAATGAGTTTGTTTTTATCCAAGAATCTTTATTCATTGTGTGGAACTGACTTCCACAAATTTTATCTTCTTAATTGATCCTTTCGATTGAAAAGAACCTCAAGCTTTTGAAAATCAGCTATTGAATGTTAAAAAAAATGTACCTTTGCAAAAAAATTACGACTGATATAGAAGCGTATCTACGTTATATCAGGTCGGATTTGCATTGCTTTAATGCATTGAATCAGGTTGTTAGGTGTTTTTTGTGAGAACTGTGGAAGCCTTGTAAATCAATCGAAAAGAAATTATTATCAACTAAAACCAGATCAAATTTATGGGCAAATCGCAGGAAACGTTCAACAAAAAGGAAGTAAGGACGAAAAAAGAGAAAAAGAGAAAAGATAAAGAAAAGAAACGTCTGGACAGAAAGGATAATGAGAAAGCTGGACTTGACGATATGATTGCCTATGTTGACGAGTTCGGTATGATTTCTTCCACACCACCTGATCCAACTAAAAAACAGAAGATCAATTCAGAGAACATTGAAGTGAGTGTTCCTAAAAAAGAATCTTTAGGTCAGATTGATCCTGTAAGAAAAGGAATCGTAAGTTTTTATAACGACTCAAAAGGTTTTGGTTTTATTAAAGATTCAGAAACACAGGAGAGTGTTTTTGTGCATGTGAGTAACCTGCTCGAAGAAATCAGAGAAGATAACCTTGTTAGTTTCGAAGTCGAAAAAGGACCAAAAGGGCCAACTGCAGTTCAGGTAAGAATCGTAAGATAATTTTCTTGATTAGCAAACTTATCAAAAAGTTTCACGTATAAATATTTGGTATAACTGCCAACAAAAAAGGCTGCACTTTCATTGTTGCAGCCTTTTTTGTTTTCGCCGCCTTCACCTATCACCTTGAAAGTGCAAGTCCTTTAAGTTGGCCGGAAGTTACCAACCATCTAGTTTTAAGCATGGGTGTCCATCCCGAGATGGAATCTTAAGGAAACAGGCGGCAAATTCCTGAACTTAGGAACATGAACAGTAAGGTATATCCATTAGGACTAGATTGCGTACACTTATGAAAACCCAGAAAATTATCTTTGTTGGATAACTGTGGCCGAAGGGTTGCAAATTACTCAGCTTTTTCAATTAGCCTCTTCACCCAACGCCTGGTTTGGTGTGTAACTGGTTCGTCTTTAGCGCTAGTATTTTCACTCGCTCATGCTGGTCTTCCTTTATGGTAAGTCGCCCCCTTGCTAAAAACGCTCCTTTCAATCAAACAGTCATTTTGGTGAAAACCCTTCACAACAAATCAAAATAGAAGAAATCAATAAAATTTCCTTACAAAATTGGAATTCAATTCCAATTTTGTAATTTTGCAGTATGATACAACGAGAAGCAGAAACCGAAATCAGAGCGCTGGCAAAGCAGTTTAAGGCAGTTGCCATTGTCGGACCCAGACAATCGGGTAAAACTACGCTTGTCAGGCATATTTTCAGCATTAAACCATATGTAAATCTCGAAAATCCTGATCTGCGAATGTATGCAACGGATGATCCAAGAGGTTTTTTATCCAATTATCCGGCTGGAGCTGTGCTGGATGAGGTGCAGCGTGTGCCGGAGCTATTTTCCTATCTGCAGCAGATTTTGGATGATTCAGCAATGCATGGCATGTTCATCCTAACCGGGTCAAATAACTTTCTGCTACAGGAACGTATATCACAAAGCCTTTCAGGCCGGGTTGGCTATCTCAGTTTATTACCACTATCATTAAGCGAGATCAATGACAGCCAAATCAATAGCAATCAGCTAATGGTTAAAGGTTGCTATCCTATGCTCTACAGCGAAGGTGTTGAACCCTCGAAATGGTATTCCAATTATATCAGAACTTATGTTGAAAGGGACGTCAGGCTTATAAAAAACATTTCAGACCTTACTACATTCGAACGCTTTCTCAGGCTTTGCGCCGGCCGCATTGGACAATTGCTTAACATGAGCAGTCTGGCAGTCGAAACCGGTGTGGATGTAAAAACCATAGGAGCATGGCTCAGCGTTTTGGAAACAAGTTTTGTTTTGTTCCGACTACAGCCATACCATGAGAATTTCAATAAGCGCATTGTGAAAATGCCGAAGTTATATTTTTATGATACAGGTCTCGCCACAGCACTTTTAGGTATCGAAAATGCTGCACAGTTGGAATTGCATCCTTTCAGGGGAAGTCTTTTCGAAAACATGGTCATTGTTGATGTACTTAAAAAACGCTACAATGCAGGCAAACCCCACAACCTTTATTTCTGGCGCGATAACGTTGGCAATGAAGTAGATCTATTAATAAAGCACGGAAACAGCTTAGTGCCTGTTGAAATTAAATCGGGGCAAACAGTTACAAATGAATACTTTAAAGGAATTTTGTTCTGGAATAAAATAACCCAAACCCGCGGTGGTTACATCGTTTATGGAGGCGATATGAGGCAAAACAGAAGCAATGAGGTTAAAGTGGTATCCTTCAGGGATTTGAATTATGTTTACCAAAAAGTGAATATTGAATTCTGAAGCCTCAGATTTCACCCTGAACGATGGCTGCTGAGCGAAGTCGAAGGGTAAAACATCAACAAGAGAGTTGATTAGCTGATTTGTTAAGGAGGTTCCAGGAAAATGGTTGAATTGGCATATAGCCAATAGTTTTATCCTTTTAATCACCATTACCACCGAACGTGTAATGCAGGGTAGTGAGAGGACAGATAGGGGAAAAATCCCTATCTGTCCTGCTCGATTGTTGTTATTCTGTCAACTCAGGATAAAGTGCCACCCTGAGGTAATGCTCGGGCGTGAAATATTTTTGTGCTGATCTTTTGAGATCATCAATCGTTACGGCTTCAACTTTTTTTCTGAAATCTTCGAAACTGAGTATTTCAGTATTGTTGAAATAATTGAAGTCGAGATAGGAATTCCAGAAATTATTTTGCTTGTCATTGGTTTCCCTTTCTCTGATTACGGTTTCTTTAACTTTCGCAAAATCATCGGCTGTTGGACCTTCATCAATCATTTTTTGCATTTCATAAAAAACAATTTTTGAAAGTGTGTCAACAAGACCGGGATTTGTGCCCCAGTTTATGGTTAGGTCAAGTTTCGGAGATGGGAACTGACGCGTGTTTAGACGCGCTCCTACACCATAAACGCCGCCCATTTCTTCACGCATATTTTCACGAAGTTTGATGTTAAAAGCCCTTGATAACATTGAGGTCTCCATACGTTCGCTTTCTGTCCAGTTGAAGTCGTTTCTCAACAAAATTGCAACAAGACTTTTGTATTCAGTGCCTGCATGAACTTTTGCATCTGTTATGCCTTCAGGGAATCTTGTTGTTCTGTCAATCCATTTTGCGCCTTCTTTCTCTGTAGGTAGACTGCCGAGATATTTTTCCAAAAGGGGCAAAACGACTGCATTATCAATATTTCCCGTGAAAATGAAGGTGTAATCTTTTGCTGTGGCAAAAAGTTTGTCATACATATCATAAATGACCTCTGCTTTCAGGGTTGCCATATTTTCTTCGGAAGGTATCAAAACGGCTCTTTTGCTGTTGCCGGAAGCAAGTTTGGAAAGTGTGTCGGCAAATACCATTTGAGGATTGGATTTCATGAAGCGAAACTGATTGGCCATTTGTGATTTAAAGGCTTCAAATGCATCTGCATCGCGGCGTGCGCCATCAAAATGCAGATAAATAATTTGCAGCATTGTTTCAAAATCTTTAGGACTGGCGCTGCCCCTGAAACCTTGCCTTACATCTTCAACATAGGGTTGCACGGACACGATTTGTCCTGTGAGCTTCTTGCCAAGATCGACAGCATTGAACTTTCCGATGCCACTAACCGAGATTGCCCGGGAAATATTGGCGGCTGCAAAAGCCATCTCGTCATCAAAAATTGAACTTCCTCCTGAGCCGAAGGCGGAAAGCAGAATTTCATCATTTTTGAAGTCTGTTGGTTTGATTATTACTTTGATGCCATTGGCAAGCGTATGCTCCTCAACGCCAATTGCATCAATCTTCTTTTGACTAACAAATTTGCTTCCTTTAAGATTTTTTTCAAGCAGGGGCTCATCAGTGAAACTGTCAACATAAGCTTCAGTTTTTGTTGATTTTGTTTCTGCAATGATTCGTAAAACGGTTTCTTTTTCAGGTACAATAAGGCCTTCGCGATCAGGTGCCGTGATAATAACGACCATATTTTCATCTGTAATCCATTTGGCAGCCAAAGCGTTTATATCTTTTAATTCAATGCTTTGAAGCAGCTCATTTGTCAGTTTGAGCTGACTTTCTACACTTGGAATCGGTGCGTTATTCAGAAAATGACTTGTGTATTCGCGCACAAAACCAGCAGAATTGGACTTATCCTGTTCCTTCAGTTGGCGCTCAAGTCTTGAGATAACCTCCGTTTTCTGTCTTTCAAATTCAGGTTGCGTAAAACCATGCTGTCTCACCTTTTCGTTTTCTCCGACAAGTGTGGCAATAGCGTTTTCTATTTGGTTTTCTTTTACTGTGGCTCTCGAAGTATATGCATCTATTGTTCTGGCCATAAAATTGCCATAAAAAGTAAAAGCATTAATAAATGGTGATTCTGGTTTTCTATTGAGTTCCTGGAGTCTGTTGATTATCATGCGGCTATAAATACTTTGCATGATTTGCATCCTGTAATCCTCAAGTGTCACGACGGGCATTTTTTCATGTTTGTAAGAAATCATCAGCGTTGTTCCTGTGGCTTCTTTATCTGTCGTTATGGCTATTAGCGGTTCTTTGTTTTCAGGAACGCTGTAAATCTCTCTTTTTCTGGCATCTTTTGGATTTTGAATATGTGAAAAGTGCTCATAAATCTTTTTTTCAGCTAATTCCATATCTATATCTCCAACAACAATTATTGCCTGAAGTTCAGGTCTGTACCAATCTTTGTAAAACCTTCTTAAAGTTTCGTAAGATGCAGTGTCAATAACACCCAAAGTGCCGATAGGAAGTCTTTGAGCATAAAGCGATCCCTTGAGGGCAACAGGAAAATATTGCTTTAGCATTCTGTCATCAGCACCAAGTCCCAGACGCCATTCTTCCCGAATAACTCCACGTTCCTTGTCAATTTCTTCATCTTCAAAACTGATTTGATGTGCCCAGTCTTCAAGTACCATAAATCCGGAATCCACCAAACCTTGCCTGTCGGTTGGCAGTTGAAGCATATAAACTGTTTCATCGAAGCTGGTGTATGCATTCAAATCAGGTCCAAAACGCACTCCAGAGCGCTCCAAAAAATTAACAAGTGCACTTTTTGAGAAATTGGCTGTGCCATTAAATGCCATATGCTCAGCAAAATGGGCTAAACCTTGCTGATCCTCATCTTCAAGTATGGAGCCGGCATTTACTACTAATCTCATCTCCATCCTGTTTTCCGGCATTTTATTGTGCCTGATGTAGTAAACAAGACCATTTTCAAGTTTCCCGATTTTTACAGAAGGATCAATAGGAATGGGCTTGCTTAGGTCGGTTTGAGCATTGATGCCAATGGCAGAGATAAGCCAAAGCACCACCAAAAATGTGATTTTTTGCATTGTTTTAATGTTTGATTTATGATTAATTTGGTTTTCTAAAACAAAAATAAATAAATAAACGGCACCTTATTAAAGCAACCATTTTGGATAACAAATAAAATGTCTTGTCACTGGTTGTGAAAGCACTGAAATGTTCAGTTGGTCAGAGGCTTCCGAAATATCACGCAGACTTCCATCGCGAAACAGAATATTTATGCGCGGTTGAAGTGGATGATAAGCATGGTTTGAAGTGGCTTCTTCAATAAAAAGCAGTTCGGCCTCCAAGGGTTCTAACTTCAATTGACTTGCAATTCGGGCTTTAAGTTTATTTGTCAGCTTCGGGTCAAAAGCTTCATTAGACAGCTCAACTTTAAAAAGTCGTCTGTTGACGATGCTTCCGCTAAGCAGCGATAGTATTTTATCAGGATAATGTTGCCACATCTTTAGCGATGTGAAAACATCAAAATCGTCAAGTTGTGTAAACATTTCCATTGCCAGCGTGCCGGTAACAAAATCATTGGATGAAGGATCATTTTTTAGAAAATATGAAAGGGCTGGTGTAGCCGGAAGTTCATGACCGGCGGCACTTAGCTGCTTTGCGCGTTTAAGAACACCCGTCAACATATATTCGGCTGAAAGCACGGTTTTGTGCAAATAAACCTGCCAATACATCAAACGGCGGGCAACCAGAAAGTTCTCCACCGAATAAATTCCCTTTGCTTCAATCACGAGGTTGTCATCGGCCACATCAAGCATAGTCAGCAATCTGTCGGCATTGATGGTTCCTTCGGCAACGCCGGTGAAAAAGCTATCGCGTTTGAGGTAATCCATTCTATCCATATCAAGCTGACTTGAAACCAGTTGACAAAGAAATTTTCTATGATAACTTCCTTCAAAAATTTGGATAGCTTTTTCCAGTTGATTGTTAAAATCTTTATTTAGCAATCGCATGATGTGCGAAGAAAGTTGTTCGTGTGTCATGCTTTGTACGATGGTTTTCTCCAAAGTATGGGAATAAGGTCCATGGCCGATGTCGTGCAGTAATATGGCAAGCGATGCCGCCTGTGCCTCTTCTTCTGGAATTTGCTGACCTTTCGACCTCAGAACGGCAATAGCCTGCTGCATCAGATGCATTGCGCCAAGGCTATGATGAAAGCGTGTGTGCAGTGCGCCTGCATAAACGAGATGTGTGAGCCCGAGCTGTTTTATCCTTCTTAATCGCTGAAAATAAGCATGTTCTATCAAATCAAAGTGAAGTGAATCTGGGATGGAGATAAAGCCATAAACCGGATCGTTGAAGATTTTTTTTCTGTTTGAAGCCTGAGTGGACATAAAAATGCTTAATTTTGTGTAGATGGCTTGATTGTTGACAATAAATCGACGAAAAAGACATTATTAAGTGCAAATGTAAAACATATCAATGATACACATCTACCCTTAACAACAATCTGAAAATTAATTAAATGGAAAAAGTCAGAATTCTCTGGGCCGATGATGAAATTGATATGCTCAAGCCCCATATCATCTTTCTTGAACACAAAGGTTACGAAGTTGAAACAACCACCAATGGCGATGAGGCCCTTGATTTGTTGAGGTCTAAGCCTTTTGATATCATCTTTTTGGATGAAAATATGCCAGGCCTTTCAGGTATTGAAACGCTTGAGCAAATGAAAAAAGAGTATCCCAACCTGCCTGTGGTAATGATTACCAAAAGTGAAGAAGAATCCATCATGGAGGATGCCATAGGCAGCAAAATTGCCGATTATCTTATCAAACCTGTCAAGCCCAATCAGATATTGCTTTCACTTAAACGCAATCTGGAAAATCGCAAACTCGTTAGCGAGAAAGCAACGATGAGCTATCAGCAGGATTTCAGAAACATTGGCATGGAGCTCAGCAATCAGCTGAATCATCAGGAATGGATAGATGTGTATAAAAAGCTGGTTAGATGGGAACTAGAGTTGGAACAGTCCAAAGACGATGGCATAATGCAAGTTTTGCGAATGCAGCAGGATGAGGCTAACACTGTATTTTCGAGATATATTGAAAGAAATTATGTCGATTGGTTAAACAGCAGATCGGACGACAAGCCCGTTTTATCGCATACTTTGTTGCGCGATAAAGTATTGCCGCATGTCGAGGCTTCAGAGAAACCTGTTTTTTTATTACTCATTGATAATTTGCGTTACGATCAGTGGAAATCTATTCAGCCACTTATTGAGGAATTTTTCCGTGTTGAAAACGATGAACTCTATTACAGCATTCTACCTACCACAACACAGTATGCGCGCAATGCACTTTTTGCCGGGCTCATGCCATCAGAAATTCGCAGGAAATACCCTAAATACTGGACTGATGAAGAAGATGAAGGAACCAAAAATCAATTTGAATCGGAACTTTTAGGTGAGCAGTTAAGGCGATATGGAAAAGATATAAGATTCTCATATAACAAGATATTGAATCTCAATGCTGGAAAAAAACTGGCTGAAACTATGTCGAATCTCATGGTGAACAAACTCAATGTGATTGTTTACAATTTCGTTGATATGCTTTCACATGCCCGCACGGATATGGAAATGATCCGCGAGCTGGCAGAAGATGAAGCGGCCTACCGTTCACTGATGCTTTCGTGGTTCAGACATTCATCGCTTTTTGATATTATGCGTTTTATTGCCTACAAAAAATGCGATATGATTATCACAACCGACCACGGTTCTGTTTATGTCAAAGACCCTGTAAAGATTTTGGGAGACCGCACTGTGAACACAAATCTTCGCTATAAATATGGCAAAAGTCTCAAGTACAATGCAAAAGAAGTGTTTGAGGTGAAAGATCCGGAAGAAATTTTCCTACCAAGGATCAACGTTAGTACAGCTTATGTTTTTGCAAGAGCCAACGACTTTTTTGCCTATCCGAATAACTACAACTATTATGTTAACTACTACCGAAATACTTTCCAGCATGGCGGAATCTCAATGCAGGAAATGCTTGTGCCGGTGATTTATCTGAAATCTAAATGAAAATAGTTTTTGAAGTTGCTCGTTTGGATCAACTTGACAAAGTTGCAAAAACATTGGCTGCTGTTGCTGCAGAAGCCAATGTTTTTGCTTTTTATGGCCCTATGGGTGCCGGAAAAACTACCCTGATAAAACAATTTTGCAGAAGGTTAGACGTAACCGACGAAGTAAACAGCCCTACATTTTCGATCGTAAATGAATACCTGACTACAAAAGATGAATCAGTTTATCATTTCGATTTTTATCGCATAAACAAACTCGAAGAGGCCTACGATATAGGCTACGAAAACTATTTTTACAGTCAATGGCTTTGTTTGATTGAATGGCCAGAGAAAATTGAGCAACTTTTACCTGAAAAATACGTAAAAGTTCAAATTACGGTAGAACCTGATTCAGAAATACGTACAATCGACATTGAGGTGATCGGAGCAAACTGAACAAAATGAATATGAGCGAAGGAAAACCAAAAATTAGCTTTTCGACTACTCCAGGATTACTTCCAAAAGAGGAAATGCTCGAAACTTCCATCAGATCTTCAAAAATGACTGTTGGCATACCAAGAGAAATATCGGCCAACGAAAGTAGAATCGGCCTGATACCTGAGGCGGTGAAATTGCTTGTAAACAATGGCCATCGCATACTTTTTGAGGAAAGGGCAGGGGAGAAGGCGCATTTTTCTGATCATGAATACGCTGAAGCCGGAGCTGAAATTAAACACGACCGCGAAAGTGTGTTTGGAGCAGATGTCGTTATTAAAATAGCACCGCCGATAAGGGAAGAAATTGACATGCTCGAAAAGAGAAAGTGCATAATGTCGGTGCTTCAACTTCCGACCCGCACAAAAGATTATATTCAGCATTTAATGGCTAAAAAGATTAACGCCATTGCTTTTGAGCATATTCAGGACAAGACAGGCGCACTGCCACTTGTGCGTTCAATGAGTGAAATTATTGGCAATGCCACGATGCTTATTGCAGCAGAATATTTGTGCCATCCTCAGTATGGAAAAGGCATTATGCTGGGAGGCTTTCCCGGTGTGGCGCCGGTGGAGGTTGTGATCATTGGTTCAGGCACAGTTGCAGAATATGCCTCCCGCGTTGCTTTGGGTATGGGGGCTTTTGTGAAGGTTTTTGATAACTCAATGTATAAGCTTCGCTCGCTGCAAAATAATGTAGGCACAAGGCTTTACACTTCAATCATGCACCCGCATCTAATTGGCAAAGCGCTTGAAACAGCTGATGTTGTAATTGCTGCAAAGCATTCTCCAACAGGTGTTTCGCCATGTTTTATCCCAGAAGACATGGTTAGAAAAATGAAAGCAGGTTCTGTAATTATCGATGTAAGCATCGATCAGGGTGGCTGTTTTGAAACATCGCGACCCACAAATCACCAAAATCCGGTTTACCAGGTTCATGGCGTAACCCACTATTGTGTTCCAAATATTGCCTCAAAAGTACCGCAGACAGCCTCAACTTCTTTCAGTAATTTCTTTACTCCTTTGCTGATTGAAATTGCTGAAAGCGGTGGTGTTGACAATGCCTTAAAGATCAACAGGTCATTTTCGCGTGGCGCCTATATTTTTAATGGCGTACTTACAAATCAGCAAATCAGCAAGTTATACGATATTCCTTTTCAACACCTTGATTTGTTATTGGCTGCTTTTTATTAGAAGCGACAAAATAAAAACCCGCTTTCTATTTCAGGCTGAATTATTCAACAACCTAAAAACTCCTTTGACTTTATCGAAGCCTTTTACTCCTGAAGAATATTTCCTACAAACTTTTTGATATCATAAGGTTGGTTAAAAACTTTATAAAGCTCAGTCATCAACGGATAATTTTTTTCAGGCTGACAGCATTCTGATAAAAGTTGGTAGAAAACATTAACTGCAATGCGTCCTTCAAGCACCACTTTATCGGAAATGCCTTGCGTGAAAAAGCCTTTTCCGATGAGCAAACCTAAGGTACGGTTGCGACTCAGGTCGTTCAATGCAGTAAGCGAAAAATCGCCAAAACCGCAATAGTTGAAAATCGTTTCTTCCCTGCCACCAAAATGTTTAATCAGGCTGCGCATTTCATTGATTGACTTTGAAAGCACCAGCGAACGAAGGTTGGGTGAATCGAAGTTTGCATCAACGATACCTATAATAATAGCGTAAATATTTTTTAGAATGCTTGCGTATTCAACACCCTTTACATCGGTACTGAAATCAAGGTAGATAGAGGTGTGGTCGAATAATTCCCTGAAGAATGGAAAACAACGGTCATCTTCAGAGGCGATTGTGAATGCTGTTGGCTGTCTGTTGATGATTTCACGAGCAAAGGAAGGGCCTTTCATTGCGGCAACAGTGTTTGGGATCACACTTTTTATGGCATCAGGAATGAGTTGACTTTCGTTGCCAAAACCTTTGGCGAGGTTTACAATAAGTGTGTCTGCATTGATAAAATCGCGGTTGGTTTTAAGGTATTCAACCACGGCTACTGATGGCAAAGCAAGAAATATTATGTCAGCTTCCTTGAGTAAATTTTTGTCATTACTTGCTTTAAGCAGCGGATGTAGTTGAAAATTAGGAAAATAACTACTGTTTACATGATGAATGTTCACGGCCTCTATAACATCCTGTTCAATGGAAAGAAGGCAAACTTTGTTGTCTTCATCAGAGGCCAGAATATTACCCAAAGAAGTTGCGATAGCGCCACTTCCAATGAAAGTAACTGATATTTGATTTTTGAGCTTCATTTTTTTGTTTTCCTAAATTCTAAACAATGAAGGTGCGAAAATAAGCTTTTTTGATTGGATAGGAATTTGGTTCTTTTAAAGCAACTTTTACTTTTCAAAATTGGCCGGCTGAGAAATTCATCAAACAGCTTAATGCAACTTCCATGATTATAAGCTTTAAGTCATTACTTTTGCAGTCTTCAAAAACGATATTTTGGGACAGATTAAAGAGCAAACAATAAAAGGTTCAGTATTTTCCTATTTGGGAGTGCTGCTCGGATTTGCTATCTCAGGCTTGCTGCTGCCAAAATTATTCACAACGGGTGAAAACGGTCTGATTAAACTGTTGATCGCCTACTCCAGCATGTTTGCTCAGTTTGCCACACTTGGATTCACTTATGCTACCGGCAGGTTGTTTTCTTATTTCAGGGATGAAAAGACAAATCATCATGGGTTTTTTGGGCTGACCATGCTCGTGATGCTTGCAGGTTTTATAATATCTATCATCTCTTTTTATTTTCTAAAAGATTTTATCCTGAACGACAGCAAAGGTAGTTCCGATCTTTTGGCGGATTATATGATTTTTCTTGTACCCCTGATTTTTTTCGCCTTGTTGTATCTGATGCTCGACAGCTATTTCAAAATGTTGTTTCAAACAGTAATAGGCACTTTTGTCAGAGAATTTCTGCTGCGAATCCTTATTCTTGCCTCAATACTGCTGTTCTTTCTTGAGGTAATTAATTTCAGGGAATTTATCATTGCTTACGTCATTGCAAACAGTCTTCCGGGATTGATTTTACTTGTTGCAGCGCTCGTTTCCGGAAAAGTGAACTGGAAGCCTGACTTCACTTTTATTGGTCCTGATATGGCACGGTCACTGTCCAGCATGAGCCTTTATGGCATTATGATTGGATTTTCCGGTATTATGATTCTCAATATCGACAGCATTATGATCAGCAAAATTGTGGGAATAGAAGCAACTGGAATTTATGCCATTACATACTTTTTTGGCACTTTAATTATCATACCATCTCGCTCATTACGCAAAATTGCAGGCACTATTTTAGCCGAAGCCTGGCGCAAAAATGATATGGAAACCATCGCTTCAGTATATCGAAAAAGCAGTATCAATCAGCTTATCATTGGAATTTTGATCTTTATTGGGCTTTGGGGAAATATTCACAATGTGTTCGAAATTCTTCCTGCAGTGTATAAGGCAGGCATGTGGGTTATATTCTTTGTAGCGCTGACAAATCTGATTGAGATGACTTCAGGTGTGAGTGAAATCATGATTCAGACTTCGAAAAATTACCGCTATGGAGCCTTCCTTTTTGGCGTTTTTCTGTTGTTCATTTTAGTCTTCAATTATATATTCATCAAAAGCATGGGCCTTGTGGGTGCTGCCGTTGCAAACACCTTATCCTATGTCGTTTACAACCTGATGCGTTATGTTTACATATACCGGAATTATGGCATGCAGCCTTTCAGCGTCAAGCATATTTATGCCGTTTTAGCGGGTATATTTGTTTATGGCATTTCGCTGCTTGTGCCGGTTTTTGGTCATTATATTCTGGATATAGCCGTAAGAAGCACGCTGATGGTCGTTGTTTTTGGGCTTATCGTTTATAAATTGAATTTATCGGAAGACATCAACCAAAGTGCTGACCAATTGATAAGTCGCCTTAAGGGAAATCGCTGACGGCAGTGATTTCACTAAATATTGATGCATTAAAAACCTGATGCATTTAGAGACATTCTTTTCTTATAAATGAAATTTCCTCGAAGGATTTTGAGGCTGCAAATATTTCATATCCATGCTTTTTGAGGGTTTCCACAGTTTTAACGGATCTTGGTGATTTCATGTCAAAGCATCTGTCGTGAAACTCAACCAGCAGCTGATCTATTTTTATACCTGAAGCCAGAATAGATTCAATTACTTCATATTCAGCACCTTCAATATCCATTTTAAGCAATTCAACATGATTATGGCCGTTTTCTTTTGCAAGTTGTTCAAAAGATTTCATCATCACCTGAATGCTTTTATATTGCTCCTCTGCACCCAATTTGAGAAGGCTTCCTGAGATGCGTTTAGGGTTTGCAGGAATGTTAAAGCTAACCATACCAGAAGTTTCACTTAATCCGACATCCTGAAAAATAAATTCGTGTGGGAGTTTTTGATTGCTTATCCAACGAATTGTGCGCGGCGTAGGATCGAATGCAAATACTTTGCAATGATGGATTTTAATTACTTTTAAATCGAAAGAAATATCTTCGCCTATCCCAAAAGAATACACTATAGATGAGGGCTTTAGAAGTTTGGGATTCAGGAAAAATCCACCATAACTACTTCCATACCATTGATGTGGACAAGTGATTGTTTTCTCCAAATGGCTTACTTCTTCAGGTTTTATGCTGCGACTTAGCTGGTTTTTTCGTATTGCAGCCTGCAAGTTCAAACGTGTAGCATTTATTTTCGATTTTAGCCGTTGAAGCATTTTCATAATTTACAGAAGAGGTTTAAAATAAATATGTTATATAAAATCAGCCAAACACATTGAACTTTTTGATGACATAAGAAGATCCGTAAAACGAGGTGAGAAAATAGGCAACGTTTTTCCAGCTGAAGCCGGCTTTCACAAAAAAACACCTGGCTTTTTTCATCTTTCCGGAAACATAATAGTATCTGCCCATGGTTCCATGAATTTTTTTGTAAGCTTTTTTCACTGCCTTTGGATATGCTGCTTTATATTTTTCGATAACTTTCAGAGCGTATTCAAAGTCTTTTTTTCTGTAGTTTTCATCCATTGAGAGGTTGGATTGCTCCACATATCTGTTGTATAGTGAAGCGCAGATTTCGGCCGAACTTTGTTTGTAAAACAAACGCAGAATCCAGTCGTAATCAAGTGCTCCAAACTCTTCTTCAAACCTTACCGACTTTAATGAATTGCTGTAGATAATACTTCCAAGATAGGTGCTTTGACCTTTTGCTGATCTCGAAAGTTTGCTGAGAAAGGTTTCGTTTTCTTCAAAATATTTTACTTCTGAATTAAAGCAGTATCTTTCTTGCTTTTTACCTGTAACTAAATCTATTAGCGTGTATCCGGATGAAACCACAGGTACTTTCAAGAGCAAAGGAAGTAAGGTCATAATGCGGTTTGGATGCCATTCATCATCATGATCGGTGATGCAGATATAGTCGCCGGTTGCTATATCCAGTCCAATATTTCTGCCTTTATTCGGGCCACCTGAATTTTTTTCATTGACCCAATAATTCAGTTTATTCTGTTTCAGAATGGCAACTGTATCATCATTTGAACAGTCATCAACTACGATGAGTTCAATTTCAAAATCAATAACTGCAGCTGTTTGTTTTAAAATAGAATCAATAGTTTTCTGAAGAAACCGGCCTGAATTATAGGTTGTTAATATGACAGAAACTTTTTTCATTGATGGCAGCAATCTTCTGTTAGATTAAAAATTCAGATAAGCTAAAGTTTTGTATTGACTTTTTTTAGCTGCACGGAAACATCTTTACTTGCCTGCAGTATACTAACATTCAATTCAAATCCTATCAGAAGAATCAAAGCGTTGATAAAAAGCCACATAAGAAAAATAATGAGTGTTCCTATTGAGCCGTATAAGGCATTGTACTGAGAAAAATTGGTGATATAATAGTTAAATCCTAATGTTCCCAAAGTTAACAAACCAGTTGCCAGTATTGAGCCCGGACTAAAAAACCGATATTTTTTTCTTTTTGCCGGTGCGTAATAGTAAAGAAATGATATGCTGAAAAAAGTTAGTGAAAGCGTGATTACCCACTTTAAGACTTCAAGTGTATAGATGGTGATAGTACCTTGAATTAGTCCCCGGTTTACAAACCATCCAATAAATGAACCTCCCAATGTCATCACGACGATCGAAATTATTACCATCACAGAAAGTACGATCAAAAGCATCACTGCCATCAACCGTTGCTGAACCCAGGATTTAACTTCGATATTATGCCATGAGCTGTTAAAACCATCAATGATGGCGCTGATTCCATTGGTGCTGAAAATGAAAGTAAGAATAAAACTTATTGAAAGTAAGCTTGAATTTTGCTTCATTATGATTTCATAAATGGTTTTTTCCACCATTGCAAAGGTTTCAGGGGGAATGATTTCGGCAAACAAAATGAATAATTTCTCCTGAAACTGATCAATCGGAATATAAGGAATCAGGGTGAAGAGGAATAGGATGAAAGGGAAAATTGCAAGAAAAAAGTTGAAAGCTACTGCTGATGCCCTGATCGTAACTACACCCTTGAACAACCCATTGAAGAAAAAAACGAGCACATCATAAAGAGGAACGCCATTAAAGCCGGGTATGATAATCAATCGAAAAAAATCAATTATTCTTTTCCTGATGAAAGCGAATTTTCGAAGACGTTTGTAGGTGAATACTTTCATTTATTTACCTTCAGGTTATCGCGCGAAGACTCATGTCAAGACTTTTAATCTGATGTGTAAGTGCGCCAACTGAAATAAACTCAACCCCGGTTTCTGCGTACTCACGCAAGCTTTCTTCAGTGATGCCACCGGATGCCTCAGTTTCATATTTTCCATCAATGATTTCAATGGCTTTTTGCAACTCCTTTGGACTGAAATTATCAAGCATAATTCGATGAAAGCCACCAGCATTTAAAGCTTCTTCCAGTTCTTTAAAATTGCGTACTTCAATTTCGATGTGCAATTTTTTCCCGAGTTTATCGAGATAATTCTGTGTCGACCGCAAAGCAGCTTCAATACTGCCTGCAAAGTCGACATGGTTGTTTTTAATCAGAATCATGTCAAAAAGCCCAAAGCGATGGTTATAGCCTCCGCCGATGCGCACTGCAAGCTTTTCAAACAGCCGCATATTGGGCGTTGTTTTTCGCGTATCCAACAGCCGAGCCGGTAAATCTTCGATCATTCTGCAGAGACGGTTGGTTTGGGTAGCAATGCCACTCATACGTTGCATAAAATTAAGCACAAGACGTTCAGAAGTTAAAATGGATCGAGAACTCCCTTCAACTTCGAAGGCAATATCTCCAACCAAAACCTTTGTGCCATCTTCAAGAAATGGTCTGAAAATAATTTCAGGGTCAACTAGTTTAAAAACCATTTTTGCAACCTGAACCCCAGCCAGCACTCCTTCTTCTTTGATTAGCAAGCGCGCTTTACCTTTGGCTTCTTTGGGGATTGTAGCCAGAGAAGTGTGGTCACCATCACCAATATCTTCTAAAATGGCCTGCTTGATGAGGTTTTCTGCTTGAGGAAAATCTGTCATTTTTTTGTAATGCTCAATGAATGAATAAGATAATCACCTGAACTGTTATTCATCAAAACATAAAGCCTGTAATCTGTTGTGCGGCACTGATACTCGCCAATGAAAAACATGGCTGTCGAACTCGTAGTGCCTGTTTGTTTGATGATAACTTTTTCGGCAGGATAAATGCTGAAGAACTCCGTCAGCATCACCACTGCCTGATTTTTGCTGAATGAACCATTTTGCGAAGGCAATTCGAGCGTTATGGCAGCACCAAGAAAGGCTGACAATTTTTTGGCATCTCCTTTTGCTAAATGGTTTACCCAGGCTTGCTCCACTTCCTTTTCCTGTCCTGATACCTTTTGTGGAATCAAAGTCATTGAAAATATAAATGCTAAAACGGTTACAGAAAACAATAGGTTTTTATTCCTTAAAATTAAATTCATCGGTATTTTAATTTCGCCTCAAAAGTACAAATTTAAAGGCTTAAATGCATAGATTAATTGCCTAAAGTTGCAAAAATCATGCCTTGATAGAGGAAGTTTCATCTGATTATTCCAGCCTTTTTTTATCCTTGTCTTAAAAATATACCTACTTTTGATTCATATTAAATGACTTTATGCAATGATAAGATTATATTATAAACTACAGATATATAGCATTTTGACTTTAGCTGTGGTGATTATTTTATTCACCTTCACACAATGCGACCCACCAAAAGAAGCCTCAGAAACCGATAGATTTGAAACTGAACTTCAGACTTTCAACAATCGTATGAACAACATCGGGCAATCGATGGAAATCCTTGATGCGATGCAGAATGAGCTGGATGAGGTTGAGAAATTACGTGCTGAAGGCAGAATTGATGACGCTGAATTTAACACCAGATCAAACGAAATTAAAGACACTTATGGTCGTGCAATGGCCAGACAAAAAAATACAGCACCTGTTTCCGGGCTTCCTCAATGGGCAAGAGAGCTTGGCCTCTCCGAACCAGTTGGACTTATCCTCGATCAGGAATTTTCGCAAGTGACGAGCGCTAACAATGCTGATGAGGGCTTTAATTCAGTGCTTCTGGTCTACTTAGGAAATTATAATACTGCTATGCAAGAGGCACAGCGCATCGCCAGCGCGGCCAGAGTGCCACTCAGCAAAGATTTTTTGGAGGCGAAAGAAATAACTGAGCTTTATAGTTCCACGCCAATAAAAGGCGTGGCATATATGAATTTTGACCCTTTCTTGAAAGATGCTCCGATCAATATTTCTATAACCGTGGATGAAACAGGAATGCTAACAATAAGCGCTGTCAATGTGGAGCAAATGAGCAGACAGTTTGAACGCTCAAGACCAACAGGTAATTGATTCTTTAAAATTATTTACAGTATTATTCCTTTTTATTTATGGATGTTATCATTACAGGAAGCAGCAGAGGTATTGGTTTTGAACTTGTTAAACTTTTTGCACAAAATAACCATAGGGTTTTAGCAATTTCCAGACAGACCAACACCTTAGAAAACTTAAAGCCCGGCAACGAATTATTAGCGCAAAATCTGATTCCACTTTCTCTTGATCTTGCCTCAAAAGGTTTCGAAAAAGCCTTGTCAACAAAAATGGATGAAATCATTTTTCGTCCTGCGATATTGATCAACAATGCCGGACTTCTCATCTCCAAACCTTTGGATCAATTAAATGAAAATGATTTTGACCAAATGTTTGGTGTCAATATTAAAGCGCCATTTTTTCTGATTAAACATCTATTGCCCTATTTTTCTCCCTCAACACACATTGTTAACATCAGCAGCATGGGTGGTTTTCAAGGCAGCTCAAAATTTCCTGGATTATCACTATATAGTGCATCGAAAGGTGCACTTGCCATCCTTACGGAGTGTTTGGCAGAAGAGTTGAAAGACCTTGGAATTAAAGCAAATGCCCTTGCCTTGGGTGCTACTCAAACCGAAATGCTTCAGGAGGCTTTCCCCGGATATAAGGCGCCAGTATCAGCAGCTTCAATGGCTGAGTTTATTTTCAATTTTGCCATTACGGGACATAAGTTTTTCAATGGAAAAGTTTTACCAGTTTCAATATCAACACCATAATGTTCTACTTTATTTTCTGAAAAATGACTCAAAAAGCTGAAACTATCGAGCATCCTGCAGTAATTACAAAGGTTTCTGACAACATCATCGAAGTAATGATTTTGTCTAAATCGGCATGTTCATCCTGCAATGCAAAAGGATCATGCAATATGTCCGAAATGGAAGAAAAGATTGTTAGTGTTGCAAGAATTCCAAATCTTGAATATGCTGTCGGACAACAGGTTGTCCTATATATGCAGCAGCAATTGGGAACAATCGCTGTATTTCTGGGTTATATTTTACCTTTCCTGCTTGTGCTTTTAACATTGATTGTGATGATTGCTTCAGGTTTCAGCGAGGGCTTGGCCGGATTATCAGCCTTGTTGGTACTGATACCTTATTATATTGTCATTTATTTACTGCGTTCTAAACTTGGTCGAAAGTTTCAATTCTACATCAAAGCACCGGGCAATATAGATGTGCAGGATTTTTCTGTTTATTCATAGGTTAAATATTGTATATTAAACAAAATCAAATACATACGTGAAAAATATTACTTGATTTTCATTGTATTTATACATTTACTTCTTTATATATGTTCTAAATAGCATTTTGGCAGTCAATTTAGAAGCGGTCTAAACTAATCTTATATATTCCAGATAATCAGCTACCTAAAGGTTTTACGTTTTTGTTTTTACAAATGATTGTATGCATAAAGCATTGAAATATAAATACATATGCTTTAATGCCTTTGAAATCAATATGATGGGCAATCAAATCAATTATTTTATTTTTGTCATGCTGTTTATGCATTAACAGCAAATTAGATGGCTTAAAATGAATGAATTAACATAAAACCCCGAGACAAGTGAACGATATTTTGCTTTTTACATTGTTGACACTGGGCTTGCTAGGCACGGTGATGGCTGTGATACTTTATTTTGTGGCGCAAAAGTTCAAAGTGATCGAAGATCCAAAAATTGATCTGGTCGAAGATGTTCTTCCAAAGGCCAATTGTGGTGGCTGTGGTTTCCCTGGCTGCCGCAATTTCGCAGAAGTATCAGTGAAAGCCGCCAACGAAACCCAGAGTCTTGAAGGTTTGAACTGCCCCGTCGGTGGCAATGCTGTCATGAAAGCAATGGCTGCAATTCTTGGACTTGAAGTTGAAGAAAAGGAACCTATGATTGCTGTAATCCGCTGCAATGGTTCAAAAGCCAACTCACCTGCTAAAGTTCAATACGATGGACCTGCTTCATGTGCTTTCGCTCACAATCTTTTTTCGGGCGAAGGCGGCTGTCAGTTTGGCTGTCTTGGTCTTGGCGACTGTGTAGCTTCCTGCGATTTCGATGCGATTCACATGAATCCTGAAACAGGCTTGCCCGTTGTGAATGACAAATGTGTTGCTTGTGGGGCCTGCGTCAAGGCTTGTCCACGCGGTATCATCGAACTTCGCAATAAGGGCAAGAAAGATCGCAGAATCTTTGTTTCATGTATCAATAAAGAAAAGGGCGGACCTGCCAAGAAAAATTGCAGTGTAGCCTGTATTGGTTGCTCTAAATGTTTCCAAGTGTGTCCTTATGAGGCTATCACCATGGAAAATAACCTCGCATATATAGATTTTGAAAAGTGTAAACTTTGTCGCAAATGCGTAGAAGTTTGCCCAACTGACGCCATACACGAACTTAATTTTCCTTTACGGAAACCAAAGCCTGAAGTGGCAGACGCGCCTCCGAAAGAGAGACCTGCAAAAGTTGTTGCCGAAGCTGCAGCACCAAAGGCTGATGAGACATCCAATGAAACTAAACCTGACAACATAGCATAAGCTGTTACTGGTATGAAAAGCTTGAAAACTTTTGCCCGGGGTGGTGTTCATCCCGATGAAAACAAATTCTCTGCAAATGCTGCCATCGAAGCACTGCCATTGCCAAAACAATTGGTTATTCCACTTGGTCAAAACCTTGGAGCACCTCCAAAAGCACTTGTTAAAAAGGGTGATATCGTGAAGGTAGGCCAGCTCATTGCAAAGGGAGAAGCCTTTATTTCGGCCAATCTGCACTCGCCGGCTTCCGGGAAGATAGCAAAAATAGATGATGCACTCGATGCAAGTGGTTATCGCAGGCAAGCCATCTTCATCGATGTTGATGATGATATCTGGGAGGAGCATATCGACAGGTCAGAAGACATCAATCGTACCATAAGCCTGAGCAAAGAGGAAATCGTTGCCAGAGTAAAAGAATGTGGCGTTGTCGGACTTGGCGGGGCTACCTTTCCAACGCATGTCAAACTGATGATTCCAGGGGGAAAAACGGCGGAGTATCTTGTTGTAAATGGCGTTGAATGCGAGCCGTACCTTACTTCAGATCATCGGCTGATGCTTGAAAAAGGCGAAGAAGTTCTCATTGGAATCAAGATCTTGATGAAGGCTCTTGGAGTAGAAAAAGCAATTGTTGGTATCGAAAATAACAAAACGGACGCCATACAGCATCTTAAAAAGCTTGCAGAAAACTACAACGGAATTGAAATTCAGGCTTTGTATGTGAAATATCCACAAGGTGGTGAAAAACAACTCATCAAAGCTGTCCTTAACCGTGAAGTGCCTTCAGGTAAACTTCCAATTGAGGTTGGTTGCGTTGTTTCGAATGTTGGAACTGCTTTTGCCGTTTATGAGGCTGTTCAAAAAAACAAACCACTCATTGATCGTGTGGTTACTGTGACTGGCAAAGCAGTTAAAAAACCTTCCAATTTCCTTGTTCGTATAGGAACACCGGTTTCAGATTTGCTGAAGGCAGCTGAAGGATTACCTGAAAATACAGGAAAAATTATCAATGGTGGCCCCATGATGGGAAAGTCGGTAAGTAGTCCTGACATTCCTGTTGTGAAAGGTTCTTCCGGCATCCTTCTTTTGCCCCGTGAAGAAAGCAAAAGGCCTCAGCCAAAGCCATGTATTCGTTGCTCAAAATGTACGGTTGTTTGTCCAATGGGTCTTGAACCCTATTTATTGGCAAAAATGTCCAAACTCGAATTATATGAAAAAGCCGAAAAAGACAGCATCATGGATTGTATGGAATGCGGCTCATGCCAGTTTACATGTCCATCTAATCTGCCACTGCTCGACTATCTGCGGTTGGGCAAGCAGCGTGTAGGTCATTTAATCAGAACCAGAAAATAAGAATCATCTATGAATATGTTCACCATATCAGGATCTCCACATGTTCACGGAGACGAAAGCGTTAAAAAAATTATGTATACTGTGGTGTACGCCATGGTTCCAGCGATATTGGTTTCCATCTATTTCTTTGGATTGGATGCAGCCCGAGTATTGTTGATTTCAGTAATGGCCTGTTTGTTTTTTGAATGGGCTATTCAGAAATATCTTATCAAAGGACCGGTAACGATCAACGACGGCTCAGCAATCGTTGCAGGTATTTTGCTGGCATTTAATATTCCTGCAAATATTCCGTCATGGATAATCATTATTGGTGCATTGGTAACAATAGGCGTGGCAAAGATGTCTTTTGGCGGTTTGGGAAAGAACCCTTTTAATCCGGCGCTTGTTGGCCGTGTTTTTATGCTGATTTCATTTCCGGTGCAGATGACTTCATGGCCTGTACCAAAAGCGTTGTTTTCATCACAAGTTACAGATGCCATTACAGGCCCTACCGCTTTAGGAATTTTGAAGGAAGGTGTGGGTGCGGGAAAAACAATTGAGCAAATCATGACCGATCCCAATATGCCCGCCTACATTGATCGTCTGACGGGAAATATGACCGGTTCGCTGGGTGAAATGTCTGCGCTGGCATTGATTTTGGGAGGTATTTTTATGGTCATCAGAAAAGTGATCGACTGGCAGGTGCCTGTTTCCATTATTGCTACAGTTTTTGCAATTGCCGGCATTTTTCACTTGATTGATCCCACGCATTACATTGATCCCACATTTCATTTGTTTACTGGTGGATTGATGCTCGGTGCAATTTATATGGCTACAGATATGGTTTCATCGCCAATGAATATGAGCGGAAAAGTGTTTTACGGTGTAGGAATCGGATTGATAACGATCATCATCAGGCTTTGGGGAGCATATCCTGAAGGCATTTCATTTGCTATTCTTATCATGAATGCCTTTACACCACTCATCAACAGCGCTTTCAAGCCTAAACGCTTTGGAACGGTTGCTAAATAACAAAATAAGGACATTTATATACTGACAATCATGGCAGGCAAAAGAGAATCAAATTTTTTCAATATGGTCAGCACACTGATGCTGGTTACAGCGGTGTCGGCACTTGCGCTTGGCAGCGTTTATAACCTTACAAAAGGACCTATTGAAGTGGCTAAACAAAAAAAGCAGGAAGAAGCGATCAAACAAGTTTTGCCTGCTTTTGACCGTCTCGAAACGATAAAAGTAAAGTCAGCTCACGAAGAGGATTCGCTGCAGTTTAATGTAGCTTTTGTGGCAGACGAGGTAGTTGGCGTAGCTGTGAATACCTATACGAAGAAGGGCTTTTCAGGACTTATAAGACTTATGGTTGGGTTTTTACCTGACGGCACCATCAACAATATTTCTGTGCTCGATCATAAAGAAACACCCGGCCTGGGAGATAAAATGCAGAAAAATAAATCTGAGTGGAGCAATCAGTTCAATGGAAAGAACCCCGGAGCCAACAATATCAAAATGAAAAAAGATGGTGGAGAAATAGATGCAATCACCGCTGCAACCATCAGCTCCAGGGCATATACAGATGCTGTAATGCATGCTTTTGATACTTACGAATTACATAAAGGAGGAAACTAGATATGAACCAGCTGCAAAATTTTACCAAAGGATTTATCAAAGAGAATCCGGTTCTGATTCTTTTACTTGGTTTGTGTCCGGCGCTAGGTGTGAGTACATCAGCTATCAACGGACTTGGAATGGGATTGGCTACCACTTTTGTGCTTGTTTCATCCAATCTGGTAGTTTCACTTGTGAAAAGCTTTATCCCTGACAAAGTTCGGATTCCTTCATTCATTGTCATTATAGCTTCCTTTGTTACTGTCGTTGAATTGGTTATGCAAGGCTTTGTGCCAGCACTTTTCGATCAGCTGGGATTGTTTATCCCACTTATCGTTGTTAACTGCATCGTTCTTGGACGCGCGGAAGCTTTTGCCTCAAAGAATACGGTTAAATCTTCAGTAATTGATGGTTTAGGTATGGGTTTGGGATTTGCCTTTGCACTGACCATGCTGGGTGCGGTGCGTGAGATATTAGGCAGCGGAGCCATTTTCAGTATTAAACTGATTCCCGGAGATATGATGCTGGTGTTTGTGCTGGCTCCCGGAGCGTTTATTGCTTTAGGTTATATGATAGCACTCACAAGAAAATTCAATAAGTAGAACCAAGCAAAAAATTATAGATATGGAATACATTATTATCATCATATCCGCCATCTTTGTCAACAACATTGTGCTGGCACAGTTTCTTGGTATTTGTCCTTTTGTGGGTGTATCAAACAAAATATCTACTTCCATCGGTATGGGAGGTGCAGTATTATTTGTTATGACGCTGGCTACAATTGTCACCTGGCTCATTCAGACCTACATATTAGAAGCATTGGGCATACAATTTCTGCAAACTATCGCTTTTATTGTGGTGATTGCCTCTTTGGTTCAAATGGTTGAAATCATTCTTAAAAAAGTGAGTCCTGCACTTTATGCGGCTCTTGGTGTTTTTCTTCCTTTGATTACAACCAACTGCGCTGTGCTTGGTGTTGCTATTTTGACCATCCAAAAAGATTTTAACCTGATGGAAGGTGTTGTTTTTGCCATTGCAAATGCTGTTGGTTTCTCCCTTGCGCTAGTTATATTTGCCGGAATTAGGGAGCATCTCGATCTGATGGAAGTTCCTTCAGGGATGCGCGGAGTGCCAATTGCGCTTGTAACAGCTGGCATCCTTGCTTTGGCTTTTATGGGTTTCACCGGAATCGTTTAGCATTTTCTATTGTTGAAATTAGATTAACAGTTATTATTTCTGATTTCTCTAAAGTCCAGATATAATCCACATTACTCTTTTCATTTTGTGAGTTTTAGCGCTTCCACATACAAAATTGGCCTTATTGAGTTTTTACAATAAGTGGCGATCGAAATAATGGTCATTTATATCTCCCTGCGCAAACAACATACTGTTTTCCGTCGCTGGCATTTGTAAGTTTGTAGTAGGTGGTTTTGTAATACAGTCCACTTTGATCAGGTTTTGTATAGATATAATCCTCCCATCCTGTGCCATGCGCCAAAGCACCACGAATAATTTCATCTCTGAAGGCTTTTCCGGCAGCATCTGTTTTCCCTTTGAAATTTACCCCCACCAACAATAAATTTGTTGCATGTGCCCGCATTGTAACAGTGGTGTCGTAGGCAAAAGCATAAAGCGATGGGTTTACAGGATCGATGTATGGCGCCTGGCCTGCGTTGATCTTGGCGATAGTTCCAGGAGCATCATTTTCGAGCTGAGATGCGGTTGTGTTCACAAGGTCTATCACCATTTGTTCAGTGATGTTATCCTCAATGTGCTGAATTACATTGTATTTGTTGAGGATCTTTTCATACACACTGCTTCCGTCCTCAGTTTTATCCATTTTAAAATTGTCAAGTACCGATTGAAAATGCTGGATCAAATCGTCGGAAGTATTGATGTTAAAGGCAAAATAAAGCTGCGTTACCTGCATTGTAAACGCAATGCCGAAATCTGCAGGATCATATCCCAATGAGGCAACAACCAGATTGTGACCAATCTCGGAATAGGCAATACAGTCGAACAATCCGCTTTTAAGGCCACTGTACAGGCTTTCTATGCTATGCACCTGAATGAGCATTGATTGAGGAACGCCAAGATTTGCCAACTGTGCGATATTGCTGTATCCTGCAATGACACCGATCGTATGAGTTGCCAGATCAGCGGGATTATTTATTGTAATCTGCTGAGATGTTAACGCGATAATCACATCTTTTTGTGGAGCAATCGGGCCAGCCCATTTAAAAAGTGACTCCCTTTCCGGAATTCTGACAACCGAAAAAAGCATGGAATTGGCTTCATTCAAAGTTTTCTGATAAACTTTCTCCCATTCGTCTGATTCGAGTGAAACATCGTTGGAACTGACATTCATTTTTGCAAACAATCCAAAAAGAATATCGACAGAAACACCATATAGCCTGCCTTCCTCTTCATAATTGAATGGCGGATAGTTTTCAGTCAAAAACGTAAAAGCTTTTATTTCTTTCGCATAATCTTTTGTTTCATCATTGTTCTTCTTGCAGCCTGATATGAAAATTACGGCCAAAATGGTGTAAAATGCGAGTTTGAATAATTTGTTTGCGCTCATAATTTTGAAATTTGAAATCACTCCCACAAATATAAGCTATTATAAGCGTTTTTGTACAGACATTTTTTGTTACTAAAGTGCTTTAAAGCAAGCGCCTAAGTCAATGTCGAAAACCTAGACTGAAGTGTAAAAGGTTGTCTAAAATACTATCCTGCTGGTAATCAATTAAAAAACTCAAAAAAGCAATGAAAGACAGGTTAAACCTCCATTCATTTTTCTGAATTCCGACATTTCTATTTCGATAATCTGATATCCCAGTTTAATGACTTGGTTTTTTGTTTTTGGGTATCCTTTTGGAATAAGTAAGAAATCATTGATTCTTAAACTATTTGCTGTATATACCTCATCCTGATCTGTTTGAATGACATTGAATTGTTTGAAGCTGTCTGCAAAAGCACCTGTAGCAATGAAATTATTTTGCCCGATATGAGTGATGCCTGTTTTAAGATGAAGAATCGTATTTACAGGAATAAAAGAAGTCGAATATCCATAGTTTGTAAGAATTTCGGAAAGTTGTCTGCCTCCTTTTTCATTTGTTCTATTTGAAACACCAATATAATAATGGTTTCCAACATTCATAACATCACCTCCCTCCACATATCCATCAAGAGAAATGAATTCCGTTTTTTTGAATTTTGACAGCGTTTCTGCAATTTTTTTCACCTCGCCACGCCTTGTCTCAGCACCAGGATTGGTGATGATAGCCACCTTTTCGGTAACTACAGCGGTGTCCTCAACAAAACAACCATCAGGATAGCTTTCATCAGCCTCAAGTATTGTAAGTTCCAAACCACAATATTTCAGGGTTTCACAGTAGGCGATATGTTGCTTTAGTGCCTTTTCAAATACAGGTTTTTCGAGGACTGAATCTGTGATACCATCAGCGAAATTTTTTCCGGGTTTTCTGACAATTGCTTGGGTATATCTGAACATCTGTTTTGAATTTCCGCAAAGTTAATATACCGATTGATTTTTTCCGGTAACATTTGGGAGTCAAATGCTGATTAGTTCATACTTTCCCAAAATAATCTGAATACGGTTCACATTCAGCGAAATACTGCTTTGGGGTGAGACCTGAAAATCTGAAAAACTCGCTGATCATATGCGATTGATCATAGTATCCGCAAAGATATGTCAGTTCCGAGAGGTTTCTGTGTTGATTTTCTGCTTTTACGTGGAGAGCGTTTTGAAACCTTACGGTTTTGAGAAATTGTTTGGGGGAGATGCCCACGAGCATTGAGAATGTGCGTTCAAACTGCTTTCGGCTGAAACATGATGCTTCTGCCAGCGTGTCAATTTCGATGAGCCCTTTGCTTCGGTTGATTAGAAAGATGCTGTTGCTGATGCGGTTAAAGTGATAGTCAGCTGTTTTATTTTTCAGACATTCAAACAAGAATTGTTCAACAATACGAATCTTCTCTTTGAAATTACTTGCCTCAAAAAGTTTGTCTTCCAAGGCGTCAAGACCTTCTTTGTAGAGAAACTTCAATGGAATGTTTTGGTTTAGCAGTTCGTTCACCGGAATATCGAAGAAAGCTGACAAGCCATGTGGTTGGAAAATTATCGATAACAAGGACATTTTTCCGGTCACTTCCAGATCATAATAGGTATTAAGTTGCCCGGAGATAATCGAATTTTCGCTGAAGCAACGCATGCTTTCGTTTGAATGAGGCTTATCGCCGAGATAAAATATCAATTCTGTTAAGCCATTTGGAATAATCCGTTGCACATGTTTTTGTCCCTCCGGAAGACAATTTTCTAGCATCCAATAGTGTTTCACATAGGGAGATAGAAAACGGGAAGGATTGATAATCTGGTATTCCATTGCGAGTTATTCGTTGTACAAACTTACATTTTTAGTTGAAAATAAAGGTTGACAGCTGATGAAATTGTTAAAAATCCTGAAGCATAAATTCTGCAAATCAAAAATTCTCCAGACAGCTGTCAACCTTATAACGAAAACACAATCAAATTTTCTGATTGATTAACTAAGAGCTCTTAAATGTTAATCACAAGATTTTTTTCTTTCGATTGCTGACATTCAGGCTCCTGACGATCAATTTATTTCTCTCCATAAAGACCTGCTTTATTGCCTTCGGAGTCGATAAACACGGCAAAGTATCCGCGGCCTTCAGCTTCTATTTTGGTTTTTGGTATCAAAACTGATCCACCCATTGCGATGATTCGCTCAATGGTCGATTCCAAATCGTCAGGTACGTTGAAACTCACCAGGACCCCATCTGCAGAAGGTTTAAAGCCGGCAGCTTGCGAAATGGCGCCTTCGCCTGTGTCAAAACAGGCCATCTTTTCCACACCATAATCATCAATTTTAAGTGAAAGGTTTAAAACAGCGTTGTAAAATTTCACTGCCCTTTCCATGTCCTCAGCTGGAATTTCAATCCATGAAACTAATTTTTTCATCTTTTTTATTTTTTTGTTTGTAATTAAATGACGCTGCAAAATTACTTTCGTTACTCCCTTCAAAAATTGTAAAATCAAGACATTCTTAACAGTTTCATTCAATTTTGACCTTTTGCTTATTTTTTATCTTCGGACCGGCTTTTATCTTTTGGTAATTGATCAATTACTTTTGATTTCAGTTTTCGCTAAAATAGTTGAAGTTTTGTTTGGCTCAATTAGGTTCTGAATAGATTGAAAATAAATCATTTACATATCAGTATACGCCACACACTATTCTGACTCTCCTTTTTCAGGATGCTAAACAAAACATCCGTATTTTTGGACTGTGGAAGGCTAACCACTTCCACCCGTGAAAGATGACAGAAGTAAAAAGAGAAAGGTTTTTCGATTTTGCCAGCTCCGTGCTGCCTCATGAAGTAGATTATCTTGAAAGGATACAGAAGCTCAAGGATGCAGAAAACCTACAGATATTGATGCAAGTTCGCCGAAGTACCTTAAACCCGGAGGAACCTGCGCAGTTCGATAAAAGTATCGATAAGCGGAAATACTCTTACATGAAAAAATGGATTACCCAAAAGCTGAATGCTATTGATGCTGACCGGTTTTTCTTTCATATGACAGAACTCGACAGCAAAATAATGACCGATGCAATAGGCCCTGAAGAAGAAAAGGCTTTGCTGGGGCTCATTCATACTTATAAAAGTACGGGGTATTATTTCATCCGGTTCTATGAATTGGTTCAGAATTACCGCTACTACCTGCTCATCCGGATGCGCTATAATTATCTCAAGCCCATCAACAATTTCCTCGAAAACTGGAAGCAGGCCTATAATCATGCAAAAAATGTGAATCAGGAGCTGCACGAGGCTACCATCGATATTGTGGATCAATATGCATCTTATAAAAAGGAGTCACGACAATGGGAGGAGCGTCTGATAAGTATCTTTAACGATGAAGCGCTTGACGGGCTCAATCGCTATTATGCCATTGTACGCCTTACTTTTATGTACTATAACTATAAGCAATACGATAAACTGATAGGGCTGTACAAGCATTTGGATGAACTGATTGTAAACGGGCATATTTACAGTAAGCGCATTCTGGTAAACTATTATGCCAACAAAGTGCTGTTGCATGCGCGAAACAATGAACTCGACAAGGCTGTCTATTACGGACTACTTTCAATCCGCTGGAAAAGTGCTGATTATATGTTTTATCTCAGTAATTTGTGTGCTGTTTTGCTGCGATCCGACAGAAACAAACTTGCTTTGAAAATGATGAAAGATAATCTCCCGGAACTGAAAAACACTGTTAGTCCGCACAACAGGATTGGTTTTGCATCTTTTTACATACAGAGTTTGGTTCGAAACAACAAAGCACCGCAGGCTCTGAGCTATGCCAACACCTTTCTGGAACGAAACCGTGACGACATTTTACAGTTTAGGTGGCATTTGTTTTTCAGTTCAATGATACAATCCATGCTAAGGCTCGAAAAATATGCAGAAGTAATTAAAACTGTAAAAAAGTATGAGCTTTTAAAGCGTGAAGCTGAACACCGTAACAGAGCCGGTTATCTGCCCGCAATCACATGGTATTATCAGGTAGCGCGTTACAAAGAGTGTTTGATTGATGAAGTCGCAATGCTTGAATCTTTTATTGAATCAGCTGAACTTTCGCTTACGGATGCCCATAAAAATAAACTACTCTCAGAGTTGATTGCTGAAATTAAACCTCATGTGATGAATCTTCCGGAAAAGCTTCTTAATTTATAAGTAAAGAAATACTTGATTATAGTGAGCCTGCCTAATGATGAAAAAAAGTACTTTTGGGCCTTACTAAAGTAAAAGCATGAACTACCTTTCACAATATTTTGACGAATTGGTCAGCCTCACCAACGAGATGGCACCTTATCTTTTGTTTGGTTTTTTGTTTGCCGGAATCCTTAAAGTATATTTCCCAAAACACTTACTCATAAAATATATGGGGAGATCAAACGCCTTATCCTCACTCAATGCAAGTATTTTAGGTGTTCCAATGCCGCTTTGCTCATGTGGCGTTTTGCCTACGGGCATATCCTTATACCGCAATGGGGCCTCCCGTGGCTCAACAAACTCTTTCCTTATTTCGACACCTCAAACCGGCGTTGATTCCATCCTTGTAACTTATTCCATGCTTGGACTTCCTTTTGCAATCATCAGACCAATAGTGGCGCTCGTAACCGGTTTTTTGGGAGGTGTTTTCACAAATGTTTTTGTCCGTGATGCTGACAAAAACCATGTCCCCACTCCGGCTGAACTTGATGAGCAAACACCGCGAACAATGCTTTATATGCTTCGCTATGCTTTTGTAGATTTCCTTCAGGATATATCCAAGTGGTTGATAATCGGTCTTTTACTGGCAGCCTTGATTGCGGTGATTCTGCCCGATGACTTTTTTACAGAATACGTTACCAATGATTTTGCCGGGATGCTGATCATTTTATTGGCTAGCATTCCTCTGTATGTTTGTGCCACAGCATCGGTTCCCATAGGTGCAGTATTGCTTATGAAGGGACTTTCTCCAGGTGCAATTCTTGTTTTTCTAATGGCAGGCCCTGCTACCAATGCAGCATCAATAACCGTATTAGGGAAGACACTTGGCCGCAAAACTACCATGATTTATCTTATCACAATCATCACCGGCGCGTTGATTTTTGGAAGCCTCATTAATGTGTTGCCAGCAAGTTGGTTCGATATTATGAGTCACCATGGTCACCATAATCATGAGCACGGTGGATTGATCCCTTACTGGCTTCAGGTTGGATCAAGTATATTGCTTGTTTTGCTCGTAATAAATGGTTATCTGCAAAAATACTTCTTTAAAAAATCAATAAACACAATGAACACAAACGATCTTACCAATAATTTTATCACTGTAAAAGTCAGTGGAATGACTTGCAATCATTGTAAGAATAATGTTGAAACCGGTTTGAAAAAACTTAGCCTTGTTGACGATGCTGTTGCAGACATCGTTACAAATCAGGTAGCGCTCAAAGGCAAAAACATTGATCTTGAAAAGGTAAGAACAACTGTTGAAGAGCTTGGTTACAGCTATGAAGGGGTTTTAAAGTAATCTGCGTTTGTTGTTGTCTAATAATTTTAGTCCCCTGGATTTGACAAGCAGTCAAAAACTGAGGCCGACGACACAGCTATTCAGCAGAAAGACCGTAATCTGATCCCTTATTTTTCTTAGCTTTGAAGGCTCAAATCTATTGTTATTATGTTTAAAAACTCTTTATTCGCAGGAATTATTTCCTTTTTGTTTATTTCAGTAAGTCTGTTTTCTCAGGAAAACTGGTATCAACCTTTTGAAGGGAACGCTGATGGGCTGAATATTACGATTCATCTGCATAAAAGTCAAAAAAGATTTTGGGGTTCTGTAGCCCTTCAAAAAATAAATGCAGCGGATCCTTCCGAAATTTGCTATTTCCTCGACGGGAGTTTGAATGAAGCAAATGGCATTAATCTCTCAAAAGTTGGAGAGGAGGATGCTATTATCAATGGAACCGTAAGTGGAGATATGTTTTCCGGAACAATAATGCTGTCCGGCGAGCATCAATCATTCTCTTTAAAAGCCATCAATGTAACGCAATATCAACCGTTTCAGCTTGTTTTAAGGAATGCTGACATGAAGCTATTTCCTGATAATCCATCATCACCTTCAGCATTGATTGAATATGCACTTTTGTTTCCTGAAAGTGGCGCATCAAGCATTTTCATTGATGCTGTCAGCGGTTTTTATGGATTGCAATCTTCGACAATTAAACAAACTCCTTCAAAAACTATTGACATAGAGATTGAAGCTTTTTTCAATCAATATAAAGAGCTAGCAAATATTGGCGGTGAAATGAGTCCTTCCTTTCAGTGGGTAAAAAGTGTTCAAAGCAGCATCGTTTTCAATTCTGCCGATTTGGTTTGTTTGCATCGCTCAACTTATGTTTTTACTGGCGGAGCACATGGAATGAAGCATAGTTCATTTGGCCTTTTTGAGGTTTCAACATCTAAGAAATTGTTGATTTCTGATGTATTTATTGAAGGATTTCAAGAGGAAATAAATCATAGGCTAACTGCCAAACTAAAATCAGAGCGAGGCTTAACTGAAACAGAACTCTTATCATCAAACGGCTATTTTGTTGATGCCATCGAATCAAACGAGAACTTTTATCTCAGTCCTACAGGCATTGGATTTTATTACAACAGCTATGAAATCGCGCCTTACTCCACTGGCCACACAAATTTGTTTCTGCCTTTTTCTGAAATTGTTCACTTGTTAAAGCCTGAAATCAAATCGCTTATGGCCTTTTAATAGTAGGACTCGGAGAAAAATAAAATTGGAATTGAATGAAATTCCGAGCTTTCTATTAGCTCCAATATTTTTGAGAATTAATTCTAAATGATGTTGGAAAAGCAAAAAAGATGCAATTGTTTTGCATCTTTTTTGCTTAGGGAAAGAAGGTTAAATTAAACCTTGATAAGTTAGTTCGGATCAGATTTTCCTGCTAACTTCCTTTTCTGAATAACCTTCGATGATATCACCAACTTTGATGTCATTAAATCCATCGATATTTAATCCACATTCATAACCTGCATTTACTTCTTTAACATCGTCTTTGAATCTCTTAAGCGATCCTAGATGTCCGGAGTAAATTACAATGCCATCACGGATAATGCGGATTTTTGTATTTCTGTTGACTTTTCCATCAAGTACCATACATCCTGCAACAGTACCAACTTTCGTGATTCTGAATACCTCTCTGATTTCGATATTGCAAGTAATTACTTCTTCGATTTCCGGAGCAAGCATTCCTTCAATAGCGGCTTTAATTTCTTCAATTGCTGTGTAAATAATTGAATAAAGCCTGATATCGATTTCTTCGGTTTCAGCAATTTTTCTTGCCTGAAGACTTGGACGTACCTGGAATCCAATTACAATAGCATTCGAAGCAGAGGCAAGCATGATATCAGACTCTGTAATTGCTCCTACAGATTTATGAATAACATTTACCTGAACTTCCTTCGTTGAAAGTTTGAGCAATGAATCGGATAATGCTTCAACAGACCCATCAACATCACCCTTAACAATAAGGTTAAGTTCTTTGAAATCTCCAATGGCGATGCGGCGTCCAATTTCGTCTAGTGTAATATGTTTTTGGGTTCTCAGACCTTGTTCGCGTTGCAATTGTTGACGACGGGCTGCGATATTTTTCGCTTCTTTTTCGTCATGCATCACCATGAAACTATCTCCAGCCTGAGGCGCTCCGTTCAAACCAAGCAATAAAGTTGGTGTTGATGGGCCGGCTTCTTTAATCTGAGTATTTCGCTCGTTGAACATTGCTTTTACTTTGCCAAAGACTGAGCCGGCTAAAACAATGTCGCCCTGACGGAGTGTGCCGTCTTGAACAAGTATTTTGGCGACGTAACCCCGTCCTTTATCTAGTGCAGATTCAATTACAGTACCTTTTGCAGCTCTTTTGGGATTTCCCTTTAAGTCAAGAATTTCTGCCTCGAGCAAAACTTTCTCAAGCAAAAGATCAATGCCTATACCAGATTTGGCTGAAACTTCCTGACATTGATATTTACCACCCCAGTCCTCGACCAGGATGTTCATATTGGCAAGCTGTTCACGCAGACGTTCGGTGTTTGCTGTAGGTTTATCAACCTTATTGAATGCAAACACAATGGGAACACCAGCAGCCTGAGCGTGATTTATCGCTTCTTTGGTCTGAGGCATTACGCTATCATCTGCAGCGATTACAATAATTGCCACATCAGTTACTTTTGCTCCACGTGCACGCATGGCAGTAAATGCTTCGTGACCAGGAGTATCGAGGAAGGCTATTTTTTTGCCACTTTCGGTGAAAACTTCGTATGCACCGATATGTTGTGTAATTCCACCAGCCTCACCTGCAACAACATTTGCCTTACGGATATAATCCAAAAGCAGTGTTTTACCATGGTCAACGTGTCCCATAACGGTAACAATAGGTGCTCTTTCAACAAGATCTTCCGGATTATCAGGTTCTTCTGACTCAGCAAGTGTGTCCTGAAGATCATGACTGGTGAACTCAACTTCAAAACCAAATTCTTCGGCAACAAGAGAAAGTGTTTCAGCATCAAGTCTTTGATTGATTGAAACAGCCATGCCCAAACTCATACATGTTGCGATAACTTTTATAACAGGCACATTCATCATGGTGGCCAATTCATTGGCCGTAACGAATTCTGTTACTTTGATTACTGATTTATCATGTTCTGCACGGGCAAGTTCCTCGGCCATATTGTGTGTGAAAGCATCTCGCTTTTGACGTCTGTGCTTTGACGTTTTGGATTTACCCATAGGAGACAATCTTGCCAACGTTTCTTTAATCTGTCGTTGGATATCCTCCTCTGTAAGTTCAGCCTTTTCTTCTTTTCTTGGTGGAGCAGGTTTGCCTCTTCTTAAATCTTTTTGAGGAGACTGCTGTTGCTTTGGAGCTGTCGATGGACTTGCCGAAGTAGCGGGTGTATCGCCTTGAGGCTTGGTTTTTATACGTTTCCGTTTTTTCTTCTTCTGTGCTGAAGTCAGTTTGTCTTCTGAAGAAGAGGCAACAGGTTTGGCTTTTCGCCTGTCATCAGGCAAAATAATTTTATCAAGTATCGTTACTCCCTGAAGCTTTACAAGCTCGGTGGGCAGAAAATTGTCTGGTCTGATAATTTTCTCAACCGTTTTTTCAGCAGTTGTCTCAGGTTTAACAGGTTGAATATTTTCTTCTTTTCTAGGAGTCGCTGTGCCAGGTTTTGCTGGAGGCGCTGTTTGGGTTTTACCAGGAGCCTGTGTTTGTTGTGATGATGGAGAGGAAAATTGCTTTTTTCTGTCTGCAACTCTTTTTGCTTGCTCTTTATCTTTTTCCTGCTTTTTCTGATCCTCTTCTTTTTGTCTTTGCGCTCTGCTCTTTCTGTCAGGTTTTGTGCGCATATTCATGCTGTCAAGATCAATTTTGCCTAAAATCTTGAGTTCGCCTTCCACATGAGGTGTTGAGGATTCTTCAGCAGCTTGAAAAGATGGAATCTGAGCGCTTGAATCTTTTGTTTTAGAAGTAACTTCAACTGGGGGTAGAATTACTTCTTCTTCTGATTTTTCAATAACTACTTCAGGTACAGCTTTTTCTGCAGCTTTTATTTCAGCTTTTATTTCTTGTTTGACTTTAACGATAGGCTTATCAGCCACCGTCATTTCTTGAATCTGCTGTACTGTTTCAATTTCAGCTTTTGCTGGTTTTGTTTCCTCACTTAAAGTGGGTTCAGCTTTGTCCGTAGTTTTTTGCTTCGGCAAAGTCACAGAAACTGGAGCAGCTTCTTCTTTTACTGGCTCCCTGGTTTCAACAATTACTGCAGGTTTTGTATCTTCCTCTGCAACTACTTCTTTCGCTGCCTGAGGTTTATTTTCTACCGGTTCAGCCTTGGGTTTTGATTCGGTTTGATTTACGGTCTTGTCAGAAAAGGTATTCTGGATATTTTTAATAAGCAGCTCTCCGGAATCAAAGTCTTCATCTTCATCTTCTTCAAAGTCTTTTTTAAGGACTTCTTCAGCTGTGATGGTCTTCCGGCCAGAATATTCTATTCCAAGTTTTTGTGACACCTCCTTAACCTGTTTTTCTGTCTGGTATTCTTTTACCAGCAAAACATACATCTCAGCAGATAGCTTGGTATTTGGATTTGGGTCAATCTGATGTCCCTTTTTAGAGAGAAACTCAACGATGGTATTTGTACCAACATTGAATTCTCTGGCTGCTTTACTTAAACGAACTGTTGATGAGCCTTCGGACATAATCAGGATAAAGTGTTTAATTTTTGTAAACAAAGCGCAAAAATATGTATTTTATTCAAATTCAGCTTTTAAGATACGGATAACCTCTTGAATTGTTTCCATCTCAAGGTCGGTACGTGATTCTAGCTCTTCAATGCGAAGATCTAATACGCTCTTGGCTGTATCACAACCAATCTTTTGAAGTTCTTTAATCACCCAAGGTTCTATTTCATCTGAGAATTCCATCAGATCAACATCCTCTGAGTCAATATCGGTATCACGATAAACATCAATTTCATAACCAGTAAGACGTCCGGCGAGTTTAATGTTAAAACCACCTTTACCGATTGCTAAACTTACCTGATCTGGTTTCATGTAAACCTCTGCGCGCTTGTATTCTTCATCAATATGAATCGATGAAATTTTTGCAGGGCTTAATGATCTAGTTATAAATAGATTAGCGTTGGCTGTATAATTGATGACATCAATATTTTCATTGCGCAATTCACGAACGATACCGTGAATACGGGAGCCTTTCATTCCTACACAAGCGCCAACAGGGTCGATACGATCATCGTATGATTCAACCGCAATCTTGGCTCTTTGGCCTGGTTCACGAACAATTCTTTTAATAGTAATCAGTCCATCATAAACTTCAGGAACCTCTGCCTCAATAAGACGTTGAAGGAAAATTTCTGAAGTTCTAGAAAGGATAATCTGAGGTGAATTGTTCCTCATTTCAACTTTCAACACAACTGCCCTGATGGTATCGCCTTTGCGATAGAAATCCGTCGGTATTTGTTCTGATTTCGGCAACATCAACTCGATACCTTCGTCATCCAAAACAAGAATTTCACGTCGCCAAACCTGATATACTTCACCGGCAATAACATCGCCGACTTTATCTTTGTATTTCTGATAAATATTATCCTTCTCATATTCCAGAATTTTGGAAACAAGACTTTGTCTGATTGTGAGTATTTCGCGTCTTCCAAAATCCTTAATGCTGATAGATTCTGAAACTTCTTCGCCAACTTCAAAGTCAGGCTCTATTTTAACTGCTTCAGAAAGAGCTATTTGTGTTGCAGGATCTTCTACCTCACCGTCTTCAACGATTTCCCGGTTGTGCCAAATTTCAAGGTCACCCTTGTCAATGTTAACAATGATATCGAAGTTTTGATCTGAACCATATTTTTTAATCAGCATGGAACGGAATACATCTTCAAGGATGCGCATCATGCGCTCTCTGTCGATATTTTTGAATTCTTTAAATTCTGAAAAACTTTCTACTAAGTTGATACTGTCCATTTTGTAAGGAATGATTTTTTAATAATTAATGGAAACTGACCACTGGTTTGGCTTCAAGAATATCGCTGAAAGCGATTGTTATCGGCCCGCCGGTTTGAAGTTGCTTAATTTTATTTCGTTTCTTTTCTACAATAATTTCTATAGTAATGGATTCATCCTTTACTTCCAGAAGTTTGCCTCTGTGTATATTGCCATCATTGAGTTCAACCTCAATGCTTCTGCCAATATTTTTAACATATTGTCTTTTCATTGAAAAAGGATGATCAAGTCCTGAAGATGAAACCCTTAATTCAAAATCTTCTTCTTCACGATCGAGTCTGTTTTCAATCATTTTGCTTACCTCAACGCAATGATCAATGGTAAGCGAAGTGTCTGAATCTAAAAATACCAGTATCAGGTCGCCGACTTTCACTTTAACATCAACAACAAATCTGTCGGTTCCATCAAGGAACTCCGTAATCCAATCTTTAATTTCTCTTTCGTTCAACATAAAAATTCAATAAAAAAGGGGACTCTTGCCCCCCTAATTTCTTATCTCCCCTCAAAACGTTGCAAAAGTACAACAATTTGTTGAAATCAAATGCTGCTGACAGCGAAATCATCGTATAAAACAATAATTTAATATTTCACTTTGAGTCATTAGCAGAAGCAAAAACAAAAGCCTGTTACCCGGAAGTAGCAGGCTTCTCTGTTGTCCAACCAGGATTCGAACCTAGACAGGCAGAACCAAAATCTGCAGTGCTACCGTTACACCATTGGACAATGTTTCTTTATCGAAACGGGCTGCAAAAATATATAATTTCTGAAAGCCTTGCAATATGTAGTCATAAAAAATATGAAATATATTTTTAAAGCTATAGTAAACAAGTGGTTGCATTTTTTTTGATTTATTTTTTAAACGTTTTTTCAATCATTTTAAATGAATATCATCAAAATATTTTAGTTTTCTTAAGAATATTAATTATTTGAAACACTTAAAATCCAAACCAAATTTAGATTTTAAATGTATTTTTGCGAATTATTCAAAACGATTTCATCAAGATGATTTTCTGTTAAAAAATTGATATAATGAATTTTAAGAAACTTAATGATTTGACTGGTTGGATTGTGTTTATTATCGCAACCACCGTTTATTTTCTTACCCTTGAGCCAACAGCAAGTTGGTGGGATTGTGGCGAATACATTGCTACAGCATACAAGTTACAGGTTGGACATCCTCCGGGGGCACCACTTTTTCAAATGATCGGAAGGTTTTTCAGTTTATTTGCTTTTGGAGACGTTAGTAGAGTGGCGCTTATGATGAATGTGATGTCGGCTTTATCGAGCAGCCTGACGATTTTGTTCCTTTTCTGGACCATCACTTTGCTTGCCCGAAAGTTTATGATGCAAGGCGATGATGCAAATATCAAAGGAAATCAGTTTGCAGTGCTAGGCGCTGGAGTTGTTGGTGCCTTAGCATACACTTTCAGTGATTCCTTTTGGTTTTCGGCAGTTGAGGGTGAAGTTTATGCCATGTCGTCATTTTTTACAGCAGTTGTTTTTTGGGCTATTCTTCGCTGGGAACGTGTTGCTGATGAACCACATAATTTCCGATGGCTGCTCTTCATAGCTTATCTTATCGGATTGTCTATCGGCGTGCATATGTTGAACCTTTTGGCTATTCCGGCGATTGTGTATGTGTTTTATTTTAAAAAGTATAACCCAACACTTAAAGGCTTCATTCTTTCCGGAATTATTTCAGTTGCGATTCTGGGCTTTATCATGAGCCTGATTATTCCGCAGGTTGCTAATCTGGCAAGCAAATTTGAGCTATTTTTTGTGAACACACTCGGAATGCCTTTCAATACCGGAACGTTGATTTATTTCGCCATCCTGATAGCTGCAATACTATTCGGTATCAAATACACCCGCCGAAAAGGTCTGGTTGTTCTCAACACAGCAATTCTTGCTTTCATGTTTATCCTCATTGGATATTCTTCTTTCTTTATGATTGTTATCCGGTCGAATGCCAATACTCCGATTAATGAGAATGAGCCCAATGATGCAATCTCATTGCTGGCTTACCTCAACAGGGAGCAATATGGTGACTGGCCATTACTTTATGGTCAATATTACAGTGCTCCTGTAGTTGATTATAAAGACGGTTCACCAGTTTACGTTAAAGATAAAAACCGTGGAAAATATATCATCACAGATTATCGAAAAAGTACAAAGCCTGTTTATGATGATCGTTTCACAACGCTCTTACCACGTATGTGGAGCAATCAAAAGCAGAGTCATATCAGCATGTACAAACAGTATGGAGGTGGGCAGGGAGTACCTGTGCGCGTAACAAAAAGTGATGGTAGCAGTGAAGTTATTTATCGCCCAACTTATGGTGAAAATCTTAGGTTTTTCTTCAGTTATCAAATCTCTCATATGTATTTCCGCTATTTTATGTGGAATTTTGCTGGTAGACAGAATGATATTGAAAGTCAAGGAGAGTTTGATAATGGAAACTGGATTAGCGGAATAAATTTCATTGATTCTTACCGTCTTGGTGATCAGAAAAATTTGCCTGAAAGCATGAAGAACCCTGCCAGAGCCAGATTTTATTTTCTGCCGTTGTTGCTTGGTTTGGCTGGATTATTTTTTCATCTTAAAAAGCATGAAAAGGACACATGGATCGTATTCCTGATGTTTATTATGACGGGATTGGCTATTATCGTTTATCTTAACCAAACACCTTATCAACCCCGTGAAAGGGATTACGCTTATGCCGGATCTTTTTATGCATTTGCAATTTGGATTGGTTTTGGAGTGCTATGGCTTTACGATTTGATTTCTAAATTTCTAAAAAAACCTGCATTCTCTGCAGTTGCAGTCACCTTGGCATCCTTGATACTGGTGCCGGGTATAATGGCCATTGAAGGATGGGAAGGTCATAACCGTTCGGGTAAATATCCTGCCAGAGATTTTGCAATGAGTTACATGGCTCAATGCGCTCCCAATTCTATTATTTTCACAAATGGGGACAATGACACCTTTCCGTTGTGGTATGTTCAGGAGGTAGAAAACTTCAGGACAGATATGCGGGTTGTAAACTATATGCTTGCTTCCGGTGATTGGTATGTGCATCAGTTAGCAAAAAAAGTATATGAATCAGACAGGTTGCCACTAACATTAACTCCGGAACAATATAATAAAGGGGTGAATGAATACACGCCTGTGCTTGAGCGCATTCAGGGGCCTGTTGAACTGAAAGAAGCAATTCAGTTTATCGCTGATGATCGTGACCAGACAAAAGTTCCCTTACAATCAGGTGAGAGAATTAATTATATGCCAACACGCAAGCTTAAACTTACTATTGATAAAGAAGCTGTTATCAGAAGCGGAACTGTTCCTGTAAGTATGCATCACCTCATTGTTGATGTGATTGAATGGGAAATCAGTCAAAATGGCTTATACAAAAACGATTTAATGTTGTTAGACCTTATCGCTTCCAACAATTGGGAACGTGCGATTTATTTTGCCAACCCAAACAGTGTCAGCAAGGTGTTTAATGTAGATAAATACTGTCATATGGAAGGTGTTGTTTATCGTTTTATGCCTGTTATCGCTCCTGAATATTATAGAAATATGGGTGGTGTTTACGCTGAAGGATCATATGAGCTACTTGTAAACAAAGCCAGTTGGGGAAATCTCCATGATCCAAAAGTTACAATAGACCGCGAAAGTTATCGCAATTCTGCTTTGGCAAAACAAAGCTATATGCGACTGGCACAGGCTTTGCTAAACGAAGGCAAAGCCGACTCTGCCGTTGCTGTACTCGATAAGAGTCTGGAGTTTTTCCCACACAGCAAAATTACATTCGATTATTATATGCTTCCTTGGGTCGATATTTATTTCGAAGCAGGAGCTCCGGAAAAGGCCGTTTCTGTTATTCGTCTGCTGTCTGACCGATATCTGGATGATCTCAGATATTATACAAGTCTGCAAGGTAAGTTTGCAAGTTATTATGACAACAATATGCAAGAAGCATTGGCAGTTATTCAACGCCTTTCGGAAATTGCACGTCAGCGAAACCAAACTGAGTTGCAGAAAGAACTCGAGGAAGCGCTTACATCACAGCTAAATCTATTTGGTATTGATTAGTCGCTTTAGTGATTAAAAAAATCCCCTGATCGAGTGAGATCAGGGGATTTTTTTATGTGCGTATTTTTAAAAATTAGATTTTTTATTTGGATAGGGTTTGTCTTTTTCTGAAACCATTATACCAAATCCATGCACCGGCCAAAACAAAAGGTATGCTGAGCCATTGTCCCATATTTAAAGCCATTGAAGCCTCAAAACCTACCTGTGGTTCCTTAAGAAATTCGATGAGGAAACGTGAACCGAAAATAAGCATCAGAAACCAGCCAAAGATAAATCCGGGCTGCTTATTGCCAATGTCGTTCTTGAAATAGCTGCGGTAAAGAAAAAAGAATGTTGCTAAATAAATGAGTCCTTCATATATTTGTGTGGGGTGTCTTGGGTCGGCATTTAAAGCAGGATCATAGTAACGGATAAACTGAAATGCCCAGGGTAGATTTGTGATATGACCAAAAATTTCAGAATTCATAAGGTTACCCATGCGTATGAAAAACCCTGCAAGTGCAACAACGATAACAACTCTGTCAAGCGTCCATATGATCGTTTTCTTGTGCTTTTTTGAGAAGAAATGCAAAGCGATAATGATTCCGATGGCTGCACCGTGACTTGCCAGACCACCTTCCCAAACTTTGAGAATGTCAAGTGGATTGGCCAGATAATATGCAGGTTCATAAAAAAAACAATGACCCAAACGTGCTCCGATAACTGTTGCTACGAGCATATAAGTCGACAATTCATCAAGAACTTCGTATTTAATTTTTTCGTAACGAAATACTTTTTGCATGATGATGTAACCGACTACGAATGAAGCTGCAAAAAGCAGCCCGTACCAGCGTACACCATTTCCGCCTATTAAGGGCAGCCAATCAGGAAACTGAAAGATTTCGGGAGATACATCCCATACGATGTGAAGTAACATAGTGTTTTTTTTACAAAGATAAAAAGTTTAAAGACGCACGATTATTCTATTTGTAATTGCAAGCTGTGCAGCAAATGTACTTATTGATTCTGTTTTATTGCAAAAAGTTTAAGAAAATTAAATCATTTTAGATCAGTCAAACACATTGATAATTATGGTTTAAATTTTCCTTATTTTTGATATTATCTTCATTCCAAATCTCACAAGGAAAGGCAAACGGTTGATGTAAATGCCGGGATAAGAGGTCTCTTTACTTCCAAAACCTTTGTAATAGCGTGCAAGATTAGGGTTGTCTGAGCCTTCAAAATCGAAAACAAAATGACCCGGAGAGAATTCCTTAATTGCGGAATCAATAAGAAAACTGAGCGCATGTGTCTCGCGTCCGATTTGATTTGCTCCTGAAAAGAGAAAGACTATTTTTCCATGACTTTTAACGAAAACGGCGCCAGCACAAAGTTCATTGTTTACTGTATATGCGCCATAAACCATTGCCTGACTTCGGTATATTGCGGCATAAACCAAGTTCACAAGTCGTTTATATTCGTGGTTGTTCCAATGACTGATTGTACGACCTCGGTTTTGTCGAAAAAGTGTAATAATTTCTTCGGGGCCAATATTTTTCATGAGGGTGAGATTGGCTTCAATGGCTTTTTTCAGATTTCTCTTTGTATTGGTTGAGTACTTTCGGTAAAGTCGGTCATAGGTGTTGATTAAATCGAGCTCATGATTAAGGTGTTGTTGTACTTCAAAATGCTCAGAGTCAACTTTATTATGGGTGTTAAGTTTAATTTCAATAAGACGATATTGTGAAGGTATGGCATTCAGAAAATCGCGGACAATATTGGGATTGAGAATATTTCTTGAGTAAATTCCCAGCTGTTGTGCGAAAAATGGCTGAAACAAATAGCTCATGCCGAAACGCACATTGCCTGTAAGCGGAAAAACACGTTCATACTCATCCTCAACAAGCGCTTCCCAGTTTTGATGTACGATATCAAGATACCATGACCAGCCATACACATTGCCATTGAAGGAATCACGGATGCACAAATCCCACTTCACTTTATCAATCTCAAGATGCTTTAAATGTCGAATCATGCAATATGAACCTTATGGCAAGGCCTCCTGAATTATTTTTCTGTAGATATCATTCCAGCCAAGCCAGCGTTTTGAATCGCTCAACGTCTCATTGTGCCAAAGTGATATAAAGGTTCCATCGACTTTTTTAACTTCACTTATCAACTCAAATGCTTTTGAAAGAGACGCTTCAGTGTTCAGATTCATATAGTCGCGAAGCGTTCCGTCCATCAAAATCATCGGATGAATTCTCAGGTTTGTTGGCAAATCATGATCAAGATCATAAAATAAAAAACTGTTTGCAATGCCGGCTCTGAATCCCGGTTTTGATGCATATCCCATTGTGTAATCATCGGTGATGTCCAGATCAATCAGCTGATGATATGTCAATGGAAGGTTCATCCTCAGAAAATGTTGCCTACTCTGAGTAACATCTTGATTAAGAATCTTTGAAAGTGCATCAAGTTCACTTTTTAGTTTAACTTTATTCCCGAAGGAAGCATAGCTTGGATGAATTCCAACTTCTGCATAGTCAGCCAGTTGCTTAATTAAACGCTGAAATGCTGGGTTTCTTACTGAAATATTTTTGTCATATTGATCGTATTCACCAAAAAGGATAAAATAAATAGGTCTCAGATGGAATTCCTTTTGAAGTTCGAGCTGTAAGGCAAAAGTATCGTAAGGGTCGGATGTTTTGTTTTGCAAAACAGAATTACGAAGCTTAATTTCATTAAAATCACCTTTCAGCAAATCGCGTAAATATGCACCAGCGTTACGGTATAAACCTTTGTGCTTATACGCCCATGCAGCATCAATATCGTATGTTGGAACGAAGGAGTAATTTCTTTTTTTTGTTTTCAAACCCGGAAACGACTGCTCAAGCTTCTGACCAAGCCAGTTGCACCAAATATTTACAACAGGTTTTTGAAGTAATCCTAGATTTTCGAGACAGCTGGAAGAAGCTTCAAAACGGCCATGATTATCTCTTACGCAAGGCAAATACTCTTCATAACGGCTCACGTTGTAAAAAACAGCTGCGAACAAATCGAAAGGAGCTGCAGTCTGCCTGTGGTAAACAGGGAAAATGGCTTTTATGTCTTCAAAATTAAATGCTTTTAATTCCTGACTGTTTATCTCACGCTCAAAGAGAAGATGACTGGCCTTAAAAAACATGTTGTTAAAGACGGCTTCATCTCCATAGATAAATTTTGCGCCTTCGAATGCATTAAAAGTTGCGGTATCAGTTGTAAGTTGGAAACTCAGTCCAAGCTGCTTATCAAGCACCAGATCAAAGGTATACCGAAGTCTGTTGGTAATTTTTGGAACTAAAACAAGCAGATCTTTCATAATGCATCAAAAGTAGCCAATTTGCTGATATTAGAGCTTCAGAATGGATTGAATTTTAGTAACAGATGCTTTAAATTCAAAAATATTTTCTTCAATACAGCAATTTTTGAATGCTATATTGGGAAAAAGAAATGATATTGACAAACTCAAAATTCTTGATAGTATTATTTAAGATCTGATTTTTCAATGTAATCACAGAATTATTCAAAAGCTTTTAAGGCTTAAGAATTTTAGCACCAGAATGATTCACTTTCTTTGCGAACCATCGCGAAGCCATGGTTTTTTTTGTAATTTTGAGCAATAATATACACCTTTTTCATGGACAATTTTATTGTTTCTGCCCGCAAATACCGCCCCGCAACTTTTGATATGGTTGTTGGTCAATCTGCTATTACTTCAACACTGAAAAATGCTATTCGCAACAATATACTGGCTCAGGCTTTCTTGTTTACAGGTCCAAGAGGTGTTGGCAAAACAACCTGCGCACGCATTATGGCAAAAACAATCAATTGCCTGAATCCAACACCCGAAATGGAAGCATGCGATCAGTGTGAGTCATGCGTTTCTTTTCGCAATTCTGCCTCATTTAACATCCATGAACTGGATGCTGCCAGTAACAATTCTGTTGATGATATCCGAAACCTTGTCGATCAGGTGCGCATACCTCCGCAGGTTGGAAAATATAAGATTTATATAATCGATGAGGTTCATATGCTGTCATCAGCGGCTTTTAATGCTTTTTTAAAAACCCTTGAAGAGCCCCCGGCCTATGCGAAGTTTATTCTCGCTACAACCGAAAAGCATAAAATTATTCCAACAATCCTTTCACGCTGTCAGATTTTTGATTTTAAGAGAATCACCGTGGAGGATATTGTCGGACATCTTCAGTATGTAGCAGAAAAAGAAGGTGTTATAGCTGAGTCAGATGCTTTGAGTATCATCGCTCAAAAAGCTGATGGAGCTTTGCGGGATGCACTTTCAATCTTTGACCAGATGGTCAGTTTTTCGGGAAGCGGCATCACCTATAAAGATGTGATTGACAATTTGAACGTTCTCGACTATGAGTATTATTTCAGGATTACGGAGACAATGTTAAGCGGACTGACATCCGATACACTGCTTATTTTGAATGATATTATCGATAATGGGTTTGATGGACAGCATTTCATTAACGGGCTTGGCAGTCATTTGCGAAACTTACTTGTAAGCAAAGATGCTGCAACAGTAAAATTATTGGAGGTTTCTCAAAGTTTGCGTGATCGTTATGCAAATCAGGCTGCACAGTGTCCTTCCGACTTTCTTCTTAAATCATTGAATATTAGCAATCAATGTGATCTTAATTATTCCAGAAGCAACAATAAAAGACTCCTTATTGAAATTTCACTTTTACAGATTTGTGGAATAATGAACCAAAGCGCAACGGGAGTATATCAATCACAAGCAGCTTTGGCTAAGCCCAGCGTTTCGGCAGCAGCATCTCAGCCAGTGCCTGTCAAACCAGCTGTTTCACCTGCAATGAATGTGCCTCCGCAGCAGAAACCAACATCACCTGCCTATTCAAATGAGCCTGCAAAGGAGGTGTCTGAGAAAACTCAACCTGCAAATTATGTAAGTGAAGTAGGGCTTTCTAAGCCAAAAACTATCCGAACCATCTCAATCAGTGAGGCGGAGAAACCAAAAGTAGTTGAGGAAATTGAAGAAGTTGTCATTGAAACTTCTTTTGACAATGAACAGCTTCGTGCTGCCTGGAAAAATTTTGCGGAGACCTACAAAAGCACTTCACCCAGTTTTGCATCAGCAATGTTACGCTACCAGCCTGAGGCAGGAGCAGAGAGCAGTGTTCAGTTTCAGGTTGATAATGGCTTGGTTTTTGGCGACAAGCTCAATGTACATGCTTTGTTAGAGTACCTGAAATCAAGTCTTAAAAACAATCAAATCAAGCTCGTTCCCATAGTGAAGGAAAAATCAACCGAAATTGAAGCCTATACTGATAAAGAGAAGTTTGAGAAGATGGCAGCACATCGGCCAATGCTTCGACTTTTCAAGGATGAGTTAGGCCTTGAAGCAGAGATATAGGAATTAGTAAATTAACCCTAAAAGTTTAGAAATCAATTATATAATCAACCTATTTAGCAAAAGTGCCAAATAGTTTGTTGATACGTTCGTGAAATTTATGAAATCCTTCGGGGTTTGTGTACATGAAAATGCATCTCCCGGTCACAACATTGGCATCAGTGTTTTTGATAATTGAAAATGTTTCAGACCCCTCGGAAAACTGTTGAATCCAAATGTTTTTAAAACCTTTGTCAATTGCTGCTCTCAATAGCACATCCGTTTCTGTTTTTGGCGTAATCAAACAAATTGCCTCGGTGTCAGAAGGCAAGGCTGCAATGCTGTTGACGCATGGAACATCTTCAATTGACTGAGCCTCGCGATGAACAGCAGTGATTTTGTAGCCATTTTTCAACAGCTGCTTCATCACCTCATTGCCAAATTTCTTTGGGTTGCGCGAAACTCCCACAAGACCAATGTTTTTAGAAGCCAAGAAGTTTTCAATTTGATTTAAATTTGCTTTCATAGATTTTGTTTTATAGCAGGTTTGTTCAAATATATTTTCTCAATCCAAAGCTAAATTTCAAACAAAAACAACCTTAAACTACTTCAGCTACCACAAAAGTGCTTCCTCCGACAAATACCATATCATCAGTTCTTGCTGCATTCAAAGCACTGAAATAGGCATCTCTGACTGAATCATAAACTTTTCCCCTTAAGCCAAACTCGAAAGCTTTTGTAGCTATTTCTTCAGCCGGCATTCCACGGGGGATATCAGCTTTGCAAAAATAATAAATTGCATGTCTTGGAAGCATTTGCAATAAATCATCAATGGCTTTGTCGTTCACCATTCCCAAAACAAAGTGAAGCTGCCTGAACTGCATCAAACGCAATTGAAACGCCACTTCCTTAATGCCATCTTTGTTGTGTGCCGTATCGGCCACAACCATTGGATTTCGCCCAAGTATCTGCCATCGACCCATCAAACCGGTATTTCTTACCACTGCACCTAAGCCATCGCGAATATCTTTCTCTTCGATGTTAAAATGTTTTTTTATCTGATCAACAGCGCACATCACAGTGATCAGATTTTTCTGTTGATAGGAGCCAAGCAGTGGAATTTCGAGATGTTCCAGATACAGCAGACTATTTTTCCAGATATCAAAGCTTTGTACCTGTTTGTCTGCAGTTTCAAGTTTGTTGGCATCAAAAACATAGTCGGCAAAAATAATTGGTGTATTCAGGGCAGCTGCTTTTTCTTCAAAAACAGCTTTCGTTTCAAACTGCGTCTGACCGATGATTACAGGAATTTTTGGTTTTATGATACCTGCTTTTTCGGCGGCAATTTTTTCCAAAGTTTCACCCAAAAACTGTGTATGATCATAACCAATGTTGGTAATTATACTCAGAAGTGGCATCACAAGGTTGGTCGAATCCAGACGGCCACCCATCCCGGTTTCGATAATTGCTATATCAATATTTTCTTCTTTAAAATGCTGAAACGCCATGCCAACAGTCATTTCAAAGAATGAAAGTTCCATTTTTTCAAAATCATCCTTATGCGATTCGATAAAACTGATCACTTTATTCTCGCTGATCATTTCACCATTGATACGAATTCTTTCACGAAAATCTTTGAGATGCGGTGATGTGTAAAGACCGGTTTTGTAACCTGCACTATGTAAAATTGATGCCAGCATGTGAGAAACAGAGCCTTTTCCGTTGGTGCCAGCAATGTGGATGGAGCGAAAACTTTTTTGAGGCTCACCCAACAATTCAAGCAGTTTGATTGTGTTGCTGAGATCGGCTTTGTATGCAGCAGCCCCAATACGCTGGTACATCGGTAATTTGGCAAACATCCAGCTTAGTGTTTCTCTATAGTCCATGCTTTCAAAAAGGATGCTAAAATATGTTTTTTTAGTTTCTTATAATAAAGGTGTAGGTGATTGTTCCTTTTTGTTGCAATGCAGCCTTGGGATCCTCGGCAAAGACAGAGTTCAGCGCTGCCTTTACGGCCAGACTTCTGAGCCTGGAATCCAATATTGTAGTTCCTCTCAAACTAACTTCTGCCCTTTGCACAACGCCTTTGCGGTCAACCCAGATATCAACAACTACATCGCCTTGTTCACTGAAATTACTTGAAGGTCTTTCGAGATATTTAGCACCCCGGCCGCCAAGACTGAAAGAGGCGCCATCACCCTGACCGCCCTGACCTTCGTAACGCTGTACATCGCGCAAGCCGTCGGGGCGGCCCTGATCGCCAGGCTGGCCTGTGATTCCCTCTGAGCCTGTGCTGCTTCCTGAAGTTGATCCTCTGAAAAGCGCACGTTGATTGACTTGAGGTTGTGGCTCAGCTACAGGCTCCGGAACAGGTTTTGGTGCAGGCTCCTGACGTGGTTTTTCAATGGGTTTTTCAATGGGTTGTGTTTTTGGTTTTTCAACAACTCGCTCCGGAAGGGCAGGGGCTTCTTCAGTTTGTTGTGTAACTACCTCATCTTTAACAGGGTTTTCTATGACTTGTGGAACTGGCCTTGCAGCTGAAGCTGATATTTCTTGTTTTTCTGGTTGAATCTGTCCCATTCCCTGATCGCTATAACCAAGATTTACTTCAACGCCTTCCTCTCCGGGCAAGGGCAAAGGAGTGCGCAGGGCAAGAAAAAACAATGCCAGAAACACCAGAAGATGAAACAGGATTGTTCCAGCTATGGCTTGTTTTTTATTCTTATCTATTGGCTCCATCTTTGTTGAAACAGCTTATGGATTGTGATTTGATCAGTCAGATTTATTTTACGATAGAAAATCATTTTCTTGGTGAAGTTGCCAAAATTACTTTATGCTTTGTTTGCATTTTGTTGTTCACTTCATTGAGTGCATCAATCACGTTGACAACATATTGCACAGGTACGCTTTTATCTGATCTCAGCACAACAGTCCCTTCATCATCGCCAGAAAGCTGACTTTGAAGTAGCGTACTAAGGTCGCTTTCATTTACTGGCTCTTCACCAATAAAATAATCATAATTATCATTTATATAGACAGTTACCGTTTGTTTGGCCATCGTTTTGCTGTTGCTTGAGGGCAACAAAAGTTTGATCGCATTGGGTGCAACAAGTGTTGAAGTTAGCATGAAAAAAATGAGCAGCAGAAAAACGATATCTGACATTGAAGCCATGCTGAATGTGACACTTCTTTTATTTCTGGTTTGAATAGCCATTTTAGTTGTCTTTAATCTTAGGTTAATTTAGCGTGCAGGTTCATGAAGTAAATCCATGAATTCTGTAGCGCGTGCTTCAAGCAAATAAACTACTTTTTCTATTCTTGAGACCAATATATTGTAAAAAATAAATGCAAGAATACCAACGATAAGCCCCCCAACAGTTGTTATCATCGCCTGATAAATACCCGATGAAAGCAATGCAATGTCAATATTGTTTCCGGCCATTGACATGTCGTAGAAGGCACGAATCATTCCAATAACTGTTCCAAGAAAACCTAGCATAGGAGCGGCTCCGGCGATTGTTGCAAGGCCGGCAACACCTTTTTCTAATTTACTCACTTCGAGTTTTCCAACATTTTCGATGGCAGCATTGATGTCATTCAGCGGTTTTCCAAGCCTCGACAAACCCTTTGCAATCATTTGAGCAATAGGCGTTTCGGTACTTCGACAAAGTGCCATTGCGGCATCAAGCCGGCCCGAATGAATGTACTCTCTGATATTGTTCATAAAGTTTTTTTCGTTGACCGAGGCCTTCGAAATTGCCAGATAGCGCTCGATGAAAACATAAACCGCTATTATGGAAAAAATAGCCAGAACGAGCATAATCCAGCCGCCTTTCACAGCAAGGTCAATGATTGAAAGAGAGATTTCACCTTGTTGTTGCACTTCTGCTGCGGCGCTACCCAGGTCGTTGGTTACTGTTTGAAGTTGTAATAGAATCCAGTTGAGCATATCTATTCCTGTTTTTATTGAATGACTGATTTCGGTGTTTTGATTTGAGTATAAACTTTAAAATATGTTTTTTATTATGAGTTCCCTTTTTGCTTTGGAAAAAAGAGATCGCCGGAAGAACTGTCTTCATTGGCTCCTGTAACGCTGGCAAAGCAATTTATTTCACCTCTGAACTTTAAAACGCCCAGAAAAGCAAAAACGATTGCCTCCTTAAAATCTATAATTTTTGGTGAAGGTAGAACAATATCATGCTTGCAAAGATGTGTTATCCTTTCAATCAGAAATTTATTCTTTGCACCGCCTCCGGTGATGAGCATTTTGGTACTATCAAGGTGATTTGCGGCACTTGCAATTTGGATGGCGATATGTTCAGTTACTGTTCTCAAAAGCGAATCATAATCCAAATCTGAATTGTTAATGAACGACATGAATTCAGATTCAACCCATTCACGGCCAAGCGATTTTGGAAATTCCTGCCTGTAATAACCAAGTTGGTTCAATTGATTCAGCAGTTCAGGATGCAATTTTCCTGATCTTGCATTGTCTCCGTCAAAATCAAAATTTAATCCTTTTTTTTCTGCAAGGAAGTTAAGAGGCTGGTTCGCCGGACAAACGTCAAAGGCAAGTCTGGAACCTTCAAAATCGTAAGAGATATTCGCAATTCCGCCAATGTTCAGGCAAATGTCATATTGGCTAAATAGTAGTTTGTCGCCAACAGGCACCAAGGGAGCGCCCTGACCACCTTTACTTACATCCTCTGCCCGGAAATTATTAATCGTTAAAGTTTCAGTTGCTGAAGCAATTGCAGCTCCATCGCCTATCTGCAGGGTATATCCTTTTTCAGGAAGATGAAAAATTGTATGGCCATGCGATGCGATAAGTTCAGGCCTGAGATAATGATTTTTTATGAAAGCCTTTATTTTGTCGCCCAGAAATTCACCGTATTCGAAATGTAATTTTTGTATTTCTGTATCAGTTTTGTAGAAAGCTTCAGAAAGTTTGGCTTTCCATTCCAGGTCATAAGGAATTTCTTCGGCAGCAAGCACTTCAAAGTTCCATAAACCATTGTTGGCAATGAAATTACAACAAACGATGTCAATTCCATCGAGCGATGTACCCGACATAACTCCAATTGCGCAGTATGTTTTACTGCTCTGACTCATAAAAGTGGTAAAACTTTTTCGAGACCGATACCACGGGAACCTTTGATGAGGATATCATAGTTTTTTACTGGATTCTTTTCAATGTATTTACACAGAGCATCGGCATCTGTGAAGATGTGCCAATCGTCTCCGCCATATACAATTTCAAAAAGAGGTCCGACAAGAATAACTTCTGCAAAATCTAAATCAGTTAGCAGCTTAAGGATATTAGCATGTTCGTAGTCACTTTCTTCGCCAAGTTCAAGCATGTCTCCCAAAATGACAAGAGACTTATTGCCTCTCATGCGATCAAAGTTTCGGATGGCGGCTTCCATGCTAACAGGATTGGCATTATAGGCATCCATGATGATCCTGTTTTTGCGTGTTTCAATCAATTGTGAACGGCTGTTTGAAGGGGCATAGTTGCTTACAGCGTCTTCAATATCATCTTGTGAAACATCAAAAAAACACCCGGCTGCAATGGCTGTAAAAATATTTTCTGCATTGTAAATACCAATCAATTTTGTGGCTGTCACAGATTGCATTCCTTTATATTCCCAGGCAATATGTAAAAAAGGGTCTGAGTTAATCAGTTCAGTATAAAGATCGCTGGAAAGCTCATTTCCAAAAGTAAATCGTTTGATATTTGCTGAAAGACGGTTGAGAAGCTCGTTGTCTTTGTTCACAAAAAGCATTCCCCCATTGTCATCGATGTAGGAATACATTTCGCTTTTTGCATTGATGACACCTGTAATGCTTCCAAAACCTTCAAGATGTGCCTTACCGATGTTGGTAATGATTCCGTAGTTTGGATTTGCAAGAAGGCAAAGTTTTCTGATTTCACCCATATGATTTGCACCCATTTCTATGATTGCCATTTCAGTTTCAGCTTTAATTTTCAAAAGGCTGAGTGGAACTCCAATGTGATTGTTCAGATTTCCTGAAGTATAAATGGTGTTATACTTTTTTGACAAGACTCTCGCTAAAAGTTCTTTGGTAGTTGTTTTACCATTTGATCCTGTAATAGCAATTACTTTGGCATTCATTTTCGACCTGTGAAGTGCTGCAAGTTGCTGCAACGTTTCCAACACATTTTTTACCTTTATAGTATATGGTGAATCAGGAAATGTCTGATCATCGATGATAGCATAAGATGCACCATCTTCAAGTGCTTTATTGGCTAGTTTATTGGCATCAAAATTTGGACCTTTCAATGCAAAGAAAATATCACCCTTTTCAAGTGTCCGGGAGTCGGTCGAAACAGCTGGATGCATTTCGAAGATGCTGTAAATTTCCTGTAAATCCATTTTCTTGCTGAAAATAAAAACCCCATCATAGATCCATGACGGGGTTTATTTGTAAAAAACAATATTTTATTTTTTTGCTGTGATTGAGCTTCCTACTTTATTCATGGCACAGCGGAAACCAATTGCACTCGATGCTTCGTCTTCGTTAAGGAACCTGCGCACACCGGGACTCATAAAATGAGCTCTGTCATTCCATGAACCACCTTTATATACACGCGCTTTATCACTGATCAGTGTCGTTTCGCCGTAATCGTACATTTTGGAGGTAGAAGTAGGGTCTTCTGTGAGATCGATCCAGTCTTGCTGAATTGTTGAAGAATAATCTCCATCACGATAGTTCACAGCATAACCTCTGCGATAATTTTTTCTGTTGGCAGCTTCTTCAGGAGTAATTTCAACGTATTGAAGTCTGCCAAGTGAATCTTTTTGGGCAATTGACCCGTCAGCATCTCTTTTTTTGTTGACAAATACATTGCCTCTGAAGGGGTTGTAATCTGCAACATCTTCAAAGGAAAGCGGACGATAAACATCCAACACCCATTCCGAAACGTTGCCACCCATGTTATAAAGTCCATAATCATTTGGCCAGTAAGAACCTACCGGTGCAGGCTGAGCGGCACCGTCATTAAGACTTCCTGCAACACCCATATAGTCACCCTGACCGCGTTTGAAGTTGGCTACAAAACTTCCCATATATTTTTTATGGTCGGTGCGAAGCCCATCTCCATTCCATGGATAAACTCTTCTTTCTACAATACGCTCATTCACAGTATTTCCAATAAGTCCTAAAGCAGCATATTCCCACTCAGCTTCTGTTGGGAGCCTGTATTTTGGCAGCATTATACCATCTTCGAAACGCACATTGCGGATACCTGAACCGCTAGGGTCAAGATCAGCTTTGCCTTCTCTTACAAGACCCTGATATTGACCGGCCAGATATGCTTCGGTATTGAAATTATTTTCATTTTTTTGATCCGGATCAAAATCCAGAACACCGGCTTTGATCAACAAAAGTTCGTTTACGCGGTCAGTTCTCCAATTGGCATAATCATTGGCCTGAAGCCATGAAACACCAACCACCGGATAATCGTGATACGATGGATGACGGAAATAGAGCTCAACCAAAGGTTCATTGTAGGAGAGCCTGTCTCGCCAGACAAGACTGTCAGGTAAAGCTTTTTGCACAACCTGTGGGTAATCCTGTCCAAATACGCGTCCCAGCCAGTAGATATACTCTAGATAATCCAGATTGCTAACCTCTGTTTGATCCATAAAGAATGAAGCAACTGTCACGCGACGGGGAATGTTGTTCCATTCAAATAAAAGATCCTCGTTGGAGGCTCCCATAAGGAAGGTTCCACCTTCAATAGCAACCAAACCTGGTCCAACTTTTTGATCCTGACTTTTAGCAACTTCAAATCCACCAAACTTTGGGTCGTTGAAATTCCAGCCAGTAGAACGTGAAACTTCTTTGCTGCATGACGAGATAAGGACTGCGGCAAGCAGTAGCGGCAGAATGATATTCGTTTTCTTCATTTTAAAGTGTTGTCTTCTTTTAAACATTCGATTCTATAACTAAAAGGAGGGTGATTTTATTGTACGGATTGTTCTCTTTGATGCTGTATAAACGCAAAATTCCCATGCAAGGGATATCTCATGAGCGCCTCCACTGCGTCCGCCAAGCTTTGAAACAGTGAAATCATAGCTATATCCAAACCTGAATTGATCCCATTTGATTCCAGCCAAAACAACAACTGCATCCATGTTGTTGAATGTGTGGCGAAACCAGGCGCCGGTAACGAAAGGGTACTTGTTGACATACACCCCCGCATTGAGCTGGCTGAAGTCTCCCTGTTGTATAAAAAGTAAATTTGGCTGAATCAGCAAATCGCTTTCACGCCCACCGCCAAGTTGACCTGTGGTTGTATTGATATTTATTCCGGCGTGCGCAGAAACTTTTAATGGCAAAAAACTGTTGTCATTGTCATAAAATGTAAGGGTGGGTTGACTTAAATGGTCTGCGGCCACACCAAAAAACATTTCATCGCGAATTCCTAAAACCATTCCCGCAGAGAAATCTAGGGTATAAATTGTCGGATTCTCAGGAGGCGTTTCTGCTCCAATTCCTGAAATATTGCTTGCAAAAATAAGTTTAGACCAATTGATGCTTTCCTGATAAAATGCTGCCTTCATACCAAAAGAAAGCATAGTCTCAGCATTAATCTGAAGTTTGTATGAATAAAATGCTCCGGCAAGTGTTCGGTTAAAAGCACCATCACCCTGCTGGTCATTCATGGCTATAAAACCAAAACCACTGTTGATATTAGACAAGCTTTGATCGTATGTTACACTATAAGTTGTATATGCTTTACCTAGTGATGGCCATTGATTGCGGTAGTTTGTATGAATCCGTCCACATTCAGTGTTGCCAGTAAGTGCAGGATTCAAAAACAGTGGGTTGGCATAAAACTGAGTGAATGCAGCATCCTGAGCATGCACAGAACACAAGCCTGAAAACAGCAAAAATATTAAGAAGGATGCAACAATTTTTATCATATCAGATGAAAAACGAGCGCTAAAATTTCGTGGCAATATTACGGAAAATTTTGCACACCGGGGTTTGCTTCAGCAAAATAAGTGAACCGCAATAAATGAACTTTTTCTGCGTTCGGGAATATGTCACTTAGCCATTCGATTTAGGTTCACTTCTTAAACAAAAGTTTGCTTTGGTTGTTTCCTTGTTGGCTGGTGAAAGCTTTTAGTGATTTAAACTGTCACGAATAATAAAAACATGATCAAAAAATTTTTATTTTTTTTACTGACAACCCTGAGCTTACTTTCATATTCTCAACAGCCTTTTAAGACCAATATTATAGGTATCGATTGGCAGCCTTCAGATTCGCTTCAGTTTGACGGACGTGAGATTCTTGCCAGACCTTACTTTACTAATGCCTGGTATGAAAGTGATTTAGCTGTCATACCCTACTACTCTGAAAATATCTATCTGTACGATAATAATCTGAAGCCTACTGTCAATTTGTTGAATATTGAGGTTGAAACAGTTGAGCTACAGTTGCTTAATATTAGTGATGTTTCTAAACTTGACACCACTTTTGTTGTTAAAACTAATATCAAAACAGCACGTGAGCAATACATTCTGCACTTGCTTATTCCGGCTTTGAGATACAATCCGACGAAAGGAACAGTTGAAAAGCTTCTGAAATTTGAATACGAGCTTTTTCTAGAATACGAAGAAAATTTTAAACAAGCCCCTGCAGGTTTTACCAATAATTCTGTTCTGGCATCCGGAAACTGGTATAAAGTTCGTGTAAGTAACAGTGGAATTCACCGAATTACCTTCGCTAATCTGCAAGCTATTGGCTTGAATCCTTCAACACTTAACCCGCGTAATATCAGGATTTATGGCAATGGGGGAGGTGTTTTAAGTGAAAGAAATGCAGATTTCAGACATGACGACCTTGTTGAAAACCCCATTGTTGTTGTAGGTGAGGAGGACGGGGTTTTTAATCAATCCGACTATATTTTGTTATACGCAGAAGGGCCTTTAACCTGGAAATTTGATCAGCCTTCAGGGTTTTACAAGCATCAGAGTAATTACTATGATGACTACGCCTATCTTTTTATAACTGCAGATTTGGGAGCTGGAAAGAGAATTCAAACTTCAAGCCAAACAGGAATACCTTCTGAAATAGTCACCGATTTTCTGGATAAACAGTTACACGAAGAGGATATTGTTAATTTGTCAAATACTGGCAGGACTTGGTATGGCGAGTTGTTTGATGTTACTTTAAGCCGTGACTTCAATTTCAATTTTCCCGGTTTAATTACATCAAAAACTGCACGCGTTGAAACTGATGTTGCAGGAAGAAATTTCGGGCCTGCAAATTTCCAGCTTTTTATTGATCAACAATTGAAACGCACAATGAATATCGATCCAACGCAGGTCACAGGATATGATTATGCAAAAGGTGCTTCTGCAATTGTTGATTTTAATCCGGTAAATGATATCGTTAATGTTAACCTGAAATTTAACCGTTCAATAAATTCAGCGCGCGGATGGTTAAATTACATTTCGGTAAATGCTTGGAGAAATCTAAGCTTTACTGGCCCTCAGATGATATTTGGAAACACCCGAAGCATTGATCAATCAGCTGTTTATGAGTACCGTGTAGCAAATTCCAACAATCAGGTTAGCATTTGGGATATTACCGATCCAACAGCGGCAGTCAGAGTTGAAACAACATTGCAGGGCAACACTATGACATTCAAAGCTGATGGAAGTTCAATGAGGAATTTCATTGCTTTTGATAACACTTCCTTTTATTCTGTGGAAGCAGTTGGTGCTGTTGCCAACCAAAATTTGCATAGTGTTCGCGATATTGATTACTTGATTATAACCCATCCGAATTTTTTAGATCAAGCCAATCGTTTGGCTGCTTTTCATAGACAGAATAGCGGATTAGAAGTCTTTGTAACTATTCCGGAACTTATCTATAATGAGTTTTCGTCTGGTTCACAAGATGTAACAGCAATTCGTGACTTTGCGAGAATGCTCTTCTCTGAAAGCAGTCCCGGACGCAAGCTAAGATACCTCTTAATGTTTGGGGATGCTTCTTTTGATTACAAGGACAAGTTGACAGACAATACCAATTATGTTCCAACATTTCAAACCCTTGCCTCATTAAATCTGGTCAGTTCAATTGCAACAGATGATTATTTTGGGTATCTCGATTTTAATGAAGGAACAAACGACAGTAGTCTGCTTGACATTGGCATTGGTCGTTTTCCTGTTTCAACGATAGATCAGGCACGACAAATGGTTGATAAAGTATTTCGCTATGTAGCTCGAAATGAAGTAACTATGAGTCCATGGCGCAATGAAATAACTTTTGTTGCTGATGATGGAGATTCAAATCAACATCTGCGAGATGCTGAGGCGTTGGCTGGATTAATTGGAACTGATTATCCGGCTTTCAACCTCAATAAAATATACCTCGATGCCTATCGTCAAATTGCTACTCCAAGCGGGCAAAAAGCACCTGAAGTAAACGAAGCCATCAATAAAAGTATGGAGAGAGGGACACTTATCATGAACTATTCCGGTCATGGTGGTGAGGTTGGTTGGACAGAAGAAAGAATTCTTGAAATTGCTGATATCATTTCCTGGAGAAATCGCGAGAAAATGCCTGTTTTTATTACAGCTACCTGTGAATTTTCACGGTATGATGATCCAACCCGATTATCAGCCGGTGAAATGGTTTTTCTCAATCCCGATGGAGGCGCAATCGCAATGTTTACAACAGCCAGGGCAACCTACGCTTCTACAAACCTGCGATTGAACAGAGCAATTTTTAACGACAATATTTTTATGCGTGAGAATGGTGAATTTCCGCGCTTCGGCGATGTAATCCGTCGGTCAAAACTTACAGGTGATGCAAATGACAGAAAATTCGTACTTCTTGGTGATCCTGCGCTCGCATTGCATTTTCCACCCAATAAAGTAATCACAACTCATATCAATGGCAATGCTGTTGAAGCTGTCCCTGATACACTCAAAGCACTTGATCTTGTTACAATTAAAGGCTTTGTGGCTGATAGCTGGAATCAGCAGATCAATAATTTCACCGGAATACTTTACATTACAGTCTATGATAAAGCTAATTCCGTTTCAACCTTTGGAGATCAAAGTGCTTCTACAACTTTTATCGTTAGAAATAGTATAATATATAAAGGTGCAGTTGAAGTGGTTGGTGGTCAGTTCGAATTTTCGTTTATGATGCCAAAAGATATTTCCTATCGTTTTGGACAAGGCAGAATAAGCTATTATGCCACAGATTATGAGATAGATGCACAAGGATACTTTGAAGATTTTGTTGTTGGAGGATTTAGTAATAATGTTGTTAACGATGATAAAGGGCCTGAAATCAAACTTTACATAGGAGATACAACGTTTAAAAGCGGTGGTTTTACGAGTGAAAATCCGGTTTTGCTTGCACTGCTTTCTGATGAAAGTGGTATCAATACAACTGGGGCTGGCATAGGTCATGATATTGTAGCGACTTTAACTGGTGCCACAGAAAGGTATGCTATATTAAATGAGTATTATGCAGCTAAAATCAACAAAAATTCTGAAGGAGTTGTAACTTTTCCATTCTTTAATTTAAATCCTGGAAAGCATGTGCTTACACTTAAAGTTTGGGATATTTTAAACAATTCGGGTTCTGCAAGTATTGAATTTGAAGTTATCCCCAAGAATCAGGTTACCATCGATGAGCTTTATAATTATCCAAATCCATTTATGGACGAAACATGGTTTGTTTTCCGGCACAATCAAGCGAATGAAATAATAGATGTTGAAATAAAAATATACAACACCAACGGACAGCTGATGAAAACCCTTATTGCTGACAATCTTAGCAGCAGTTTCCTTAGCAATCCTATACGTTGGGATGGCAGAACTGATTCAGGGCAGCGAATTGCAAAAGGTTTGTATATTTACCGACTGATTGTAACCAATAAAGATGGTGTTCAATCAGAGAAAAGATCAAAACTTATTAATTATAAGTAGATGATATTCAGTTATATAAATATTGATTTAATATATTCTTCGTCATTAAAGAAGCTAAATAACAGTTTCCTTCTTTTGGTATTTTCAGTTCTGGGCTTGTCAGTTATGGCCCAAAACCAATCTGTTGAATTTTCGATTCATTGGGGTCCAAACGAATCAGTGAGATTACGAAATGGTTCAGTTGCTGAGGTGTTTTGGTTTGAAGACGCTGTTACTAAATCATCAACAGCACTTTTGCCGTGGTTTGAGTTGGAGCTGCCACTTGAAGATGGTTTTAAACCTGAAAATATCCAGCTTACTGCATTGAAAACAGTTGCTTTAGAGCCGATAGAAAGTTTAAATTTATTGGATTTTGAATCAATACCTGCTGAATTTGAATGGCATCTCAAAGAGGTTAAGACCAATAACAAGATCAGGCATTATTTGCATATTTTACCCATTCGAGCAACAAATGGCTTGCCTGAGAAGTTGACCAGGGCTTCAGTGAGTTTTGAACCAAATGAATTTGTTGACACAAGAGAGTCAGCATTTTTAATGACTTATGCAGAGAATTCTGTACTTGCCAATGGGCAATGGGTAAAGATGGGCATTACTGAAACTGGTATTTACAAAATTGGTTATAACGAGCTTAAAGCAATGGGTTTCAATCCTGATGCGATTGACCCACGTCATATTGGCATTTTTGGCAATGGTGGCCGCATGTTGCCTGAACAGAACAACCATTTTCGCTATGACGATTTGTTTGAAAATTCCATCAGGGTTATTGGTGAAGAAGATGGAGCTTTTGATCCGGAGGATGGAATATATTTTTATGCTCAAGAGCCGGTGGTATGGAATTATTCAGGTTTTAACAGCCGTTTTGTCCACGTTGCCAATTTTTATACTGATACAACTTTTTATTTTCTTACTGTTAAACCTGAAGGTGCAAGAAAGCGAATTCAGTTAAAGGAACAATCGGAATTACCTGCAAACAAAGAGGTTGACATTTTTCTTGACAGGATTCATCACGAAAATGATTTAGAAAATCTGATACATTCCGGAAAAGAGTGGTTTGGAGAAACTTTCAGCCGCAATGAGCCTTCACTCAGCTGGAGTTTTAATTTTCTAAACAGGGTGACAGCCCGTCCCATCATGTTTAATACCCATTTTGCCGGCAGATCGATAACAGAAAATATTTTTTTCAGCGCCACCGCCAACGGTCATACACTTTTTGAAAATATCATGCTAATGCAGTTGAGTACAAACAATGCCACTTATGCACGTGATATCTTTCAATCGATAAACTTCCTGGATAATTCTGATCAGATTGATTTAAATATCTATTTATCAGCTCAAAGCGATAATTCTAAAGGCTGGCTGAATTATTTCAGATTCAATGTCTGGAGATACCTCAAATACACTGGCATGCAGCTTCATTTCAGAAATCCTGAATCCATTGGGTCAACTACTGTCAGTAATTTTAAAATTCAGGATGTTAACGCAAGCCTTGAGCTTTGGGATGTAACTCAGCCGCTTATGCCATTTAGGCAAGTATTTGATATCACAGAAAGTGAATTGCAGTTTAAAGTTAAAACGGATATACTGCGCGAGTATGTTTTATTTGGTTCATCAGATAGCAAAAGCATTGCTTCATTCAAAGTGATCCCAAATCAAAATCTTCACAATATCAGCTCATGTGACATGCTGATTATTGCGCATCCGGATTTTATTTCTCATGCAGAGGAGATTTCAGATATACATTTTCAAGATGATGGTCTTGAAAGTGTTGTTGTAAATGTGAAAGAAATTTATAATGAATTTGGCAGTGGTTCACAAGATGTAACTGCTTTAAGAGATTTTGTAAGAATGGTCTATCAAAAGTCAGGTCAGCAGCTTAAATATCTATTGCTTTTTGGATCAGCCTCTTACGATTATAAGGATCGAATTCCAAACAATACAAATTTCATTCCTACCTATCAAAGCACCATCGCCCTGATTGAAACACAGAGTTTTGTCAGTGACGATTATTTTGGCTTGCTTGACGATAACGAAGGTCTGGAAATGGACGGAATACTCGATATTGGCATCGGGCGTTTTCCTGTTACTTCGCAATCTGAAGCGGATGCGATGGTTAACAAAGTAAGGCATTATCTGGCTTCTCAGCGGAGTCAAACAGGTGAGTGGCGAAACAACATTCTTTTTGTAGCAGATGATGGCGATAATAATCTGCACTTTCAGCAAGCTGAGACGCTTGCCGGAATCGTTGATACAGCTTTTATCAATATGAACGTCAGAAAAGTTTATCTTGATTCGTACAAGCGGGTTTCAGTTCCTGGTGGTTTTAGGTATCCTGATGCAAATACAGCCTTTGTCAATCAATTGAATGAAGGAACACTTATCGTAAACTACACAGGCCACGGAGGTATTGCAGGGCTTTCAGATGAGAGAGTCTTTACCGGCTCTGACATTGCAGCATTGAATAATTTCGACAGAATGCCTTTTTTTATCACTGCAACCTGTGAATTCAGCCGTTTTGATAACCCAGCATTTGTTTCGGCCGGCGAACAACTTTTGCTCAACCCGGTAGGTGGAAGTATTGCCATTATGACCACAACAAGGCTTGCTTTTGCACATTCCAATTTTGCCATTAACCGCCGGATATATTCTTCAATGTTTTCAGAAGGAAAGCAGGAAATTCGACGTTTAGGTGACATCATGAGACTTAGTAAAAATCCAACCAATACCTATGTTTACAATTTTGTTTTGCTTGGAAATCCTGCACTGCGATTAAAGTATCCTGAATTTAAGGTGGAGCCAATCAGTTTTAATAACCAAATGCTGCCGCATGCTGGCGACACCCTTGGAGCTATGTCAGAAATTTTCATTGAAGGACGCATTGTTGATGCCAATGGAAATTTTCGCGATGATTTCAATGGATATATCTATCCAAAAATGTTCGATAAGAAAGCCGTTTACAAAACTTTGGCCAATGACGCATCGAGTCATTCAACTAATTTTTCTTACTACAACAAGTTGCTTTTTAAAGGTAATTCAACTGTTGTAAATGGGAAATTTGAAATAAGGTTTAAGCTCCCAAGAGACATTGCCTATCAGTTTGGACAGGCCAAAATTAGCTTTTATGCAGTGGATACAATTAATTTCAAGGATGCTGGTGGCTATTTTAATCAAATGATTGTTGGTGGAACTGATGAAGCTATAACTATCGACAATCAAGGGCCAGCAATAGTGCTTTATGCTGATAATCCAGACTTTAATGATGGTGATTATTTGGCTGGGGATCCAGTAATATATGTCAGATTAGAAGATCCGCAGGGAATAAATTTTTTGGGAAATTCTATCGGAAGGGATATTGTTATTACCCATGAAGGAGTAAGTTTTAACAAATATATCGTTAACCATCTTTTTCAGCCTGACTTTGATAATTTTGCCGGTGGTAAAATTGTGTTTCCGATGAAAAATCTTCAGGATGGAAAACATCGAATAAGCGTAAAAGCTTGGGATTTACATAATAATTCAAGTGAAAGTGAAATCTGGTTTGAAATCAATCCAAAAGTTAAATTGCATATATGGAATCTGCGAAATGCACCAAATCCTTTCAGTAATTCAACGCAATTTCTTTTTGAACACAACAAGCCAGGTGAAGTACTTGATGTCACAATTGATATTTTTAACCATATGGGGGCAATGGTAGTGAGCCTCAAAAAGCAAATGACCACATCAGGGAGTCAGTCTGTTCCAATACCAATGACGATGGGTGATGCTGCTGTATATGGCATTCTTCCGGGATTTTATTTATATCGTGTTACTGTTACAGATAGCTCTGGAAACAAAAACCAACTCATTCAAAAAATGATTTTCACGCGCAATTAACTATCTCAAAATTATTATACAATAAACCAAAACATGTTTCGTTTAACCCTTTGGAATTTTCAATCTCATACCTAAATAATTATGAAAATTAAAGTCACTCTTTTGACTCTTGTCTTTTTTACAACGGTTGTTAACTATGTTTTGCCACAAACTCCTAATTATCAAGAGTTGTCAGGCCGAAATCTTAATGTAATAACAACCTCGGTTCCTTTTTTGATGATTGCTCCCGATTCAAGAGCAGGTGCGATGGGTGATGCAGGCGTTTCCTCTGATCCTGATGTTTTTTCGATGCATTGGAATCCGGCAAAATACTCCTTTATAAAGAGTGATATGAGTGTTGGTTTATCCTATAGTCCATGGCTCAGAAATCTTGTTCCTGATATGAATCTTGCATATCTTGCTTTTTCAAAAAGAATCAATGATGTTTCGGCTTTTGCTTCCACACTACGTTTTTTCACATTGGGCGACATTCAGTTTACCGATATTAACGGCGGTGACCAGGGGACTTACAGGCCAAGTGAATGGGCAATAGATGCAACATATTCCCGTATGCTCACAGATCACCTTTCAGGTGCAGTAGCAGGGCGTTTTATATACTCTAATCTTACCTTAGGCCAAAATGTCGGAGGGGCTTCTACTTCTGCGGGCATTTCCGTTGCTGCCGATGTGGCTGTATATTGGGAAAAGGAAGTTGCATGGTTTAGTGATATTGAATCAAGTTTTGCATGGGGAATCAATGTTTCCAATATTGGAAATAAATTAGGGTATAGCTCTGCAAGTATCAAAAAAGATTTTATCCCAACAAATCTTCGTTTTGGACCAACACTCAATCTGGATATTGACGAGTATAACAAAATCTCGTTTTCATTGGATGTAAATAAACTTTTAGTTCCAACACCTCCAATTTATCTTCGCGATTCAATAACAGGGTTTCCAATCCTTATTCCGGGAACAGACAAATATGAGATTTTAGCTGGAAAAGACAATGACGTTTCTGTAGTGGCCGGAATGTTGCAATCTTTTTATGACGCGCCGGATGGATTCGCTGAAGAAATGCGTGAATTGTATTATTCGTTTGGAGTTGAATATTGGTACAACGAAGCTTTTGCTTTGCGCGGCGGAGCATTTTATGAAGATAAATCAAAAGGAAATCGTAAGTTTTTTACTTTGGGAGCTGCTTTGCGTTACAATGTTTTTGGACTCGATTTTTCTTATCTGATTCCAATTGATTCTCGAAACAATCCGCTTCAAAATACATTGCGCTTTGCATTGACGTTTGACCTCGATGCAGCCTCAAGAGCAAAAAAATAAAGTTTCGGAAAAGAAAACGATATATATAAAGGAGTCTTTCAGGACTCCTTTGTTGTTTCAGGTAACTCCGGTTCAAAAAAAGCATCAATGAAATTCATCAGATAAAGTTTTTCTGTGGCTCGGGTAACCGCTGTGTAAAGCCATCGAAGATACGCTTTGTCCAATTGTTCTTCTTTGTTGATGCCGGCTTCTAAAAAAACGACTGGCCATTGACCGCCCTGGGTTTTGTGACAGGTGAGGGCATAGGCAAATTTTACCTGAAGAGCGTTAAAATATGGATTTTTTTTCATCATCGCATAGCGCTTTCTACGTGAAGGTTCTTCCAGATAATCTTCTTCAATAGTAGAAGTCAACTGCCTGAATATTGGTTCGGGAAGCGCAGGCCCATCTGTCATGATCGTTTCGAGAATTAACTTCACTTCAAAAGCTGGATGTTCGGGATAATCAACTAGTTTGACATCTGCATCAGCAAAATTGAAGCCGTACATTTCTTCGAATCGTTTAATCCTTGTGATTTCCATGATGTCGCCGTTAGCAATAAAACCGCCACCTTCATTGTTTTCAAGCCAATAATAATTGTTTTTAACTGCCATCAGCAAATCGCCTGAAGATATTTCACCTTCCATGCCCAAAATGCGTTGCCTTATGGCTTGATTAAACATATTGGCATTTTTGTTCGATCTGCAAACGACCACTGCTTTGGTGAAATCTCTGCTTCCAAACGCGTCTTGCATCAATTCTTCAAGCTCATAACCATCAACTTTTGTGATGTCACTAAAGTTTCCGAGATTTAGCAAAGGCATATTAGATTCACTTGCAGCAAGCTTTTCACGCAATCTTGTTGCATTAAATAATATACCTGAATCCAATGCTTGTCTCATAACTTCAGTAAGCTCAAATGTGGCAGCTGTGATGGGGTAACTTGTTTTTAACATCTGCAGATTAAGTGCAGGGCTGATATCGAGGCCTACAGGGGGAAGCTGAGCATGATCGCCAATCATTAAAATTCTGCAATCTTCGCCCTCCGACACATATTGAATGAGGTCATCCAGAAGATTTCGTCCACCAAAAAGACCTCCATCTGATGTGGTATCAGCAATCATTGAAGCTTCATCAACAACAAAAAGGGTACGTTTTGATTTGTTTTGAGACAACACAATACGATGACTTCCATCAGCTGTTTGTGTTTGCATGTATATCTTACGGTGAATGGTGTGGGCAATGAAACCACTGTAGGAAGTGAGAACTTTTGCAGCTCTGCCTGTTGGTGCGAGCAATATAAACCGCATTCTCAATAAAGGTAAAACTTTTACTAAAGCAGAAACAAGGGAGGTTTTTCCTGTGCCGGCATAACCTTTCAAAAGATAAAAAGGATTAGGTTTATCTGATAGCAGAAAAGCGGCAAGATGGTTCATCACAGTCTGTTGACCAGCTGTGGGAATATGGCCGAAAGCATTTTCTAACAGCTGGTATAGTTCTTTTCTTTCCATCAGAATGGGTATCCTATTCCAAAATTCCAGACAAAAGTCTTTAGTTTTATATTGTTAAACTGCCATCTTTCTTCAGGAATTTTTGCCGGGTTGTGTAAAGGTACAGCAGCATCAAGTCTGAAAACAAAAAATGATAAATCAAATCTGAACCCGATTCCTGCATCAACAGCAAAATCTTTATAAAATTTGTCAAGTTTGAAGGCTCCTCCGGGAAGATTTTCTATCTCTCTGAGGGTCCAAATATTACCTGCATCAACAAACAATGCTCCTTTGAGATAATCATAGATTGGAAAACGATATTCAGCATTAAACTCTAGCTGTATATCACCGATTCGCTCAATATTGAGGGTGTCTCTGAATGTGCCGGGACCTAACTGTTTGTATTGCCATCCACGCATTCCATTTGCTCCTCCGGCAAAAAAACTTCTTTCAAATGGCATCTCTGAAGAATTTCCATAAGGGATAGCTAATCCTACAAAAGTTCTGAATACAAGTCTGTTGTCAAGTGATAATAATCGATAATACCTGAAATCATGATCAATCCGAAAGAACTGAGCATATCTTATGCCAAGTAATTCTGCGTAATCATTTTTGTATGAATACAAGGAAGTGTTGTTAAACAGTGAAAGGACATTTCCAGCACTTTCAACATTTAACCGATAGTAAAAAAAGTTATTTAACTTATTAATTTTCTGATTGTTAAATGTAAAACTATAACGTAAGCTTAGAATAAGATGGTTCGAGTATTGATCTTTGAACCTTTGATTTATAATATTGTCCAGGAATGCTTTAAACTCAGGTGTCGGATCAACTTTTACAGAATTCAGACTTATTGGCGTAAAGATATGGTTTACTGTATTGCTGCTCATCCAGTCGTATCCAAAAGAAGTTCTTATAATAAACCGTTGATAATAAACAAGATTTTGCGAACTGAATCCGATATTGAGATTTGTTCTGGGTTGGTATTCTTTGATAAAATTGGTAAAGGCTATGGGCGAAAGAAAACGGGGAAAATTAATATTTGCGTCCATCCCTGTTTCTGTAGTATTGAAAATAGTTGATTTTGTTTCACCAACATCCAAATTTACGACCGATATTTTTTGCGCTTCAAAACCTCCATTGAACCTGACACGCAAAACTTCGGCGCCTTTGAAGAGATTTCTGTTGGTAAAAACAAGGCTGCCTCTTACTCCTAAATCACCGCTTGAGTTTGTTCCTTCTATTTCAAAAGAATATGCATTGGCCTTGTTTCGCTGAAGATTTATATTGCAATCAATCCAGTTTTGGAATTCATCGGTGGTATTAATTTGGCTTCCGGTTGTGTCAAAAGTGATGTTGGAGGCTCTGTAAATTTTCAAATTTGTAAGGCCTTTGTAGGTTTGGCGCAGTTTCGATAAATTGAAAGCTTCATTTTCATAAATCTGAACTACCTGACTAAATGTCCCAGGCTTTATCCGCATATCACCATTTGAATAAAAATAGAGCCTGGATTTTTCTTTTTTACTTTCACTTTTTATATCAATAAAAGTTGTATCAAAGGGTAAAGTGTTTAATGAGAAGGGATTGTGTGTAGGGAAAATACCTACGCGGCGAATAAAATATCTTTGGTGAGGTTTTCCTGCAAAAGTTGTATCAAACCGAAAGCCCGCTGATTTTCTGTTTTCAATGATAAGGTTGATTTTAATTTTTTTGGCTTGAGTGTTGCTGTCGGCTTCAAATAGAATATAATCTTTAGTAAAATAATAATAGCCGTTGTTTTTGAGATGTGTCGTAATTCTATCTCTTTCGTTATCCAAAATATAAGCATTGTAGATGGCATCTTTTTTCAATAAAGTCTCTGATTTAATTGCATCTACATAAACTGCAAGGCTTGTGTCTGCTATGTTATATTGTATATCGCTCAATCTGTGAGGCTCCATTGGCTCTACATTATAAATGACCCTTGTTGTTCGATTTTTCCGATTGATGGGTTTATAACTGACCTTGCTGTTAAAATAACCAACATTTTGCAAATATTGTGTCATTTGTTGTGTTGAGGTGCTGGATTGGTTCTCATCGAAGTAAACAGGCGGATTTCCAACAACATTATGAACCCATTTCCAGACTTTTTTATCAGTTTTATTTTCTGTTACATAAAAGGTCCATAAGCGGAAACGTGTTCCTAAAAAACTATTGTTTCGTTTTTGTGAAATCAGAATGGATAGATCAGATTTGCTAAAACTGGTCTTTTCAGCTTTGATCTGCACTTTGTTTTTGTGAAGTAATAATTTGTTTTCTGGAATGTATCGTGTTCCTGAACAGGAAGCTAAAAACAGGCCAAAGAAAAGAATGAAATATAACGGCTTTAAGAATTTAAATTTAAGAAAATTGGCTTTGATGATTTTTGTTCTGGTTAAAGTAAAATCAGCCTCAACTATCTTTTTCGCTATTCTGCATAAGAAATGAAAGTTTTGGAATATTTTAGATATAAGATTAGTTCTTTTAAAAACCGTCACAAGTGAAATTATTAAGTGACAAATGTAATATTAATCCTTTATTCATTGGATGTTTCAGGCGTAGTTGAGTAAAAATTCGTCTGAGTATTTCCATTCATTGATAAAAAAAGGCTGTCTAATGAGACAACCTTTACATTTTGATTCTGTCAGTTTTAAATTTCGTCTGTTGTAACGACTTTTGCAAGTATGTCAGCATAAGGAATGACCAAAAGCTTACGGCCATCAAATTCAATTTCTGTTCCTGAATACTTTTTGAATAAAACGGAATCACCCACAAATACTGCAGGATTTTCAATAGTACTTATCGCGATGACTTTCGCTATTTGAGGCTTTTCTTTTGCTGTATCCGGAATAATTAATCCAGAAGCAGTTCTTTGCTCAGTTTTTTCATTGCTCAAATCGAGAATGACGTTTTCGTTTAATGGTTGTAACTCTTTCATATAGAATTATATATTAATTATTTGATGACTGAATTCCAAGAAGTAAATTAATTTTGTTTTTGTCGAAGCCAACTATTATCCTGCCTTCAATGTCCATCTGAGGAACACCTTGTTGTCCACTTTTACGAACCATTTCTTCAACAGCCTGTTGATTTCGTGAAACATCGATATCAGTATAATGAATGTTTACAGACTTGAGGTATCTTTTTAAGGTTGAGCACCATGAACAACTTGGTGTTGAGTATACAATAACACGTTTTTGTTTCGGCTGTCCGTCACCCATTGCAGGATGAAAATATGACTCCTCAAACAAGGAAATATAGTAGATTGGATCATTGCAACCTTTGATAACATTGATGAAGCGATCTCCTTCAAAAACTAAAAGTGAAGGGGAACTGTTAATGTTGTAAACTGAATGGATATCGCGCACTTTAGTTACATCTGCCGTCATAACATTAACCTTATCAAGCTTTTGTGCGGCTGTTAAAATATTATTCAGACTGCATTTACCTGCTTCAGTTTCTGAATTGTACAATAAAATGTAGTTCTTGGAATCTTTTTTAAGACCATCCAACATTTCGGAATGTGAAAGAATATTTTGTGTCGCCATGATTTTTTTTCCAAACGGGAATCAATATGCATGCCAGCAAGCTTCTCTGTCGATGCGACACTAAATTGCATGACAAAATTTCAGTTTAGATATTTGAAGAAAAAGAGGAACTAAAAGATTAAAAAATGAAAGGAATAAGTCTCCAGCTTTTTTGCATATAAGTTGTGTAATCTGGAAATTGATTTCTTAAATTTCGCTCTTCGAAAAAAAGTTTGAACACTAAATTGATTAACAAAACCGACCAGCCAATCATTCTGAAATTTGTGTAAGACTCAACAACCAAAGGCAACAAAGCCAGTAATTGCGCCAGATACATTGGATGACGGATGTATTGATATATCCCGTTTGTGACAAGCACTCCACCTGCTTTTGGCAAGGGTGCCAAATTGAAATTACCAATCTGCATCCTAAAAATTGCAATGATGCCTATGAACAGACCAGCAACTTCAACCAAAATTCCAACATTAGAATTTGCGAGCCATGGTCCTGATGCCAATAAAAAGATGAGCATGCTGAATTGGACAAAAACAAAAAAATATGCCAATGCTTTTAACTTCATAGCGTATAATATGAAAAAAAAGAACTCCCGGTTTGTCGGTCTCCTTACCGACAGAATATGCAAGCAGAGAGGTTTGTACCCGGGAGTTCGCTGCAAAGATAGTTTTTGTATACATTGAAAAAAATGTAAATTCATCTTTTTACTTAAAAAGAGTGTATTCAATCGTAATCTATTTCTGATCAACAGTAGTTCTATCGCAGGTAAAAATTGTAAATATTTAACAAAGAACACTATAGAAGATGATTATTATTTTTCAAATGGTTGGATTGATTTTTAAAAAGAAAATTCTGAGTTATTAATATCAAGGTTTGACAACAATTTTTAGAATCATATGTTTTTAAGACATGTTTGGTTGATTGCTGGATCTTTTTCAATGGCCTTCCGCCAAATGATAAAAGCATGTTGTCAATGTGTAAATTTGTACCTTTGCATCCTTAATTTCCATTAAAATCTACATTGTTTATGAAATATGACGTAATTGTAATTGGCAGCGGCCCGGGAGGTTATGTTGCTGCTATCAGAGCTTCACAGCTTGGAAAAAAAGTTGCTGTTGTTGAAAAATCAGAAATAGGTGGTGTATGTCTCAACTGGGGCTGTATTCCTACAAAAGCACTGCTCAAAAGCGCTCAAGTCTTTAATTATGTAAAACATGCAGCTGATTATGGCATAAACATCGGATCTGAGTCGAGCATTGACTTTGAAGCAGTTGTTAAACGGAGCCGCGGCGTTGCTGATGGAATGAGTAAGGGCGTGCAGTATCTTTTTAAAAAGAATAAAATCGACTTGATATCAGGTTTTGGAAAACTACAAGCCGGTAAAAAAGTTGAGGTAACAGATTCAGACTCAAAAAAGACTATTTACGAAGCGGATCACATCATTCTTGCAACAGGTGCTCGTTCACGCGAGTTGCCCAATTTGAAAATGGATGGAAAGAAAATAATTGGATACCGTGATGCATTGGTTTTGCCAAAATTACCTAAATCTATGGTAGTTGTAGGCTCTGGCGCTATCGGAAGTGAGTTTGCGTTCTTCTACAATTCTATGGGTGTTGATGTCACTTTGGTTGAGTTTTTACCAAATATTCTCCCTATTGAGGATGAAGAGGTGTCAAAACAACTCGAACGTTCGTTCAAAAAAGCGAAAATGAAAGTGATGACAAATGCTTCCGTCGAGAAAGTTGACACAACGGGTGAAGTTTGTAAAGTAACAATTAAAACAAAAAAAGGAGAAGAAGTTGTTGATGCTGAAATCGTACTTTCTGCTGTTGGCATCGCCACAAATCTTGAAGGTTTGGGTCTGGACGAAACCGGTGTAAAACACGATAAAGGTAAAGTGTTGGTTGATAGTTTCTACCGCACGAATGTTGAAGGTGTTTATGCTATTGGCGACATCGTTCATGGCCCTGCATTGGCGCATACAGCATCTCATGAAGGCATTACATGCGTTGAAGCATTTTGTGGCCTTAATCCTGATCCGATCGACTACAGCAATATCCCATCCTGCACTTATACTAATCCTGAAGTAGCTTCTGTTGGAATGACGGAAAAGCAGGCGAAAGATGCCGGATATGAAATTAAGGTCGGCAAATTTCCGTTTTCAGCATCTGGTAAAGCAAGCGCATCCGGCAGCAAAGATGGTTTTGTTAAAGTAATTTTTGACGCAAAATATGGTGAATGGCTTGGTTGCCATATGATCGGTGACAATGTGACTGAAATGATTGCTGAGGCAGTTGTTGCGCGTAAACTGGAGACAACCGGACATGAAATAATCAACGCAATTCACCCACATCCAACCATGTCTGAAGCAATAATGGAGGCTGCTGCCGATGCTTATGGCGAGGTGATACACCTTTAGAGTACCTTTTTAAGTAGGAATAATGACACTGTTAGTCTGGATTGAACTAATCTGAATTTTTTTAAAAGCATCTGCAATGGAAATTATTGAAACTAAAATACCTGATTTATATATCGTTAAGCCAGTAGTTTTTGAAGATCAAAGAGGTTATTTTTTTGAATCATACAACAAGGAAAAATTCTTGCACCATGGCATTGATCAGAATTTTGTGCAGGATAATGAATCGAAATCCATGAAAGGCGTTTTGCGTGGATTGCATTTTCAGGCGCCTCCTTTTGCGCAGGGTAAACTGGTGCGTGTGATGAAAGGAGCAGTTCTTGATGTGGCAGTTGATATCAGAAAAAACTCACCTACCTATGGACAATGGGCTGCGATTGAATTAACAGAGTCAAACAAATGGATGTATTGGGTGCCACCGGGATTTGCGCATGGTTTTGTTACGCTCGAAGACAATACTGTTTTCTTCTACAAATGCACAAATATGTACAATAAAACTTCTGAAGGAAGCATTCGCTGGAACGATCCGGATCTGAATATCGATTGGGGAATAGATTCACCATTGCTTTCAGAAAAGGACGAAACAGCTCCTTTTTTCAAAGATTTTATAAGCCCCTTTTAATTGATGCTTTAGGTTTATCTTGTAAGTGAAATCTCAATCTGTAAACAACTCATTGCTAACTTAAGTCATTGATTTATAAATTACTAATTCTTAATATGTTCAAGAAAATATTTCTAACGCTTAGTATAATTTTTGCCGTAGGTTTTTCGGGTTTGTTGCTTCTGAACTCAGGTGAGCAATTTCTGCTAAATGCGCAATCAAGCGAAAAAACAGTGAATTCATCTGGATTGCAGAACTACAGAATAATAAGTTTTGACCTTCCGAATGAATTGTATTTTGCTGGAGAAAAGGTTCCTATGGAGCTTTTTTATGTTAGAGAAAGTCTTGAACGTGAGTTGGTTGTAAATACATATTGGCATAGTTCAACACTTTTACTTCTTAAAAGAGCCAATCGCTGGTTTCCTGTAATTGAACCGATACTGGCAAAAAATGGAGTGCCGAACGATTTCAAATACCTTAGCATGATTGAGAGCAATCTCACAAATGCACGCTCCCCAGCTGGTGCAGTTGGATTCTGGCAATTTCTGGAAGCCACAGCAAAGGAATATGGAATGGAAGTTACAAAAGACGTTGATGATCGTTATCATGTTGAGAAATCTACTGAAGCGGCCTGTCGTTATCTTTTGAAAGCTTACAATAAATATGGTAGTTGGTCACTTGTAGCTGCCGCTTTTAATGCTGGCAACAGAAGAATCGATGGCTTTTTGCAGGAGCAACAGGCCGACTCTTATTTTGATTTGCTTATGGCCGAGGAAACTGAAAGATATCTTTTCAGAATGATCGCAATGAAAATGATTGTTGAAAATCCAACTTTCTATGGCTTTTATCCTGAAATTGAAAAGTTATATCAACCATTAACTTACGAAATTGTAAAAGTAAACTCCAGTATTCTTAATCTTGCAGATTATTCAAAAGAGAAGGGCATTTCCTACAAATTGCTGAAGTACTTTAATCCCTGGATGCGTTCAAACCAACTTCCGGTGAATCCGGGCAAAAGTTATGCAGTTAAAATTCCTTTAGAACCATATAATCTAACACATTATCAGATCAGAGATTCCAAAAATCAGGAATAGTTAAATCTGAAAAACACTTGAAATCGAGGTTTATAAATGACTGAAAATAGTTTTTCCGAAGATAAATTTCTTGAAATACTCGGTGCAAGGGTTCACAATCTTAAAAACATTGACCTGAAAATCCCCCGCAATGAGCTTGTCGTTATTACAGGTCTGAGTGGAAGTGGTAAATCGTCATTGGCTTTTGATACAATTTATGCCGAAGGTCAGCGAAGGTATATGGAATCCTTTTCGGCTTATGCACGGCAGTTTATCGGAAATATGGAACGCCCCGATGTAGATAAAATTACCGGTTTAAGCCCTGTTATTTCTATAGAACAAAAATCAGTTAACAGAAATCCGCGTTCTACCGTGGGCACAATCACTGAAATCTACGACTTTTTTCGTCTGCTTTATGCCAGAGCTGCTGATGCTTTCTCTTATGAAACGGGCGAAATGATGGTTCGTTATGCAGAAGATCAAATTGTTAACCTCATTCTTGAGCAGTTTGAAAACAAGAGAATAACATTGCTGGCGCCAATTGTACGCGCCAGAAAAGGACATTACCGCGAGCTATTTGAGCAGATCAGACAGGCAGGTTTTCTAAAAGTGCGCATTGATGGCGAAATCAAAGATATTGCTTTTGGAATGCAACTTGACCGATACAAAGTGCATGACATTGAAATAGTGATCGACCGGCTCGATCTGAATAATCCCGATGAAAGACGCCTCTCTCAATCGGTGCAGTCTGCCATGAAACATGGTAAAGGTCTGATGCAGTTGCTTGAAAATGAAAATGATAACCTACGCTATTACAGTAAGTTGCTCATGTGCCCAACAACAGGTATTTCCTATAATGAACCTGAACCAAACACCTTTTCTTTTAATTCACCCTATGGTGCATGTCCTAAATGCAATGGACTGGGGGAAATTGCCGAAATAGACCTTGCTAAAATTATTCCTGATTCATCTCTCTCAATTAAGAAGGGAGGTCTCGCACCTCTGGGTGAATTTAAAAGCAACTGGATTTTCAATCAGATCGAAGCAATAGGGCAAAAATATAACTTTACCCTAAATACACCCATCTGCGACATTCCTGAAGAGGCTGTTGATGCATTGCTTTACGGTTCAACCGAAAGCTATGAAGTGAAAAAGGAGTATCTTGGGATAACATCAACATATACACTTAATTTTGAGGGAATTATAAATTTCATCTCTGCGCAGGATAACGAAAATGCTTCGCCAGGCATTAGAAGATGGGCACAGGGATTTATGAATCATGTTACTTGCCCGGTTTGTTTAGGTTCAAGATTGAAGAAGGAATCGCGTTATTTTCTCATAGATGGGAAAAGTATTGCCGATGTTTCAAAGATGGACATCAGGCGACTTTCAGAATGGGTAAAGTCCTTGCCCGAACAATTATCAGACAGACAATTACAAATTGCAAGAGAAGTTCTTCGTGAAATCGAAAAACGCATTGATTTTTTACTTGAGGTTGGCATTGATTATCTGAATTTAAACAGACCCGCTAACAGTTTGTCGGGTGGTGAATCGCAGCGAATCCGCCTTGCTACGCAAATTGGCTCTCAGCTTACCGGAGTTTTGTATATCCTCGACGAGCCAAGCATTGGGTTGCATCAGCGAGACAATCATCGCCTTATTGAGTCTTTAAAACAATTGCGGGATATTGGTAATTCTGTGATTGTAGTTGAACATGACAGAGATACTATTCTTGCCGCTGATCATGTTGTTGATATTGGGCCCGGAGCCGGGATTCATGGCGGTATAATTGTGGCGCAAGGGAAACCAGGCGAAATGATCGATTGTAACAGCATTACATGTGATTATCTGAGCGGAAAAAAACGCATTGAAATTCCGAAGAATCGCCGAGAAGGCCATATAGATAAAAAGATTTTTTTGAAGGGTGCAAAAGGAAATAATCTAAAAAACATAGATCTTGAATTGCCTTTAGGTAAAATGATTTGCGTAACAGGTGTTTCGGGTTCAGGTAAATCAACGCTTATCAATGAAACCTTGTATCCGATTCTGAACCAGCATTTCTTTAGGGCTGTTAAAGCACCGTTAAGTTACGAAAGCATCAGCGGACTAGAACATATTGATAAAGTTATTGAAATTGATCAATCTCCCATAGGACGGACACCACGCTCAAATCCTGCAACTTACACCAAAGTATTTGATGATATCCGGAAACTTTATGGCATTTTGCCGGAGTCGAAAATCAGAGGATATAAGCCGGGTCGTTTCTCTTTTAATGTTATGGGTGGCCGCTGCGAAACCTGCAAAGGTGCTGGCGTTAGAATAATCGAAATGAATTTTCTTCCAGATGTCTCTGTTCTTTGCGAGGACTGCAACGGAAAAAGGTACAACAGAGAAACACTTGAAGTCCGTTATAGGGGCAAATCAATCAATGATGTACTTAATTTAACCATTGATCAGGCCATCGATTTCTTCGAAAACATCCCGTCTATTTTGCACCGGATTAAAACTTTAAAAGATGTTGGACTAGGTTATCTGAGCCTTGGTCAGGCCTCAACGACCATTTCAGGTGGAGAGGCTCAAAGAGTGAAGCTTGCCTCTGAATTGTCAAAAAAAGATACCGGAAAAACCCTCTATATTTTGGATGAACCTACAACCGGTTTACATTTTGAAGATGTTAAAGTGTTGCTAGATGTTTTAAATAAGTTGGTTGATAAAGGCAATACAGTTGTGATTATTGAACACAATATGGAAGTTATAAAAGTCTCTGATCATGTCATTGACTTAGGTCCTGAAGGTGGAGATAAAGGAGGTTCTGTCATTTGTCAGGGGACACCAGAAGAAATATCAAACACGCATGGAAGTCATACTGCTTTCTATCTACGATCAGAGCTGACCCAGAAATAAAAACCCTTCGAGAAGATCTCAAGGGTTTTAAATATTCGTCAAATATTTTGAAAAAAATTACTAAATCAATCATTAACAAAAATTAAACCATTTTGCGTAGATTATTTTTATCGCTACAAATCAACTTTGTATAGTTTTGTAAATAAGATTATTACAGTAATTAAATAGTGTAATATTTTTTTTTATGTCGAAAAATGACTTGATCTTTTTACAATATACTTTCCAGAATCCGATATTTAATTCCGAAATCGTAAGTTATCCAGACATTACTTAAGAGAATCTTGTTTTGTGTAAAAAATGAATATAATCAGCTTGCCAGAAACAATTTAAAAAAGTTTTGTTTGTTATTTAGATTTATTCTAAATTAGCGGATTCAAACCAAAGTTAAGAGTATAAATCTATATTACTGAGAATGAAACGTTTAAATCAAAGTTTGTTTCTAAATTTTCTGCTTTTCATCGTAAGTTTTACTTATTTTTCCAATGTTCTCAAAGCTGATGAGAAGCTTGGCGTTTATGAGCAATTGGACAAATACATTGAATCAGACATTTTTTTCACAGATGAAAAATTCAATAAGGTAAATATTAACGACGCGATTCAAATGCCCACTGTAATTGCAATGGTGTATTATGAATGCCCCGGAATCTGTACACCGTTGATGAATGGCCTTGCAGAAGTCATGAAAAAAACTGATTTGGTTCTTAATAAAGATTATCAGGTCTTTACCATTAGTTTTAGTCATCTCGAGAAAACAATTTTAGCACAAAATAAGAAGCGCACCTATGAAAAGCTTGTTGGCAAAGGTGATACTGAAAATGGGTGGCGGTTTTTTACCGGAGATAGTGTGAACATCCATCGCTTTCTTGATAACATTGGTTACCAGATCAAACAGGAGGGTCAGGATTTTATCCATCCTGCAACTTTGGTTGTAATCAGTCCTGATGGAAAAATCACTCGTTATCTTCATGGGACATATTTTTTGCCATTTGACCTCAAAATGGCAGTAGTGGAATCAAGTATGGGAAGATCAGGTCCGACAATAAATAAAGTGTTGAAATTTTGTTTCAGTTATGATGCTGAAGGAAAAAGATATGCTTTTAATGTTACCAAAGTGTCAGGTACGATTATTCTGTTAATTGCACTTTCATTTTTATCCTATCTCATAGTTTCTGAAAAACGTAGAAGAAAAACCAATAATCTTTAAATCTATATGGCAACCGCAACTGCTAACATCAATTTTTTTCAGGCAAGGAAAGGTCTCTTTTCCTGGATTTTCAGTGTCGACCATAAGCGTATTGGTCTGCTTTATTTATATTCTCTCATGACATTTTTTCTTGTGGGAGTTACACTTGGCTTGTTGATGCGTTATGAACTGCTGAACCCCGGCAAGGATCTTGTTGAAGCCCAGACCTACAATCAGATATTCACCCTTCATGGTGTAATCATGATTTTCCTGTTTATCATTCCAAGTATACCGGCTGTTTTCGGAAATTTCTTTCTGCCGATTATGCTGGGTACTGACGATGTATCTTTTCCCAGATTGAATCTTTTGTCTTGGTGGATATACATCATTGGTGCTATCATGGCTTTGTCAACTTTGGTTTTCGGTGATGGACCTGCAGATACTGGCTGGACATTTTATGCGCCCTACAGTGTAAATACGACAACCAATGTCTCAATGTCAGTTCTTGCTGCCTTTGTTCTCGGGTTTTCGTCTATCCTGACTGGATTGAACTTCATTGTTACGATACACAGACTGCGAACTCCCGGCATGACTTTTCTTAAAATGCCTTTGTTTGCGTGGTCTTTATATGCCACTTCATGGATTCAGCTGCTTGCAACCCCGATTATCGGAATTACTCTGCTTATGATTGTAGCCGAGCGTGCGTTGGGAGTTGGTCTATTTGACCCTTCAATTGGTGGAGATCCAATTTTGTATCAACACTTATTTTGGATCTACTCACATCCTGCAGTTTATATAATGGCCTTGCCTGCTTTTGGAGTAATTTCCGAATTGCTTCCAACCTTTAGTCAGCGTACAATTTTTGGATACAAAGCGATCGCATTTTCTAGTTTAGCAATAGCTTTTGTTGGCTATTTTATTTGGGGTCACCACATGTTTACTTCAGGTATGAGTGGTACTGCCAGAATCATTTTCTCCATTCTTACTTTTTTTGTTGCAATACCAACAGCCATAAAAGTTTTCAACTGGGTAGCCACTTTATATAAAGGATCAATTAACGTTCAACCACCACTTTTGTATGCCCTGGCATTTATTTTCCAGTTTATGATTGGTGGTTTTACAGGGCTAATTCTGGGTGCGCTTGCAACGGATATTCACTTGCACGACACCTATTTTGTTGTAGGTCATTTCCATTATGTGATGTTTGGAGGTACAGGATTTGCTTTCTTTGGCGCCCTGCACTACTGGTATCCAAAGATTTGGGGAAGAATGTACAATGTTAAAGTAGCCAATATTGCATTTACAATCTTCTTTATTGGGTTTAATATGCTTTATTTTCCCATGCTCATTGCCGGTTTGATGGGAATGCCTCGTCGTTATTACGATTATTTGCCCGAATTTCATCTTCCCAATATGATCAGCACCTATGGTTCATGGGTTCTGGCTGTGGGGTTGCTTTTAATGTTAGGTAACTTAATTGCAGGCTTCTATAAGGGAAAGCGTGGAGTTGGGAGAAACCCATGGGGTGGAATTACACTCGAATGGCAAACATTGTCTCCACCTCCTGTACAAAATTTTGACAGAATGCCTGAAATTCCAAAAAATGGCCCATACGATTACGAGAATAAACCCATCATCAAAGAATAAAAATATGGAACACGCAACTGGTTTTATTTTACCCAACTCTGGCCACAACCGTGATGCAGAAGCCTCTAAAATGGGCATGTGGCTCTTTTTGTTTACTGAACTTCTGCTTTTTGGTGGTTTGTTTATTGTGTACATGGTATATCGCTTGATGAACCATGACGCTTTTTTACTATCATCATTTGAACTGAATGTTGTTATGGGAACTGTGAACACAATTGTGTTGCTTGTGAGCAGTATGACCATAGCAATGTCAATCACAGCAATTCAAAAGGGGAATAGCATTCTTTCTATAAAACTTCTGGCAACAACACTTATTCTGTCGCTGGTTTTTATGATTATTAAATATTTTGAGTGGAGTTCCAAAATTCATCATGGACTTTTTCCCGGGATGGAATATTATGGTAATCTTCCCAAAGGAGAAGCGCTGTTTTTCTTTCTTTATTTTTTCATGACAGGCCTTCATGCTTTACATATTATTATAGGTGCAGTGCTAATTGCTGTTGTTATTTATCGTACCAAAAAAGGTGAGGTTCACTCAGAGAACTACACCTTAACTGAGAATGCAGGATTATATTGGCATCTTGTTGACCTGATCTGGATATACCTGTTTCCGTTGTTTTACCTCATACATTGATAATTATCATGGAAAATCATAAAAATCATCACAACGACGATCAGCATGAAACGCATCATATAGCGAGTTATAAAGAGCATTTCAGCACCCTTGCAGCACTTCTGCTACTGACTTTCGTTACAGTTGTTGTTTCAGTTTTTGGAGCTAATCTGGCAACTTTATCTGTAGCAACCGCTTTGTTGATCGCAACAATTAAAGTAATTGTTGTGGCTTATTATTTTATGCATCTTAAGTACGAGAAGAAAATTTATTCCTGGCTTATTTTGCTTGTAGTTGTTTTATTTGTTGCATTTACTGTAATAACAGCCATAGAATACTTAAACCGATAATTCAGTATGAGAACATCCGCTTCAACTTTTGCCGATGGTGTTGACCTGTCACTTTATATAATAACTGGAATCTCATTGTTTTTCCTTTTAGGAATCACTATTGTGATGCTGTTTTTTGTTTTCAGGTACAATAAAAAACGAAATCCGGTAGCATCCAACATTGAAGGTGATCATCGCCTTGAGATTATCTGGACAGCCATTCCAACAATTCTGGTGATGGTTATGTTTTATTTTGGATGGATTGGCTATAAGCCAATGCGGCAGGTTCCGGACGGGGCAATGGAAATAAACGCATATGCACAGATGTGGAAATTTTCTTTTGAATACCCTGATGGGAGAATTACTGATACCCTTGTTGTTCCTATAGGAAAGCCTGTTAAGCTCAATCTTATTTCAAGAGATGTCTTGCATTCTTTTTTCGTGCCTGCTTTTAGAATTAAGGAGGATATGGTGCCTGGAAAGAACAATTTTATGTGGTTTGAGGCAACTCAGGAAGGTCGCTTCGATGTTCTTTGTGCCGAGTATTGCGGTCAGCTTCACAGTTATATGCTTTCCAGCGTTACTGTTGTATCTGAAAGCGCTTATCAAAACTGGCTGACTACAGTTTCAAGTATTACTGATGAGCATCCCGGACTAACTTTACTTAAACAGAATGCTTGTCTGACTTGCCATTCTCAGGATGGCAGCAAAATCATCGGACCTTCTTTCAAAGGCATTTATGGAAAAAGTGAAATTGTTGAAACTGATGGAAAAGACCGTGAAATTGTTATCGATGATGAATATCTTATCCGATCCATCAGGCAGCCAAATGCCGACATAGTTAAAGGTTATATGAAAGGGCTGATGATCGCTTATGATAATATCACTGATGAGCAAATCAAAGATATTATCGACTATATCAAAACATTGGAGTAAATTCCTTTCATCAAAACATTGGATATTAAGTCTAGAAAACCAAGCTTATTAAATGATCAAAGAAAAACTTTCTTTACTTGCTGAATTAAGCAAGATAAAAATCACATTTGCAGTAGCTTTGACTACCATTGCTGGATATTTGCTTGCCAAAGGTAGTTTTGACGCCGGATTAATTTTACCCACTCTTGGAATATTTATCCTTGCATGTGGTTCATCTGCTTTGAATCATGTGCAGGATAGTGACAGGGATCGATTGATGAAGCGCACAAGCAACAGGCCCATACCATCGGGACGTATTAGTCGTTCAGGCGCCCTCATTGTGGCAATCATTCTTTCTGTATTTGGCTCTTTACTCATCTATTTGGGATCTGATTTTGTGGGATTCCAGCTAGGTCTCCTTGCGCTGATATGGTACAATGGTATCTATACTCCTATGAAAAGGAAAACAGCTTTTGCAGTTATTCCCGGCTCAGTCATTGGTGCAATACCTCCCGTTGTGGGTTGGGTTGCAGGTGGTGGAGAATTGTTTTCATCTCAGGCACTTATTTTGGCCTTCTTTTTCTTCATTTGGCAGGTGCCGCATTTCTGGTTGCTGATGCTTAAATATGGCGATGAATATGTAAAAGCTGGCTATCCCTCAATAACCCAGCTTTATGATGAAAAACAAATCAGATACATTACTTTTATCTGGATTTTTGCAACAGCAGTATCCGCCTTGATGATTCCATTATTCGGAGTTATTCATTCCAGCGTAATTACGTTGTTGATTTTAGTTGCCGTTTTCTGGCTGGTACTTGTGTTTTCAGGAATTTTGAGAAGTAAACAAATCTTTAATCCTTTCTTTTATTTTATGAGGATCAATTATTTTGTGCTCGTAATGATAATTGCACTCTCTGTTGATTCCTTTATAAAATAAGTATTGTTTACCTCTGGGAGCATCAACTTATTTATCGATAAAAAAAGCTCCGTTGAATTAACAAAGGAGCTTTAGGTTCTTTAGAGGTAAAAACTATTTTACCACAGCAGAAAGTTCGGCACCTGGTTTAAATTTCACAACTTTTTTGGCAGCAATATTAATTTCTGCTCCAGTTTGTGGGTTGCGTCCTTTTCTTTCAGATCTGCCTGAAACGGAAAAGGTGCCAAAGCCTACAAGAGTAACTTTGTCACCTTCTTTTAAAGCACTAGAAGTAGCTCCAATAAAAGCATCCAATGCTTTTTTTGCTTCTACTTTGGTCAAATTGGCTTCTGAGGCCATTGCATCGATTAATTCAGCTTTGTTCATCTTTTTGAATATTAGTTAGAATATTGGTCGAATAATACACAAAAATAAACTATAAATAAACAAATGCAAGGACTTTGATAAAAAAAGTGAAAAAAAATGTTTATTTATTTAAAAAAATGTTGTTTTTTTAGAAAAACATACTTTTTTGCACCCTCAAATTACGACTTTTGTTGGATTGTAGTGGTTTTCAGAATGATATTTGGACAATAATTTTTATGGTTTTGCTTGCCAAAAACCTTCAAAATTATATCCCTGAAGGAAAATCTTTACACCTAAGACCTTTTTCCCGGCTTGCTGAATCATTTCAAGAAAAATAAAACCATCCTTCAATGCAACCTTTAAAAAAGACTTGTTGTCTGTCAAAAGGGTAAGACTGCCATCACTTGAAATATCAGGTTCAAATCTGGCCTGATAAATTTTTAACTCGATTTCTTTTCCAGTTGATGAAAAAAAAGTTGCTGTTGCTCCAGGATAAGGACTCAGCCCTCTGATATGATTATAAATGATAACTCCTGAATTTGACCAATCGATTTTACAGTCATTTTTGAATATTTTTGGAGCTTCGTGTAGCTTTGCATCTAAAGAAATGAAATCATTCTGATCAATAAGGTTAATTTCACCAGATGCTATCTTTTCAATGGTTTGTATGACCAGGTCTTTACTTTCTTCAATCATTCTGTCATGCAATTCACCCGAATTTTCTTCAGGTCCGATCTTTAGCTTCTTTTGGAGAATAATATTTCCATGGTCAATCTTATTGTTGATGAAAAATGTTGTGAGACCTGTTTCTGTTTCTCCATTCATTATTACCCTATTGATGGGTGCCGCACCTCTGTATTGAGGGAGCAATGAAGCATGAAGATTAAAAGTGCCTATTGGTGGCAGTTTCCAAACAACTTCTGGGAGCATTCTAAATGCAATTACAATAAAAAGGTCGGCTCCAAGATTCTTTAATCCGGCGATAAATGTTTCATCCCTGAGACTCTCAGGTTGGAGTAAAGGTATAGTAAAATGCTCTGCAACCTTTTTTACTGCAGAGGATGAAAGCGTTTTTCCTCGTCCTGCCTTCTTGTCTGAAGCCGTTACCACCCCGACAATATTGAAATCGTTTTTGATTAGATTTTCAAGTTGTACTGAAGCAAACTCAGGGGTTCCAAAGAAAACTATTCTCATTGACTTGCTATCCATAAGGTATCGATATGAAGATTTTAAAATTTAAAGACAGATTAAAACAATGTGTTTATGATCAAACCGGTTTCAATCAGCATATCAAAGCTAATAAAAAAACCTGATCAGCAATGCCGTCAGGTTTTTTAAAATGGAATGTCTTAAAAATTATTTTACACTTAGAGCTTTTGCTCTTGCAAGATATTTTTCAATATTCCTGCCTTCTGTTGAGGATGGAAATTCCTTTTGAATTTTTTCATACATCTCGGCAGCTTTCTTATAGTTATTATCTAACTCATAAGCTCTTCCTGCTTTAAACAACATCATAGGCGTAGTGAGCTCATTGCTGTTTTTTTGCGAAGCTTTTAAGTACAAGTCAGCTGCTTTGGTAATTTCGTTGAGTTCAAGATGAGCATCTGCATTTGCTCCTATTGCAAGTGATGCAACAATATTATCTCTTCCTTTGAACTTATTCAGATATTTTATTGCTTCATTGAATTCACCTTGTTTCAGGAAAGATACACCAGCGTAGTATTTAGCAAGATTTCCCGTTTTGGTTGATCCAAATTCATCAATGATATCGAGAAATCCCATATTGTTTCCGTCTCCATATAATGCTCTGTTCAATGAGTCAGACTCAAAATACTTTTCAGCCATAAATATTTGAACTTGTGCTTCTTTTTCACGTGGCTCAAGATAATAGCGGTTAATTCCAAGATATCCCAAGACCACAACTACCAGCACAGTAACAACTATCGTGATAATTTTTTGGTTTTCAACAATAAAACGTTCAGATTTGCTTAATGCTTCCTCTACAACTTCTAGTTTTTCGTCACCTTTTGTAATAATGCCTTTTTGTTTAGCCATGATATGATGCAATTTTAGAGGTGCAAAAGTACTTTTTTTTTCCTTTCTAAAATAGCCTTTAATGTATTTTTTTATCTTTGAGTGATTTAACAAAAATCTATTCCTGTGTTAATGACATGAAATATCTTGTAAATAGCATGTAATGAGATCACTGAGTTTTTATCTGGATAATAATTATGAAAATTGAAAATTTGAACATTTTATTTCTTTTTAGTTTTTTGGCAGTCGCAACTAACCTGAATGCAGGTTGGTTCATCGTTGAGAAAAGGGAAGATAAATTTGGTAATCTGACCATGCAAAGTGTTTTTATCCAGGATCAAAAATTACGTGTAGAGAACCAAACTTCTTCCTTTATTTTTGATTTGGAGAATGAATATGTGACTGTAATTTTTCCTAAAAGGAGTGTTTTTTGGAGCGGTAAGCCTGATACTTTAAAGACTGCGCTGTTTAATACAATTGAGACCCAGATTGTTGTTATGATACAGCAAATGCCAGAGCGTGATAGAATTGAAGCTGAGGCGGATTTTAAGAAAGTGTTGAATGAAATGAAAGCTGGCATTACAGACACATCCTTACCTGTGAACGCTAATATAAGTGCAACCGATTCATCGATGAAAATTCTTGACTATCAAGCTGAAAAATATTTGTTTATTCTGGATAGCATCACCCTTGAAGAGTTTTGGATTACCCGCGAAGTTGTGCCCTATAAAGAGCTGAATCTTGTTAAATTGAATGAGATGATGCGTGTATTCAGTCGGCCATCAATGCTTTCAGTTTATCGTGAGAGTAAAGAATGGCTTGAGATAATAAGTGAGGGGTTGGTGCTTCGATCGGTGATTCCAACAACGCTCGGGCAAAGCGAAATGGAGGTTGTTACCGTTAGAAAGGCTGAAATTCCGGTTGACTTTTTCGATCCGCCTCCTACATATCGCGGAATTGGAATTGATGAAGTCATCAGTATAATGATGGGAGAAGATGATGTCATCAAGTCACCAGAAGATTACAACACATCACGTCCTGAACTTTTTAACAAAACAAATTCAGCGATCACTCCAACTAAACCTAATCCTTATTGAAAAGACTGATTTTCACCTAAATTGTTTACTCCTTATCATGACTAACTGGGTCAAAATTGCATAGATTTATCCTTTAAATTTTCTTAAAAATTCAAGTTGAAATTTTATTATTTCAGTAAAATCACTTCTGGTTTAGAAATTGTAAACTTGACAGTTTTTCTTACTTCTATTACTTTTGTAGCTAATAGTTGATTTTTTTCATTAAAATTTATAGTTATGGGAAAAGGAGATAAAAAAACCAGACGTGGTAAAATAGTTATGGGCTCATATGGCGTCAGACGCCCGCGAAAGAACGATAATACTGTTGTTTCAGTCAGCGAGAAAACACCTGCACCAGCTAAAAAGAATGTAAAAAAGGCTGTAAAATAAATCTGTTTAATCTTATTGGAAGCAAGAATACCTTTTCGGATCATTTGTACGAAAGGGAATTTCTGGTGAATTGGTTTGCCAAATCTTTAAAAGTATCTCCTCTGTGCTCAAAATTCCGATATTGATCATAGCTGGCTGCTGCAGGCGAAAGCAAACACACATCACCTGACTTTCCACTTTCACGAAGAGTATCAAAAACCTCTTCAAGTTTATCAAATGCTTTAATGTCGATGTGATGAGTGTGCTTGATTATCAACTCAATGATTCGTTTCCCAGCCTTACCAGTATAAAAAACATGGTTTACCGGCTTGTTCAAAAGGTAATTTGCCAATATCTCGTAATTAATTCCTCTATCGAAACCCCCAATTATCAGCCAATCTACTTTTGTTAAACTTTCCAACGCAGCTATCGTTGCCTCAGGTATAGTCGCTATGCTGTCATTGTAGAAAGCAATACCACTTTTATCGTCAACAAATTCCAATCTGTGAGGTAATCCTTTAAATGTATTTAATTTTAAAGAAATCTCTGCCTCACTTAATCCCAATATTTTTGTGCTTAAAACTGCAGCCTGTATATTAAGTCTGTTATGTAATCCTTTCAGCTTGTCTGCTGTGAAACCAGACATTTCATCATCTGGATACGTCAAAATATTGGTTTGAGGAGTGCTATCTGCCAAATAAAGAAAATCTTTGTGAATAATCAGGAAATCACTTGGGCGTCTGTGTTTGAAAATATTCATTTTTGCATTTTTATATGCTTCAAAAGTGCCAAAATGATCCAGATGTTCTTCATAGAGATTCAGGAAAATGGCTATATGAGGGGAATGACAGGTGTTTTCCAGCTGATTGGCAGAAAGCTCGAAAACAACATGCGTTTCCGGAGTTATTTCAGGAATGACATCAAAACATGGGATGCCAATATTGCCAGTCAGCAAACTGGTTTTTCCGGATTCTGACAACAAATGATACACGAGACTTGCCGTTGTACTTTTGCCCTTCGTACCAGTAATGCCAATAGTCTGATCATGAAAAGCCATTAAAAATAGATCAGTCTGAGAGCTTAAGATTTGATCTTGATTCATTGAAAGATACCTTGAAGGTATGCCTGGTGCTTTTAGTATGAAGTTGTATCCTGCAATAGATTCAAGGTAATTTTCACCACTGTGAACTGAAATATTTTGCTGCTTTTTCAAAACTTCAATATCCTCTGGCGACAGGTTTTGATCTGAGATTCCAATTTTTGCATTTACTTCGTAACGTTTTAAAAAATTTAAACTTGATCGGCCTTCTTTGCCAAATCCAAGAATGAGAATCTTTTTTCCGGTCAATTCATTGATGATTTTTTCAACCATATATTGACCTCCTGACAATTTTTTCAAATTTTGATTCAAGGAAATGCTTCGTGTCAAATTGGTTTATCAAAGCCTCGAAATCATTTTTCACTTTAGCTAAGTTGTGATTTGAATATTTTTCCAACAAGGGTGTCTCACTGTTTCTATCCATCAAAAGAAGATTGTTTACTGCTATTCCCACTTCTTCAACAGTGCCAACACATTCAAAAGGCTTGGCTTCGGTTTTTCCCATAAGTTCATCAAGGGTTTTTTGAAGTTCTCGATTTTCAAGAAGATTATTTCCAAAAATACCGATTAGTTTTTTTTTCGAAAGAAACGGGGAAAGCATCAGCCATGTAAAAAGGCATTTTGGACAATTGCAGCACCATGAATCTGTTTTACTGCCAACGTTGCAGCTTTTAAAAACGGGATGAAAGGCTTCAAATCTACTGAAAAGAGAGGCAATCTGCAATTCATTTAATGGTCTGAGAAGACTGAAATAGTTCAATTGTTCACAAATATTTCTGCTGAGGTAATTTCTGAAATCTTCCTCAAATTCAATCGATTTGCTGTACTGATGATTCACGTTGGTATCCGGCACAGTTGATTCACTTGCGCTGGATTCATTTGATAATGCGATGTTTTTGACGCCTGCCAAAACAGCTGCAAAAGCTGAAATAAAAGCAAGCAAAGCAGAGAAAGGCGTATGTCCGTTAAGAAAGCCCAATCCATTCAATCGAATGAGTTCATTGTCAATCTTTCGATCTATGATAATACATTTTTCAGGTGGAAATCCAGCAATAGCAGCACATCCAGCACTTGCCTCTCTTGGGTTCACTATCAATGGAATTATATCGAAACCATTCTGGAGAAGCAATTCAAGACTGACAACAGAATCCTTACCTCCACCAACGGGAACAATGACTTTTTCAGATGCGGAAATAGAAATCTTACTGAATTCCAGTGTTGTATGGCATTGAATTTCCATGAATTCGTCAAACTCAGTTTTGATTTTGTTTATAAAAAAAAACTCTCCCAAACCATTGAAATATAGCTTTTTCCACCATAAAATCTGGTTTTCAGACAATTTAAAGGGTTTTATAATCACCAAAGGAGGACAAGCTGCTTTCCAATAGCTGATGAGTTCGACCATTCCAATATTGAATGCCAGTGTTTCGAGCAGCATTTTATTGGGATTTTTAAGAAAGAAATCTCTTTTCCAAATGACCGATTGTGGCTGAAAAGTAAATTCATTTGCTAAATTAAAGTTAAAAGTCAGCCGAAAACAATCTGATTCCTCTTTAATAGTATAACTTTGGAACTCGAAAAATGCATACCGCTTTCTCAGATTGTCGAATTTTTCGTTGTGTGTATTAGCTGCCAATGTATGGTACATTTTTTGATTGAACTGTAAAATTAGAGAATAGAATGATAGAAACGTCAATCTTCTCAAAAATTGCAATAAACATGGAAAAACTTATTCAAATAAAGAGCAACGATCTGAAGCCTGCAAAAGGCAGAGCTTTGATCGCAGAACCTTTTATGGGTGATTTTTATTTTGGCAGGTCTGTTGTGCTGCTTATAGAGCATAATTTGGAAGGCACTTTTGGTCTTGTTATGAATAAACCTTCAGGCTCGACTTTTAATGATATTATTCTTGATTTTCCTCCTTTTAATGCAATGGTATACATTGGTGGACCTGTACAGACTGATAATCTGTTTTTTATGCATACTTTAGGCAATGAAATACCAGGAAGTGAAGAGGTTATACCCGGATTATACTGGGGAGGAGAGCTTGAAGCTGTAAAGGAATTAATGACGATTGGATCGCTTAAAAGTGAAAATATAAGATTTTTTCTTGGCTATTCAGGTTGGGAATCGCTTCAGCTTGAAGGAGAATTGAAGCGCAATGCATGGGTAGTTTCCGAAACCAATCTGAATTCTCTACTCAAAACAAAGTCCAACAAAATGTGGAATCACTTCTTGCAAAGAATGGGGCCAACCTACGATTTGTGGCGTAGTTTTCCAGTCGATCCCGAAATGAACTAATGCTAATTAATTGAAAATCAATCGATTATTCGCATTCTTTCCGGAAAAGAAATCTAAAATCCTCAAATTTAGCAAAGAATATTTGAGACCTAATAGATGCAATACTAGCCTAAAAATTGTTGAATAAACTTTTCCAGCAAGCTTGGCTTTAGCAGCAATGTAAAAACAAACCCAAAAACTGCACCAAAAAAGTGAGCATAATGACCGATGTTGTCCTGCCCGCGTTTACCCATATAGACTGAATAAATTAAGTAAAGACCGCCAAAAATATAGGCTGGTATGGGAATTGGAATCGGAAACAAAAAGAGAGACATCTTGGGAGCAATTAAAATACTTGCAAAAACTATTGCTGCAACTGCACCAGATGCTCCAACAGCATCGTAATAGGGATTGTTCTTTTGTCTACCAAAATCGAAAAGTGTCGAAAAAATAATACCGCCAACATACAACATTCCATAATTGATCAGTCCTTTTGGGAATCCGAAGATGCTGTTAAAGCTACTCTCGATATTACGTCCAAAGGAATAAAGCACGAACATATTTATTGCAAGGTGCGTCCAACCCGCATGTACAAATGCATAAGTAAAAAATCGCCAGCCTTGCTTTTTGGTTTTTATAAGCCAGGCATTGAATTTTAGTTGGTGGAACAAGTCTATATTGTTGAAAGCCAGTATCGAAAAAAGCGCAGTAAAGGCGATGATGATAATTGTCATTGTGTAATTTCGGTTTGATTAGGATGTGGTTCAAGTTCTGTGAAATCAATTTCGGAGCCTAAAACAGAGTGCGGAATCAAATAAACAGCCAGCATAACAAAAGTTGCTACCAAAGGCCATAGGCGGTTTTCAGGTTTTTTTCTGAGAACAAACCACGCAATCAGCCAGAAAATAAATGCAACGATGGTTTTATTATCTGTTAAGTCATGCCCCCAGGGCCAGCCTGTCCAGTAAGCATCGAAGGCATATTTTTGAACAATCGGACCAAGAATAAGGCCTCCAAGGAGTAATAAGAACAAGGTTATTGAGGTAAGCTTATAGGTTTGATTTCTTCTCAGAATAGCTTCAAAACCAGTGCGTATGCTGAAAACCATAGCGAAAAACATGAAAAATATATGAGGAATTAAAACAAAATCCGGTACCACACCTTTGAAACGAATTATAACAGGTTCTTCGGTAAGCGGATAAGCTTTTTCGCCATCCATTAACGCAATCTGATATTGGACTTTTCCTGCAGGTGGCTGATTGGGCACGCCTACATTAATCTTTCCATCTTTCTCCGAAAGCTCCACAGCCGTCCATTCATCATGACTTTTAAAGCGTTTGTACCTGAAGACAGCTTTTATGCCTTCCGGAACAGCGATTTCTACTGGTGCATCTATGCCGGTATCATGACTTCGCAGGAGTTTGAATTTGACAGTTTCACCTTTGATTTCGACCTTTCCGCGCACAGGGTAAGTGGGGCCAGTTGTACGTTGATAAATTGCAAGCGTCAGCATCAGAACAACTGACAAAGTCCAAAGTAAAACTGATTTGATGGAATCTTTTTTCATATCTACCGTTTTAATTATTTATTTCTTTTCTAACTTTTGAAGGAAATCTATAATATCACTTTTCGTGATCGATTTAATTTATTAAATATCAATGATATACATGATTACTTCATTGCTGTATTGGTTTTAAGGGCTTGATAAAACAAGTCATGAATCTTGGATCTGATATTCATTTTTGCAAGCAGGTTGTCCTTGGCGTCAGGGAAAACACGGTTTGAGAGGAAAACCAAAACAAGTTTGTTCGCCGGATCGGCATAAGCAAAAGTGCCTGTAAAACCTGTATGTCCAAAACATTGCATTGAAGCTGAATCAGCCATCGACCGGCCTTTATCGGTTTTATTCAATGGAGGCTTATCGAACCCGATTCCACGCCGATTTTGTTTATCTGCAAAATGTGCCGTATTAAAGTATTTAACTGTTTCAGGTTTAATGTATTGAACACCGTTGATATTGCCCTCATTGAGAAGCATCTGCATTATTTTGGCAACATCCATTGCATTGCCAAACAAACCGGCATGTCCTGAAATGCCTCCCATTAAGGCGGCTCCCTGATCATGTACTGTACCTCTTAAAAGTTGCTTGCGAAATGCAATGTCATTTTCAGTTGGAGCTATTTGTGCTTCCGGGAAGTGGAAAAGTGGTCTGAAAGCCAGATATTTTAAACCAAGTGGCCTATAGAATTGTCTTTGCAGGTAGATGTCAAACTCTTCATTTGTTACAAGTGAAACGATCTCAGGAATAAAGTAAAATCCCAGATCACTGTAACGGTATTCTTTTGTTTTCAGCTTGCTTTTGACAATTTCATCAAAAAGCTTGTGTTTGTATGCCCTGTTTATATAAAGGTCTTTGGCAACTCTTAATGGAAACTCAGGACTCATGGAATTGCTGTAGATTTTGGGGTCAAAACCATCTTTATTTAATGTTTTGAGATAATAAGCAATCCAACCGTCAAATCCGGATTGGTGCGTTAAAATGTCGATAAGTTTGATGTCTGCCTTATCTGTTTTTCTCATGTAAGGGAAAAAATAACCAAGATTTGCATTTAGTGAAACAAGACTGTCTTCATAGAGTTTCATCATCGCCAATGTTGATCCCAGCACCTTTGTTAAAGAGGCAAGATCGTAGATGGTTGTGTCTGTTACAGGATCAGTTTTTTCGTAGGTAAGATGTCCAAAAGACTTAATATAAATCAGATTTCCATCATGTAAAGCTACGATTTGACAACCGGGATAAGCTTTTTTCTGTATCCCATCAAGTGCAATTGAATCAATCTTTCTTATAAATTTTTCGCTGAGGACATTTTGAAATGTGGGTTCGAAAAAATCAGGTATTACAGTCTCAGTTTCGTAAATTGTGGCTGAGGCTGTGATGCCATGCCCTGCTGGAAAACCGGTTTTCAAAGTAACCGGAAGCTTTCCTGAGGCTTGCTTTTTTCCTAAAAGGATTTCTGAAACTGCTTTCACAGCATCTTGCCGATCTTGATAACCTATCACAATTGCCTTGTAGTTTTCGTTGATCTTTAAAAAATCCAGTGCATAGGGTGAAGCAAAAACATTCAATATTAGCGACTTGCTCTTTGAAAGCTCATTGAGGAAAGCGATTGCAGCATCTTCAATACCAAATTTTCTGTTTGCCAGTATATTGGTGTTTTGAATATTTACGATGATTTTGTCAAAGCTCTTCAGCTGATTTTGCAAGCTGGAAATCTGTTCTTTTGTTGCATTTTTGTTGAGTTGAAATGTTGTGGTTTTAAATCCGGCTTCAGAAAGAATTCCATTCATGGATGAGGCTTTTTCAGAACCGATCGTAAGCAATGCCCATTTCAAATTGTCTTTTTGCAAAGGGATGGAGCCATCATCATTTTTTACGATTGTAATGGCTTCAGCAATAAGCTTGTCCGCAAGATTTTTATATTCCTGCTTGTTAAGGTCAGCATTCAGTTGCTCAATAAATGAAGGCCTGTATGCATTGAGGCCAGCTCTGTATTTATATCTCAGCACTTTTCGGCAACTTTCTTCAAGACGGCTTTCGGGAAGTTCACCTTTTTCGATGGCAGTTTTAATCATTTCAATAGCCAACGGCACATTTTCGGGCAGCAGAAGGATATCATTTCCTGCCTTTAAAGCCAGAAGTTCAATTGTTCCGGGGGGATGAACGGAGGTAACACCTTTCATATCAAGTCCATCGGTAACAATAAGTCCTTTAAAGCCTAATTCATTTTTCAATAAATCGGTCACAACTTTTTCAGAAAGTGTCGAGGGTGTATTTGGTTTACTATCAAGAGATGGGATGTCAAGATGTGCAATCATAATGCCATCAACGCCGTCATCTATGATTTTCTTAAAAGGGTTAAGTTCTGTTGAATCGAGATGACTCCTCGAATGCAGAATAACCGGCAAGGTGTAATGGGAGTCATTTTGCGTATCGCCATGACCAGGAAAATGCTTGGCCGTGGCAATAACTCCTCCTGCCTTTAATCCCCGCGCGTAGGCAATTCCTTTGCTTGAAACTATTTCAGGTGTATCGCCAAAACTACGCATCCCAATTACGGGGTTTGCAGGGTTGTTGTTTACATCAACCACTGGTGCAAAGTTGATGTGAATACCCATTCGCTGGCATTGTTCCGCAATCTGTCGTCCCATTTCAAAAATCAGGTTATCGTTTTCAATGGCGCCCAGCGTCATTTGCAAAGGGTAGGAAACAGTTCCTGAAAGCCGCATAGATAATCCCCATTCTGCATCGATACTAATGAAAAGCGGTGTTTTCGAAAGTTGCTGCCAACGGTTTGTCTGAATTAATTGCTGTTCGGGCTTACCTTTAAAGAAAGTTACACCTCCAATATTGTATTTTTTAATATATTCATCAATCTGTGAATCATATGCATTATCCGGCTGATTGGCTCTGACAACCATCAGTTGTGCGATCCTTTCTGCTGTGCCAAGACTATTGTAAACCGAGTCAACCCAACGATTCTCAAGCTCAGAGCCCGGCAATTGCCGTTGGGAAAAACTTTCAACGGGTATAAAAATGAATGTGAACAGAATAATGAGAGCCGAGAGAAGGAGTTTCGATTTATTAAACATAAAAGTTTTCTTTTTCAATTGCCAAAAATAGTGAATCCCATGTTTGTGGGACATTTGAGATATGTTAAAAATATGATACTTTGCACCATTGCTTTTTAAGTTAGAAGAAGTTGTAGTTGATTAAAAATTAAGTTGTTATGACCAAAGTCTACCAAAACCAATGCAATAATGCTTTGTTGTATACCTGTTATTTCAATTTATAGACTGCTTTTAACTCTGCCATACCTGAAGGTTTGGATTGAATTTTCTTATCCGCATCAAGTAGAAAGAGGGTAGGAGTTCCGTAAATCATGTAGGATTCAACGATTGGACTTTCCCAGCCTTTGCCATCTGTGATATGAATCCAGTCGAGTTCTCCTTGTTCTATCAGACTTTTTAAAGTGCTGCTATTCGGACTCATAATGATGGAAACGATTGTCACTTCCGGGTTTTCTTTACCGAACTGTTTCAATTCTGGTAAAAGTTCAAGACAGTGAGGACATGTTATTGACCAAAAAACAAGAATTGTTTTCTGGCTTTCAAGTTTTTTAAGATCAAATGGCTTTCCTTCAATATCAACCGAAACAATGTCAGGAGCAGCTGATCCAGTGATAATTTTTCGATGAGGACCTACAATCTGCTCAATTTGCATCAGTGTTTCCACATCCATGCAATCGCTGTTCAAGTGCGGCAAAGTGCTTAAATAATCGCTTACCCCTGTAAGTCCCATTTGATAAAAACCTTCAATAAAGAATTCAATGACAAATAAGTACATTTTGTTCTCCACTGATGCAAGCTTTAATATTTCATCAAGACCGCGGATGAATTCGAGCTGAAGCTCGGGCATACTCATATTTGGTCGTTGGTGAAGCGACAAGAAATCAATCATTTTACGTGATAAAATATCTGACTGAATTAATAAGGTGTCAGAAAAATCAGTTTCAGCAAAAAAACGCTTTTTGAGTAAGGCTCTTTGTTCATCAAAGCTTAAATCAGTATCTATTATTGGTGATAAATCTGTTCGGATAAACCTCGCGGCCATTGTTTCAGGGTGGCTTGAGATGATTTTATTCGCTTTTTCGTGTAAACTTACCTGAAGTTTATTGTATTCTTCCTTTGTCTGCAGGTAAAAAAGCTCATCTTGAGGATATTGCTGCATGATTGGTTTCAGAAGATCCTGCATATACTGTGTTTTGCTCTTCAAAATAAAATATTCATACCAAAGCTGATTTTCTTTAGATTGAACAAATTCAACGACAGAAGCGTCATCAACACCACCTGAAACAAGACGAATATCTTCGTTGTTGTACAAAATCCGGATCGAATTCCCTTCAGCAGTTCTTAAAAGGTACATTCCCGGAATAAGTTTCCAGCGTGGAATGATACTGAAATGCCCTTCATTGTTGGTTCTGACAGAATCTATTGCCAGTTTCTGGTCGCCTCTTATCATTAAGAGATTGATGGTCTTATTGTTGTAACCATGTATGGTTCCGGAAATTGAATTTTGAGACCATGTTGTGTTTGAGGTGATAAGCAGGCATGCGAGAAAAGCAATTGCAATGAATTTTTGTATTAATAAGACCTTTCGTTGAATCTTGTAACTCATATTGATCTGGTATTGCTGCATTATTAGACTTTAAAAAAGTTGATTGAATATTTTGCGAAAATACTCAAAACATTTGAAAGCAAAATAGGCACTGACTCGCCATTAACATTAGTTTTCAAGCCTGATGTGAAATCGTTTTATCAGGGTTATAATTCTGAAAATTGCTTAAATAAGCATCAGATTACCTGTTTTTCTTTGTATGTAAAGCACATCCTGTCAAACACATAGAAATTATTTTAGAAATTATACATTTTTTCCTTGCAATGTATTTATAAAACATCCTACTTTTGGCGGCGTAAATCATATAACAATGAACACTCAAACCTCCTTTTATTATTATTTCTTTTTTGGAAGCGTAAGCAAAGGGGGAGGATCGTGTGTTTAGCTGACATGAAAAACACAAAAAGAAATTGCGAATCCTGCCCCAAAGGCAGGATTTTTTTTTGACATTATTTTTTCTAAAATGAATGATATTATGATACAAGTTTTCATACAAGGATTTGAGGGTTCGAACCATGATCTGGCAGCACGTGAATATTTTGGACATCTTCCGATTAAAGTTTTGCCGTGCATGACTTTCAGAGAATTGTTCGATAAACTATCTGAAAGCCCTTCCATGTTTGGACTGGTTGCAATGGAAAATACTTTGGCCGGCAGCCTTTTGGCCAATTACAACCTTATGCGTAAAAGTGGTATGAGGATCCTAGGAGAACATAAAATGAAAATTTCGCATCAGTTGCTTGCTTTGCCGGGACAAAATTTGAGTGATCTCAGTGAGGTACACTCGCATCCGATGGCTCTGGCTCAATGTGAAGATTTTCTTTTGAAACACCCTCATTTAAAGTTGATTGAAACTGAAGATACTGCATTAAGTGCTAAAATGATTCGAAAGGAGTCAAGAAAAAGAATTGCAGCCATTGCAAGTAGCCTCGCAGGACAATTATTTGAACTTGAAACACTTGCATCTGATATTGAATCCAATCCACATAATTTCACCAGATTTTTATTGGTTGGACATGCAGAGCAAACGCATTCAGGATTGTTGCCTTTGATAGAAAACATTAACAAATCATCATTGGTTTTTTCCTTGCCTCACGAGTCGGGAAGTTTGTCAAGGGTGTTGAGTGTTTTAGCTTTTTATGGTGTGAGTCTTACAAAAATTCAATCTCTTCCTGTAATCGGAAAAGAATGGGAGTACCTTTTTTATATAGATCTTGGTTTTTCCGACTATCACCGTTATCGGCAATCCCTTGATGCAATCCGACCGCTTTCGATAGGACTTGAAGTGTTGGGTGAATATGAAACCCACGAATCAAGAACAATGAATGCCATCCCTGCAAAAATTGCAATATGAGAAAAACTGACATAGAAAGGCCAAAGGTCATTTTGCCTGCAACGCGCATCGAATCGGTGAATGAGTATTACTTTTCTCAGAAACTACAGCAAATCAGTTCAATGCGATCTGAAGGAGTCGATGTAATCAATCTAGGAATTGGAAGTCCCGATCTTCCACCGGCACCTGAGGTGATAGCAGCTTTACAAACATCGGCTATAATTCCGGAACATCACGGATACCAAAGTTACAGGGGAACCGATGCTTTGCGAAATGCATACGCCGACTGGTATAAACACTATTTTGAAGTTGATTTGAATCCATCAAATGAAATTATTCCATTGATGGGCTCTAAAGAAGGCATCATGCATATTTCTATGGCTTTTTTGAATCCGGGTGATAAAGTACTGATTCCAGATCCCGGCTATCCAACATATGCTGCTGCAGCAAGGCTTACAGGTGCTGAACCCATTTTTTATGACTTGAATGAAGACACAGGATGGATTCCGGATTTGTTTCAAATAGAGAAAAATGGACTTAATGGCGTCAAAATGATGTGGGTCAATTATCCTCAGATGCCTTCAGGTGCTGTTTGCAACAAAGACTTTTTTGAAGGATTAATCACTTTCGGAAAGCAGCATAATATTTTAATCTGTAATGACAATCCCTATGCATTTATTCTTAACGATCATCCTATGAGTCTTTTATCTGTGAAAGGCAGCAAGGACATCGCAATTGAATTGAACTCATTGAGCAAGTCACATAATATGGCAGGCTGGCGTATGGGCATGGCGGCAACAAATGCGGTTTTTGCCAACCATATATTAAAGGTGAAAAGCAACATGGATTCAGGAATGTTCAAGCCGCTACAGGATGCTGCTGTTGTGGCGCTATCGCTGGGTTCAGACTGGTATAAAAGCGTGAATAAAATTTATGATGAGCGCAGAAGCATTGTCCGGGAAATATTTGATACTTTGAAATGCAGTTACAGCAGAAACCAGGCTGGCTTGTTTGTTTGGGCAAAAATTCCTGATGATTATGCTGATGCTGAAGCACTTTCGGAAATAATTTTAGAGGAAAGCGGAGTGTTTTTTACGCCTGGCCATGTTTTTGGAGAGAATGGCAAAATGTATCTCCGAAGTTCATTGTGTGCCCCCGAAAGCAGAATTAAAGAAGCTTTGCTAAGACTCAAAAATATAAACTTCAAATCCTAACTACAAAAACTATTAAAATGAAAAATTTAAATATTGAACCTTTTTCATTTCCTGGCTGTGATATGAGCCGCCCGGTCATTATCGCAGGACCTTGCAGCGCTGAAACTGAAGAACAAACGCTGGCTACTGCAAAGGAACTCTCAGCATTGGGGGTAAAAATTTTCAGAGCAGGACTTTGGAAGCCCCGCACACGCCCGGGAGCGTTTGAAGGTGTTGGCGTTGAGGGTTTGCCCTGGATGCAAAAGGTAAAAAAGGAAACAGGAATGTATGTCGGCACTGAAGTTGCAACTGCACAGCATGTTTTTGAGGCTTTAAAATACGGAATCGATTTCGTTTGGATTGGTGCGCGCACAACAGCAAACCCATTTGCTGTGCAGGAAATTGCCGATGCATTGCGTGGTGCAAGGATACCTGTAATGGTAAAAAATCCAGTAAATCCTGACCTGGAATTGTGGATTGGTGCATTAGAGCGTATCAATCGGGCTGGGATAACACAAATAGCAGCCATTCACCGTGGCTTCAGTACCTATGCCAAAAGTGAGTTTCGCAACCACCCGCAATGGCTTATTCCCATTGAACTTCACCGCCGTTTGCCTGAACTTCCTATTCTGACCGATCCCAGTCATATTGCAGGAAACAGAACCCTTCTGGCTCAGATTTGTCAACAGGCTATGGACATAAACTTCAATGGCTTGATTGTTGAAACGCATTTCAGGCCAGATGAAGCATGGAGCGATGCACAGCAACAAATTACCCCTCAGCAGCTCAGGAAGTTGATTGATTCGCTTAAATTTCGCAAGCATGATATAGAAAATATTCCCCGTACGGTTCTGGATGACTTACGTATGCATATTGATGATGTTGATAATCAGCTTATTGAGCTTTTGAGTGAACGTATGAAAATTTCAAAAGCAATAGGTCTGTATAAACTTGAAAACAACATTACTATTCTCCAATCTCGACGATACAATGAAATTATAAGAGACAGAAACCTTAAAGCTGTTCAAAAAGGTCTTGGAGGTGAGTTTGTCGATAAGATTTTCGAGACAATACATGAAGAATCGGTTTTGTTGCAAAGTAAGGTGATGAACAGCAAACTCAATAATTCATCAACCAATAAAAAATCATAAGTATGAAAATTGCTATTCTGGGCGCTGGAAAAATGGGCACATGGCTCTGCGATGCACTTTGTCTTCAGCATGAAGTTGCTGTTTATGACCCTGAAGTAAAACGATTGAGTTATGTTTTCAATACAATTCGTATGATGAAACTTGAGGAGATAGCTGATTTTGAACCGGATATATTAATTAACTCTGCAAATCTGCAGCATACCCGAAAAGCATTTGAAGAAGCAATGCCATTTTTGTCGAAGGATTGTATTTTAGCAGATATTGCGTCTGTTAAAAACGGCCTGCAGCATTTTTACTTAAATTCTGGACGAAGATTTGTTTCGGTTCATCCTATGTTTGGGCCAACTTTTGCAAGTTTGAATGATCTGAGTCGTCATCATGCCGTCATCATAAAAGAATCGGATGAAGAAGGGAAGGCTTTTTTCAGGAGCTTTTTTGGTCCTCTTGGCCTGCGTTTGCATGATTATAGTTTTGAAGAACATGACCAGACAATCGCTTACTCCCTGTCGGTGCCTTTTGCCTCAACACTGGTTTTTGGCGCCTGTATGAAACATCAGGAAGCGCCCGGCACAACCTTCGAAAAGCATCTTACTATTGCACACGGATTGCTTTCGGAAGATGACCATCTGCTCAGTGAGATTCTTTTCAATCCCTATACTTTGCCGCAACTGGAAAATATTTGTGATGCGCTGGAGCATTTGAAAAATCTGATAAAAGTAAAAGACAGCGATGGAATGCGGTCATTTTTGGCTAAAGTCAGGGAAGGTTTGGTTGACTCCGGATCATAGCTAAATGAAACCCATCAATGGTTTGTTAGTTCATTCAGTGGATTAAATATGATCAAAAGAATGACAAGAAAGGGATGAGTCAGATGTAAAAATCTATGTAAATTAGCCCTTTCAAATTAATTACCATGCACGAAATTGCTATTTATGCAAGTTTGATATCAAAGGAGTTAAACTTAGATTATCAAAATGTACGCAACACCCTGAGTCTGCTTACTGAAGGTGCTACCATACCCTTTATTGCACGTTATCGAAAGGAAAAAACAGGCTCAATGGATGAAGAGGTAATTGCTGCTTTGCAAAAACGATTGCAACAATTACAAGCCTTGGATAAGCGCAAGGAAACAGTTTTGGCAAGTATCGCTGAGCAAGATAAACTCACACCTGAACTGAAGAAATTAATTGAAGAGGCTGCAACAATGCAGGAACTTGAGGACATTTATCTTCCTTACAAGCCAAAACGCCGTACACGGGCAACAATTGCACGGGAAAAAGGACTTGAGCCTTTGGCATTATTTCTTTTAGAACAACAGTTTAAATCGGTTGAGACGGAAGCCAAACGTTTTGTAAATGCTTCAAAAGGTGTAAATGATATTTCAGAGGCTCTAGCAGGAGCAAGAGATATTGTTGCCGAAATGGTCGCTGAAAACCGACTTATTCGTGAACGTATGCGACAACTTTTTCACCGCACTTCTGCCATAAGCAGCACAGTTGTTGAAGGAAAGGAAGATGAGGGAAAGACTTACCGCCTTTATTTTGAATGGAATGAGTTACTTGCAAAGGCACCTTCGCACAGAATACTTGCGCTTTTTCGCGGCGAAAATGAAGGTTTTCTGAAAGTGAAACTGAGTGTAGAAAATGAAAAAGCTTTGCCAATAATTGAAAGGTTTTATATAAAGGATGGAAGCTTGTCTGCTCCACATTTGAAACTCGCTATTGCCGATTCATGGAAACGTTTGCTTGAACCTTCCATTGAAAATGATGTCAGAGCGTTGTATAAAGAAAAAGCAGATGCAGTGGCTATCAGAGTTTTTGCTGAAAATCTCAGACAATTGCTTCTTGCTCCTCCGCTAGGTCCAAAACGAGTGCTAGCGATTGATCCTGGATTCAGAACCGGATGCAAAATCGTTGTTTTGAACGAAAACGGTCAATTGTTGCACAATGACACCATTTATCCTCACCCTCCAAATCATGAGGTGAAACAGACGATCCAAAAGCTTAAGAATCTGGTTAATTCATACAAAATAGATGTTATTGCTGTTGGCAACGGAACAGCCGGACGCGAAACAGAAGATCTCATTCGTGGCATCCGATTTGAAACAGAAGTGATGGCACTGATGGTAAATGAGAGCGGAGCATCGGTTTATTCGGCTTCAAAAGTTGCAAGAGATGAGTTTCCAGACTATGATATTACTGTCAGAGGCGGCGTCAGCATTGGTCGCAGACTTATGGATCCACTTGCTGAGCTTGTCAAAATTGATCCGAAATCGATAGGAGTTGGGCAATACCAGCATGATGTTGATCAAAAGGCCTTGCACGAAAGTCTTGTGCTCACAGTTGAAAGTTGTGTGAATGCCGTTGGCGTAGAACTAAACACTGCCAGCGAACAATTGCTTTCCTATGTGAGTGGAGTTGGCCCGCAACTAGCTGCAAATATTATTCGCTATCGTAATGAGGCCGGAGGTTTTAAAAGCCGCAAAGAACTTATGAAAGTAAGTCGTCTGGGTGAAAAGGCCTATGAGCAATGCGCAGGTTTTCTCAGAATCCGGGAAGGCCTGAATCCTTTGGATGCAAGTGCTGTTCACCCTGAAAGCTATCCTGTTGTAGAGAAAATTGCCAGCAATATTGGTTTGCCATTAACTGATTTGATTGGGAAAAAGGACTTGCGTAATGCAATCAATGTCAATGATTTCATCAATAAAGATGTTGGAAAAGAAACCTTGAATGATATTTTGAATGAGCTTGAAAAGCCGGGCCGCGATCCGAGGCAGAAGTTTGAAATGTTTGAGTTTTCAAAGAATATCAGGTCGGTAAGTGATTTGCAACCAGGAATGGAGCTTAATGGAATCGTCACAAATATCACTGCTTTTGGTGCTTTTGTTGATGTTGGCGTTCATCAGGATGGTTTGGTACATCTGAGTCAGTTGGCCGATCGTTTTATCCGTGATCCCAATGAAGTTGTTAAAATAAATCAGAAAGTCAGAGTTAAAGTGATTGAAGTTGATTTGGACCGCAAGAGGATAAATCTGACAATGAAATTGCAGTAATTATTTAAAAATTAGTAGTATAAATAAAATTTCATAAATTTTAAGCTTAGAATCCTATTGAAACAAAATTGAAATTATTAAAAACAATTATCATGTCTGATATCCTTCTAGTAATTCAGGAAAGATCTGCCAGCATTGGAAAATCCACAGTTGGCCGTCTGTTGCCATACAGAGCAAAAAGGATGATTGGACCATTTATTTATATGGACCATATGGGGCCGGAATTGTTTGAAAAAGACGAAAACTTTGATGTTGGGCCACATCCGCACATTGGACTTTCAACACTCACCTATTTGCTTGAAGGAAGCATTATGCATCGCGACACTTTGGGCAATGTACTTGAAATCAAGCCTGGTGAAGTGAATTGGATGACAGCCGGAAAGGGTATTGTACACTCTGAAAGAACGCCGGATTATCTTAGAAACCAGAAAAAGAAAATGCATGGGTTACAAATCTGGATAGCACTGCCAAAAGAACTGGAACAAATGGAAGCAGATTTCTATCATGCCGGAAAAGAATCGCTGCCGCAATGGAATGTAGGTGATGTTTCATTCAAACTCATTGCTGGTGAAGCTTTTGGCAGAAAATCACCTGTCCCGGTTTACAGCAAACTTTTTTTCGTGGAGGTGAAAAGCCTGTCAAACCAAACACTTTCAATTGTGAACGAGCTTTTTAGTGAAGCCGGAATCTATATTTTGGAAGGCAGTATTGAAGCTGAAGGAAAGAATTTTGAGGCAGGACAACTTGTCGTTTCAAAGAATAGCATGCTTCCGGAGTTTTTAATCTCTGCGGGGTCCACGGTTTTTTTGCTTGGTGGCGAGCCTTTCCCTGAGGAGCGTTTTATCGACTGGAATTTTGTTTCGAGCAGCAGGGTTTTACTTGAGGAAGCCCGGCAACGCTGGATAGCACAGGAGTTTGGTCAAATTACAGGCGAAAATGATTTTATACCTCTTCCAAACCTAAAGCCAGAAAACTAAAAAACAGATTTGCCACTATAGGTGGTAAAGCGTTCGAGCGCCTCAAATCCGGCAATAGAATTTCCCATTTCATTCAATGGTGGCGACCATGTAGCAATGCTCAGCAAGTTTGGGATTACTGCAACAATGCCTCCTCCAACTCCACTTTTTCCCGGCATTCCAACTCTGAAAGCAAAATCGCCTGATTCATTGTATAATCCTGTTGTGAGCATAAGGGCTTTTAAACGCTTGGCCTGACTTGCTGTTAAAATCTGTTTGTTGTTGTGTGGATTAACCCCGTCATTGGCCAGAAAAAGAAAGGAACATGCAAGTTGGTCGGTCGTCAAAGCAAGTGAGCACTGATGGAAGTAGATATCAAGCACGTCTTCCACAGAATTTTGAATGTTGCCAAAACTTTTCATAAAATGTGCCAAAGCGAAATTTCTGTGTCCTGTAACTTTTTCGGAGAATGCAACATTTTCATCATAGTTAATGCTATCATTATTAGCAAGTTCTCTAACGAAGTCCAGAAGAATTTTTTTTGGATCAGGAAATATCGACAGAAGAATATCAGCAACAACAATAGCACCTGCATTGATGAAGGGATTTCGCGGAATGCCATGTTCATGCTCAAGCTGAATCAGCGAATTGAAGGCAGTTCCGGAGGGCTCACGTCCGATGCGTTCCCATATTTTATGACCCAAACGCGCGTATGCAAGCGAAAAAGTGAACACTTTGGATATGCTTTGAATAGAAAACAAAATATCATGGTCGCCTGCATTAAATTGTTTCCTTTCGAGTGTTGAAATGCTGATTCCGTATTTTTCCGGCGACACTTCTGCCAAAGCAGGAATATAAGCGGCAACTTTTCCGTTTTTAGCCAATGGCTTTGTTTCGAGTAGAATGCGGTCAATGTGACTTTGGTATTCAATCATGAAAATTCGTTCTAAAGTGTTACAAAGGTAGTATTACTGATTGATTCCAAAATGTAAATACGGCTTCAAAACCTATGATATTGGTGATATTTTTCATATGATTTTTTAAATTAACTGGACTTTTGTCTTATCTTGCAGCCTCTCTGGAGATAAAGCGAAAGAAGTTTATTAAAGCATGTACTTTTGGCTTCTGAATTGCGTTTAAGAAAGTCCTCAAAATTGAAAACAGAAAAATTGTTTCAGGCATGAAACTATCGGTGGTTATTGTCAACTATAATGTTGAATATTTTTTAGAGCAATGTCTTTATGCAGTCCGAAAGGCAATGAAAGATATTGAAGCTGAGGTTTTTGTTGTTGATAATAATTCTGTTGACGGATCATTACGTATGCTGCGGCAAAAATTTCCGGAAGTAAAACTTATTGCCAACAAAGAAAATACCGGTTTCAGCAGAGCCAACAATCAGGCAATCCGGATCTCATCGGGCGAATATGTTTTATTGCTGAATCCGGACACCGTTGTTGAGGATGATACTTTTCAGAAGGTAATTGCATTTATGGACGAACATCCTGATGCCGGTGGTCTTGGGGTGAAAATGGTTGATGGGCAAGGGAAATTTCTTCCTGAATCAAAGCGCGGATTACCTACACCGGCAACTGCATTTTATAAAATATTCGGTCTTTCACGCATTTTTCCACGTTCAAAAAGATTTGCCCGTTATCATCTGGGTTTTCTTGATAAGGAACAAACACATGAAGTGGATGTTTTGGCAGGCGCTTTTATGTTGCTGAGAAAGAAAGTCCTGGACGAGATTGGCCTGCTTGATGAAGCCTTTTTTATGTATGGAGAAGATATTGACTTGTCATACAGAATCACACTTGCAGGCTATAAAAACTATTATTTTCCGCAAACCCGCATCATTCATTACAAAGGCGAAAGCACAAAAAAGAGCAGCGTAAACTATGTTTTTGTGTTTTATAATGCCATGATAATTTTTGCCCGCAAGCATTTTAGTCAGAAAAGAGCAAAAACTTTTGCCTTTTTAATCAATATTGCAATTTATTTCAGGGCATTTTTAGCCATTGCAGCACGTTTTGTCAAGCGCATTGCACTTCCAATGCTTGATGCTTTGGCCGCCTATGCAGGGATAATTCTTATAAAAACATTCTGGGGCGAACTGACAATCTACCGTGATGGCGGTGACTATCCACTTGAGCTGATTGTGGTTGTCATTCCTTTTTACATTGCTATATGGCTGGTTTCTATCTACTTGAGTGGAGGTTATGACAAACCTTATAAAATAGGAAAGGCGCTGCGTGGTATTGCTGCTGGCACAATATTGATTTTGGTTGTATATGGCTTGCTTCCTGAAACATACCGGTTTTCCAGAGCGCTAATCTTTCTTGGAGCCGTGTGGTTTACAGCAGTAATTTCTTTATGGCGTTTGTTCGGCCATTTTCTCAATTACGAAGGGTTTGTTTTTGGAGATCAGGAAAAGAAACGTTTCCTGGTTATTGGTAGTAAAGAAGAAGCCGGGCGCGTTGAAGAAATTCTTTTAAGCACTGCAATCAAAGCAGATTTTATTGGGATTGTTTCAACCGACACAAACGCTGTTGCTGATGATATTTGCATCGGAAACCTTCAGCAAGTGCCGGATATTATCAATATCTATAAAATCAATGAGGTCATTTTTTGTTCAAAAGATATTGCACATCAGACCATTATCGATAAAATGACAGAGTGGCATAACAGCAAAATCAATTATAAAATTGCTCCTGAAGACAGTCTTTCAATTATAGGAAGCAACTCCATAAATACAAGTGGGGACTTGTATGCTGTTGATATAAAAGCAATTGACACGCTTGCCAATCGCAGAAATAAACGCATGTTTGATGTATTGGCCTCCACGATTGTCATTGCAGGATGGCCGGTATTTTTATTTCTCATTCCCCAACCGGCACAAGTACTTTCCAATGCGCTGAAAGTTTTCATAGGAAGGTTGAGTTGGGTTGGTTATTGCAAGGAATCAGAGCCTTCTTCCGTAAAGTTGCCTGCTGTCCGCGAAGGTGTTCTTTGTCCGTCAGATGTATTCGAACGAACAGTTGAAGATATAGGTTTGCTAAGCAGAATAAACCTGCTTTATGCCCGCGACTACAGTATCTATAAGGATATCAATATTTTCAGCCGTTGTTTCAGAAAAATTGGGAAACGTTAAATCTATAAGTTTTTTTCTAAGATTTTGCGAAAAAAAGTCTATTTTTGCGGCCTTGTTTATACATCAAAGGTTCATTTACAATTATGCTCAGCAGAAGGCACCTACGCGTTAAAGTATTACAGGCTCTATACGCCTATTTTCAATCGGGAAACGCAAAAATCGATCAGGGTGAAAACCAGCTCATACTTAGTATCAATAAGCTTTATGAACTGTTTATTTATCAACTCTCATTTCTAATTGAAACAGCACACTTTGCTGAACGTCGGTTGGAGGACAACAAGGGTAAGCATCTGCCAACTGCAGAAGATTTGAATCCCAATTTGCGGTTTTCAGAGAATATATTTCTCAAAACCATCAACAACAACCGCGATTTTCAAAAGAAAGAAAACTTGTACAAGATCAACTGGTCTCAGGAACAGGAAATGGTTCGTCGTTTCTACAATATAATCCGTGAAACGGAAGAGTATGAGCGTTATATGAATAATCCGGTTTCAGGTTTTGAAACCGATAAGAAGTTTATCATGTTCATCGTTGATCAATTATTTGTCGATTTTGAACTACTTCAGTCTTTCTATGAAGAAAAGAGCATCTTTTTCGTAGATGATTTCCATCTCGTTTCATATCTTTTATTGAATTTTATCAAGTTTACGGATAAAAAGTTTAATGAAAACGATAATCTGCCGACCATATTCAAGACCGAGAATGATGAGACCAACGAAGATTCGATTTTTGTTAAACATCTTTTCAGAAAAACAATTTTACAAAGTGAGGAGTGGGGTAAAATAATTGCAGCATCTACTTCAAACTGGGAACTTGAGCGCATAGCTATTATGGATATGATTATCCTCAAAATGGCACTCACTGAGCTGACCGAATTTAAATCTATACCTATCAAAGTTACTTTGAATGAATATATTGACATTTCAAAGTATTTCAGCACCGCCAGAAGCAAAATTTTCGTGAATGGAATCCTGGATAAATTGATTGCCGATTTTAATGAAAGCGGCCGGATTGTAAAAACTGGACGTGGTTTGATGGAACAGTAGATGCTACTTTTTTGAAATTATACGCCTTTCATTTTTTGATATTAAGCTTTCATTCCGTCCTGCTTCAAAACTTTCGTCTTATTACGATGTATTCTTTTCGCTATTAATTTTAAATCACCAGAATTTTTGCCCGCAGAATCCATCTGAAAAAATGTTCTGCAAATTTGAACAGCTTGTTTGCATGTTTTTTATAAATTTGCATTAAAAGCTTGATTTTATTGTTATTATATTCACACAAACACAAAGGTTTTAAAATATTTCAGGATGAAGGTATTTGATTTAGACATGATTAAGGCGTTGTATACTGCACTGCCTGAGCGCGTTGCAGCAGCCCGCAAATTGTTGGGACGCCCATTGACACTCACAGAAAAGATTCTTTATTCACACTTGTCTGATGTGCTTCCGGCAGTACCGTTTGAGCGGGGAGGTTCTTATGTTGACTTTAATCCTGACAGGGTTGCCATGCAGGATGCCACAGCACAAATGGCTTTGCTTCAATTTATGCAAGCTGGGAAAAAGACTGCTGCGGTGCCGTCAACAGTGCATTGTGACCACCTCATTCAAGCAAAATTGGGCGCCGTAGAAGATCTTAAAACGGCCAATGATGCCAATAAGGAAGTTTTCGATTTCCTTGCCACAGTTTCAAGTAAATATGGTATTGGATTCTGGAAACCTGGTGCCGGTATTATTCATCAGGTTGTACTCGAAAATTATGCATTTCCGGGTGGAATGATGATTGGAACAGATTCGCATACTGTGAATGCAGGAGGACTAGGAATGGTTGCTATTGGTGTTGGTGGCGCTGATGCTGTTGATGTTATGGCAGGAATGCCCTGGGAGTTGAAGTTCCCAAAACTGATTGGTGTAAAACTAACAGGTAAGCTTAGTGGATGGACTTCAGCCAAAGATGTAATTCTTAAAGTAGCTGGTATTCTGACTGTTAAGGGTGGAACAGGTGCAATAGTTGAATATTTTGGCCCCGGAGCTGAAAGTATATCATGTACGGGAAAAGGAACCATTTGCAATATGGGTGCCGAGATTGGTGCTACGAAATCTATTTTTAGTTATGGCAGCAAAATGGAGGAATATCTTCGTGGCACAAACAGAGATATCGTAGCCGATGAAGCGAACAAAGTTAGGGAGCATCTCACCGCCGACCCTGAAGTTTATACATCTCCTGAAAAGTATTTTGACCAGCTTATAGAGATAAATTTATCTGAACTTGAACCACATATAAACGGGCCATTTACGCCAGATCTCGCTACACCGGTTTCGCAGTTTGCTGCAGCTGTGAAAGCCAACGGATGGCCTGAAAAACTTGAAGTAGGCCTTATAGGTTCGTGTACCAATTCTTCTTATGAAGACATTTCGCGTGCAGCTTCCGTGGCTCAGCAGGCTATTGACAAGAATCTTGAAGTTAAGTCAGAATATACGGTGACTCCTGGTTCAGAGATGGTTCGTTTCACTGTTGAACGTGATGGTTTCTTGAAAACTTTTGAAAAAATCGGAGGTGTTGTCCTTGCAAACGCTTGTGGCCCTTGCATAGGTCAGTGGGCGCGTCATAATTCAGAAAAAGGTGAGCGAAATTCAATCATGACTTCTTTCAATCGCAATTTTGCCAAACGCAATGATGGCAACCCAAATACGCATGGTTTTGTTGCTTCTCCTGAAATTGTAACTGCTTTTGCTGTTGCCGGAACACTTAATTTCAATCCGTTGACAGATTTTCTGATCAATAAAGATGGCGAGAAAGTACAGCTTGAAGAACCTTTGGGAATTGAACTTCCTCCAAGTGGTTTTGCGGTTGACGACAACGGATATCAGGAACCTGCTGAAGATGGCAGTGTTATTGAAGTGTCTGTTGCTCCCGATTCTAACAGGCTGCAGCTGCTTGAGCCTTTTGCAAAATGGAATGGAGATGACTACCATTCGTTGTATTTACTCATCAAAGCAAAAGGGAAATGTACAACAGACCACATATCTATGGCCGGTCCATGGTTACGTTATCGTGGCCACCTTGAAAATATTTCACAGAATTTGCTGATTGGTGCTGTAAATTATTTCGGTGAAAAAACCAACGCTGTTAAGAATCAGGTAAGTGGCGAGATATCAACTGTTCCGGATGCTGCCAAAGCATACCGCGATGCTGGTTTTGGGTCTATTATCGTTGGAGACGAAAATTATGGTGAAGGCTCTTCACGTGAGCATGCTGCCATGGAACCACGTTTTTTAGGCGCTAAAGTTGTTCTTGTAAAATCTTTTGCCCGGATTCATGAAACGAATCTTAAGAAGCAGGGAATGCTTGCAATCACATTTGCAAACAAATCCGATTATGATAAAATCAGGGAAGACGACCGCATCGATGTGGTTGGACTTAAAAGTTTTTCTGCAGGCAAACAGCTGACAGTGAGGCTGAATCATGTAGATGGCACTGTTGAGGAGTTTCCTGTGAATCATACTTACAATGTAAACCAAATTGATTGGTTCAAAGCTGGAAGTGCATTAAATTTGATCAAAGAAAAGCAATTGTAGATTGTCCCTAAATAGTAAAGCCTGCTAATGTAGTTTTAACGTTAGCAGGCTTTTTTTTATGTCAGTTTTCGACTAAATGCATTTTTGCTTAAATGCTATAAAGTCGGATGAAGGTTAAATTCTTCTAATTTTTGTCAAGGCACAAAATTAACACATTATCAATGGGTTACATTACACATTAAATCTGATGTGCAGAATATCTCCATCGTCAACAATGTAGTTCTTACCTTCGACTTTAAATTTTCCGGCGTCTTTTACACCTTGCTCAGTTTTGTAAGTGATAAAATCATTGTATTTCATCACTTCGGCGCGGATAAAACCTCTTTCAAGGTCCGAATGGATAACACCGGCAGCTTGTGGCGCAGTCATTCCGCGACGGATAGTCCATGCCCTGACTTCCTTCGGTCCTGCGGTAAAAAACGCCTGGAGACTAAGTGCTTTATAAGCGGCACGAATCAATTTGTTAACGCTTGGTTCACTCAAGCCTGCATCAGAAAGAAATACTTCTCTGTCTGCTTCATCCTCAAGCTCCGCAATTTCAGCTTCAAGTTTGCCTGCAACAATAAGAATTTCATTTCCAGTACCTTCCAGTGATTTTAAAACAGCATCTGAATATTTATTGCCAGAAGTTGCTGATGCGTCATCAACGTTGCAAACAAATAGTACTGGTTTAGCCGTAAGCAGCTGAAGTTCCTGAACATGCTTTTTGTCATCTTCTTCAACAGGAGCTGTGCGTGCATTGCCGAAGTTTTCGAGGTGATCCTTGTAAGTATGGAGTACTTCCAAAGCTTTTTTGGCATCTTTGTCACCGAGTTTCAAGAGTTTTTCGACACGTTGCATTTTGCGCATCACCAGGTCAAGATCACGTACCTGAAGCTCGAGGTCAACAATTTCCATATCTCTCACAGGATCGACTGAGCCTTCAATATGAGGTAAGGCAGGATCGTCAAAGCAACGCAGCACATGAATCAAGGCATCCATTTGCTGAATGTCTATCAAAAACTTATTGCCAACACCCTCGCCATGGCTGGCACCTTTGGCCAAACCCGGAACATCAACGATTTCAACAGTTGCGGGAACTACTTTTACCGACTTGATAAGCTTGTCAATTTCTATAAGTCGCTGATCAGGTACCTCAACCATTCCAATATTGGATTTTGTTGCACTGAATGCAAAGCTCGAAGCTTCGGCTTTGGTGTTTGACATACAGTTGAAAATAGTCGTTTTACCTGTGTTGGTTATTCCGATAATGCCGCAGTTTAAGGCCATAAAAATGAAGTTTAAATTGAATTTTAGGGCTGCAAAGTTACTTATATATGGATTACTAATTGTATTTCAAGTTTGTTTTCTAATGCTACGAGGTCTGAAATTTGCCATATTGGTAAAATTATTGCCTTTTTGCTACTTTTAATTAAGGTTTTTTTTATACTTTTGCAGCCTCATTTTTAAGTCCTTCCGGAGTTAGTTACAACCAATGTAATCAACGTCTTAAAATGAAAGATAAATGTTTAACAATCCCTTTGCGAAGCTGCCCGGAGCATTAGTACAGGTACAAAAGTAAATTCAATGACAGAAAACGAAAACATCGTCAACGAGGAACAAGAATCAGTTGTTCCTGAGGTGGAAAACCAGGTTGATGAAGCCACCGAAGCAATTTCGGTTGAAGAAACAGCTGCAGCAGTGCCAGCAGCAGAAGAAGTAGTTGAAGCACCGGTAGTTGAAGCCGCTGTTGAAACTCCGGCAGTAGAGGTTGAAGTAGAACCAGTTGCCGTAAAAACAGAAAAAGTTCGTCACCAGCCACAGGTTGCGGGCGAGTTTGACTGGGATTCAGTTGACAAAAAACGCGAAAAGTATTCAGCTTCCGAGCGTAGCAAATTGGAAGTAATGTACGACAAAACACTCAACTCAATTGGTGATCACGAAGTGATCGACGGTGTTGTGGTTGGAAAAAATCCACGCGAAGTTATTGTAAACATTGGGTTCAAGTCTGATGGTGTAATTCCGGTATCGGAATTCCGCTACAATCCAAATCTAAAAATTGGTGACAAGGTCGAAGTGTATGTTGAAAACCAGGAAGGTGTAAACGGACAGCTTGAACTATCTCACAAAAAAGCCCGTATCCTTCGCTCATGGGATCGTATCAATGAAGCCTTCGAAAAAGAAGAAATTATTACAGGCTATGTAAAATGCCGCACCAAAGGTGGTCTTATTGTTGATGTTTTCGGCATTGAGGCATTCCTTCCAGGTTCACAGATTGATGTTAAACCTATCCGCGACTATGATGTCTATGTTGATAAAACAATGGAATTCAAAGTTGTTAAAATCAATCATGAATATAAGAATGTTGTTGTTTCTCACAAAGCACTTATTGAAGACGAGCTTGAGCAACAAAAAACTGAAATTATCGGCAAACTCGAAAAAGGTCAGGTACTTGAAGGTACAGTCAAAAATATCACCTCATACGGTGTATTCATTGACCTTGGCGGCGTAGATGGTCTTATTCATATCACCGACCTTTCATGGGGTCGCATCAATCATCCTGAAGAAATCGTTGAACTTGACCAGAAAATCAAGGTGGTTATCCTCGACTTCGATGATAACAAGAAACGTATTGCGCTTGGCTTGAAACAACTTACTCCTCATCCATGGGATGCACTGGACGAAAACCTCAAACTGGGTGATTCCGTCAAGGGTAAAGTTGTCGTTATTGCCGACTATGGTGCATTTATTGAAATTGCTCCTGGTGTTGAAGGACTTATCCACGTTTCAGAGATGTCATGGTCACAACATTTACGCACTGCTCAGGACTTCCTGAAAGTGAGTGATGAGGTTGAAGCAGTGATACTTACTCTTGATCGCGACGAAAGAAAAATGTCTTTGGGCATGAAGCAACTCATTCCTGATCCATGGGAAAATATCAAAGGACGTTATCCGGTGAATTCAAAACACACTGCAACAGTGCGTAACTTTACCAACTTTGGAATCTTCGTTGAAATGGAAGAAGGCGTTGATGGCTTAATCCATATTTCTGACCTTTCATGGTCGAAAAAGATTAAGCATCCTGCCGAATTTACAAAGGTTGGTGAAACCATCGAAGTAATTGTTCTTGATGTTGATGAAGAAAATCGTCGTCTCAGTTTAGGTCACAAGCAACTTGAAGAGAATCCATGGGATGTGTTTGAAAGCATCTTCACTGTTGGAAGTATCCATCAGGGAACAATTATCAGTACTTCCGACAAGGGCATGATTGTTTCTTTGCCATATGGCGTTGAAGGCTTTGCACCAAATCGTCACTTGAAAAAGGAAGACGGAAGCCAGGCCAAGATTGAAGAATCAATTGAATTCAAGGTGATTGAATTCTCAAAGGAGAACAAGAAAATCATCCTTTCGCACTCACGCATTCATGAAGATCAGGCTTTCACAGCCCGTACTGCAGATGCTGAAGGCAAAAACAGTGAAGTAAAAACTACCAAACGTGCCGTGAAAATTCTCAATGAGAATCTTGAGCGTACAACACTTGGTGACCTCGATGTTTTAGCTGGATTGAAAGAAGACCTCGAAAAGGAAGAAAAGGCAAATAAGAAAAAATAAGCTTTGATTCCAGAATGATATAAAAAGCCATGCCTTTAAGGTGTGGCTTTTTTTTTGTCAAGATTTTTCTTGTCCAGATTGCTTTAATGATTAAGTAAGGATATGCGGTCATTCAGAAATAAAAATGTCGGCCTTTTGAAGATGAATCGATAAACATTCTCAATATCTGTCATATAAAATATCAAAAGTATAGAGGGTGAAACCTAAGTTCGCCCTTTGTGTTTATTTCGATTGCAGGGAAAGGTATTTTGATCAAGAACATGCAATTGAAAAGTTTTTTTAAGGCCTTATTTTTCACAGGAATCCTTGTGAAGTCAATATCAAGTGAAAATAAAAATTGCCGGTAGCGTTTAGTTTCAGGGATTATTACCCCTTGATAAGCATGTTTGTTTTCAAATTCTCCAAACATTCCGCCTGCACTATAGCCAATAGCAAAATTAACCCATTGAGGGATATTTTCGTTTTTTATCAGCCGGTCGATACCAATGCTAAACCAATAGGTATGTCCATTGTAGTCATATAAAAGTTCATCAAAACCATTTCCCAGATAGCCATTGGCTTGCCTGGCATAGGGTGAAGGGCTAAAACTGAATTTGAATTTCACGATTTGTTCCTGAAATGCAAATTCCTGACCAACAACAATAAGCGAGCCTAAAGCATTTGCACCTAAATCAGTCCATGAAAATCCCCAGCCTTCATACATTCCATCCCATATTTCGATAGGAAGTTGAAGCATAAAACCTAAACATCCACCATATATTGCAGCCTTTTTGCGAGGTACTCCTGCCCAAAGCAATGAATGAAATCCAATGTAACTTTCAAGATATGAACCATATGCATGACCAAATTTGTCAATCTGATTGTATCCTTGAAAATCATTGTAGAACTGAAAGGGCACACGTTCTGAATCTTTATACCAAACACATTGCAGATATGCCATCGATCCGACGTACGCAATCGAAGTGCCTGAAACAACAGCGGCAAGACGCGCTTTATTAATTGGAACTGTATCTTGATGGCTGTTTTTTTCTTCAGTTTTATTAAAAACTGTGATGCTGGAATGCAAAGGGTTGAATATGCTTATTGCAAAAAGAATAAAGAGGATATATTTGATTTTCTTTCTCATCAAAAATTACTCTTAGGTGACAGCTTTTTTACTAGATCATTCAATGCAAAGGGTTCAATTTTTCGCTTAAAAATGCTGTATTTTTTTCGTTTTCTTCGATTTTATTGGCGAGTCTGATTGCCAGATTTTCAATATCATTTTTTCTTGCAATTTGCTTTATCCAATTCGATGGAATCTTGTCAAATCCATAGAGCAGACCGGTCAGCCCACCTGTTACCGCTGCTGTTGTATCGGTGTCTTCTCCCAAATTTACCGCCTTAAGGACTGCCTTTTTGTAATTTTTTGTTGTTAGTAAACACCAAATACTGGCTTCAAGAGTGTCTACCACATAACCACTACTTTGGATCTCATCCTCACTTAAGGCATGAATGTCGCCTTTTAGCAATCGACTAAAACATGCAGTTTCAGTGGGGTCTATTAGATTCCTTTCAAGGAATACAGGAATCTCTTTTTGCAATGTTTTATAGGTTTTAAACTTGTTTTCACCTGATAAAAGATGTCGGGAAAACTCAAGATAGTAGAAGCATGCAATTACAGATTGAATATGGCCATGTGTGATCGAAGAAACCTTTCGAGTTATCTCAAATCGTTCCTTTTCAGGCTTATTTAGCAAATAGAAAATCAAAGGCGAAATCCTCATCAAAGATCCATTTCCATTTGAATTAATGTCATTATTTCCAGCTAGTTCCGGATTCACGCCTTGTGCCAGTCTGGCGATAGCTATGCTTGTTGTGATACCAATATCAAACACACTTCCCCTCGCAGTCCAAAAGTTTTCTTGGTACCATTTCACGAAATTCTGTGCAACAACATCTATATCAAAGTCAAGTGTTAGTGCCTCTGCAAGACAAAAAGTCAAAGAACTATCATCCGAAAAAGTCCCTGAAGGTAAATTGTAGGTTCCAAAACCTATCATGTCAGTAACGGGATTTTCGCTGATCGTTTGTCTGCTTTTAAATTCCACCGGCACTCCGAGGGCATCTCCAATAGCAACGCCAAATAAAACAGATTTTATTTTATGCAGAAAGTCCATTCAAAATTTTGTACAACTGATATCCAAAGTTACTCCAAGTTTATTGGCTAAATGTATTTGGATTTATTTATTAGACATTTTTATTCATTAGCTAATTTGGGCCGTAATTTAAAACTTATCCGTTATCTAAAAAATCATTTTCTATTTAACCTCTGTCAATTTTTATCCAATTTAACTTTTATCTTAATTGCGATAAGAACATGCTTTTTCAAAAACATTAACATTCGTCAGAGCGACAAAGTTTTAATTTTACACCATGATTCCCTTTAAGCTTAAAATATTAGGAGCCGGTTCGGCCATTCCATCGTTGCATCGGGCAGCAAGTGCGCAGTTGTTGCAATACAACGGTAGTAATGTGCTGATTGACTGTGCCGAAGGAACGCAAATGCAGCTCAAGAAAAACAAGATCAGTGCAATGCGGATTGACCATATCCTGATTAGTCATCTGCATGGCGATCATTATTTTGGACTGATTGGGCTTTTAAGTTCGCTCCATCTTATCGGCAGAACACAGCCCATACATGTTTATGGTCCGCCAGCTTTAATAGATATATTGCATATTCAGTTGAAGGCTGCTGATACAAAGTTGCGTTTTCCGCTGATATTTCAACCACTTGATTCAGATGGATTTAAATGTGTGTATTCGGGAAAATATCTGGATTTTTTTTCATTTCCGGTGTTGCATCGTATTCCGACCTGGGGTTTTCTGATAAGGGAAAAAAGTGGTGAACCCAATATAAAGTCTGAGTTTGTAGCAAAATACCAACCCAATCCTGAAACCATAAGAGCCATTAAATCTGGAGAAAATTTCACAGCCGATGATGGAGAAATTATTCATAACAATCAAATCACGCATACACTCAGTCCACCACGCTCTTATGCTTATTGCACTGACACTGCATATTTTGAACCGTTAATTGAATATATTAAAGGTGTAAATCTGCTTTATCACGAAGCAACATTTATGTCAAAATTCACAGAAGAAGCAAAAAACACCTTTCATTCAACCTCAGTTCAAGCTGCAGAAATTGCAAAAAAGGCCAATGTCGGAAAACTTTTGCTTGGACATTTTTCATCGCGGTACAACGATTTGAACCCCCTGCTTGCCGAGGCGCAAGAGGTATTTCCAAACACTGATCTGGCACTCGATGGTAGTGCTTTTGAGATTGAGTAAGAGTGTAAAATAGTATATTCTGTACTTTCCTTCCTGAGTATTGTCTTGTTTCTAACGTAAAAAACCTATGCTTCAAAATCCGAGGTTCTTACACAATTGTTTCTTCAGGCTATTAGTCTGACATAAAGTTGTTTGCTTAACGAATCAAAGTTTTAAAAACATTATGTTATCATTCAATATTCATTCTCTTTCATGAAGAATGAATAATTTCTGTGAAACAATTTGTTTGAAGCTAAAGAATGCAAAGTTTAGTCTCAAAAAATTTACAGCTTTCAAAAGCACCTTTACAGAATCATTTTATTATAAAAGTTGTAGTGGTTTGAGTTGTATCAAACATAATTTGGAGGAAATAAAAACCTGTAGGTAAACCTTCTAAGTGAATCAGGCTTCCATTTTTAAGGGTTTTTCTATCTTCTTTCACAATTTGCCCAAGCACATTAAATATTTTGTGTTCAAATGCCAATAGGTAAGGGTCGTTAAATTTGATGGTTAAAACGGTGTTTGCAGGATTTGGATAAACAAAGACTTTCTCATTTTCGACATTTTTTTCAACAATTGAAGTACATAAATCTACAAAGACAGTAAAGTTGGCACTTGCTGTACAATTAAACTCATTTGTATAGGTGTAAAGTAATGTGTGTGAACCATATCCGGCAGTTGAAGGTGAGAAAAAGTTAGCTGACACGCCAGTGCCTGAATAATTCCCTCCCAAAGGCAAGCCCCCGGTTAACTGCATAGGTTCCCAGAAAATACACAGCGTATCGGGTTCAAAATTGTTCCAACTTACCTGCGGTAATGGATTAACAGCCATCGTAACAGCATTCGAAGTTGCAGGATTAACGCTTGTGCAGTTTGCATTTGAAGTTAAAACTACTGTTACAACATCATTATTTACAGGTACATAGCTGTAAGATGGACTGTTTCCACCGACATTGTTTCCATTCTTTTTCCATTGATAGGTCGGGTTAGCACCTCCATTTACAGGCGATGCTGTGAAACTTACCTGCGTTCCTGCACAAACATTGTTGGCACTCGCCTGAACACTCACACTGACTGGCAATAAAGGATTTACAGCCATCGTAACAGCATTCGAAGTTGCAGGATTACCACTTGTGCAATTTGCATTGGATGTTAGAACAACTGTCACAACATCATTATTGACAGGCACATAGCTGTAGGAAAGGTTATTACCACCAACATTAATTCCATTCACTTTCCATTGATAGGCTGGGTTAGTGCCTCCATTTACAGGCGATGCTGTGAAACTTACCTGCGTTCCTGCACAAACATTGTTGGCACTCGCCTGAACACTCACACTGACTGGCAAAATTGGTGATTCAGTAATCACAGCTGAGCCAGTCATCTGAACCGTTTGATATCCATTGTTTGCATCGACTGTGTATATTCCAGCTGTTTGATTCGTCCACAAAAGTGCATTGCCCGTCCCATTTATGGGCGAACCAAATGCAGTTCCGTTCTTTTTAAGCTGATAAGTAATATTTGACTGCGAGCTGTTTAATGTTACTGAAACCCCTGTTGGTGTTGTTCCTGCACAATAAGAACCACCACCACCAACATTAAAAAGTTCTGGTAATGGGGGATATTGTCCTTCTCCTGAAACCAAAACATTGACTGTTGAAGCTCCGGAGGTAGCATTTGAAACATTCCCTGAGTATGCTTGTGCAGCAACAGGGCAAAACCTCACATAGACAGTTTGATTTACATTGCCTCCGGATTGCGTAACTGTAATAGCGTTGGCAAAACCGCTGCCAGCAGAATTGGAAACCTGAAAACCTGTCGGAGCAGTGACCGTGACATTGGCAGTAAGATTGCTTCCAGTCAGAAGATAGCTTAGCGTGCTACAATTACCAGTTTGAACAATGCCGAAAGACAATGAAGAAGGAGTAGCATTCAGCTCAGGGTTTGCAGCAGCACAACTGAAGATATACGGAGCCCCCGGATTACCAATCAAAGCCTGATTTTCGAAGGTAATGACTGCAGATGAGTTACATTGTTGACAAGTTTGAGCATTCCATAGCTTGAAAGTCACCTGTTCGCCCGAAGCAGCATTAGATCCAACGGTCAAAAATATAAGTCCGCCATCGCCCATAGGAGAGGCAATTCCTCTGCACACTTCACCAACAAAAGCACCAACAATATCATTTGCATTAAAGGAAGTTACTCCATTGAACTGTATTTGTCCAATCATTTGCATATTGTATTGCAAATTGCCAACAGGAATCCAGCCGGGGTCACAATTGGAAGTTCCTGTGCCAGTCAGTGAAACGTTAACAGTAGAAGCGCCAGAAGTAGCATTTGAAACATTCCCTGAGTATGCTTGTGCAGCAACAGGGCAAAACCTGACATAGACGGTTTGACTTACGCTGCCACCAGATTGCGTAACTGTAATAGCGTTGGCAAAACCGCTGCCTGCAGAATTGGAAACCTGAAAACCTGTTGGAGCAGCGATGGTGATATTGGAAGTAAGATTGCTTCCAGTCAGAAGATAGCTTAGGGTGCTGCAATTTCCTGTTTGAACACTGCCAAAAGACAATGAAGAAGGATTTGCATTTAAAATTGGAGCCTGTGTTGTATATGAAAATATGAACGGATTTCCCGGGTCGCCAATTTGTTGCTGATTTGAAAATTGAAACGTCTGATCCAGATCAAAAACCATGTCTTGGCTTGCAATGTAAGCCTTAAAAGTGATCTGTTCGCCGGCACTCAAATTTGAGCCGATGGTCAAAAAGATGAAACCGTTTGAAAAGGGTGAGGCAACGCCTCTGCACTCAGTTCCGACAAATGCGCCTACAATATCATTTGTGTTGGTTGAGCTCGTGCCACCATCATAATGCAGTAAAGCTACAACCTGCATATTGTATTGAAGGTTAGGTAAGGGTGTCCAACCTGGAGGTGCAGTTTCTGCTTTATTATGGATCAATAATAGGGTGGCTGTTATGAAGATTAAAAAGAAAATGTACCTGTGCTTTTTCATATTGAATTGTTTTTATTGTTAGAAACGAGCATATTAGCGGCATTAGCATGCCGCCAATGTGCACTTTTTTGCTTCTATTTATGTTATCTACCAAACAATCAGTTTTCCTGTTTTATGGATTTGATCAAGATCATTTTTGACAACAATTCTGTAATGATAAATACCAGCCTTCAAATCGTTCCTTTGGAGAATGAGTTGAAATTTACCTTTTTCTTTGTTGTAAATTTCCTGATAATTTATCTTCTGGCCCAGACCGTCAAAAACAGTAAGACTGATTTTCGCAGGTTTGCTGATGCTGTAGTCGATTATGGTTTCATGCGTAAATGGATTTGGGTAAGGCTCGCTGAAAAAAGTTGAGTTTTCATTTAAATCAGTTGTGCCTGTCAGACCATAAGTTGAAAGTGTGAATGGTTCAGCTGGATTTCCTAGCAAACGATAAGCTTCAAAAAGTATAGTTTCTTTTATATCCATCATTTGATCCGTTTCTGGTAACCAAACTTTGAAATGAATCAACTCGCCAGCCTCAAAATCAGAGCCAACAGTCAAAAACAGCAAACCATCGCTGTAACTATCAGTAGCAATCACACCTCTGCATTCATCACCAATGAATGCAATCAATTCAAGACCTGTCGCGTCGAGTATTTCACCTTCAGGATTTAATACCTGAGCTACAATATTCATATTGTGTTGTTTTGTAGCTGTGTTTGGAATGATGCCTGAAGGAGAAATTAGTGTTTCGGGTGATTCATTGATGTAATTTTTGGAAGATGCCGGATAGGTCAGAATGCTGTTGCTTGAAAGTTCTGTGACATAACCTTTGCCGGGACATAGTTGTGTTAGGCTACCCATCCATGATCCACCGAAAAAGATTGCGAAATTTGTTTGACCTATGATCCTGTTATTAACGGCAGGAGCTGGCGACAAACCGTTAAAAGCAATGTTCGTTCCCAAACAATCTTGTGGAAGATATCCCAGCCAGGTGTATCCTGCGCCAAGATTGATTGGCGAAATTGGTACGCCAAGTCCTTGAATCGTAATGTCTTGCTGTGAACAAAGCTCCATTTTATACATTTGAGAAGGTGAGATTGACGTCAGACTGCCCATCCAGGTTCCATTGAAATACAAAGCGAATGATGACTGTCCGATAATTCTGTTGTTTTGACAAGGATTCAGATTAGCAAAAAGACTACTCACAGCCATACTTCCCGGATTCACATTTACAGAGAACCATGTATAACCCTGTCCAAAACTCAGGTTAAGTTCTTCTAGTCCACAATTGAAGGCAAAAGGCTCGGATGGAGTACCGACAAGTAACTGATTCTGGAAAGTCATTTGAGCACTTGTCGGACATTCAGAACATTGATCCGAGCGCCAAACTTTGAACAGAAGTTGATCGCCGGAAGCAGTATTTGAACCAATTGTGAGGAAAACAAGGCCAGAAGTAGGATCAGGCGAAGCCATTCCACGACACTCATTTCCAACAAATGCACCTACGAAGTCATCAGAATTTCCTGAAAGTGATCCATCTATGAAAATCTGACCAATCACCTGCATGTTATACTGCAAATTTGTAACCGGTTGCCACGGCGGCAGACAAACTTGAAGTCCTGATTGAGTAACAGTAACAGTCACAGCAGGGGATCCACCGCCAGCTGTGACAGTAATTTGCCCAGTACGGGACGAAGTTGTTGGATTGGCGTCGTAATTTACAGTAAGTGTGCCATTATTACTTCCTGACATTGGACTTACGGTAAGCCATAAAACACTTTCTGTTACTGTCCATGAAGT